>NZ_JBHUML010000002.1:1218338-1378861 GCF_042684865.1 Salibacterium lacus
CGTGCTGTTCTGAGCAGGAGTCAAAGCATGTTGGCTCCGCTGCTATACAGCTTTTGATTAGTGACCCGGAACATTCGTGTTATCTGCCGCATCATGTGCTTTTGTCCCAAACTCGATAACCTCGTATATCAGGCTCTGTCACTTCCAAAGAAGCTCTTGAATGCCTGAAGGGAAGTGTCACGATTCAGAGCAGCAATGGATGTGGTGAGCGGGATGCCTTTCGGGCAGACTTCCACACAGTTCTGGGAGTTGCCGCAGCTTTCAATGCCGCCTTCTCCCATCAGCGCTTCCAGCCGTTCCGATTTGTTCATTTCACCAGTCGGATGTGCATTATAAAGGCGCACCAGAGAAACGGGGGCCGGTCCCATAAAGTCTGAGTTATCATTGACATTCGGGCAGGCTTCCAGGCAGACTCCGCAGGTCATGCACTTCGACAGCTCGTACGCCCACTGCCGTTTGTTCTCTGCCATGCGGGGTCCCGGTCCGAGGTCATACGTGCCGTCAATTGGAATCCAGGCTTTCACCTTTTTCAGCGAATCGAACATTTGGCTGCGGTCGACGATAAGGTCACGAACGACCGGGAAGGTCCGCATCGGCTCCAGCTTGATCGGCTGTTCAAAATGATCAACAAGGGCCGTACAGGACTGCTGAGGTTTACCGTTAATAATCATGGAACAGGCACCACAGACTTCTTCAAGGCAGTTCATATCCCATACTACCGGAGATGTTTCCTGACCTTCGGCATTTACAGGGTTACGGCGGATTTCCATTAAGGCAGAGATGACATTCATGTTCGGACGGTAGCTGAGGTTGAATTCTTCTGTATAAGGTTCATTGTCCGGGCTGTCCTGACGGGTGATGATAAAACGAACCTGTTTATCTTCGCTCATTGTTTACCAGCTCCTTGTTTCTCAGATTCCTTCCCTTTCGAATAATCCCGTTTCCGCGGTTTAATCAGGGATACATCTACATCTTCATATTCAAATGCCGGCTCGCGCTTATCCGGGTTGTACTTCGCTTTTGTTGTTTTCAGATAGTCCTCGTCATTACGTTCCGGAAATTCAGGTTTGTAATGCGCACCGCGGCTTTCATTGCGGTGGTAAGCACCAAGTGTCATAACACGCGCAAGATTCAGCATGCCTTTCAATTGGCGGGTGAACGACGCTGCCTGGTTACTCCAGCGTGCTGTATCCGGCATATTGATGTTTTTATAACGCTCCATCAGTTCCTGGATTTTTTCATCTGTCTCAAGCAGTCTGTCATTTTCGCGGACCACTGTCATATAATTTGTCATCCATTCACCGAGTTCTCTGTGCAGGGCATACGCATTTTCTTCGCCGCGCATGTTCATGATGTTTTCAAATTCTTCTTCATTCTCCTTCTTATAATGGTCATAGATGGAAGAAGGAAGATCTTCAGCCAATTTATCAAGGCCGTTGATGTATTCTACCGCACTCGGTCCGGCAACCATGCCGCCATAAATGGCGGAAAGAAGACCATTTGCGCCCAAACGGTTGGCGCCGTGCTGGGTGTAGTCACATTCTCCAGCTGCAAAAAGTCCTGGAATATTTGTCATTTGATCGTAATTCACCCACATGCCGCCCATGGAATAGTGGACAGCCGGAAAGATTTTCATCGGTACTTTGCGTGGGTCATCTCCCATGAATTTCTCGTAAATTTCCATAATACCGCCGAGCTTAACATCGAGTTCTTTTGGATCTTTATGGGATAGATCAAGGTACACCATATTCTCTCCGTTAACCCCGAGCTTCTGGTTCACACAGACATCGAATATCTCACGGGTTGCAATGTCCCGCGGAACAAGGTTTCCATAGGCCGGATATTTTTCCTCAAGGAAATACCAAGGCTTACCGTCTTTGTATGTCCAGACACGGCCGCCTTCCCCGCGCGCTGATTCACTCATCAGGCGGAGCTTGTCATCTCCTGGAATAGCCGTCGGGTGAATCTGGATAAATTCTCCGTTTGCATAGTAAACACCCTGTTCATACAGTCTGGCAGCTGCAAACCCTGTATTAATCATGGAATTGGTCGTTTTTCCGAAAATAATTCCCGGACCACCGGTTGCCATAACGACAGCGTCTGAACGAAACGTTTCAATTTCCATAGTAGTCAGATTCTGAGCGGAGATACCGCGGCAGCGCTCTTCTTCATCCAGAACGGCTCCGAGAAATTCCCAGCCCTCGTATTTATTCACAAGTCCTTCGACTTCATACCGCCGTACCTGCTCATCAAGAGCATACAGCAGCTGCTGTCCACTTGTCGCACCGGCAAAAGCGGTACGATGGTGCTGCGTGCCGCCGAAACGACGGAAATCAAGCAGACCTTCCGACGTCCTGTTGAACATAACGCCCATCCGGTCCAGCAGATGAATAATTCCCGGAGCTGCTTCTGCCATAGCTTTTACCGGAGGCTGGTTTGCAAGAAAGTCACCACCGTACACCGTGTCATCAAAATGCTCCCACGGCGAATCCCCTTCACCTTTTGTGTCCACAGCGCCATTAATGCCGCCCTGGGCACAGACAGAATGGGATCTTTTGACGGGTACGACGGAAAAAAGGTCTACCTGCTTGCCGGCTTCTGCTGCTTTAATGGTGGCCATCAGGCCGCCCAGCCCTCCGCCGACTACGATAATATTACCATCACTCATGTATGATACACTCCCTTACATATTCGCTAAATCAGGATTGATAAATGAGAGCAGGGCACTCATTCCAACAACCGACAGGGCGACGAAAATAACCGCTGTCGCATAGGTCGCGATCCGCTGGGAACGAGGGGTGACTGTGATGCCCCAGGAGACAAGAAAGGACCAGAGACCGTTGGAGAAATGAAATGTCGCTGACAGAACACCGATAATGTAGAATACAAGCATAAATGGACTGCTCAGTATATCCGCCATCATATCATAGTTCACGTCTGCGCCAAAAGAAGCCTGCACACGTGTCTGCCAAACGTGCCACGCAATGAAGATAAGAAGATATACCCCGGTAATTCTCTGTATAAGAAACATCCAGTTTCTGAAGAAGCCGAACCGGGTTGTATTGCTTTTACCCTGGAATACAATATACAGACCGTATATTGCATGAAAGAGAATCGGGAGAAAAATGATGAAGATTTCCAGAAAAATCCTGTATGGTAAACTTTCCATAAAATGCGCAGCAGCATTAAACGCTTCAGCGCCGCGTGTAGCAAAAAAGTTCACCGTCAAATGCTGGATCAGAAAAATCCCTATGGGGACGACGCCGAGCAGAGAATGAAGTCTGCGGTTCATAAAATCGCGGTTTTCAGCCATGCCAATGTTCCTCCTAAAAAATTTTTAATCCATGGTTTGTCGTAAACTGCTTCTTTTTCTTCTTCGATCAACAACCTCCTGTTTCTTCTCCAGAAACATCATGCATTCCATGCGCCAAACGCTGCGCTACACTCTGTTATGTACAACCGGAATCATGGATATTCTCTGGTGGTAGTGGGGTTGAGCGGTCCGGACCAATTAGTCTGAATACTCAACAAAAACGTGCTCCACATGCATCTTTCCGACAAATTTATTGTACTCCCCCTATCACAGCTAGTCAAGAAACCGGATACACCTCCATAACGGTTTTGAGCCCTAAAAAAGCCCGGTTCCGCCGGGCTTTTTTAGGGTTTCTTCTCAGCCGATAATCATACGTTCTGTAGGATACCGGAATGATGACTTGGTTTCTTTTCGTTTTACGGAAAAGAGAAGGACCAATATGCCGACTCTTCCAATAAACATGAGAAGCATTAAAAGAAACAGGCTCGGCCTTGATAAGCTGGAAGTCACCCCTGTCGTAAGGCCGGTCGTTCCAAAGGCGGAACTTGTTTCAAAAATAATATCGATGAGTTCCACTCTCGGATTTCCCTGCTCGAAGGCTGTAATCAGCATGACAGCCAGAAACAGACCGAACATGAAAAAAGACAGCACCATAAACGCCTTCTGCTTATCCTCCGGATGAATTTCACGGCCGAATACTTTCACATCACTTTTACCAAGAGCAAAGCTCCGGATAGACAAGAACATGACCGCAAGCGTCGTCGTGCGGATACCGCCTCCCACACTCGAGGGGCTTGCGCCGATAATCATGAGCAGAGAAATGAAAAGCAGCGTCGGAAGGGAAAACGAAGATGTCTCCATTGTGGTCAGACCGGCACTTCTGGCAGTAGCTGAATTGAAAATGGAATAGAAAAACTGCTCATGCCAAGCCATTCCTTCAAAAAACATCCCTCGTTCAAGCACCCATATACCGGCCGCGCCGATGACAAAAATAAGAAAATAAGTGGTTACTGTTACTTTGGTAAACAGACTGAACTTAAAATGGCTGCTTTTGGTCATGAAATATTCACGCACTTCCATCAGCACTGGAAAACCAATGGCCCCGGCAAAGATAAGAAGCAGCACGATGAACTGCACGTAATAGTCATTTGCAAATGGAATCAAAGACTGCCCGGTTACATCAAAACCGGCATTGGTGAAAGCACTGAGTGCAGCAAATGACCCCTGGTAATAGGCTTCAGCTGCCGTATCAAAATGCTGCAGGTAATACGTACCGAGTATTAAAGCGCCGACCAGCTCAATCGCAAGCGCCAGCAGGAGAATGCCGCGCATCAGTTTCACCATTCCGGAAAACTGGTACTGGTTCTGGTCCACCATGATGAGCAGCCGCTGCGACAAGTTGATTTTTCGTCCGAACAGCATCCACACAAATGTCCCGAGCGACATAATGCCGATGCCTCCCACCTGCATGGCAAGCGCGAGAAAAACGACTCCCGTGTAACTCAGGGAGTCTGACACGTCAATGACACTCAGACCCGTTACACTGACAGCTGACACAGATGTGAAGAGAGAGTCCATATAGGACAGTTCCGTTCCACCCTGGTGGGAAAAAGGCAGCCAGAGCAGGAAGCTGAACAAAAACATCGATAATATATATACAGTTATAATAATCCGAAACGGCGTCATAAAACGTTCCAAACCCTTTTTCATTGCACTTACCTCCGACTGGAATTCGGGCTACAGTATATCATGCCTGAAAGGTATTAGCTATAGCGATTTCCAGCTTTTAAAGGTATAATGACAAATGGCGGAAAGGACGGATAACCATGAATGACTTTAACTACACCCTTTTACGGGAGACCCTGCTCCCGGCGCTGCTTGGCACCGAAGAACCAGATATTCTGTACTGGGGAGGCAGACGCATCGCGCGGGAATACAGAAAAGAAACGACAGAAGAAATTCAGACGTTTTTCCAGGAAGCCGGCTGGGGAGAGCTTACGTTGACATCGGAAAAACGAAAAGAAATGGAATTTGAGATGCCCCTGACCCGTGAAGAGAAGCATCTCGACCGTCACCTCGAAGCCGGCTTTCTTGCAGAGCAGATGGAACATCTCAAAAATACCTCCGCAGAAACGGTGATTACCGAAAAGCGGAAGCGTATACTGTTTCACGTTTACTGGGATTAGACCGGGGCGGGCGGTTCCTAAAGAAGGGCAGCTGCCTGCCTGTGTATTTTTATGCCCCTTCATGCTGATAGCAGGTGTCATACTCATCTTTCAGCACCCAGCTCCTACAGGTCCGGCCGGTTTCATCGTACACCTCATCTTCTACATCCAGTTCGGCACTCCGATTGGAATCCGGGTAATCCGGTGCTTCGTTCGTCACCTTCAGCCTTGAGTCATCCTCCCACTCCAGTTGGAACCTGCTTTTTGCATCCGCAAAATAGACCGTTTTTGGATCTTTGTTCGTGCCGTTTTCTCTTACCTGCACACGGAGATTGACCCCTCCTGCCGCTCCACCGTAAGGGAGATCATACTTCACAGCAGTGTATGTGCCGTTTGGCGATTCCACCGGTTCTTGATTTACGTTTCCTTTTGCCTGGTCAAATGTGAAAAAATAAGTCTGGTATCCGCTGATGACAAGAAGAGTAACAATACCAGTCAGGCAAATCACGGCCAGCTTTTTCGGAAAAGGTTTCTTTTTTAGAATAAACATAGCAAAACGAACGATAAAGATGCAGCACAGCACCACTATCAGAATTAAAAGAAATAACACAGCCAATCCCATCAGCATTGGTGATCCGCTCCCTGTTTTGCTTTTATAAATACAATGAAGAGAATCATGCACGGCCGCCTGAAGTTGGCAGAGTACGCCCTTGATCCATCCATTTGTCCACGAGCCGGTTATATCTTTTTTCATTTTCGAATCTGTTCACCAGTCCAACGGTTGTATTCACAACGAGAAAAACAAACAATGCGGGCACATTTGTGACCATTATATAGAGAATTTGAGTCGGCAGAAGCCCCTCCACCATAAAAAAGCCGAGCGATATCGTGACAAACATCAATACAGCCGATCGTATTGTTTCTTTCCATATAATCCATCCGGCCTTTTGCTTTCTTTCTCGTTTCCATCTCTTATAAAACCGTTTTTCCAGCGCTTCCCTCCAGTAAATACCAAGACCAGCAACCCCCATAAGCGGGACAAGCATTGTGTAATAAACTCCGGTGTGAAACACTTCTGCATACCAGGGAATAGCGGCAAGTACCACAGCCCCCAGGGATAATAAAAGAATAGCCCGAAACATGATAAGCCACCTTCCTTTTTTAAGCTGTGTGTTGTATAAATGGAGTCTTCTATTTACTGTGAGTCTTCATTATGACGGCTCGATACTTTTTGATACAGATAGGAAATACCGATTAATACAATGCCGAAACAGAAATACGCGGCAATCTGGCTCGTTTCACCCAGAAAAGCAAGATCGGCGAGAAACAGCTTGCCTGTGGCAAATAACGTCAGCGCGAGACCAATACGGCGGATGTAAACAAAACCTCTCATGAAACCGTACGTGATGTAACCAAGCGCTGTGATGAGATAAATAAGACTGATCACAAAACCGGCCCCGTCAAGCTGCAGTTGTACATGGAGAAAGGCCGCCTGAATAATGAAAAAGTAAATGCCTGTAACAACAGGGTACCATTCCACGTTCATGTGCCGGGCACGCATAAAGGAGAGCAGCAGCTCACGTCCGGTGGTGAAGATCATGGCCTGGCAGACAATCAATACCGCAAGCGCCGTATAATCCACAATCCTGTCCGGGTCTGTGCCGAGTGCCGGAATCGCCGCTGTTACAAATAAAGCGGCCAACCCTCCTGTTCCGTACAGAAAAAGACACAGATATCCAACTATTTTATCGTATAGAAGGGTTGTTTTCTTCAGTCCGTAGCCGATACCGACAGATAGGAATGCCCCGATAAGCCACTGGTAAAACCAATAATGGTCAAAAGATACCGGTATGAACTCCTGGTACCAATACAGACTTTCATATACCGCATACACCCAGAAATGAACAAGGGTGACATACTTCACGACAGCGATGAAACGGTTGAATACCGGAAATAGAATCGTTCGTGCCGTTTTCTTCTGGTCTACTACGTAATAGAACATAATGAACAGCAGTCCGGCTGTCACTACTGTGTATTCCAGGTGAAAGAATGGCGGGTTTTCTCCACTGATATAGCGGGCGGCTTCGAGGACAAACATTCCTGATGAAAGTCCCAACACAACCCATCCAGCCTTTTCAAGCAGGTTCAATCCGTATCGGTTGGCATAAAGCATGATAACAACAGCCTCTACCAACCATCCGAGCGCAGCCCATTCCATTTCGAACTGAAACGGCACTGCCAGCACCACAAACGAGAGAGACATCCCGTAAAACAAGACGATTCCCCGTTTTTCACCGTTCATCCGCCGTGCTGCAAACTGTCCAAGTGCAAAATACAGCCCTGCATAGGCGGCAGCCAGAAGTCCTGCTCCGTCTTCCCACTGCATAGCATGCAAAAGAACATACATGACAGCGCAGCTGATGAACGTATTCATAACAACAAGCGTCATATCCATGTACCGTACTGTCGTTTTATAAGTGAACGGATAGGCAGCCGTGAGCCCGAGGTACAGCAGAAACGTTGCTATGGCAAAAACAAAGCTCACTCCGTGCATCGGTGACGAAATAATAAGAATGAAAAACGAAGGGATATTCAACCAGAAGCTGATTTGGTGAACAATGCTCCACTGTTTCCGAAATGACAGGCCAAGGACCGCTCCATTCAAGATGATAAAGTACACCATCGCCGCATATACAGCTGTTTCATCGAGGCCGTACGCCGAAAGATAGGAATAAAACGGCAGGTAACCGCCGACGAGACCGAATGTACAAACGGTTTTGGATTGGTAATAAAAAGACAAAACAACGGCACCGGCTGTGATGATTACAGATAGAATGAGAGCCGGTGTCATGCCGATAATATGCAGCAAAAAGTAACTGAAAAATACCGACCCGTACAACACAGCAATCCCGCCTCCGGTCAAACCGACTGCAAACGTCTGTTTTTGTTTACGGAAAAAACCATCACCGGCTGTGAGCATTAACAGCCCAAGCACAGCAAATGCAGCGCCTTTGATTTCGTCGCTGAACCATGTTGTATAAGAATAGCGGAAAGCCGCAGCCACTCCTAAAAGAATCAAAAGAATGCCCAGTTTATTTATCCAGCTCAAACCGATTTTCATTTCAATCTGATTCTCTTTTTTCCGTTTTTCGAATGTTTCTTCTCCTATGTCTTCCTCTGTAAAGTCGTCGTACCGCTTGGAAATGGAGTGCAGGAATTTCTGTTCCTGTTCGGCAAGCAGTTCCCGTTCCTTTCGGGCTGCTTCTTCCACTTCTACTGTAAGCTCCTGCAGCCGCTGGTCGACCGCTTCGGTTTCCTGATGAATGGAGTGCGTTCTCTGTTTTTTCAACGTTTCTATATTCTTCTTCGCGTCTTCTTCAAAGCGGCTCAATTGATCACGGGTGCTGTCCACCGCCTTGCCGAAATAGGTCTGCAGTTTTTTTCTGGACACTTTCAGTATGTTCGTCTTTTCATCGAGCATCTGTTCCTGAAGTGCGTGCCGCAGGTTCTCGTTTTCACTTTTCATGTTTTGGTACCGTGTTTTCAGTTCTTCCACTGCTTCACGGTACTCTTCATTCTCCCTGCGGAGCGTTTCATTATCCTGATGAACATCACTGTTTTCATATGTTGAAACAACAGCCTCAAACTCTTCCGCCAGTTTCTGCTGCTCTTCTTTCATTCGATGCAGTCTTTCCTTCATCTCCTCCATCTTATCCCCCACTTTTCCAGTACGGTTTGGTTACAATTTTACTAGAAAAAACAAAAACCGAAAGCCTTTCTTACCATTTCACACCATATTTCACATTTATGAGAATAACAGAAAGCAGATGAATCCCTCTTTACGCCTCGAATAAAGGAAGGCCGAAGTATAGATGAAGTCTATTGCTCCTTCGACTGTGTCCACTATCATTTTGAATCCTGCGGTTAGTGTCCACGATATCCCGTTTCATGGACATTAAGCTGTTGAAACAAAAAAATAGTAGTCACCGTCGGATAACCGTCACCCACTAATGGCGTGCACCAGAATCATAGTATCCATTAACACTACATGCGCTCACGCTAAAGACAGCCTTCGGGCACAAAAAACCCGGACGATGCTCCTGGTCATCGTTCGGGTTTTATATTACCTGTCTTCTTTTATTCTTGGTTGTCATCTCACCAGGCATGGCTGCTTGGCATCGAACGTCCAGCCCGGAATTAAATACTGCATCGCTGCGGCGTCATCTCTGGCGCCCAGGCTCATTTTTTTATACAGCTCGTGGGCTTCTTCCACTTTTTCGATGTCTACCTCAATACCTAGTCCCGGCTTCTCCGGAACATTAATTTTCCCATTTGTGATGGTAAACGGCTCTTTCGTCAGCCGCTGACCGTCCTGCCAGATCCAGTGGGTATCAATGGCTGTAATGTTTCCAGGCGCTGCTGCGGCCACGTGGGTGAACATCGCAAGGGAAATGTCAAAGTGATTGTTGGAATGCGATCCCCATGTCAGTCCCCAGTCGTGACACATCTGTGCGACACGAACCGACCCCTGCATCGTCCAGAAATGAGGATCGGCAAGCGGAATATCGACAGAGTGCAGCTGCACGGCGTGCCCCATCTGGCGCCAGTCTGTTGCTATCATGTTCGTTGCTGTCGGAATGTTGACAGCTTTTCGGAATTCAGCCATCACTTCCCGGGACGAAAAGCCCTGTTCTGCTCCGCATGGGTCTTCCGCGTAAGCTAATACATCATGTTTGCCCTCGCAAAGGCGGATGGCTTCCTCAAGCGACCATGCCCCATTTGGATCCAGAGTGATGCGCGCATCCGGAAAAGCTTGAGAAAGTGCTGTAACAGCTTCCATTTCTTCTTCCCCGCTTAAAACGCCGCCTTTTAACTTGAAATCTTTGAAACCATAGCGCTCGTAAGCCGCTTCTGCCAGCCGGACAATAGCTTCCGGTGTTAATGCTTCTTCATGGCGCAGACGGAACCAGTCCTCTTCGGCGTCTGGATCACTTTCATACGGCAGGTCTGTTTTGTTTCGATCTCCGATATAAAACAGGTAACCCAGTGTCTCCACTTCCGTCCGCTGCTGACCGTCTCCCAGCAAGGCCGCGGCCGGGACATCTAAATGTTTTCCCAGGAGATCAAGAAGAGCCGCCTCCAGTGCTGTCACGGCGTGAATGGTGGTTCTTAAATCAAAAGTCTGTGATCCACGGCCGGAGGCATCCCGGTCTGAAAAGGTTTCGCGCACTTTTTTCAGGATATTTTTAAAGTTGCCTATCGATTGTCCGTTCAACAGTACTTCAGCATCTTCTATCGTCTGCCGGATGTTTTCTCCACCCGGAACCTCCCCGACACCCGTGTTGCCGCTGCTATCGGTAAGGATAACAATATTTCTTGTGAAGTACGGACCGTGGGCGCCGCTTAAATTCAAAAGCATACTGTCTGAACCGGCAACAGTGTATACTTGCAGCCGTGTAACTGTCGGTGTTTCGCTTTGCGTTTTCGTGTTTGCTCCCATATCTAACCTCTCCTATTTACGAAGCTGATTCGGCTTTCTTTGTTCTGCGGTTATCAATGACCGCATAGACAACGGATACGATAATTACGACCCACAATCCCACGGCGAGTGGACCATCAGTGAAAAACACGGTTAAATCGCCGCCGCTTCCTTTCAGACTGTCAATGAAATACTTCTCGCCCTGTGTACCAAGAATGAATCCAATCAAAAACGGCGCAATCTGAATACCGACTTTCGGAAAGATATAACCGACCAGACCAAAGAGCAAGAGTGTCCATACATCGAACATCACGCCATTGTTAATGGCATAGGATCCGACGACACACATGAGCATGATAATCGGAAAAATAATATGCTTTGGAATATAAACAATCTTTGCGAAATACTTGATCGAGAAAAACATCAAGATAAACATGGCAATGTTGGCGATCACAAGCGCAAATACGATACCGCTCCAAAGGTCGGGGTTCGTCGTAATGAATAACGGTCCGACTTCGATTCCCTGCAGCAAAAAGGCACCAATCAATATGGCCGTCGTGCTGTCTCCCGGAATTCCAAGGGAAAGAAGCGGAACCAGAGCACCTCCGATCAACCCGTTGTTCGCGGACTCACTGGCAATCATGCCCTCGGGCTCCCCTTTTCCAAGTTTCTCGGGATTTTTGGAAAAGTTTTTGGCCTGGGAATACGAGGTGATGGAAGCCGCGCTCCCTCCGACACCGGGCAGCATACCAACAAAAGTGCCAATGATAGACGAACGAATCGTGTTAACGAACTGTCCTTTGAAAATACGAAATTTAAATTGCTTCGCTTTGTCTTTTGCCAGATTGATTTTCTGATGCGAAGCTGCAACAAGTCCTTCTTCGGACTCCTGAAGATTTTGTCCAATCGCAAACAGTCCAATAAGCACAGGAAGAAGAGAAAAGCCGTACACCAGCTCCTGCTCAAACCCAGGCGGTACAAGCCGGATTTGGTTGTTGTCCGGGAATCTTCCAATTAAACTTATGAAGATTCCGAGGACTCCGCTGAATACCCCGCCGATAAGACTTCCTTTTGAAATAGAAGCAATAACGGTCATCGCGAACACAACAATCAAAAATTTGTCCACCGCGGAGAAATCAATAGCAAAGGAGGCAAGCACCGGTGCAAAGAAAAAGAGAATCGTTAAACTGACAAATCCACCTATAATGGAAGCAGTAATTCCCACCTTCAGCGCTTTCTCTCCTTCTCCGTTCTGTGTCATGGGATAGCCATCGAATGTGGTGCACAGGGAAGAAGGCGTCCCTGGAATGTTCAGCAGAACCGCTGGTACCATCCCGCCGCTGATTCCACCCACATACAAACCAATTAACAATCCAATGGAGTTAATCATATCCAGCGCGTATGTAGCGGGAAGAAAAATAGCAATAGCCATTGTCGCTGTCATTCCTGGAATAGACCCCATGATAATCCCGATCAATACACCGAAAAGACATAATAAAACGGATAATGGGGTAAGTACTTCAAACATGGGCATCGTTTTCTCCCCCTTACGGCAGTGTGATACTGAATAGATTTCCAAACACGTACCATACGATAAGAACCGTGGCCAGTGAGTTGGATAAAGAGATGAAGATGGATCTGAGTTTGACATTTCCTATATAGAGCAGGGTGATCGCGAACATAAACAAGAGACTCGCTGCCAGAAAGCCGATTCTTGGAAGGACTGCTGCGTACAGAATCAGTAACACCATGGTGCCGTACAGCTTAAGTTTGTCGTAGTTTTCGGTGAAAAATTGGAACGAAACACGTTTTCCTTCTTTCCCGGCGACTTTCTTGATGTTGGCGGCAAGAAGAATGAGTCCAAGAATGATCAGAATCCCCAAAATAATTCTCGGAAAAATAATATGATAGGTATTATAAGACATTTCTATAGTGAAGAAATCCGACATGTCTTTCACCTTCTTCCTTTGAAGAGGCAGCGGAGCCGGCGCCCCATTTCAGCCGGCTCCAGCTTTCCTCCATTATTTTGCGATGTTATTCAAATCCGGTGCTCTTTCAATAATGGAACGCATCGTTTCCCTCTTATCAAGCAGGTACTCCTCTGCTTCATCCGACGGCATATAGTTCGGAGTATAGGCGTTGTTATTGAGGTCACTTTGATATTCTTCATTTTCTGCAACCTGTGATACGGCATTGTCCAGAGCGGTCACAACATTTTCATTCACTTCTTTTGGCAGGAGGAAGAAGAATTCTTTATCAAACACAAACTCCTCGCCATCCACAGTGATTCCCTGCTCTGCCATCGTTGGAATATCATAACCTTCCACTCTTTCTCCGGCTGTGATACCAAGGAATTTCATTTTGACCTGGTCTTCCACCCCGTCTTTCGTGTACTGATTGTTCGCTCCAATCGAGCCGTGAATGATGTCGGCATTGCCGTCCCACAGTGCCTGGTCTTTATCCTGCTGGGAACCTGTCACATAAGCTTTAATCCGGTCCGAAACTTCCTGTCCAAACTCTTCCTGCACCCACAGATAATATCCATTAAATACAATTTCGGAGACACCGCCGGCTTGAATAGCTACCGTGATCTCTTCATTTGGGTTGTTCTCAAGCCATTCCGCCGATTCAGCCATCGAATCATATGGTGCATCCGCACTCGTAAGGAAAGCATTTCCCGGGTTAGTCGCTACCATCGGTCCAATGGTGTAATTCTCTAATTCATGGCTTTGATCAAACGATCCGTATTCCACACCAAGATAAGCCATGTCATGGAAAAACATAACAGTTCTCCCGTCATTCGGTGCACTGGACAAGGCATCAAATGCCTGCACACCGCCAACTGCGTCAACCTGCATGTTCGTGTTCAAAATATCTTCTGTATACCTGCTGACAGCCTCTGCGTTTTGATACGTATCCCCACCGGTTGATGTAGAGCCGATAACCACTCTCATTCTGGAAAGATCAAGACCGGCTTCCTCTGATCCTCCTCCGCTGTCCGCTGTGGTTTCCTCACTTCCTCCTGATTCTCCGTTTCCTCCTGTTTCTTCACTTCCCGATGAATTACCGCAGGCTGTAAGAATAATCCCCAGCAAAGCCGCCATCAAAAGATAGACCATTTTTTTCATTTGTTACACCTCTCCCTTTTAAAATAAATGCCAACCCTGGAATTCCTGTGTCCCTTTACGATCAAAAAAGCGCTTACATTTATGCTTGAAGAATAGTCTCCCCTATTTCTGGGTGGAAAAGAGAATAAGGGGAGACTAACATTACCCACTTACTTGACGAGAACGGTTTTTATATCGGTGAAGAATTCTTTTGCGGCTTCACCTTGTTCGCGGGAATGGGAACTGGACTGCTTCATTCCGCCAAACGGTGCCTGTAATTCTACACCGGCGCTCTCTGCATTAATTCGGACAAGACCTGCTTCCATGTCATCGATGAAGGAAAGCATTTTCTGGACATTGGTTGTGAAAATGGAGGCACTCAATCCATACTCCACGTCGTTGGCTGTTTCGATTGCTTCTTCTATCGTGTCTACCTGCATTAACGCAAGGACCGGGCCGAATATTTCTTCCTGAGCAATTGTCATGTTCGATTCAATGCCGTCAAATACTGTCGGTGCCACGAAATACCCGTTGTCATATTCTCCACCGGACAGTTTTTCCCCTCCGCAGAGAACCTTGCCGCCTTCTTCTTTTCCTGTTTCGATATAGGAGAGGACGGTACTGAGCTGGTTTTCGCTTACGCTCGGGCCCATCCATACACCCTCATTCAAGCCGTTGCCTGTGTTTATTTCTTTTACCTTGGCAACCAATTTATCTTTAAAGGCCTCGTACACATCTTTTTGCACAATTACTCTGCTTGTTGCGGTACATTTCTGTCCGGTGGAACGGAGTCCGCCACTGATTGTCGCATCCACTGCCTGATCGAGATCTGCATCTTCGGTAACAATGACAGGGTTTTTGCCGCCCATTTCAAGTTGATACTTGGCGCCTCTGGCAAGAGCGGACTGGCCGATCTGCTTTCCTACGCTGTTGGATCCGG
Organism: Salibacterium lacus; assembly: GCF_042684865.1. Lineage (NCBI taxonomy): Bacteria > Bacillati > Bacillota > Bacilli > Caryophanales > Bacillaceae > Salibacterium > Salibacterium lacus. The sequence goes on from NZ_JBHUML010000002.1 coordinate 1,233,343, forward strand.
TAAATGTTATACCGCCTACTTCCGGATGATCGGCAAGACCCTGGCCGATGACCGATCCAGATCCGGTTACCATGTTTACAACACCAGCAGGAAATCCTGCTTCTTCAAAACATTCAAAGATTTTGGCGCATGTTACCGCCGCTTCGGTGGCTGGCTTTAACACTACTGTATTTCCGTAAATCAAGGCCGGAGCCGTCTTCCATACCGGAATAGCTACCGGGAAGTTCCAAGGTGTGATAACACCGACAACGCCGAGTGGAGCCCGATTTGTGAACATCAACGCATCTTTATCCGTTGATGGAATCACATCCCCTGTCTTTCTCATTCCTTCTCCGGCAAAGTACCTCAGGATAGCTGCTCCACGCATGGTTTCTCCCTTTGCTTCAGGAAGTGTTTTCCCCATTTCCCGGGTCATGCACTCAGCTATATCTTCCTTGCGGCTCTCGATAATATCGGCTGCCTTATACAGATAATTTCCTCTTTCCGCACCTGATAGTTTTCTCCAGTTTCTTTTAGCTGAAGATGCAGCTGCGACAGCTTTCTCCAGATCTTCGGCCGATGACTTCTGCACGCTTCCGACAACATCATCCAGATCAGCTGGGTTTCTGTTTGTTACACTCTCCTTTGTGTTCGAAGGAACCCATCCTCCATTTATGTAGTTCGAAAATTCGTTAAACGTTTTGACAGTCATGATACCCCTCCCAATTATATTTAAAGTGCTGCTTCCCGGTTTGGCGGGTATTTTTTCAGTGCATCTTTCAGCACCCCGCGGAGCTCTTCATAGTGTTCTTCTTCTACTGGTGTCACCGGCGGTCTAACCGTGTTGGAAACCGGCAGACCAACTATCTCCATACCGGCTTTGATCAAGGCGACTGCGTATCCTTTCCGTTTCCTTCGAATCCGGTTAATCGGCAGTATTACATCTTCATAGATTTCCTTCACCTGATCTTCATCACCCTCCTTAAGCGCCTCATAAAATTTTCTTGAGATATGAGGTATATAGTTGGAAATCGCTGAAGAATAGCAGTTGAATCCAAGCGGGATATAAGCCGGCATTGTGACTTCGGCCATCGGCATGCCGTTCAGCCATCCCAGCCTGTCTCCAATCTCCTGTGTGAATTCAATATTGGTTTCCATATCCCCGACACCGTCTTTTAGTCCAACGACCTGCGGAAAGTCTGTCAGGCGTTTCAACGTTTCAAGCTGCAGTAACGCATTCCCCCTTTGATAAAGAATAGCGTTCAGATCCGTACTCGTAATGATAGCTTTATAATACTCATACAGTCCTTCCTGCTCTCCCTGAATCAAGTAGGGTGGTAAAATCAAATAGCCGTCGGCCCCCTTCCTTTCGGAAATTTCAGTTTTTTTCAATGATTCTGACATATTACCGCCTATCCCTGTATAAACAGGAGCCCTTCCCCCGGTCACCGAAACAGCCAGTTCTGTCATTTCCTCGAACTCTTCCATACCAATATTTGTACATTCTCCCGCGCCGCAGGCTACAAATATAGATTCCAGTCCTTCATCCAAAAGAAATTCAATATTTTTTGTCAAAGCTTCCTTGTCTATGTTTCCGCTTTCATTAAAGGGCGTAACTGGAAAACCGGAAATCCCTTCCGGTGCTTTTCGCTTCTCCGTCATTTTACTCATCCTCACTCTCTGCATTTTCTTTCTTTTTAATCGGTCGGATCAGCCTGTTTCTCGCGTGATCAAGGTGCCGGTACATGCTTGCGTGTGCTTCAATGGGATCCCGGTTTCTGAGTGCCTGGTAAATATCTTTGTGCTGCTGCAGTGTTTTTGATTTGTTCCGGTCTACAAGCGCGATGTTTTCCAGTGTTTTATCGTACATGTTCAATAGAGGATCAATAATGCCTTCAGTAATGGAATTGCTTGCGCTGTATGCAATAATCCGGTGAAACTCCCGATCTGTTTCGGAGTAATCGCCTTCAGCCGCTTCCATGATTTCAATCGTTTCCTTCAGCCTTCTCAGATCCAGTTCCGATATTTTTTCAGCTGCCAGAGAGACGAGACCAAGTTCTTGGGAAAGGCGGGTTTCGATAATCGTATCAATATCCCCCACAGATAGAGCCAGCATGATGCGGTAAGGTTCGCTTCCCACTTTATTTGAAAAAAACGTTCCTTCTTTTGTTTTCCTGTGGATGACACCCAGTGTTTCAAGCGAACTAAGCGCTTCCCTCAACACGGGTCTGCTTACATACATCATATCCATCAGTTCCATTTCCGGGGGGAGCTTATCACCTGCTTTTAACTGACCGTTCATTAAGAGGCCGATGATCTGTTCAATCACCTGGCTGGCAAGTGTTTTTCGTTTAACGGATTCCATTTTTATCGGGCCGGTATCTTTACTCAATCTGCACCCTCCCCTCTAACCTAAAAGCTTATAAAAGCCTTATTAATTATTTAGTAATTTGAATTGTAAGACAAATAAACAATATAGTCAATGAATTTTATTATATAATTTTTTTGTAAGACAAATAAACAACAAAAAAAACGGAATGAAAATCTTCTCTTCAAACCGTTTACATTTCTTTATTTAAGAAGCATAAATGGTGTCGATCGGTACCTCTCTGCCATTTTCAATAATTTGAATCGTGGAGTAAGAATCATTCGAAGGCAGGCGGTAGATTCTTTGAAACCCGGCTTCTTCATTATCTTCAGCATTTGTAATATTCTCTGTTTCATAATAAATCTTCAGCTTGTTTCCCTTTGTTTCAGACACGACACTGCTGAAGATGGTACTTTTATTATTTTCATCAGGGTGAACACCGTTTAGAAAGAGGTAGTTGTTCTTTTCGCCCGAATACATATATACTCCGTTTTCTTCTCCCATTCGGCTGATGAAATCTTCTGTTACTGTTTGTGCTTGTTTCATCGTTACTTCCGAAAAAGACTGATCCGGATTCTGGCTGCACCCGGCAATAAAAAGAAAAAATAGTACGCATACCGCTTGTCGTTTCAAAGACTTCTGTCATCCTTTCTTTATGATTTCCTACACTGTTTCTTATTTCCAGACTACCACCTTTCATTCTCAAACGATACCTGTGAATCATCGCGTCTGCACCTCTTTTGATATTCCTGCGGAGAGAAACCGCTGTACTGTTTAAAGAGACGGCTGAAATAGTAACTGTCTTCATATCCCACTTCCTGTGCCACCCTGAAAATCGGCATCGACGTACACTGCAGCAGTCGGCCGGCCTCTTTCATTCGTTTATGTATAATATACTGCCTCGGTGTTTTTCCTGTATAGGACTTAAAACCTTTGTAGAACGCGGAACTGCTCAGTGTTGAGCAGGACAGCAGCTTCTGCACCGGAATATCGTTATGAAAATGATGATCAATATAATGCCGGGCTGCTTTTATCCCGCATTCAGCGCTTTTTTCTTCGGATATCTGCGCCTGCTCTATCTCTTCCATCACATGATGAAAATAAGGAACAATCTGTGAATAATCTGATCGGTTTTCCGCCCACATTTGATGCAGCCTGTTTAGATAATACCCGGCCAGTGGATGCAGCATTTTCTCCACCACTTCTGCTTCTTCCGGGATCTTTTTCTGTTCCACACACCACGTCCCGTCTTTTTGGAACACCCGGGCTGCAGTGAAGGTTACAAATAGTATATGGGCATACGGCTGCGGAATGATGTATAATCCACCGGTGTGATGGTTGAGAGCTTGAATGCCATCCCCTTTTTTCATGTCGACGTTGGTTTCCTGCCGGGACACTTCTCCCCTGCCATCGATTATATACATAACAACCGAGTCACCAGGCTTTCCGCTGGTCCCGGCCCACCAGAACGCGTTCGTCATTTTTTCGGCCTGAATGTCTGTTATATCGAAAACATGATGCAGCATCCCCATACTTGAACCCCTTTTTCTAACATTTCTTAATTGATAATGATAATCAATTACAATTATACAATACACAGCTGATATTGACAAAAGACGACCTTTTTGCAAAGGGCCGCCTTCTGCCTCATGTGCCGCTATTTTGTTGTTACAGCGAGAATCGAATCATCCGGATCCAGATACATTGTAACCGAGCCTTCCAGGTCTTCTGCCACATCCGAGTCAAAGGACGTTGTATCTCCATCCGCTTCCACAAATAAACCGGCATACTCATAATTGCTTCCATTCATATCAATGGATTCTTCAAAGATTCTTTCAAGTGGACCTTTTAGTGTCTGATTGTAAACTTCAGCAACACCTTCTTCTTCATTAAACAAGAGCATGTCTCCCTGCTTCAGATCATCCAACGTTATTCTTTCGTTGTTTTTCACAATCAGAAAAGAAGCAAGGTCCAGCTCCTGACTCACTCCCGTCACCGTCGTCCCCTGTTTCTTCTCTACAAGGAGATGATGCGGCATATTGAATTGACCAACAAAGGAATCATCACGGTCCAGCTCTTCTTCGGATACCATTTCGTACGATACCATTTCATTACTGCCGTTCATTTTGACATGCATGTCTTTATTAAAGGCATGGATGAGATCCAGCCCGTCCGGCACCGTTAGTGTTTTTGATTCCTCTCCCGACGTCAGTGTTACCTGCCGTTCTTTTACGTCTTCAGCATCCATGTTCTCAATCTTCATTTCATCCATGAATTGCGTCCGGTGAACGAGATTCGTCAATGTCTCTTTCCCCGTATGTATTTTCATTGTATAATCCTGAAGGTGTTCCAGTTCGGCAGAGCGGTACATATGAAGCACAGCGCCGGTCCCGTCTTCATTCATATCCACTCTTTTCACACCTTTTCTCTCCCGCGAAAGGTCGTGTACAACTTGAACATCAAAGCGGTCGAATGACTCCACTTGACGGGTGAACGTTACCTCAATCACACTCCCTCCGTGATTTAAAGCCTGGACACTGCTGATCGCTGTTTTATTCACTGCTTCTGCTTCATTCCCTTCAGATTCCGAGGCCTGTACCGCCGCGGTAAGCCATCCTGCCAAAATAATACTGATAAGTGCTGATACCATTACTTTTGGATTCCAGATTATTGTTGTATTCATTTCTACTCCCCCTATTTTATCTTATGGAAATTTTCCTCTGCCCTCCCTTAAATGATATTGAAAATCATTATCATCTAATATGATAAAATAAAAAACACCCATGGAGGAATGGATGTTTTTATTTCATTCATGGACTTTTTTTGCGGATGGTCTTTCCTTTTGTTTATTCGTTTTCCTGAAGGCGCTTCATTAATTCATGGGAAACGTTATCCGGTATGGAGATACCGCGGAAATCTTCGATGGTTGCTTCCTTCATCTTTTTCACGGACCCAAAATGGCGGAGAAGCTGGGTCTTTCGTTTCTCGCCGACGCCGGGAACATCATCAAGAATGGACGTGAACATGTTCTTCTTACGCGTCTGTCGGTGAAACGTAATGGCAAACCGGTGCACCTCGTCCTGAATCCGCTGAAGCAGGTGAAATGCGTGACTGTTACGTTTGAGAGGCACCACTTCCACCGGGTCCCCCATGATCAACTCCGATGTTTTGTGCTTTTCATCCTTGGACAATCCAGCTACCGGCACAAGCAGTCCGAGTTCATCTTCGAGTACACTTTTCGCCGCACTCAGCTGTCCTTTCCCGCCGTCAATCAAAATCAAGTCAGGCAGTTCCGCTTTTTCTTTCAGCAGCCGTACGTAACGGCGGCGGATGACTTCCTTCATGGAAGCATAATCATCGGGACCCTCCACCTGTTTCACTTTGTATTTCCGGTAATCCTTTTTGTACGGACGCCCGTTCAGAAATGTCACCATCGCTGATACCGGATCAGCTCCCTGAATATTGGAGTTGTCAAAAGCTTCAATACGGTAGGGTGTATCAATGTTCATTTTCTCTCCGAGGTCCTCCACCGCGCGGACTGTTCTCTCTTCATCACGTTCAATCAGCTGGAATTTCTCCGACAGTGCCTGTTCGGCATTCCGGGCAGCGAGCCGCACCAGTTCACGTTTTTGACCGCGCTGAGGCTGCTGGGTTTTTACGTCGACGAGCTGCGCTGCCATTTCTTTGTCCACTTCCTGCGGAAGCAGAATTTCCCGTGGTTTGATATGATCTTCTTTCAGATAAAACTGCCCGAGAAATGTAAGAAAATCTTCCTCTGGATCCTGATAAAACGGAAACGTTGAAACATCACGTTCGATCAGTTTCCCCTGCCGCACAAAGAAGACCTGCACACACATCCAGCCTTTATCATAGGCATACGCGAAAACGTCCCGGTTCTGCCCATCATTGATTGTCATTTTCTGCTTTTCCATCACGGCGTCAATGTGCTGGATTTGATCACGGAGCTCTTTTGCCCGCTCGAAATTCATTTCCTCCGAGGCTTCGTACATTTTTTCCTGAAGATCTTTTTTTACATCCTGATGCCCGTTATTCAAAAAGCGGACCATATCCTGCACAAGCTCCTTGTTTCTCTCCTGCGGTACATGAAACTCGCACGGAGCAAGGCACTGGCCGATATGATAATACAGGCAGACCCGGTCCGGCATTGTCCGGCATTTTCTCAGTGGATAAAGCCGGTCCAGCAGTTTTTTCGTCTCGTTTGCAGCGATGGCATTCGGATACGGACCGAAATAACGGCCTCCGTCTTTTTTTACTTTTCGCGTCGTAATAAGGCGCGGATGCTCTTCGTTTGTAATTTTCAAATACGGGTAGGATTTATCATCTTTTAAAAGGACATTAAACTTCGGTTCGTGCTTTTTAATGAGGTTCATCTCAAGAATCAACGCCTCTATATTGGACGAGGTGATGATATATTCGAAATCATGGATATTTGCAACCAGCTGCTGGGTTTTGCCGTCATGCGAACCTGTGAAATAGGATTTCACCCGGTTTTTCAGCACTTTCGCTTTGCCGACGTAAATAATGGTGCCATGCTTGTTTTTCATTAAATAACAGCCCGGCTGCGCCGGCAGAACCGCCAGTTTTTCCTTGATGGCGGACAAGGACTTCACCTCTTTTCTTCAATCCACTGCTTTAGAAGCACCGCATGGTTATAGGTCTCATCTTTGGCTGCAAAAAGCAGAGTGACAGTGTTTAAAGCAGCTTTATCTGCAAGTTCATTTATCTTCTGCTGTGCGTTCTCATCGTTTTGCAGTTCTTCGTCATAGTACCCTGCAAACGCCTCAAATTTTTCTTTCTCGTGATTAAACCATTTCCGAAGAGACGCACTCGGGGGCACTTCTTTTGCCCAGTCGTCAAGCTCCGCCTTATCTTTGGAAATTCCTCTCGGCCAGACTTTATCCACGAGTACACGGTACCCGTCCTGTTTGTCTGTTTTCTCGTAAATCCGTTTCAGTTGTACCGGCATCATAACACCCTCCCGTCGAAAAAAACTGCTGACGCGGACATCAGCAGTTTCGTTCGTTTTTAGGATAAATGTTTGTTCAGCACTTCTTCCAGCTGTTCTTTCGGCTGGAATCCGGTAATTTGTTCCACAACTTCGCCGTTCTTGAAAAGAAGCAGCGTTGGGATACTCATAACACCGAATTTTCCTGCTGTTTCCTGGTTTTCATCCACATCGAGTTTCGCGATTTTGATTTGATCTCCCATTTCTGAATCAATCTCTTCCAGAACAGGAGCGATCATTTTACATGGACCGCACCAATCTGCCCAAAAGTCTGCGAGTACAACTCCTTCAGACGTTTGTTCTGTGAAATCCTGGTCGGATACGTTTACTATTGCCATAATAATGGTCCTCCTTTTAGTCTTCATAACTTGATACTGTTGGTATTATAGCACCCGGAATGTGCTGTTGCGAATAAACTGCTCAACTATCATTATAATACCCGGGCGGGATAGTTTAAAAACATATCTAAAGCAACATCTTATGACAGCAGCTGCGCTGATTCAAGAAAAAAACAGCAGATAAACCGCTCCCGACAGCACAAAAAGAACACAGCATGCAATCAAAATTACTGCTAAACGTTCCACGGCAGTTCTCCTCCCCCGCACTTGGCATGTTCCTACAGAATACCGGCACCGATCACAAATGACATTCCGACGGAAATGATAAATGAAATCAAGCCGACAGCACGGTTGTCTGCCTTGATTTCTTCGTCGACTTTAAACATTGGTGTCAAAAATTCAAACATTACATAGCTGAACACGAGAAGAACGAAACCATACGTGCCCCACAGCACCATCGTCAATATGGCATCATTGTGTTCGATTGAAAAGCGGAAAATATTCGCCACGCCGAATATTTTCCCGCCTGTTGCAAGAGCCACCGCCATGTTTCCGCTCTTTATTTCTTCCCAGTTTTTATAAGAAGTGATGGTCTCAAAAACCGTCAAAAAAACGATAAGGGAAAGAACAGCCACGCTGAAGTTGGCCGCTGTCTCTACAAATGGGTTCTGCATCAGATTTTCCATATCGTCCGCCTCTCTTATGAAACCTTCTCCTGTATTATTTCAAACGGGCGACAGTATTGCCGATCCCGCCTTCGTTCATTCCGCCGTCTCTGGTTTCTGCGACGCTGGGATGTTTATTCAGGAGTTCTTTGACGCCTTTACGGAGAGCGCCGGTGCCTTTGCCGTGTATGATATGAACCTGCGGATAGCCGGCGAGTACAGCTTCATCGAGATATTTTTCCACTTTCTGCATGGCATCCTCGTAGCGCACCCCGCGCAGATCAAGTTCGGGCTTCACGGCATTGTCTGCGGAGACGTTGGTTACCGGCCGGGAAGGCTGGCGGACCGGCTCCTGCTTGACTTTTTCCATATCGTCCGCTTTGACGTTCACTTTCATAATTCCAAGCTGTACCTGGTATTCTTTATCCCCTTTTTTCTCAAGGACCTGTCCCTGCTGGTTGAAACTGAGTACTTTCACTTCATCGCCGGGATGAAACGTCCGCTCGCTGTCCGCCTGTTTTTTGATCTGCTGCCGTTTGCTTAAATCCGGAGCTGCCTGTTCCATCCGTTTTCTGGCATCAATCAATTCGTGTTCTTTTACCTGATGTCCCTCTTTTTGAAGCTCCCGAAGGTCCTTAATAATATCATCGGCCTGCTCCCGGGCTTTTTCGAGCTCTTTCTGTGCTTTATTTTCGGCAGAAGAAATGACGTCCTGTTTTTTGCGGTCCATTTCCTGAAGCTTCTGTTCCAGTTCACGATGCAGCTGCTCTGCTTCCTCACGCGTCTTCCGGGCCTCGTCCAGTTCCTCTTCCGCCGCCTGTTTTTTCTCTTCCAGTGACGTAATCATATTTTCCACCTGGCGGGTATCCTCGTGGACTTCCGATTCCGCCGCCTCAATGATGGATTCTCCGAGCCCCAGCCTGCGTGATATCGCAAAGGCATTACTCCGCCCCGGGATACCGATAAGAAGCCGGTACGTTGGACTCAGGGTTTCCACATCAAATTCGACACTCGCGTTCATGACACCTTCCCGGTTGTAGGCATATCCTTTCAGTTCACTGAAGTGGGTCGTCGCCACCAGTCTCGCCCCGCTTGCATACACGTAATCCAGAATCGATACAGCCAGAGCCGCGCCTTCGGTTGGATCGGTGCCGGCGCCGATTTCATCGAACAGTACGAGGCTCTTCTCGTCTACGTGGTCCAGAATTTCAACGATATTAGTCATATGGGAGGAAAATGTACTCAAACTCTGTTCGATCGACTGCTCATCCCCAATATCGGCGTACACATTGGAAAACACGGCTGCTTCTGACTCTTCTTCCACCGGCAGGTACAACCCCGACTGTGCCATAAGCGTAAGCAGACCTACTGTTTTCAGCGTCACCGTTTTCCCGCCGGTGTTCGGTCCGGTGATGACAAGTGAGGAAAATGTTGTTCCGAGCTCTACATCAATCGGTACCACTTCATCTCCGTCCAGAAGAGGGTGCTTTGCTTCTTTGAAACGCAGACGCCGGCTGCCGTTCAAACGTGGACGGGACGCTTTCAGTTGATACGCGTAATACGCTTTTGTAAAAAGAAAGTCAAGTTCAGCAAGGTAATCCAGGTTTTCAAGAAGCTGATCCACAGCTCCCTGCACCCGTTCCGAGAGTTCTTTTAGAATTCTTTCGATTTCCTGTCGTTCCTGCACGCGTGCTTCATTCAGCTGATTGTTCATTGTGACGACAGACTGGGGCTCTATAAAAAGCGTAGCCCCCGAAGACGACTGATCGTGAACAATCCCGCCGAAAGAAGAGCGATATTCCTGTTTGACCGGAACAACGTAGCGGTCATTACGAATGGTGACAATCGCATCCGACAGTTTTTTCTGCTGGGAGGAGCGGGTCATCTGCTCCAGCTTGGAGCGTATATCCGCTTCCAATCCCCGTATTCTCTGGCGGATACTGCGCAGAGCGGGGGTGGCTGCATCCAGCACTTCTCCGTGATCATCAATCGACTGTTTGATCTCACGTTCCAGGTCGGAAAGCGGGGCAATCGGCCCGGCCAGTTCCGAAAGAAGCGGCAGTTCAATCTCTTCTTCCACCATCGTTTCGATAAACTTCTTTATGTGCCGTCCGCCGTAAATCGTATCGGCGGTTTCCAGCAGTTCACCGGCATTCAACGTTCCACCGATCTCGGCTCGTTTCAAATGGGCTCGAATGTCTGTAATTCCCCCAAGCGGAGCCTGTCCTCTCAAGCGCAGCACTTTAGCTCCTTCTTCCGTGCGGTTTAGTTCTTCCTCCGCTTTGTCAAGTTCGGTAAAGGGCTCGAGTGCTTCTACTTTTTTTCGTCCCAGTGTGGACGCCACATGATTTTTCAGCTGTTCTTTCATCTTGTCATATTCCAGTACGCGTCGTACGCGTTCGTTCATGCCCGGTCATCCTTTCCACACAAGCTGTAACAGGGCAGGACTCAACGTTTTGTGCGTTCCTGTTTTCCCTGTAAAAAAGCGCGCAGTTCCTCTATATTTCTTGTATTTACTATTTGTTCTTTCTGAAGAAGTGCTTTCTTTGCGGACGCGGTTCCTATTTCCATATGATCCAGCATGTCCGGTGTGTGCGCATCTGTATTAATGGAAATCATGGTACCTGTATCCGCAGCTTTGCGCAGCCACGCCGCGGATAGATCAAGGCGGTTGGGATTAGCATTCAGTTCCAGTGCCGTCCCTGTCTTTGCCGCCTTTTTCAGCAGTGTCTGCACGTCTGCATCATAACCCTCTCTCCGTCCGATTAAACGGCCGGTCGGGTGAGCGATTATATGGACCGAGGGATGTTCCAGTGCAGCATCGAGACGTTTCATAATGTCGGTGCGGCTTTGGGAAAATGAAGAGTGAATCGAGGCAATCACCACATCAAGCCGGGACAGCACCTCATCTTCAATATCCAGCGTCCCATCAGGACGGATGTCCATTTCAATACCGGCCAGTACAGTGAAGTCTTCATATTGATCATTTACACGCCGGATCTCCTCTATCTGGCGGAGAATACGTTCTTCATCCAGACCATGTGCCACCTGCAGAAACTTGGAATGATCCGTTACCGCCATCCACTCATGTCCCCGGCTTCGTACTTCTTCAGCCATCTCTTCCACCGACAGAGCTCCGTCACTCCACGTGGTGTGCATGTGAAGATCCCCTTTAATGTCGCTTCGTTCCACCGTTTCATACGGTTGCTGGTACATTGTTGTTTCACCTGTCCCCGCTCTTGCCTCCGGAGGAATATAGTAAAGACCCAGATAATGAAAAAAATCTTCCTCAGATGAAAAAGATGTCACCTCTTTGGTTTCCAGGTTTTCAATCCCGTATTCACTCACACGTTCACCCCGGCTCTTTGCAATCTGGCGTATCTGAACATTGTGGTCTTTGGAACCTGTGAAATGATGCAGGGTGGTCGCAAAGGCATCGTCATCCGTTAAACGAAAATCAATTTGAACCGGATAGGACAGGGCCAGTTCCAGCGATACTTTGGACGGACCATCAGCAATCACTTCCGACACATACGGCAGTTCTTTCAACTGCGTGCGGATGGGATCCGTGTTTTCGACCGAGACCGAGAGAATATAATCCAGATCTTTAATGGTTTCCTCCATCCGCCGCAGACTTCCGGCCCGGGCCCAGCGTTTCACATCTGCCAGATTTTTTATTTCTTTTTCCAGCATTTTTGCTGTTTCAAGCATAAAAGCGACCGGAAGCCGATCCGGACGGCTTCCCATGTCCTCGAGCGCTGCCAGTATTTTCTCTTCTGTTTTAGCTCCGAATCCGGAAAGTTCCCGGACCCGGCGGGACTCACAAGCCTGCTTCAGCGAAGCGGCATCGGTGATCTGCAGCTCCTGATATAATTTCGCAACTTTTCTCCCGCCCAGCCCCTGAAGATCAAGAAGTGGAATCAAACCTTCAGGAATTTCTGATTTCAGTGTTTCAAGCACCTGGGCTTGATTGGTATCGCGGAGTTCTTCAATCACCGCAGCGGTACCTTTTCCAATACTGTTCAGGGAAGCGGGTGTCTGTATTTCACTCAGGGAGCGTTCATCCTGCTCAAGCGTCTGTGCCGCTTTCCGGTAGGCCGACGTTTTGAACGTGTTTTCTCCTTTTATCTCCATATATACCGCAATGGTTTCCAGCGCCTGGATAACCTCTTTTTTATTCATCCCGGGTTCCTCCCTTTCCCAACGTACGAAAAAACTTCTCGATGATAGAGAAGTTTTTCCTTAAGCCTCTTCCATCCAAAGGCCTTTCAGCCAGTCAGATAGAAAAGGAGTATGATTTATCATCATGTCAGCCATAGTGGATTGATCAATGGCCTGCTGCACCATCTCTATCGGCATCAGCGCTGCTGTCATTAATAAAACAAATAAAAGCAGATACGTCTCCACAAAGCAGAGAATGCCCCCGAGCCACCGGTTCACCATGCGGAGGACCGGCAGTTTCGTAACAAAATCGAGCATGGACCCAACAATCTGAAGAATTATTTTCACCGCAAAAAAGATCAGGATAAACGCAATGCCGTTATAATAGACGGCCTCCAGATCAAAAGAGGCGACCATCATCTGGACAATACCGTCTCCATCGGTGGAAATCTCAGGATGGGGGAGCCATAATCTCAAATATTCGGACAGCTCATGATAAAACGTAAAAGCAACAAATAGTGCGATAAAGAAACTCACTAAATGTATAGCCTGCAGTATAAAACCTCTCCGAAGCCCAACAAAAAAACTGATAACCAGTATCAGGAGTATCAAAAGACTCAGCATGAATTACCGTTCCTCTTCTCTCTCATTTCGTCCATCGGTCTCTGCCGACTGTTTCAGCTTGATGTAATCATCCGTTATATTGAGCGCTGTCAACACAGCGAGTCTCGTCGTATCCAGATAAGGATTGTGTTCCTTGAATTCACGCATTTTCTGATCCAGGTGTTCTGCCACCTGCATGACATGTTCGGGAGGTTCCTCTCCGACAATCGTGTACGGCTGCCCGAATATGGTGACTGTCGTGCGCTGCTTATCATTCCCGTCATCCACGGGTAAAACCTCCTGTCGTCAGCAAAATACCTACACATAATAATAACAGAATCGCTTCTGAATGGAAATGTTTTTTCCTTGGTATTATACCCGCTCCGGCAGGCGGAAAAACAAACCGGCTGAAACTGGTTTTTACAAAGGTTTACAGAGCTTAAAACAGACCTCCAGATAGAAGAATAAAGAGTCTGGGACAAAAGTAAAATAGGCGGAGGAAAACACGAATGTCCTGCGGCGTTGTTCAGCAGTCGTACAGCAGCGGAGCCAAAATGCTTCGACTCCTGCTCAGAACTATACGAATCACGGGTATCCCGCAGGATGCGGGTCAAGGCGGCGCCCTCACGTGACGTACTTCTACAGGTTAATGATGTTTAGGGGGGCACCAAACCCTCTAAAGTGCCTTCGGAATCATTCATATTGACGTTTATGGACGCGCCGGATACTATAAAGTGCCTCAGGCGTTATGCCGAACGACGTTTCAGGGGGGCCTTCCCCCCCTGAAGTGCCTTCGGGACTCTATTTCTCTCCCTTTTCCTGCAATGACGCGGGCTCTTTGCTGCGTCGACCCGTTCATTTTTCCACTGCAAACAGTCTCGATTCGTTCATAATGACGTTTTCCGGGGTATCAAACCCTCTAAAGTGCCTTCGGAATCATTTATACTGACGTTTATGGACGCGCCGGATACTATAAAGTGCCTCAGGCGTTATGCCGAACGACGTTTTAGGGGGTCCCTTCCTCCCTAAAGTGCCTTAGAACCCATTTGCAACGAATGTCCGTCCCCCCAACCTGAACACAGCTAACAAACGCCCGCATTTTCTGCGTCCGTACGGCCGGATCCGTTCAGGTGCGGTTTCGATGCCGACCAACGGGTCCTGAAACGGCCGGGTGCAAAGAAGACACGATGAGCCCCTGCGAACCGATGCCGCCCTTGTGCTCTGGAGTAAAAGCGGAGCATGTTGGCGCAGCGGTTTGTCTCAGCAATAAAGAATGCCGAACGATTTTTTTAATCGTTCGGCATTCTTTTTTTATCTGATATAGATTTTGTCCCAGACTCTTTTCGCCAAGTCATCACCTTATTCGTTTATTTCCTGAGTTCCGCGCTCACTTCTTCTTCGAGCTGTTTCAGTACATTATCGTGGGTCCTGCTGACTTCTTCATCTGTAAGTGTGCGGTCAGGATCGAGGTAAACAAGGGAGAACGCAAGAGATTTCTTTCCAGCACTCAGGTTTTCTCCCTGATATACGTCAAAGAGGGACGTATCATGCAGAAGATTTCCTCCTGCTTCTTTGATCACACGTTCCACTTTTCCGGCCGGCACCCCGTCATCAACAACCAGAGCAATATCCCTTGTTACCGCAGGATAACGCGGCACCGTTTCATAGAAAACGGGGACGGCTTCATGAGCAAGAATAAGATCCATATCAAGTTGAAAGACATACGTTTCCTTGAGGTCCCACTCTTTTTCCACGGCGGGATGAAGCTGTCCGGCAAACCCGGCATAGGTCCCGTCCAGATAAATACCGGCACTTCTGCCGGGATGAAGTTCTTCGTGTTCCGAGCGCACAAACTCCACGGCGGATGCTACGCCAAGTTCGTTAAATAACCCTTCCAGCACCCCTTTTACGACAAAGAAATCTGCTTTTTTCTTTTCTCCCTGCCAAAGATGAGTATCCCACCATCCCGTGACAGCCGCAGCAAGAACGCTTTTTTCCCGGGGCTGCTTTGTCAATGCATCTCCTGATTCTCCGATAAAAATCGACCCCAGTTCAAATACCGCGGCATCGCTCAGCTGCCGGTTGCGGTTATACTGCACGGTATCCAGCAGCTGAGGAAGAAGACTCGTACGCATCGTGCTTCGTTCTTCACTCATAGGCAGCGATACGTCCACTTTTCCCGGCAGCGTATGGAGCTGCAGCCTGCTGCTGTGTTCTCTGGACGTAAGGGTATACGTCAAAGCTTCGTTCAGTCCTGCGCTTTCCAGAAAGCGGCGCAGACGACGTTCACGACGCTGGCGGTCTGTTAAAAAGCCGGGGGTCGTAACGCCCGACGGAAGAGTCGTCGGGATATAATCATAGCCGTACAGCCGCGCTGTCTCCTCTGCCAGATCCACTTCCCGTTCCAGATCCGGCCGGCGTGTCGGAACTTCCACCATAATTCTGTCGTTCTCGACAGAAGCCGGAAGACGAAGACGCCAAAATATCGACGAAATGTCCTCTTGTGAAAGATTCATGCCAAGAAGACCGTTCAACTGATCTGTGCTCGTTTCAATCTTTTTGTTTTCTGCAGGACGGTGATCCACTTCCACTGTCCCTTCAAGCACTTCTCCTCCGGCGTAGGCCTCCAGCAGTGAAGCAGCCCGCTCTGCAGCTTCCTCCACCCGTCCGGAATCAATTCCTTTTTCAAACCGTATGCTTGATTCACTGCGTATGCCGGTCTCCCGTGAGGCTTTGCGGACTCTTGCCGGCTGAAAATAAGCTGCTTCAAGCAGAACCGTTGTCGTGTCATCCTGAACCTCCGAGGAGGCACCTCCCATGACTCCGGCAAGGGCGACCGGTTCCTTTCCGTTTGTAATGACCATATGCTCTGGTGAAAGGGTTCGTGTCTCGCCGTCAAGCGTCGTCATCTGTTCTCCTTCTGCTGAGCGGCGCACGAGGATTTCCGACGAACCGAGTTTGTCCAGATCAAAGGCGTGGAGCGGCTGTCCATATTCAAGCAGCACATAGTTCGTAATATCCACTACGTTGCTGATCGGCCGGATTCCCGCTGCTGTCAGCCGGTTCTGCATCCACTGCGGCGATGGACCGACTACAATGTTTTTCACGACTTTCACGCCGTAGAAAGGATTGTCTTTTGGCACATCCACCTGAACCGAGACATGGCCTGAAGCATGTTCTGCGCTTTCTTTATGTGCGGTGTCCGGATGAACAATGTCTCTGTCGAGCAGTGCTGCTATTTCATAGGCAACACCGAGCATGCTCAGACAGTCGGGACGGTTTGGGGTCAGATCCAGTTCCAGCACGGTGTCGCGTAGACCGATTTCCGCCACGGCGTCCGCCCCGATCTCTGCGTCGTCCGATAAAACATAGATGCCATCCTGATATTCTTTTGCGACAAGTTTCTGCTCCACACCCAGTTCCTGGAGGGAACAGATCATCCCTTGAGACTCCTGACCGCGCAGGGTGGTGGTGGTAATTTCTACACCTCCAGGCAGAACAGCGCCGGGCTCAGCTGTGACTACTTTCTGTCCGGCCTGAATGTTGGAAGCGCCGCAGACGATGGTACGTTTCGCGCTGCCTGTATCGACAACGCAGACACTCAGCTTGTCTGCTTCCGGATGCCGGCTGCATTCTTCCACATAACCGACAACGACGTGTTCCACTCCTTCGGTCCGGACGTGAAGCATATCAACTTCCACACCGCCGCGCGTAAGACGTTCTGCAGCATCTTCTGCGCTTAAGTCTTCTATGTCTACATAATCTTTCAACCATTGATACGAAACTAACATGTTACGTTCCTCCTTATGCCCGTTTGAACTGGTTTAAAAACCGAATATCATTTGTATAGAAATGACGGATATCATCGATTCCGTATTTCAGCATCGCAAAACGTTCCACTCCCATACCAAAGGCAAAGCCGGTATAGACTTCCGGATCAAATCCGCTCATTTCAAGAACGTTAGGATGTATCATGCCGGCTCCCAGAACTTCAATCCAGCCGGAATGCTTACAGATCCGGCAGCCTGTTCCACCGCAGATGCCGCAGGAAACATCCACTTCCACCGACGGCTCCGTGAACGGGAAGAAACTCGGGCGCAGTCGGATACTACGGTCCGCTCCGAAGTATTTCTGGACAAATGCCTCGAGCACTCCTTTCAGATCACTCATCTGTACGTTTTTATCCACATAAAGGCCTTCAATCTGCATGAATTGATGGGAATGGGTCGCGTCGTCATCATCACGCCGGTATACCTTTCCCGGACAAACAATTTTGACCGGTCCCTGTCCTTCAAACGTTTCCATCGTGCGGGCCTGAACCGGGGAAGTCTGCGTGCGCAGCAGCATGTCGGTAGTAACATAGAAGGAATCCTGCATATCCCGGGCCGGATGTTCCGGCGGCAGGTTCAACTTTTCAAAGTTGTATTGATCGGTTTCGACTTCCGGTCCTTCTGTCACCTGAAACCCGAGGCCGACAAAAATGTCTTCAATTTCCTCTACCACAGCGGTCAGCGGGTGTCGTGCTCCCTGTTTCACCTCTCGGCCCGGCAGCGTAACGTCGACACTTTCTGCTTTCAGTTTTTCATCGAGCGCCGCTTTTTCAAGCTGCTCTGTCTTTTCGTCCAGTTTTTCTTTAATTTCTTCACGGACTTCATTGGCTTTCTGGCCGACTTTCGGACGTTCCTCTTCCGAAAGTTGTCCCATGCCGCGGAGAACCTCTGTGATCGGTCCTTTTTTCCCAAGATATTTCACCCGGACAGATTCCAGCGCTTTGACTGAATCTGCCTGCTTTATCTCCTGAAGCGCTTCTTTTCCAAGTTCCTGCAGGCGGTCAATCATTTTTCTTCCTCCTTTAAACGTAAAAAACCTTCATCCCTGTTTCTAAGGGACGAAGGTTCCGCGGTACCACCCTTGTTAACCATAGACGTTTAGAAACGTCCGGTTCACTCGATTGACTGGATAACGGGGGGTCCCGGTACACCTTGCCAGCAGTACATACTGCAGGTTTCCGGTGCCGGCTCCAGAGCGAATTCGACAGACCTGTCACAGAACTGCTTGCAGTCGGCGGCAGTTCCTCCCTGGGTGACGGTATCCTGTTTACTACTCTCCTTCTCAGCCTTTTGCGTCTCTTTTTTCGTTCGTGATCATGGGATAAGTATAAGAAAAAATAAAAACGAATGCAAGGTGTTTAATAAGGCTGCTTCAAATGATACAGCAGTATACCGGCAGTTACTGACACATTCAGGGATTCCGCTTCGCCGTATATCGGAACATATATATTCTGATCCGCCTCGTCCAGCAGGGACTGCTGCACCCCGGCTCCTTCATTGCCGACCAGAAGCGCAAAACCTTTCTGTGCGCCGATAGCGGTATGGGACGTTCCTTCATTCACCGACGTTCCAAACACCGGAATCTTATGCGTCCGGCAGGCTTCCATCCACTCTCCGAGCTCTGCTTTGATCACCGGCAGATGAAACAAAGAACCTTGCGTCGCCCGGACCACTTTATCATTATATCCATCCACCGTTCCTTCTCCGAGAATCACCGCTGTTACACCAGCGGCATCCGCAGTCCGGATCAATGTGCCGAGATTCCCCGGATCCTGCACTCCGTCTATCAATAAATACGTATGACCGGTGTGCACATCCAGGGAGGTTTCCTCCGGCATCCGGCAGATCGCCGTCACCCCCTGCGGTGTCTCGGTCCGGCTCATTTCCTGCATCACCTGTCCGGTGACAAGCGAAACGGGGAGATCTGAAACATCTACATCTTCCGGGATATCTTTCGTTTCTTCTATAAAAACATCCGTGATTTTCACATCGTGGGCTTCGGCTTCTTTTAACAAGTGCCAGCCTTCTATGACAAACTGCTGCTCCCGTTCACGGAATTTCCGCCTCATTAAGCGCTTTACATTTTTCACTTTCGGATTTTTTACAGAGTCAATTTGATTCCATGGCATTCCCTTTTCCCAATCCCCCATCTACATATTTTTTCTCCGGATGAACATACTACACCTATTAGTCATTATTTTATCACAAAAAAGGAGGGCATATGGATGTCTTTTAATCTGCGTGCTGCAGTACTGGAAAATGTGTCGGGTAACAATGAAGAGCAGGTGGAAGCGACGATTCAGGACGCCGTCGAAAGCGGAGAGGAAAAAATGCTTCCGGGTCTCGGTGTATTATTTGAGGTATTTTGGAAACATGCCTCCGACAATGAAAAAGACCAGGTTATCCGTGACATAGCCGACGGCCTTCAATAAGCTGCGGGAATACTTTTTCATCCGAAAAAATGACGCTCCCCGCCTCAGCAGGCGGAGAGCGCTTATTTTTTACGAATCATACGTGATTTCATGTACTTTGTCAGCGTCGAGTCCTTTTATGATTTCTACAAACAACTGTACCGCATGCTCAAAGTCATCTTTATGCAGGATAGCTGCATGGGTGTGAATGTAACGGGTTGGAACCGTGACAGCCAGACTCGGTACACCCTGGCCTGTCAGGTGAATCGATCCGGCATCTGTAGCACCGCCGCTCATCGCATCAAACTGATACGGAATACTGTGTTTATCCGCTGTGCCGGTCACAAACTCGCGCAGACCTTTATGTGAAACCATGGAACGGTCGAAAACAAGGATCTGCGGCCCTTTTCCAATTTCGGCCTTGGCATCGTTTTCTGTAACCCCCGGCGTATCACCGGCAATGCCGACGTCGACGGCAAATCCAATGTCCGGTTCAATTTTGGATGCCGAAGTTTTCGCACCCCGCAGGCCGACTTCTTCCTGAACCGCGCCTACACCGTACAGCTCATTGGGATGGTCCTCATTCTGCAGGCGTTTCATAGCTTCGATGGCAATAGCGCAGCCGATACGGTTGTCCCAGGCTTTGGCCATCATTAATTTTTCATTGTTCATCACAGTGAAATCACAAATCGGAGCCACGGAGTCCCCCGGCTTTACACCGAAGCTTTCCGCTTCTTCCTTACTGGAAGCACCGATATCGATAAACATATCCTTGATTTCCACTGCCTTTTTGCGCTGTTCCGCTGTCAAAATATGCGGAGGCTTGGATCCGATGACACCGGTTATGTTTCCTCTGGACGTCATAACATTCACGCGCTGGGCGAGCATCACCTGGCTCCACCAGCCGCCGACCGTCTGAAACTTCAGGAAGCCGTTATCATCAATCTGGGTAATCATAAAGCCAATCTCATCCAGATGGCCGGTTACCATAATTTTAGGGCCGCCTGCTTTTCCTGTCTTTCTGGCAATCAGACTCCCGAGCTGATCGGTTGTTACTTCGTCTGCATAAGGCGAAATGTATTCCGCCATCACATCTCTGGCTTCTTTTTCGTTGCCCGGGATGCCGTTTGCATCGGTTAGTTCTTTAAGCATCTGTGTTGTTTGGTCCAATGTTTATTCCTCCTTTTGCTGACTCATCCGTTCCCATTTTACTATAATGCCCAATGTAAAGATACTCAAACGAACGTTAGTAACCTTCTTCCTGACGCTGATGATTCGCTTCGTTTTTCTGGAGGTACGCAGCTTCTATATCCTCTTTTGAAAAACCGAGCTGATAACCAAGCGCTAAATACGCTTGGAAGAGGTCAAGAAAATATTCTTTTGAAAATGTTTCTTTCAGCGTCAGGGCAGCCTCGTACACCTGGTGAAACTGTTCTGTCACACCTGCTGCGGCGGGGGCGCCGGCTTCCGGAACTTCTTCCCAGCCGCCGTCCAGGCCAAGTGACAAAATGAAATGAAGACCGTCCACGTATTCTTCGGCAATGACATCCCGGTCGGACGCCGGTTTTTGACTCCAATATTTAAAACAGCGGGTCTCATTGGCAAGCTCTCCGATTTCCACAAGAAGAGCCAGCATTTTCTCAGCGTGAATCTCCCGGCGGTTCAAATTATGATCCTCAAGGATCCTTTCATCAAGCTTCCGTTGAATAGCAAACAACTGGTTCATCCTCTATCTTTTCCTTTCTTCTTCAAATTCCATTACAATGAAACTAACAACAATGCTGCTCCGTATAGTATAATGCAGACAAGACGTTTTTTTCGAGAGAAGGATACTCCGCGAGAGGAGGAATGAGAGATGGCGCTTCTGCTCCGAACTCTGATTCTCATTGCCGTCATCATTGTCATTTATGCTGTGATTAAATATATTCTCAATCCAAAACGGAAACTGGAACTCGCCCACGATAAGAAACAGTTTTATTTTCTTGATGAAGCTGATAATGTCCGCAAAAATTTCCTCATCACCTATAAAGGCGTGATGTTTGAAGGGGAAAAATATCTAGGCACCACCGAAAACGCGTTTGATATTGTTTCCGTCGCCATCTGGGTGAAAAACAGTGACCGTCTGCAGGGTCTTCAAATCGAAGATTTCACCTTCATGGAACGGGAAATCCAGCAGCAGTATCCGCATGCTGCTATCGAATGGAAAAGCCCCGTACGCGAATTTATAGCGCAGTCAGATAAAGAACAATAAAAACGTGGACGGCACACACTATAGGCACCCCTGCCTTGAAAAGGATATGCCGGGTTTTGTGGCGGAAGATGTACATGCCTGCAAGCATCCCCGCGCTTCCCCCTGCCCATGTCAGAAGCCAGAACCGTTTTTCCGGCGTTCTCTGCTTTTTATGACGGGCCTGATGCTTATCCTTTCCTGCTTCGACAAAGGTAATCACATTCACAATGACAGCATAGACTAACAACCATGTCATAATATGTACTCCCAATAAAACAGGCCCGGGTTCATCCCGGGCCGTTTCTGTTTATAAAATAAGAAAATATTCAAATATTGGTGCTATGAGATCCAGCTTCAGCGCCCAGCCCCTCGGAGGTCCAATGGACTTGGATCAGTTCGACGTTGTCACAGGACGTGACGCAGTTAGTCGAACACCCCCGAGAAGCGGCTCCGGGCAACAAGCTGCCCGGAGCACCCGGTCCAGAACCTGTCGCGGGCCTGCAGGATGCAGGTCAGTTCGGTGTTGCCACAGGACGTGGCGTTCTTAGCCGAACTTCAATGATTCAGGGCGCTTACGCTTTTCTTATTTAAGATTGGCTTTGGCTTTTTCGGCTAGTTCGGCGAAGCCTTTTTCGTCGTTCACCGCAAGATCAGCAAGCATTTTACGGTTCATGTTAATATCAGCCTGCTTCAATCCGTGCATCAAACGGCTGTAGGACAGTCCGTTCAAACGTGCTGCAGCGTTAATACGGGTGATCCACAGTCTGCGGAAATCACGTTTACGCTGACGACGGTCACGGTATGCATACCGCAGGGACTTCATAACCTGTTCCTGCGCCGTTTTAAACAAACGATGACGGGAACCCTGGTATCCTTTTGCTAGATTTAGAACTTTATTACGACGACGACGTGCCACATAACCGCGTTTTACTCTTGGCATCGTCTATCCCTCCCTTTTCATTTTGCGTTTTTCATATTATTTGCGTCTTTTGTAAGGAAGCAGTGTATCCATACGCTTATGATCGCTTTTATCCATAATCGCATCGTCACTCAACCGTTTTTTCTGTTTCGTTGTTTTGTTACGGAAAAGGTGGCTTGTAAAGGCGTGACGACGCTTCAACCGGCCTGTTCCTGTTTTTTTAAAGCGTTTTGCCGCCCCACTGTGGTTTTTCATTTTAGGCATGGGTTGTTCCTCCTTCAGTGTCGTTCATTGTGTTTAAACGAAGTACTATTCTTTTTCCGGTTTTGGAGCAAGCATTAAGAACATGCTGCGCCCTTCCATTTTAGGCTTCGTTTCTATCGTTGCGATATCTTCACATTCCTTGGCCATCCGGTCGAGCACTTCTTTACCAATATCAGAATGCGTGATCATACGGCCGCGGAAACGGATCGCCGCTTTGACCTTGTCACCCTTTGATAAAAACTTACGGGCGTTTTTCAGCTTTGTATTAAAGTCGTGTTCTTCAATACTTGGACTGAGACGTACTTCCTTAACCTCAATGGTTTTCTGTTTCTTACGGGCCTCTTTTTCTTTCTTCTGCTGCTCAAATCGGTACTTTCCATAATCCATAATTCGGCAAACCGGAGGCTTCGCATTCGGAGCTACCAGTACAAGATCAAGTTCGGCCTGTTCTGCAAGGTCCAATGCATCGTTTTTCGATTTGACCCCGAGTTGTTCGCCGTTGGAATCGATGAGGCGTACCTCACGTGCACGGATTCCATCATTCACTTTCATATCGTTACGAATAATGTGCCACCTCCAAAAAAATTACGAATCAAAGCAGCCAGTTGCGTATCACTCCTGATACAGCAGGTCTTTTCGAGGCATAAAAAAGCGGGCGCAATGGACACACTGCACCCGCCTATCATTCTTAAAAAAGTACCAGGACCCGCCAACAGCATTTCGCGTCAGTCAGGTGAGAAGCGGGCGCTTCTGCTTGCTTTGGTTTCGGTTGTTCAAACACTTATTCAAGATATCACATGAAACAAAGGCTGTCAACAAACCCCTTTGTTTCTGATGAAAATTAATGCAGTCGGCGGTTGTCGATTTCGTCTTTGATGCGGTCCGTGAAATCATCAAGATCTACTGACTCTGAGTCCTGCTGCCCGTAACGGCGGACATTGACCGCGCCGGCTTCCATTTCACGATCACCGATGACGAGCATATAGGGAACCTTTTTCGTCTGGGCTTCCCTTATTTTGT
The DNA here is from genome assembly GCF_042684865.1 of Salibacterium lacus. Lineage (NCBI taxonomy): Bacteria > Bacillati > Bacillota > Bacilli > Caryophanales > Bacillaceae > Salibacterium > Salibacterium lacus. The sequence continues at coordinate 1,257,157 of NZ_JBHUML010000002.1, forward strand.
ACCCGATTTTCTCATCCCTGGTGTCCACTTCCACCCGGACGCCGGCTTTGCGGAGTTTATCTTCCACCTTTTTGGCATAGTCCAGATGAACATCCGCCGATACCGGAATGACTTCAGTCTGCACCGGAGCGAGCCATGTCGGGAGAGCGCCTTTGTATTCTTCAAGCAGAAAGGCGATGAAACGTTCCATCGTAGAAACAATTCCGCGGTGAATGACGACCGGACGGTGGTCTTCTCCGTCCTGCCCGACATAGGTAAGATCAAACCGTTCCGGCAGATGAAAGTCAAGCTGTACGGTCGACAACGTTTCATCTTTACCGAGCGCGGTTTTGACCTGAACATCGAGTTTCGGACCGTAAAAGGCCGCTTCTCCTTCCGCTTCAACGTACTCCACATTCATGCCGTCCATTGCTTCTTTCAGCATGGCCTGGGCTTTTTCCCACATTTCGTCATTATCCACATACTTCTCTTTATCTTCGGGGTCACGGTAGGAAAGACGGAAGTAATAATCGTTCAGTCCGAAATCCTGGTACACGTGCTGCACGAGTTCGACGACGCGGACAAACTCTTCTTTCAGCTGGTCCGGACGGGCAAAAATATGAGCGTCATTCAATGTCATCGCTCGTACCCGCTGCAGCCCGGCGAGAGACCCTGACTTTTCATAACGGTGCATCATGCCGAGCTCTGCCAGACGGACAGGAAGATCCCGGTAGCTGTGAAATTCATTTTTGAAGACCATCATGTGATGCGGACAGTTCATCGGGCGGATAACGAGCGTTTCGTTATCCATTTCCATCGGCGGGAACATGTCATCCTGATAGTGATCCCAGTGACCGGATGTTTTGTAAAGCTCAGAGCTTCCGAGAATAGGCGTATACACGTGGTCGTAGCCGAGACGTTCTTCCATATCCACAATGTAACGCTCAATCGTGCGGCGTATCGTTGCGCCTTTAGGAAGCCAGAGCGGAAGCCCCTGTCCGACCTTTTGATTGACAGAGAAAATACCCAGTTCTTTGCCGAGCTTGCGGTGATCCCGTTCTTTGGCCTCTTCCAGCTGTTTCAGATACTCGTCCAGATCGGCCTGCTTCTCAAATGCTGTACCGTAAATGCGCTGGAGCATTTTATTGTCGCTGTTACCGCGCCAGTATGCGCCGGATATACTCATGAGCTTGAATGTTTTTAATTTCGCTGTATTTGGTACGTGAACGCCGCGGCACAGGTCAAAAAACTCTCCCTGCTCATAAATCGTGACCGGTTCCCCTTCAGGGATGTCGTCAATCAGTTCGAGTTTGAGGTCATCCCCAATCTCCCGGAACATTTCTTTCGCTTCTTCCCGGGTCACTTCTTCACGGACGACTTCCAGGTTTTCATCGATGATTTTTTTCATTTCTTTTTCGATGACAGGGAGATCTTCCGGCGTGAGTTGATGCGGCATGTCGATGTCATAGTAAAAGCCGTTTTCAATAACAGGTCCGACGCCGAGTTTCACATCGCTGAACAGCCGCTTCACCGCCTGGGCCATCAGGTGCGCGGTGCTGTGCCTCAGAATGTGGAGCCCTTCTTCGCTTTTCACAGTAATAATTTCAACGGCACCATCGGTATGAATCGGGGTGCGCAGATCAATATGCTCTCCATTCCACTTCCCTGCCAGCGCCTGTTTTTTCAGGCCGGGGCTGATGGAAGCTGCAATTTCTTCAGTGGTGACGCCTTCCTCAAATGCCTTCTCGTTTCCGTCTGGAAATGTGATGTGAACTTGTGCTGCCACTTACGGATTCCTCCCTTTTATGTATTAAAAAAACCCCTTCCTCACTGGAAAGGGGCGTATATGGGACGCGGTTCCACCCTTGGTTTCAGGGCTGCTGGAGCAGACCTGGTCTCAAAGCCCGGATATAACGTTCCGGTTCCGGCAGCGGTTAATGAGCGCTCACGCCGTTCCCCACTGCAGCTCAAAGGGGGTGGAAAAGCCGTATTTTCGAAAAGCTTTCAGCCGCGGCTTTTCTCTCTGGGGAAAATCAGACGGCTTTCCCGCATCCTTATCTCTGCTTTCGCTGTTTCGGATTTCATGCTTGTCATTATAGAACGTAATACCAAAAAAATCAAGCCTTCTTTCGTTCCCAAACAGCCTCCAATGAAAAAACGGATACGAAGGGACGGTTGAGCTTATCCCGACGGCCATTCGTCCGGCGGCAGAACGCTCAAATGTTCTTCAAATATTTTTTTGAACGTCTGGACCGTACCATCTTCGGTGTCTGTGTACAAATACAGATGCCTTGGAGACAGACTTACTGCCGGACTGATGACCATGTACTCAAATGGCAGCTGGTCTTCAAATACAATTTTGGGCTCCAGGTAATCGAGTCTGGTCCACTCGTCAATCACCTGTTTGTTTTCATTTAAGAACACCGGTTCCTCCTGAAGCAGAATGTGCACAGCTTCATGCAGCGGCCTTGTTTGTTTCCTGTAGTGGCGGCATCCTTCCACAAGGGTTTGATATTCCTGCTCCCATTTGTATTCATCAATCGCTGCCGAAGCTGCTTTCACAAGAAGCTGATAATACGCACCAAACCGGAACGTAAACATAGGACGCCATTGTATGCTGCGGTGATGTTTGATTTCTTCTGCCATTTCGCGGTAAATGAAATGTTTACGCTTTTGCAGCAGCGTTGTTTCAGGGACTTCTTCCCGTTCACCGTTCAAGAGCGAATGGGCAATTTCTGCAATTGCCGGGGCTTCTTCTTTATACAAAAATGATTCCTCAATATAGTCCTTCACCCATTTCCATTCTTTCTCCTTCACGATGTAGTCACTTAAGCTGGCGGCAAGATATGGAACAAGACTTTCCCGCCACTCCCGTTCACTTCCCTGAAACTCCCAATGCAGCGCCGACTTATGTTTTTGAACCGCACCGGCTGGAATCCCATTTTTTCTCCACCTCAGCTGATCATCCTTGAACATATGATACACACCGAGGCTGTCCGCTTCATAATCAAAATCGATGGAAAACAATCCTCTATTCCCCCTTGCTCCCAGCTTCACTTTTTCTTATTTCATCTGTTCTGCTGTTCTATTCGTATGGATATACAAGGGAAAACATGCCTAAAAGAAAAGAGGCTGGAACAAAACCTCTATAAGCTAGAAAAATGCCGCACGATTTTAAAAAATCGTGCGGCATTTTTCGTTACTGAGACAAACCGCTGCGCCAAAATGCTTCGCTTTCACTCCAGAGTACAAGGGTGACATCGGTTCGCTGGATCTCATCGTGTCTTCTTTGCCGCGGGTACGGCTCAAAAAGAGGAAGATCAGCTAAAACCGGCACGTCCTGGCGGGCGCCGACCTGACCCGCTTCCTGCGGGGTCCCCGTGACTCGTGCTGTTCTGAGCAGGAGTCGAAACATTTTGGCTCCGCTGTTATACGGTTCTTGAACCATGACACAGAACATTCGTGTTATCTACCGCATCATGTTCTTTTGTCCCAGACTTTTCATCTTTCGGTTTAGTTCTGCATGACAAAATCTTTGTCTGCTGTCTCTTCGCCGTCAAACCGGCGGAGAACATTGTATTTCGTGTCCCGCTGGATCGGGGTCCGGCCTGTTTCACGGATCAGCCGGAGGATTTCGTTCGTGTTGACTTTATGTGTCGTGCCTGCGGCTGATACGACGTTTTCCTCCATCATTGTACTGCCGAAGTCATTGCAGCCGTAATCCAGTGATTTTTTGCCGGTAACAGGGCCCATTGTTACCCAGGAAGACTGGAAGTTCGGGATGTTATCGAGGAACAGGCGGGAAATCGCAACGTTTTTCAGGTAGCCCTCCGACGAAATGATTTCGCCTTTCATTCCGTTGTTACCCGGTTGGAACGTCCATGAGATGAAAGCCAGGAAACAGTCGGCTTCATCCTGTGCGTCACGGATCCGCTGCAGGTGCAGCGCTCTTTCTTCATATGTTTCCGTAAGCCCTATGACCATCGTGGCTGTACCGTGCATGCCGACTTTCTTCACTGTTTTCATGCATTCAATCCACTGCTGCCAGGAGGACTTCATGCGGCTCACTTTATGCCGCGTTTTTTCCGTCAGAATTTCCGCGCCGCCGCCCGGCACTGAATCCAGCCCGGCATCTTTCAGTTCCTGCAGCACTTCTTCTATGGAAAGGCCGGATACTTCCGACATTTTATAAATTTCAGAAGGAGAGAACGAATGCATTGTCATATCCGGATAGCGGTCTTTGATTTTTTTCAGCAGGTTGGTGTAGTATTCAAACGGAAGATCCGGGTTGGTCCCTCCCTGCATCAAAATCTCCGTACCGTCCACATCGCGGGTTTCCCCGATTTTTGCGAGAATCTCTTCATCTTCCAGCACATAGCCTTCTGAGGACCCCGGCTTGCGGTAGAACGCACAGAAACGGCAGTATGTATCACACAAGTTGGTATGGTTGACGTTCCTGCCGATAACAAATGTCGTTTCCGCTTCCGGGTGCCATTTTTTTGTTATTTCGTTGGCGGCTGCGCCGATTTTTTCCGTCTGATCGCTTTCATACAGCTTAACAGCGTCTTCTGTGGTGAGACGTTCACCCCGAAGCGCCTTATTCAAAATCGGATCGATGCTCATAATAACTACCTCCACTTTAAAAATGTGACTCTCATGCTCGTGGTCTGCATCTTCCTTCTTTTCCTATATTACCATATTTTCCATGGTACGGGGCAGTCATTACGAAATTCTTCACATTTCCCGTCGGTTTTTTCCATCTACAAAGACGGGGGTCGTCATATGCCGGATCCGCTCCATAATCCGTTTTGCCTTCAATTCTTCGATGCCGCCTTTCTGGGAATAGGCGAGATGATTTTCCAGCTCATCATAGTCATAATTCGATGTATAGATCGTCGGCAGTTTTTCCATCAGGCGGTAATGAAGAATGACTCCGAGGACATCATCCCGGATCCAGGCCGACGTCGTCTCAGCACCGATATCATCGAGCATCAACACTTCGGCATTTTTTACTTCATCCATTTTTTGCTGAACGGTGCCGTCGGAAAGAGCCTGCTTCATTTCCCGGAAAAAGTCGGGGGCATACACAATCATGGATGAAATATCGCGCGCCATCAGCTCATTGGCAATGGCACCGATCATGAAGGTTTTGCCGACGCCGAATTTGCCGTGCAGGTAAAGTCCTGCGGCGTCTTCTCCCGGTGCTGCCTCAAAGGCGAACTTGAGACAGGCGTTGCTGGCGGAAAGACGGCTTGCATGATCCTGATCGATATCATCAAACGAGGCTTCCAGTATCTCTTTTGGGATATACATGCTTTTAATCAGGGACTGCTGCCTCTTTTTTTCATCCGCCTGCTGCTTCAGCTGACACGGATGATAACGGACGGTAAGCTGTCCGGTTTCCGAATAGAGTTCAGGCTGATAGCCCTGCATCATGTTCGGACAGTTCTCAAGCCCCGGACAGGCATCACAGTGTTCCCGCTCCCGTTTGTATTCAAAAAGTTTCATCATATTGTTTTCAACCATGGAACGGTCTATTTCCTCGTGCTGCTGCAGAAAAGACTGGATTTTTGGATACGCCATCACTTCCTCCCGCAGCTTTTCATATCGGCGGCGCCAATTTGAATCTTTCATGTATTGGTCCAGCGAGGACCGAATGGAATCCATACACCTTCACCTCATTGCTGCCGGCTGTTTTTACGCAGCCTGAGCATTTCCTCGAATTGTTGTTTCTCTTTGTTGAGCTTCTCTTCATCCTCGGCTCCTGATGCTTTTGCATGGGCCTGCTCGTTCTGTTTATCCTGTTCGAGCCACTTCGGCAGCTTGTCTTTTCTTACGTAAGGACGGGGCTGCGCGCCTGAGGCCTGGGCTGCTTTGGCCTGGCCGCGGTGTTTTTGCTGCTGGTACTCCCATTTGGCCAGCTGCATAGCATCTTTCACCGTGTTAATCTGCTTGCGTCCCCACTGTCCGGCTATTTTCTGGACAAAATTCTGATTGAGCTTCATATTGTTCATCCGCATCACGTAATCGATCAGTACATTGACGACACCGGGCTGAAGCTGATAATCATGCATAAGAGATTCCACAAGCTTCACATCCGCCTGTGGCACCTTGGCACCGTCGGCAATTGTTTCAAGAAATGTAACCGGTGATGTCTGTTCACAGAACACGGCCATCTGCTCATTTTCATCCGCCGGTTCTTTCTCGTTCATCGTCCGGTACTCTTTTGGCTGGGTTCGTTTCCCGAGAGCGGGCGGTTCATTGCCGTATTCGTCCCGGTACCATTCCTGTACCTGACGGCGGAATTCCTGTTCATCCAGCTTTTCATCGTCATTCAACGAGCGCTGGACGACTCTGCTGAGCTGCAGAGGCTGCAGACGGTACACAAACGCCATGCGCTGTATCGCTGCTTTCGCCTGGTCATCGAGAAGCTTGTCCCCGTCAATAAAAACAGGAAGATCAGCTTTCAACAGCTCAAAATCAAAGTCTTCCTGCCGGAACGGCAGATCTCCTTGATGAGCGGTTCCCTGATAGGCATGATAATATTCTGTTTCCGTATCTGCTGCAGCCGATACCATCTCCGAGTGATGGAGCGAGGTATAGATATCATTAAATGCTGCTGTCACTTCGGTATAAGCCTCTTTATCCACCGATTCCATCATAAAACGGCGGCGCAGTTCAATGTAGCGTTTCTTTCCGAGCCTGTTAAACAAAAATACACTCAATACATCATTCTGAAAAAACTGGGCCGGTGTCATAGGAGTCTGCAATTCGTAGACAAACAGCGTCGATGTCTCTTCTTTTCGTTGAAAGGTCCGAAGCAGACCGATTCCTTCAAGTCCGCGGCGGGCTTCATAAATGTCATCAAGCGGTTGATTCAGCATTGCCATCAGCTCATGATGCACCGATTCACTGCTTGTGAAGCTGTCTTTTTCCAGTTTGCTCCAAAACATCGTGTAAAGGGAGACCGCCGTTGTACCAATTAACGGTTGATACAAAAGCTGCAGTGTTTTGTGTTCCCGCTCCCCAAGTTGATCAGCCGTCTGCACTTTAAACCGGTCCACCGGAAGAAGTTCTGTCCAATGCGGCATCTCCAGCTGTCCTCCTCTTCCTTTTCGTTCCCGGGACGTTCCGGCAGCTTTATTCTTCGTCTTTTTTGATCAGGTCTTTCAATTCGTCTATAAATACATTGATATCTTTGAACTGACGGTAAACAGAGGCAAATCGAACGTAGGCCACGTCATCAACTTCCGCCAGACGTTCCATCACCCTCTCTCCGACTTCTTCACTTTTGATTTCGGATTTTCCCTCACTTCGGAAATCGTGCTCCACGTCACTCACAATCTGCTCAAGCGTCTCCAAAGCAACCGGCCGTTTTTCGCACGCCCGGATTAGACCGCGCAGGATTTTCTCGCGGCTGAATTCTTCTCTTGTTCCCTCTTTTTTCACTACAATGAGAGGAAGTTCTTCCACGATTTCAAAGGTTGTGAAGCGGTACCCGCAGGCGTCGCACTCCCTGCGGCGGCGGATAGACTTTCCTTCGTTGCTCGGTCGTGAATCCAGTACCCTTGTCCCATTGGAATGGCAGGACGGACATTGCATTCTATCATCTCCACTACATGAACGGCTGCAGGCGTCCACGTTCGTTCATTCATATGTTTCATCATACCATTAACAAAAGCGTATTGGAAAGGCGGAGGCAGGAGGAGAAGATGATAGGAGAAAATAGGTAAAGTATTGCTATTTGTTACATGACCTGATAAATTTTAACTTTACACTGCGTTGTTCTCTCATGCGGTTCTGATTAATATATTTCTGGTTAGAAAGAAGTAACTCTCATTACTCCCTTCAAAAGCTAATCTGGTCGAATTCATATTTTCTACCTCACTCGATTTAAGAAATTCTTGAGCGCCTTTTTGTCCTCTGTCATAACCCATGTCGAACAATCCGGCGGAAATTTTATAGTAATATCCCGGTAAAAATAAAACAGCCAACCAGAAGAATCCGGTTGACTGTTTCAGCACGATGGCACATCTATCGTCATTTCAAACACTGACCATGGATTCTTTTTTCAGAAACCGGCCGACATAACATGCCAGATCCACGACGCGGCAGGAGTAGCCCCATTCGTTGTCGTACCAGGCAATGATTTTGACCTGCCTGTCATTCTGCACCATCGTGGACATTCCGTCGATAACAGCAGAACGCGGGTCTTTGTTGTAATCAACCGAGACAAGCGGATCACGGCTGAAACCGAGAATGCCCTCAAGCTCTGAAGATGCTGCCTCTTCCAGCCGCTCGTTAATTTCTTCTTCTGTAACGGTTTGTTTCAAATCTACAACCATATCTACAAGTGAAACATTTGGTGTCGGAACCCGGAGTGCCATACCGTTCAGTTTTCCCTGCAGCTGCGGAAGCAGTGCACCGATGGCAGAAGCAGCCCCCGTTGATGTCGGAATAATCGACTGGCCGCAAGACCGGGCACGGCGGAGGTCTTTGTGCGGGTTGTCGATATTCATCTGGTCATTCGTGTAGGAATGCACTGTCGTCATCAAACCGCTTTCAATTCCAAACGACTGTTCCAGTATTTTTACGACAGGAGCCATACAATTCGTCGTACAGGAAGCATTGGATATCACATGGTGCTCCTTCGGGTCATAATCCTCTTCGTTGACTCCCATTACAATCATGGCGTCTTCCTGTTTCCCGGGTGCGGTAATAATCACCTTCTCTGCTCCGGCTTCCAGATGGCGGGCAGCTGCTTTTCGTTCTTTGAATGCCCCGGTCGCTTCCACCACGATGTCTATGTTCAGTTCCTCCCACGGAAGATTTTCCGGACAGCGTTCATTCACAACCTGAATCCGCTTTCCATTTACAATAAGGGTATCACTGTCCACCCTTACTTCTGCTTCAAACAGACCGTGCGTGGAGTCATATTTCAGCAGGTGGGCCAGCGTCTCTGCCGGATACCCCGCATTCACCGCAGCTATATCCAGTTCATTCTCCGTGACTGCTTTACGGAACACCATCCGGCCGATACGCCCAAATCCATTCACAGCTACCCTAGGTTCCATACAAACATTTCCTCCTTTTATTGTGATATACATTTAATTCTTTTATATAAAATTAGTATATCACATTTAAAGTAAATTGTGACATACTAATTTCAAATTATGATACCTTTCTTTATGAATGGTGCAGCAAAAATCGTATGTTCGGAATCAGACACCTGTGTGATGACAATAAAGTTGTTTAATTCTGTAGCTGAAAATACGAATTACACCGTCCTCAAAGGAGGGCGGTGTAAAAATAAAGTTGTTTAACTTTTGGTGCAATTGTTGAATAACACTTTATAGATGTAACAATAAAGTCGTTTAAATTTATGGTCTTTCCACAATTGCGCCCGATTGTGTAATATGCTTGTTATTTATATTACCAATGCACCTAGTTCACTAAGGCTATTTATAACAATTACATCTTGATGTGATATTTTATCTTTACGATTTATCCAAACTCCTCTCATTCCAGCCTTTTTACTCCCTAATGCATCTGTATCTAACCGATCCCCTACATAGTAACAATCTTTAACTTGTCTATTTGCATGAGCACAGGCTTCCTCAAAGATGGCCTTGTCTGGCTTTGCTGCACCTATTTCACTAGAAGTAATAACACAATTGAAATATTCCTCAATACCCATATGTTGCAGTTTCTCTATCTGTTGCTCATAATCACCATTACTAATCACACCTAATGTATAACCGCTTTGCTTTAGCTGATTTAAAGCCTCCATGACGTCTGCATAAGCTTTCCAGTTTTTCTGATAAAAGGACAAATACATTTCAAACTTTTCATCAGCTTCTTGATCACTTAAATCAATTTCAGCCATCTTAAAAAGGTTGATCATTCGTAATCTCTTTTGTTCTTGGAATACTAACTCATTAGCTAGAAATTTCTCGAAATATTCTCTAGATAATTGTTTCCATAGCTCAATAGATTGATGTTCAGTAAAAGAAAAAAAAGAGTTGTGAGCACGGAAAAAATCTAGAATTCCCTCCCGTTCTGCATAATCATAGTCAAGTAATGTACCATCGATATCAAAGAAAATCATTTAATCCTCCCTTGATAATCCTTCTTTGCGTTCTAATATTAATTCGTCAAATCAGGAAGGAAATCCTTGTTCAATTAAATGGCCCGATTAATGAATAGAGGAAGTTTTTAAACAACTTTATTATTCATGTTCAACACCAACTAAAAATCCCCCCCTTCACGATGAAGAGGGGTGGATGTTCCATTCTTTCAATATATGTTCAAGCTGGGCGAGCGAATCTTCCTGTGTATCGTTGTTATCAATGACGACGTCTGCATATGTCTTTTTATCAGACATGGAAAGCTGAGAGGCCATACGTCTTTGGGCATCTTCTTCGCCAGCCTGATCGCGTTCCATTAATCTTTCTTTCTGCTGCTTTTCATCGACGTATACGAGCATCACTTTATCGACCATAAACTGCAGATTGTTTTCGATAAGCAGTGGAAGATCAAGCACGATAACCTCATGTCCCTTCTTCTGCAGATCGGCCTTGTTTTGCAGAATACGCTGGCGGATGGCCGGATGCATAATCTGATTCAGCATCCGGCGCTGGTTTTCGTCAGCAAAAATGCGGTCAGCCAGTTTTTTTCGATTCAACGTTCCATCTACTTCAAGAATCTCGATGCCAAATTGCTCCAGTATCTGTTCATACGCTTTTTCTCCAGGTTCCACAACTTCCCGCGCTGTCTGATCTGCGTCAATCACAGGGAAGCCGTATTGATGGAGGGCATCGGAAATGAAACTTTTTCCGCTTGCGATGCCTCCGGTCAACCCGATAATCATGTTCTTCCTCCTTCTCCTGTCTGTTCACTGTAAATTCCACAATCCCATTCCTATCAGCAGAATACCCGGCAAAAAAGAGAACTGCTTTGTTAATCCCGTTCCGGCAAGGATTCGTCCGCCTTTCCTGCCAAGCGATAAAAACATCGCACACATCACGCCGACAGCACATGCGAGGTAAATGGGAGAGTGTCCAAGTAACGCTGCGCCCATTCCGGCACCCAGCGCGTCGAGCGACAATGCCGCCCCCAGAAATGCGGCTTCTTTGACACTGATTGTCCCGGAGTGGTCCCAATCCGCTTCATCCGGCTTCTTCAATACGGTCATAAACTGTACCCAGGCACCTTTATCCCGGTTCGTTCGATGACCCACGGGAGATGTATCCTGTTCCCGGAACACTTGAATAAGTGCCCATAAGCCTATCAAAATCAAAATCAGGCCGCCCGCGGCTTCTGTTATCCAATCAGGAAGGTACTGTTTCAAAAACCCGGCCGCAGCCCCGCCGCCAAGCACAGATAAAGCAGAGCAGACACTGATGCAGACGTAAGAATAAAAGGGAAGTTTCAATCTGCGCAGCCCGTAGGAAAGGCCGGCCCCGAAACTGTCTACACTCACGGCAAAAGCCAGCACACATAACGAAAATAGTGACGCCATCGGAAGAGCCCCTTCCTGCTGTAATCTACGTTACTATATGGCAGGGGGGCCGCAGGCGTTCATACACGGCCGTCAGCGTCTTTGACAGCCCGGGCAGTAATGGGTGCCTCGTCCAGCTGTCATGTTCTTTTCCACAGGGGTTCCACAATGCCAGCAGGGTTCGCCGTTCCTGCCGTAAACGTTTAGTTCCAACTGAAAATATCCAGTCTCCCCGTTGCCGTTCACATAGGAACGAACGGAGCTCCCTCCTTTTTCCACAGCTCGTTCCATTGTTTCGGTTATTCTGCGGCGCAGCAGGTTGATTCGTTTCTGCGACACCTCCCGTGCCCGGGCGTCCGGCCGGATGCCTGCCTGAAACAGGGCTTCATCCACATAAATGTTGCCAAGCCCGGCAATTTCCCGCTGGTCGAGAAGCACCGTTTTGATGTCACGGGTCGTCTTTTGGCAGCGGCGGTAAAGGTACGCCCCCGTAAACTGCTTATCTTCAAGCGGTTCGGGACCGAGCTGCCGGAGCGGTAGTTCCTGCTCTTCGCTTCCTTTTTCAAACAGGTGCATCGTCCCGAATTTCCGGACGTCTTTGTAACGCAGCTCGGTTCCGTCTGTAAAATAAAAACGGACATGGGTGTGTTTATCCGGAGCCTCTGCTCCTGCCATTTCATATTTTCCTTCCATACGCAGGTGGGAAACGAGAACATAATCATCCAGATGAAACAAAAGAAATTTCCCACGGCGTCCGATACGGTGAATGGTCTGTCCGCAGATAAGCTGATTAAAAGCTTGGACATCATCCAGTCTTTTTATCATTTTAGGCCAGTTTACTTCCACGTCCTGAATGATTTTCCCTCCGGTCAGCTCCTGGAGGGTACGTTTGACCGTTTCTACTTCCGGCAGTTCCGGCATCTTTCTTTTCTCTCCTCACTACTTTGCATCGTACCATGTACCACCGGTGGAAACATCCGCTTTGAGAGGAGCATCGAGGTTCATCGTCTGCTCCATCATTTCCGGAACGAGGGTTTTCATCATCTCCATCTCCTCCGGTGGAACTTCAAATATCAGTTCGTCATGCACCTGAAGAAGCAGCCGGCTTTTCACGTTCTTTTTCTCAAGTTCCCGGCTGACGTCGACCATCGCTTTCTTGATAATATCGGCCGCTGTCCCCTGGATCGGGGTATTCATCGCTGTCCGTTCAGCGAACGAGCGCATATTGAAATTACGGCTCGTAATCTCGGGAAGATACCGTCTCCGGTGCAGGAGGGTCGTAACATATCCCTGTTCGCGGGCCTCTTCTTTAATATCATCCATGTACTCTTTCACTTTCGGATAACTCGCCAGATAACTGTCAATAAATTCTCCGGCTTCCTTCCTTGAAATGCCGAGACTCTGGGAAAGGCCGTAATCAGAGATTCCATAAACGATACCGAAGTTTACCGCCTTCGCGCTTCGTCTCATGTTGGACGTGACATCATCTGCAGCGGCACCGAACACATCCATCGCCGTTTTTGTATGAATATCCATATCCCGTTGGAAAGCATCAAGCAGCCCCTGATCTCCTGCAATATGAGCAAGAACCCGCAGTTCAATCTGGGAATAGTCCGCCGCGAGCATCTGCCATCCTTCTTCCGACGGAATAAACGCTTTGCGGATTTTTCTTCCTTCTTCCAGCCGGACCGGTATATTCTGCAGGTTCGGCTCCGTTGAACTTAAACGGCCTGTCTGGGTAATGGCCTGATTAAAGATCGTGTGAATCTTATGAGTGTCAGAATGAATGACTTTCAGAAGTCCTTCAATATAGGTCGATTTGAGTTTGGAAACCTGCCTGTAGTGTAGAAGCTTCGGAATGATTTCATGTTGGTCTTCCAGTTTTTCAAGTATATCGGCAGAAGTCGAGTAGCCGGTCTTTGTTTTCTTGATCACCGGAAGTTCCAGTTCTTCAAAAAGAATCGGGCCGAGCTGTTTCGGCGAATTAATATTGAATGTTCGGCCCGCCAGCTCATGAATGTCTTTCTCGAGTTCTGTCAGTTTCTCATCAAGTTCTTCTCCCATCGTTTCAATACGGGACTTGTCCACCTGGATGCCGTTTGTTTCCATTTCCCCGAGAACAAGCGAAAGCGGCATTTCAAGTTCGGTGAACAAGGCATGCTGTTCATTGGCTTTCAGCTCATCTTCCAGTGTATCTTTTGTGGTAAACAGCGCCTCGGCTTTCCGGACAAGGTGATCGGCCAGGTCGGTCTCGGCCGGTTTTTCCCGTTTTGCTCCTTTTCCATATACGGCTTCGTCGCTGTTTACGATCCGCTTATGTTTTCTGGCTGCGATATCGGCCGGACTGTGAGACGAAACGGATGGATCAATGAGGTAGGAAGCAATCAGCATATCAAACGTTACACCGGTCAGTGCGATACCTCGCCAGCCGAGCGCCACGATACCGCGTTTTGTGTCGACCATGTATTTCTCCTGCGAACTGTCTGCCGCCCACGTTTGGAATACATCGGATTCAAGAGCGGTGCCGGCCGGTATGTAATACCGGCCGTTTTTATTCACCACAGCAATACCCCAGATCTCTGCGTGATGGTAATTATCATCAGGCACTTCAATCATTAAAGCTGACGGAGAAACGAGCATATCTTCCGTAATTTCTTCCACCATGTGATGCGGCAGTTCATCCATTTCTTCTGCCTCTTCTTCATAACCGAACCTGGACAACAGCGTATTAAATTCCATCTCTTTGAAAAAATCGGTTACGGTTTTTTCACTATAAGGTTCCCGCTTCAAAGATTCCAGCGTCAGGTCAAGCGGTGTGTCACGGTATATCACAGCAAGCTTTCTGCTCATCTCTGCCTGTTCCCGGTTTTCTTCAAGGCGTTCTTTCATTTTTTTGCCGGAAATCTGGTCAATCGAAGCCAGCACGTTTTCGACACTTCCGTATTCGGCGAGAAGTTTCAATGCCGTTTTCTCCCCGATACCCGGAACGCCGGGGATATTATCGGAGCTGTCCCCCATCAGGCCTTTCATATCGACAATACGTTCCGGAGCGAAACCATACTTCTGTGCTATCGCTTCTGTGTCATATGTTTCCACGTTGGTGATCCCTTTTTTCGTTAAAGCGACAGAGGTCTGATCCGAGACAAGTTGAAGCAGGTCCTTGTCCCCTGTGAATATTTTGACGTTCCATCCTTTTTCCTCTGCCTGTCTGGACAACGTTCCGATAATATCGTCCGCTTCATAATTTTCTTTTTCCGTATAGGAGATCTGAAAAGCCTCCAGCATCTCCCTGATCACCGGCAGCTGCTCCGAAAGCTCCGTCGGCGTCTTTTGACGTCCGGACTTGTATTCACCGTATGTTTCATGACGGAATGTTGTTTTCCCCGCATCAAAGGCTACCATCAGGTGAGTCGGTTCTTCCTCCTCGAGTATTTTAAGGAGCATTGTCGTAAATCCATACACTGCATTTGTATAAACACCTTTATCATTATTCAAAAGCGGCAGCGCAAAAAAAGCGCGGTACGCAATACTGTTGCCATCGATCAGTACTAATTTATCCAAGTACTTCCACCTCCACTTTCCACTCCGAACTATCATCCGTACTCATTTTACCACAGCTTTGAGTGAAATAGAAAAAGCAGCCTCACTCGAAGGCTGCTTCCTCTTTTACTCTACATATCCCATCAAAATCCGGGCATATGGTGAATCGGAAGGCAATACAATTACTGTTTCTTCATCTACCGTTGTTTCATATGTCTGCAGTGTTTTGTACAATTCATAGAACTCCGGGTCGCGGCTGAAAGCCTCATTGTAGACAGCAGCTGCTTCCGCCTCGCCTTCTCCGATAATTTCCTCGGCATCAGCTTCGGCGCTTGATATCAGCTCCTTCACTTCCCGGTCGGTATTTGCCCGTATCCGGTTGGCTTCTGCATCTCCTTCAGACAAATATTCCTGGGCGGTGGATTCGCGTTCTGAGATCATCCGCTGGTATACTGCTTCCTCGTTATCTTCAGGAAGATCTGTCCGTTTCATGCGGACATCGGTGACCGAGATTCCGTAATGATCTGCAGCCAGCAGTTCATTCACACGTTCGCCGACCATCTCATTCACGTCTCCACGCGTCGATTGATCTTCTTCGTTGATAATCTGTTCAAAGTTCATCCGGCCGAGTTGTGAACGAATAACCGAATTAATAAAATTCGCCATGATGGATTCAGCGTTTTCAACGGTCCGGGCATTCGCGATCATTGCCTCCGGATCATCTATATGCCAGACGACATAGTTATCGACAAGAACTCGTTTTTTATCCAGAGTATTGATTTCCGCTGAATTGATATCATAGTTCATTTGATACTTCGGGATGGAGGAAACCTGCTGGATAAATGGAATCTTTGCATTCAGACCAGGCTCCTCCGCGATCCGCACCACTTCACCGAATTGGGAGATGACTTTATATTCATCCTGTTTCACGATGAACACATTCATGATGCTGATGATAAGGAGAAAGATAAGCACTGCCAGAACAATGCCTGAACGTATCCATCTTCTCGTTGAATCGGGGGAAAACCGTTTCTCCTTCATTTCATACACATTGCCGCCGTCATCTGTCATTGGAATTACTTCCCCCTTCCGGAACATCTTCCGGTTCAATATCTTCCGGTGCCACCGAAGGCTGTCCATTTTCCTGGTTTAATGGACGTATCGGCAGGTAATTAACCGTCTCCTGCTGACTGTCAATAATATAAAGTTCCGCGTTCGGAAGTACGTCCTCCAGGGTCTCCAACACCAAGCGCTGTCTCGTAACATCCGGTTCATTGATATATTCTTCATACAATGCATTAAACCTTGATGTTTCCCCGCGTGCTTCCTCTATGCGTTCGGCGCTTTCTCCTTCAGCCCTGGAGATGATGGCATCTTCTTCCCCTTCGGCTTCATTGACTTCCTGGTTGCGGTACCGGTTTGCTTTATTAATTTTGGTCTGCCGCTCCTCCCGTGCATCCGTAACAGCGGTAAAGGCCTGCCTGACTTCTTCGGTCGGCAGTTCTACATTCTGAAGCTTAACATCCAGTACCGTGATACCAATATTATACCGTCCCACTAGTTCTGTAAGAGATTCGAGCACGGTACCTTCAATTTCAGCCCGTTGATCCGTAAGCACATCATCGACTTCGGAATTACCGATTACACCACGCAGTGAAGCAGACGAAGCCTGATATAATATGTCTTCTGGTTGACTCGCATTATATAAGTACTGCTCTGGATTTGTGATCCGCCACTGAACGACCAGATCAACAAACAATATGTTTTCATCACCGGTGATCATTTTAGCCTCATCGTTATATTCTGAGACTTCCCCGTCCTCTGATGTAGTGTACCCGACGTTGGTCGTATTCGTGGATCCCGGAAGAATTTCCGCTTTCTGAACCGGCCACGGCAGTTTGAATTTCAGCCCCGGTTCTGTAATCGTTTCATCGACCTCCCCGAATGTTACAAGAGCGGCCTGTTCTGATTCATCAACAGTATACCAACCTGTTACCAAAAACAAAATCAGGATGGCAAGACCGATCAGGGAAATGAAACCCACGATGATCTGTTTAATTGTAAACAAAGCTTGTCCCCCTTTTTTCTTATCCCCCGCAGGCACATTTCACCTTTCCTATGTAAGCGGATAAAACATCGACTCTATCATTATATAATATTTACATTGGTATTCCACCCCGTTTTTTCACATTTGTCACAAAAAAACGGTCACTTGCATGAAAAAGGACGAAAGCCAAGGGGAGGCCTCCGTCCTTAAAAGGGGATGTTGATCTCTACTATCCACTCAGCATTGAAGGGATGGTCAATAACCGAGGAAAATGAATAGAAGAAACCGTTCAATCCGTATGATAACGAACAGACGTAAATACATCATTTAGGACATATTAAGTTTTTGTAAATTATTCCTTCTCCCGCTTTAAAGGAAAGGTGATGGTGAAGATGGTGCCTTTATTTTTCGCGCTTTCCACATCAATATTTCCGTGGTGAGCTTCAACAAGATGTTTCACGATGGCAAGCCCCAGTCCTGTTCCTCCGGAATTACGGCTCCGGTCTTTATCCACACGGTAAAAACGTTCAAAAATACGCGGCCACTCTTCTTTACTGATACCGATACCGGAATCAGCTACAATAAACACAATGCTGTCCTGTTCCTGTTTCACTTCCGCTCGTATCGTTCCATTTTCCGGTGTGTAGGCAATCGCATTATTCATCAAGTTAATTAATATCTGTTTGATGCGTGCCGTATCACCTTCCATAATGAGGTCTTCCTCTTTATGAGAATTCAGTCTGAGCCCTTTGCCCTGCACGGAAGGATATAAAAGCTCCATCACTTCGTCAAATGTTCTTGTCACGTCCACTTCCTGCCAGTTCAACTGAAAGAATTCCTGTTCAATGTGGGAGAGTTCCAGCAGATCACTAATCAGTCCCTGCAGTCTGTCCCCCTCTTTCCAGATAATATCAAGAAATTGCTTTCTGGCCGTTTCATCTTCCATAGCACCATCCAGCAGTGTCTCTGTGAAACCCTTCAGTGAGGTTACCGGCGTTTTAAGTTCATGAGATACATTGGCTACGAAATCTTTGCGCACCTGCTCCAGTTTTTTCAGTTCCGTAATATCATGCAGTACCAAAACAATGCCGCGGAGCTGATCTTTTTCCCCCAGGATAGGTGCTCCGTACACATCATAGTGATGAACTTCAATTCGTGAATTCAATTGAACCTGCTGTCTGATTTTGGTTTCTGTCAGGAAAATCTGCTGAATTAATTTAATAAGAACAGAGTCCTGTATGACTTCATGATAAACAAGATGAAGCCACTGATCTGTATCTGCGTCAAATACATCTTTGCAGTACTGGTTGATTAATGTAATATCGCCGCGGTCATTAATGAAGATCAGCCCGCTTCCCATATTATCAATTAAAGCTTCCAGTCTTTCCTGCTGCGTTTGATAGCGGGTGGTAATCTGATCAAGATTATAGGCAAGGATATTAATAGAACGGGTGAGCTGCCCTATTTCGTCCCTGCTTTCCACATATGTCCTTGCTTTGAAATTTCCTTTTGCGAGTTCATTGGCTACATCTGTTACCTGGCCGATCGGATGAGTCAGTTGATTGGCTATCCTGTAACTTAATGCCATAATAATGACAAAGGCAATCGAGAAGCTGATCCCGATAAAGAGCCATATCCGCCGGTTAATTTCACCAAAACGTTCCACGGGCAGTGCCAGCCGGATATAGCCATTGTCCCCATCCCGTGTGTAGGGATAGGCGTAAAACAGCGATTCATCCTCGTTGACCGAACTGTATCTTATGTTTGTCCCACCCGATTCATCTGCCTGTTCAATTTCCGGAACATCCACCCCCGCGTTTTCGTCTGCTCCTTCTGCTGTTTCCGCAAGGACCGTGCCGTCATTTCTTATGATTGTAACCCTGACATCCAGACGGTCCTGTATGTTTTCTGAAAATTGCTGTGCATTCTTGGTTTCCATATTTTCCATTGCAAGAGCTGCTAAAGAGGCTTCTTTTCCAAGCCTCTCTTCCAGCTGGTCCACGTAAGATCCTTTTAAAAGCTGTCCTACCAGCACCCCTAAAGCTGCCAGAACAAATAAAATGACAATTAGAATACCGAATATCAACCTTGTCCGAAACTTCATCATAGGTGGGCAGGCTCCTCGAACTTATAGCCGAGACCCCTCACTGTTTTGATATAAACAGGTTTCTTCGTGTTCGGTTCTATTTTCTCCCTCAGGTGGCTGATATGAACATCCACGATTCTCGTATCCCCTACAAATTCATAATGCCAAACAGCATTCAGCAGCTGATCTCTTGTCATCACCCGGCCTTTGTTATTTGATAGATATAATAGCAGTTCAAATTCTTTCGGCGTCAGTTCAAGCTGGTCTTCATTAACAAACACTTCATAATTATCCGGATAAATCGTCAGGTGGCCGATTACCATTTTGGAGTCATCATGAGCATCGTTTTCTTCACCAGGTCCGTAATGAATCCTTCGTAAAATAGCTTTCACCCGGGCCACCAGTTCTCTTGGACTGAAAGGCTTGGTCATATAATCGTCTGCTCCAAGCTCCAGACCGAGCACTTTATCAAATTCTTCATCTTTTGCTGTGAGCATTAAAATGGGTACTTTTATTTTTTCCTGGCGTATCTCCCTGCAGACTTCCAGGCCATCCATCTCCGGAAGCATGAGGTCCAGGACAATCAAATCATAGGTGTTCGTTTTTATTTTCTCCATAGCCGACTGCCCATCCATAGCTGTATCCACTTCATATCCGGACTGTCCAAGATTGTAAGAAATCAATGTGATGATCGATTCTTCATCATCTACAACCAGCAGTTTATGAGACATATTCTCCCCCATCCGGCCGAATTCCCCCCTTATGAATACGGCCATAAAAATTAAGCTTTTTTTGGTCGTCTGTGCTTACAGCATGCCGCTGCAATATGTTCTTATTTTTTCTAAAAAAGTCAGCTGTTTCCAGAAACAGCTGACTTTTCATTTATTCTTCTGGAAGAGCTTCCATGACACTGCGGACCGAAGCCACAGATTTGGATAAAGAATCCTGCTCTTCTTCTGTCAAATCCAGTTCGATAATCCGTTCCATTCCATTACCGCCGATAATGGTCGGAACACCAAGGTAAAGATCTGATTCTCCGTACTCTCCTTCCAGGTAAGCAATGGAAGGGAGAACGCGTTTTTTATCTTTCACGATGGCTTCCACCATTTTCGTGAGAGATGCGGCAGGGGCGTAATACGCACTTCCGCTTCCGAGAAGGCCGACAATTTCGCCGCCTCCTTTGCGGGTCCGTTCAACTATGGCGTCAATACGTTCCTGCGAAAGAAGTTTGGTAAGCGGAACCCCGCCTGCATTGGAATAACGGATAAGAGGCACCATGTCATCACCGTGACCGCCCAGGACAAACCCTTGAATATCTTCAACGGAAATACCGAGTTCCTGAGACACAAAGGTCTGGAAACGGGCAGTGTCCAGTACCCCGGACTGGCCGATAACCCGGTTCTTTGGAAAACCGGATTCTTTATACACGGTATAAGTCATAGCATCGGCCGGATTTGTCAGAACGATAATGCAGCACTCCGGCGAATGGGCAGTAACCTCCCGGGTCACCGACTTCATGATATTGGCATTTGTATTCACGAGATCATCCCGGCTCATTCCAGGCTTCCGTGCTATACCCGCTGTAATAACCACCACATCGGAGCCTGCCGTGTCCTCGTAATTGGATGTACCGGTAACATTCACATCGGAGCCTTCCACCGGTGTCGCTTCAAGCATGTCCAATGCTTTCCCTCTTGTCGGATCTTCCATATCCGGAACATCCACTAAAACGACATCTCCAAGTTCTTTCTGGGCCGTCATCAATGCGGTTGTTGCACCGGTGAAACCGGCGCCGATCACGGAAATCTTTCTGCGGTTCATTCCCATATGCCGGACCTCCTATTACTGCATGTTTTTGATTAATTCGTCACCGAACTCGGAGCATTTCACTTCTTTTGCTCCGTCCATCAAACGTGCGAAGTCGTAAGTAACCACTTTGCTACCGATTGTCTTATCCATGGATGAAAGGACAAGATCAGCCGCTTCGTTCCATCCAAGATGACGCAGCATCAGTTCACCGGAAAGAATAAGGGAGGAAGGATTGACTTTGTCCATCCCTGCATACTTCGGCGCAGTACCGTGTGTCGCTTCAAAAATAGCATGACCGGTTTCGTAGTTAATATTCGCACCAGGTGCGATACCGATGCCGCCCACCTGTGCAG
Source organism: Salibacterium lacus (assembly GCF_042684865.1). Classification (NCBI taxonomy): domain Bacteria; kingdom Bacillati; phylum Bacillota; class Bacilli; order Caryophanales; family Bacillaceae; genus Salibacterium; species Salibacterium lacus. The sequence continues at coordinate 1,278,471 of NZ_JBHUML010000002.1, forward strand.
CGAGTGCGTCGGATACATAGTCACCGTTCAGGTTCATAGTCGCCACTACATCAAATTCTTTCGGACGGGTCAGAATCTGCTGGAGGAAGATGTCGGCAATAGCATCTTTGACAATGATTTTACCGTCTGCTTTTGCCTTGTCTTCTGCGGCGTTTGCAGCTTCTTTGCCTTCTTTTTCGACAATCTCATCGTATTCCTGCCAAGTGAAGACCTTATCGCCGTATTCGCGTTCAGCCAGCTCATATCCCCACGCTTTAAACGAACCTTCCGTGAACTTCATGATGTTACCTTTATGAACAAGTGTAACACTTTCAAGATTTTCTTCGAGCGCATAATCAATAGCGGCACGGATCAGGCGTTCACTGCCTTCTTTGGATACCGGCTTGATACCGATGCCGGAAGTTTCCGGAAAGCGGATATTTTCTGTACCCATTTCATCCTGAAGAAAATCAATGACTTTCTTTACTTCAGGGCTTCCTTCTTTATATTCAATGCCGGCATAAATGTCTTCTGTATTTTCACGGAAAATAGCCATGTTTACATCTTCCGGTTTTTTGACCGGGGAAGGTACACCGGTGAAATGACGGACCGGACGAAGGCATGTAAAGAGATCGAGCTTCTGACGGAGTGCTACGTTCAGAGAACGGATGCCGCCGCCGATTGGCGTACTGAGCGGTCCTTTGATGGCAATCAGGTATTCACGGATGGTTTCAAGTGACTCATCCGGAAGCCATTCGCCCGTATTGTTATAGGCTTTTTCACCGACGAGAGTCTCTTTCCAGTGAATCTTTTTCTTTCCGTTATAGGCTTTTTCCACTGCCGCATCAAGGACCCGGCTTGCTGCCGCCCAGATGTCGGGGCCGGTTCCGTCTCCTTCAATATAAGGAACAACCGGCTCATCCGGTACATTCAATACTCCATTTGTTGTTGTGATTTTTTCTCCTTCAGCCATAACAAAAACCTCCTGTATTTATAATTCAAAGGATTGGGAAGAGAATATTACTACCGTCTTTCCACTGGAATGTATTCCTGCTTTTGCGGTCCTGTATATTCTGCACGCGGGCGGATAAGCCGGTTATCGGCGTACTGTTCAAGGATATGTGCGAGCCACCCGGAAACCCGGCTTGTCGCAAAAATCGGGGTGAACAGATCATGGTCGATACCAAGGCTGTGATACACCGAAGCAGAATAGAAATCCACGTTCGGCAGCAGCCCCTTTTCTTTTGTAACAATATCTTCGATTTCAAGGGACATGTCATACCACTTGGATTCGCCTGTGATTTCTGTCAGCCGGCGCGACATGTCACGAAGGTGTTTGGCGCGCGGGTCCCCTTCCTTGTAGACACGGTGTCCAAAGCCCATGATTTTTTCTTTATTATCAAACATTTTCTGGATGTAGTCCTCTACATTGTCCGTGTCCCCAATGTCGGAAAGCATGGCCATTACTCTTTCATTGGCCCCGCCGTGAAGCGGCCCTTTCAAAGCACCAATAGCGGAGGTGACGCCGGAATAAATATCGGACAGTGTTGCCACGCAGACACGGGCGGTGAATGTGGAAGCATTCAACTCATGGTCGGCATGCAGCACCAGTGCTTTATTAAAGGCGGTTACCGAAGTTTCATCCGGTTCCTCTCCCTTCAGCATATAAAGAAAGTTTGCTGCGAAACTCAAGGAATCTTTTGGTGCGACCGGCTCTTTTCCGTCCCGGATCCTGCTGAATCCGGTAACAATAGCGGGTATCTTAGCCTGCAGACGCACAGCCTTCCGCTTGTTGGCTTCTTCTGTCATTTCATCGGCTTCGTCGTCATAAAGACCAAGCTGGGACACTGCTGTACGCAGTGCTGCCATTGGGTGAACCTCGGTTGTCTTATAGGCCTTCATGTACTGAAGCACCTCATCCGGGATCTCCATATTATCAGCCAGATCTTTTGTCAGTTCATCCAGTTCACTTTTCTTGGGAAGACGGCCGTTCCACAGCAGAAAAATAACTTCTTCAAAGGAAGCATTCTCAGCCAGGTCGTCGATATTGTAACCTTGATACGTTAACACATCATCAATAATGGAGCTCACGCTTGATGATGTTGCGACTATACCTTCAAGACCACGGGTTGCGCTCATACCTACCTCTCCTTTACTTGAAAATAAAAGACCAGCGTCTGTTGAAAAGAAAATGCTTACATTTCACACTTCCCACCCATCTGCAGGGCCCGGCGGATTCATTAGAATACTCAGTCTGTTTTGGATATAAACAGCTGCAGCAGTCTTCCGCCCGTACTGCATCAAGTGTTCCGGGCATTACCATCTATGTAAGAAGGACGGTGCATCCATTTCATTATAAACATTTTTGAAAAAGTTGTGAATGTAAACAGGCTTATTTTGTTCAACCGCCGGCTGATGAGAAAAATTCTACAGCTTTCATCGCCGCATAAGCTATGCCTGCACCGATTAACGGTCCGACTGCTACACCATTAAACAGAGCTACCGCCAGTATGGTTCCAATCACCAGTGCAGCGGTGATATGAGGGTCATTCTGCAGTAGTTCTACGCCGCCTTTTGCAATCAACGCTACAAATATACCGGAGGCCAGTGCTATCCAGGCATAATACGATTTCACTGCTTCACCAAGCTGTTTAAAACCAATTTCACCAGTTACAATCGGCACTAAAACAGAGACGGTAAGAATTGTAACAGCAATAGGAATTCCTTTTGCCTGTAAAAATGGGAACGCTTTGTCCCCCATACCGGTCCATTTCAAAAGAAGCAGAATACCGACTGCTGCTATCAGTGTCTGATTTTTCCCAAGTATTCCGACCGCAAGCAGAATAAGCATAAATATAGTTGCCTGCGATATCAACGCTTTGTACATCCTTCCACATAGACTTCGTAATTATCCTACCACATAACTATCATTTCTGTCATGCTTCAACAGACTGCCCGGTTTATTTTCTGTGCAGAAACACAACGCTTCCGCTGTTCATTATTTTTTTGAATAATTTCTGCAGCAAAGCTTTTACAACCCCTCTTGTGTAAGGGATGAGTAAAAAGAAACCTGCAGCATCCGTGATAAAACCAGGGGTAAGAAGCACTGCACCGCCTACAAGTATGCAGATACCGTCCAGCACAAGCGATCCGGGCACTTCATTGTTCTGCATCTGAAGACGGGCGGTGCGTATCGTTTCCATCCCTTCTTTTCTGGCGAGCCAGGCGCCCAGGAGGCCTGTCAGGATAATCAGCAAAATGGTCGGCCACACCCCTATAATGCTGCCGGACAGAATCAGTACCCCTACCTCAAAAGCCGGTACAATGATCAAAAGAAGCAGAAGCCATTTTCCCATCGTTTACAGACCTCCTCCTTATTAATTACGATTCTTTACAAACACCGGCTTTTTAGAGAACACTTGCATGGCCGCGGTAAAGATCTCCACGGGCGCTGTCCACCGTAATCTCTTCTCCGTCTTCAAAGAGATTCATGGCTCCTTCCACCCCTACAACGACCGGTGTTCCAAGGTTTAAGCCAACTACTGCAGCATGCGATGTCAGTCCACCTTCTTCTGTGACGACAGCTGCTGCTTTTTCAAATGCCGGTACCATATCCTTGTCCGTATTGTACGTAACAAGAATGCTTCCGGCCTGCACCTTTTCATTTGCTTCTTCGGCGCTGCGGGCGGTCACTACATGGCCTGAGGCTGTCCTGCGTCCGATTCCCTGTCCTTTGCCGATCACTTCACCGATCACATGAACTTTCATGATATTGGTGGTTCCTGTTTCACCAACCGGTACGCCGGCTGTTATGACGACTAAATCGCCGTGGCTGACAAGGCCTGCTCTAAGTGTCTCATATACAGTGCTGTCCAGCATTTCATCTGTTGTTTCAGCTTTTTGCCCGAGAAGCGGTGTGACTCCCCAGACAAGTGAAAGACGCCGGTATACTTTTTCATTGCTTGTTACCGCAACAATTGGAGATTCTGGTCTGTACTTGGAGACAATTTTAGCTGTATATCCGCTTTCTGTCGCCGTCAGAATGGCTGCTGCATCCAGATCATGCGCCGTATGGGATACCGATTGACTGATCGAATTGGTAATGGAGCGGTGGCTCTCTTTTTTACGCTGGTCCAAAATCGTCTCATACTTCAAAGCGGATTCGGCTTTCACAGCGATATTTCTCATCGTCTGCACCGCTTCCAACGGATAGTCCCCGGCAGCTGTCTCGCCGGAAAGCATAATCGCATCCGTGCCGTCAAAAATGGCATTGGCTACGTCACTTGCCTCCGCGCGTGTCGGGCGGGGATTCCACTGCATCGAATCAAGCATCTGCGTCGCAGTGATAACAGGTTTAGCCGCTGTATTGCAGTCTTTGATCAAGTCTTTTTGAACAAGCGGGACATCCTCGGCCGGAATTTCCACTCCGAGATCTCCGCGTGCAACCATTAAGCCGTCCGACACTTCCAGGATATCATCAATATTTTCGATGCCTTCCTGGTTTTCAATCTTTGGAATGATCTGGATGTCTTCTGCGCCTTTGTCTTCCAGTATTTCTCTGATATCAAGGACATCAGATGGACGGCGTACAAAGGATGCGGCGATAAAGTCGACACTCTGTTCCACGCCGAATTTGATATCTTCGGCATCCTTTTCGGTGATACCCGGAAGATTGACTTTTACGTTAGGAAGGTTAACGCCTTTTTTATTTTTCAGCTGGGCGTTATTCAATACTTTGGTTTTTACGTCACTGCCCATAATCTCTGTGACTTCCAGTTCAATCAAGCCGTCATCAAGAAGTATCTTTTTGCCCGGCTCGAGATCTTCTGCTATGCCGGGGTATGTAACAGATATTTTGTCATTTGTGCCTGTCACTTCTTCCGGCGTAACGATGAGGTCGTGACCTTCCTGAAGATCAATTGCTCCGTCTTCCATCGTATGCGTACGTACTTCAGGTCCTTTCGTATCAAGCAGGATGCCTACGTTTTTCCCGGTTTCAGCCGCAATTTCACGGATAGTATCAATGCGTGCTTTGTGCTCTTCAAAATCTCCGTGGGAGAAATTCAGCCGAGCCACATTCATTCCTGCTTCGATAAGCTTTCTTATCATCTCCGGCGATTCACTCGCCGGCCCTATGGTACATACAATTTTTGTTTTTCTCATCATTGTCCTCCTCTTCTCTCCAGGGCCGATTATATCACAATTCCCTTTTTCAGCGTTTGTTAGATGGATAGTTCCTGAGACAGCCGGTACATCTCTTTGTCAACCTGATGCTTTTCGCTGAGCACTTCGCTGATGCCGCGGTGGACTACTTTATTGTTAACGATACCAACCATGCAGCCTGCTACACCATCAAGCAGCAGTTCCACGGCGTTTGAACCCAGCCTGCTGGCGAGCACACGATCATAACCTGTCGGGGAGCCCCCGCGCTGAATATGACCGAGCACGGTTACACGGGTTTCAAGTTCCGTTGCATCTTTTATCTTCTGGCCGACATCCGGACCGCTTCCTACACCCTCGGCTACGATAATAATACTGTGTTTTTTACCTCGTTCGTGACCGCGGCGGAGTCTTTTTATAATATCGTCCATGCTGTATTCTTCTTCCGGGATCAGAATCGTTTCAGCTCCATCCGCCAGTCCGGACCATAACGCAAGATCCCCTGCGTTTCGTCCCATCACTTCAATGACATACGTTCTTTCATGGGAAGTGGCTGTGTCGCGGATCTTATCAATCGCATTAATGACGGTATTCAAAGCGGTATCAAATCCAATGGTGTAATCCGTTCCGGGGATGTCGTTATCGATCGTTCCAGGGACACCAATGGTTGGAAAACCAATTTCGGTTAACTTTTCTGCACCACGGAACGACCCGTCGCCACCGATGACAATTAAGCCTTCAATCCCTACAGCATTCAGGTTTTCCACTGCTGTTTGTCTTCCTTCCGGCGTCTTGAATTCTTCACAGCGGGCCGTATAAAGTTTCGTGCCGCCGCGGTGGATAATATCCCCGACATCGCCGATTTCCATCTTTTCAATATCATTGCTCAGAAGTCCGGCAAAACCGTACTGTACACCGTACACTTCCACTTCATGATAAATGGCTTTTCTCACGACGGCGCGGATTGCCGCATTCATTCCCGGAGAATCGCCTCCACTTGTCAGTACTGCGATTTTTTTCAAATTGCTCACACCCTTGCTTTAAAGTAGTTACTGTCCTTTTAGAAAATTATAACACGAGACGTTCTTATCAAGAAAAAATGCTTCCCGATGAATTCAGAAAGCATTGGTGTTAATCACCGGAAGATACAGCGCTTTCACCGGTCGTTTGTCCAATTTGTTTATATTTTTCCCAGCGCTGCTGGACAAGTTGTTCCGCCGTCTGATTCCGTAAAGTATGTAACGAACGTTCCAGTACTTCATCCATATAGACAACCTGCTGTTTCAGGTCTTTATGCGCCCCGCCTCTTACTTCCAGAACCATCTCGTCGATAACCCCCAGTTCTTTCAGGTCAGGAGCGGTAATACGCATGGTCTCTGATGCCTGCTGTGCAAACGATCCGTCTTTCCATAGTATGGATGACGCGCCTTCCGGGGATATCACGGAGTACGTGGAGTTTTCGAGCATATGAATGTAGTTTCCTACACCAAGACCAAGAGCTCCGCCGCTTCCTCCTTCCCCTATTACAAGACACACGACAGGTACTTTCAGTCCAGCCATTTCCGCTAGATTACGCGCTATCGCTTCGCTTTGTCCGCGTTCTTCAGCGGCTTTACCCGGAAACGCTCCTTTTGTATCAATAAAGGTGATCACCGGCCGGGAAAATTTCTCCGCCTGTTTCATCAGTCTGAGTGATTTGCGGTATCCTTCCGGATGCGGCATGCCGAAGTTGCGCCTGAGATTTTCTTTTGTATCTTTTCCACGTTGGTGGCCTATGACTGTCACCGGTATTCCTTTATATTTGGCAATACCCCCTACGACAGCTTCGTCATCCCCGTACAGCCGGTCTCCATGCATTTCCAGAAAATCTGTAAACAGTTCGCCGATATAATCAAGAGTTGTCGGACGTTCACTGTGTCTTGCAATCTGTACCCGCTGCCATGGCTGAAGATTACCGTAAATATCATTTTCAAGCTGCTCGAGACGTTCTTCCAGCTTGATGATTTCTGTCGACAGGTCGATGTCTTTTTCCTCGGTAAACGATTTAAGTTCTGTAATCTTTTCCTTCAGTTCAATAACCGGTTTCTCAAACGGAAGATAGCTGTGCACGTTTATTCTCCCCCCTCTGCTGTTTCTTTACAACGATGAAGATCAAGTATCGTCGACAGTTCCTGTTTTAACTGATCTCTCGGGATGACCCGGTCCAAATGACCGTGGTGCAGCAGAAATTCTGCTGTCTGAAAATCTTCCGGGAGTTCTTCTCGGATTGTTTCTTCTATAACACGGCGTCCGGCAAACCCTATCATCGCCTTGGGCTCAGCGAAATTATAATCACCGAGGGAGGCAAAACTGGCTGATACACCGCCGGTGGTAGGATCTGTCATCATCGAAATGTAGAGCAGACCGGCTTCATCCATCCGCTTCAACGCAGCACTTGTCTTCGCCATCTGCATAAGACTCAAGACGCCTTCCTGCATACGTGCTCCGCCTGAGGCCGAGAACATAATAAAGGGACGTTGTTTCTCCAGTGCACGTTCAATAGCACGGGTGATTTTTTCCCCCGCACCCGATCCCATACTCCCCATCCGGAATCTTTTATCCATGACAGCCAGGACCACAGGAAAACCACTCATATATCCTTCACCGGTCACAACGGCTTCATTCAATCCTGTTTTCTGCCGGTCCTTTTCCAGTTTTTCCTGGTACTCCGGAAAACCAAGCGGATCAGAGGAAGACAATTCCGGATCATATTCTTTGAATGTCTCTTCATCCAGCAGAAAATGAATACGGTCATGTGCATTCATTGGCAGGTGATGACCACAGCTGATACAGACCATATGGTGTTTTTTCAGTTCTTTTGTATAGATGATGGACCGGCACTGCGGACATTTGGTCATGACACCACTGTTCATCTGAGCGGGCTGTTCACGATCGGATGGAATCGTCGCGTATTTTCTTTTTTTATTGAAAAAGTCTTTTAATGACACGAGGACACCTTCTTTTATCGTCTATGTGTGAAAACACGGAAGCCGCCTTTTTTTCCCTGGCAGCTTCCCGGCTGTTCTCTCCTCCGGTTGTCTTTCCTGTTACTGTTTATCAATAATGGAAAGCCGGGTTGTTTTTTCTGCTACGTCGTCTGGATCCACCTCTTTACGTGCAACACCGGTCTCCATTGCTGTCCTGGCAACTGCCGAAGCTACAGCAGGGGCTACACGCGGATCAAAAGGGGCGGGAATAACATAGTCCGAATTCAGTTCGCTCTCTTCAAGCAGATCTGCAATCGCATAAACCGCTGCCTTTTTCATTTCTTCGTTGATATGTGTGGCATTGACATCCAGTGCACCGCGGAAAATGCCTGGAAACGCAAGGACATTGTTGATTTGGTTTGGAAAATCCGATCTGCCGGTTCCAATGACAGAAGCTCCGGCCTCTTTTGCTTCTTCCGGCATAATTTCCGGATCCGGGTTTGCCATGGCAAATACAACCGGGTCTTCATTCATGCTCTGCAGCATTTCTTTTGTAAGTGCTCCGGCAACAGATACACCGATAAACACATCCGTACCGGCAACCACATCGGACAGTTCCCCTGCAACTTTATCTTTATTGGTTACTTTGGCAATCTCTACCTTCTGATCATTCATTCCGGTTGTTCTGCCTTCGTAAATGGCACCTCTGGAATCGCACAGAATCACATCGCGGACTCCCATGCTCAGAAGAAGTTTAATAATGGCAATTCCGGCCGATCCGGCACCATTGACAATAATTTTAAGTTCGGACAGGGACTTCCCGCTCAGCTTCAACGCGTTGATCAGGCCGGCAGCCGTTACAATGGCGGTCCCGTGCTGATCGTCGTGAAAGACAGGAATGTTGACTTCTTTTTTCAACCGTTCTTCAATGATAAAGCAGTTCGGCGCCGCAATATCTTCGAGGTTCACACCGCCGAATGTCGGCTGAAGCAGCTTGACTGTTTCTACAATTCTGTCCACCTCTGATGTATCAAGACAGATCGGAAAGGCATCCACCCCGGCGAAAGATTTGAATAATACCGCTTTGCCTTCCATAACGGGAAGAGCAGCTTCAGGGCCGATGTTGCCCAGTCCCAGAACAGCTGATCCATCTGAGACAACAGCTACCATATTGCCTTTCATCGTGTAGTCGAATACCTTCTGCTTATCTTCAAAAATTGCTTTACAAGGTTCGGCCACTCCCGGGGAGTAAGCAAGACTTAAATCTCTTGTGTTACGAACAGGAACCTTCGATTTTGATTCGAGTTTCCCCTGGTTTTCCCGATGGATCTGCAATGCTTCTTCTCTCGTCGTTGGCAAATTCTCCACTCTCCTTCTTCCTGGTCCGCATACTGATGATTCCTCTGCAGGTTTTCAGCCACTGCAAAACTTATCTTATTATAACAGATGAGAATAACTTGTTCACCCTCTGTGTTTTTTCAACACTACAAATTCTTCAGGAAGAACAGTCTTCAAATCTTTCAGCAGAGCGTCTTTCTCAGAGACCCGGTATTTGTCCGAAAGCCGGACAGCTGTTTCCTCATTTTCATAATACAGGCAGACAATTGTCCCCCCGGGATGCCGTTTTACAATATCCTTGATTTTTTTTGCTTTCTGCACATCGCCCTCACGGCTTTTGAGTTTCAAATAAAGAACATCATCCGCTGTTTGATACAGTTCTTCAAGATCCAGCACTTCATCGACGAGAAGTTTGTTTTCCTCCGCTTTCTGATCCGGGCGGCCGCGGATTAAAATTGGCCGCTGTTCCTCCAGCAGGCTGCGTGAGTTCCGGTATACATCAGGGAAAAATACAGTTTCCATCGACCCTGTGCCATCGGTCAAACCGGCAAAGGCCATCGACTGCCCCTGTCTTGTACGGATGTTTTTGACTTCCTCCACGATTCCTGCTGCCCAGACGTCCCTTTTCTTTCCGGGAAGTCCTTTATGAAAAGGAACCGGTTCAAAGGGTGCAAGAACTTGTTCGTATTTATGAAGCGGATGGCCGGTCAGGTAAAAGCCGGCTGCTTCTTTTTCAGCTTCATAGTTCTCCAGTTCCGTGAAGGGCGGGATGTCTACAAATCGGAAATCCATTTCACCTTCCGGCAGAAGAGCCCCTATATCTTTTTGAAAGGCTGCATATTCCATTGCTCTGTCCAGCGAAGCAAGCAGCACGGCCCGGTCCATGCCAAAATCATCAAAAGCACCGGCTTTGATCAGCATTTCAAGCGGACGGCGCCTCAACACTTCCGGGTCCATTCTCATTAAAAAGTCGATAAAGCCTCTGTATTTTCCGTGTCTGCGCTCCTCTGTGAGCCTTCGTGCCATGTCTGCGTTCATATTCTTAACCGGCAGAAGTCCAAAGCGGATGGAACGGGAAAACGCCTGAAAGACAGCTGTGCTTTCATTGACAGATGGAGGGAGAACGGCTATATCTTTTTGCACAGCCTCCCTGATGTATTCCCCCATTTTGTCCGGATTTCCAGCGTGAAGAGTGAGAAGGGAAGCAAAAAAATGAGCGGGATAGTGAGCTTTCAGATACGCAAGCTGATAGGCAATGAAACTATAGGCCGCTGCGTGAGATCGGTTAAACCCGTAATCAGCGAACTTCACAATCAGATCGTATACCGCTGCTGCGATTTGTTCGTCATACCCGCAATTTTGTGCACCTGCGAGAAACCTTGTTCTTTCCTGTTCGAGTACACCGCGGTCTTTTTTGCTCACCGCCCTCCGCAGAAGATCCGATTCACCAAACGTATATCCTGCCATGGTGGAGGCAATCTGCATAATCTGCTCCTGATATACAATCACCCCGTACGTAGGCGCCAGAATATGTTTCAGATCTTCATGAGGGTAATCCGGCTCTGTCTGGTTATTTTTTCTTTCAGCATAGACCGGTATGCTTTCCATTGGTCCCGGACGGTACAGGGCATTGACTGCAGCGATGTCTTCAAACCGGTCCGGCCGGATCTGACGAAGAGCCCGGCGCATACCGACGGATTCAAGCTGGAAAATGCCGGTGGTATCCCCATCTGCCAGCATTGTATACACAGCTTTGTCATCCAGCGGAAGCCGGCGCAGGTCAATGATTTCGTTCTCTTTATAGCGGATGGAGGCTGTCATTCGTTCGAGCAGGCTTAAATTTTTCAAACCAAGAAAATCCATTTTCAAAAGGCCCAGTTCTTCGAGATTATCCATCGCATACTGAGTCAGGAGAATATTTCCGTCTTTTTTCATGAGCGGCACATGATCAAACAATCGGCTGCCGCTCATGACAACTCCCGCGGCATGAACAGAAGTATGCCTCGGCAGCCCCTCAAGCTGTACAGCAAGACGGAATATCGAATAAGCGGTCGATTCTTTTTCCAGCAGGTCGCGCATCATTTGATTTTCATTGTATGTTTTCCTTAGGGAGGTCCCGGGACCTTGCGGGATAAACGAAGCGAGTCTGTCCACAAGAGCCTGCGGTGCCTCGAGAATCCGGCCGGTATCGCGAAGAGCGGCACGTGCGCCGAATGTTCCAAACGTGACGATCTGCGCGACATGCTCCCGCCCGTACGTCCGGGCTGCATAATCTATGACTTCATCGCGGCGGTAATCAGGAAAATCAATATCAATATCCGGCATATTCAAGCGCTCCGGATTCAAAAAACGCTCAAACAGAAGGTTATGGCGGACCGGGTCGACATCGGTGATTTCGAGCACGTAGGAGACAAGACTCCCCGCCGCCGATCCTCTCCCGGGACCAACGAGCATACCCTGTCGTCTTGCAAAATCAACAAAGTCGGCCACAATCAGAAAATAATCCTCAAACCCCATATCATGAATAATCCCTAATTCATGTTCGAGGCGCTCCCGGACATCCTGCTCCGGTTCATTGTAGCGGAGGCGGATTCCTTCATAGCAATGTTCTCTCAACAGAGACTCCGCCGTGTAACCGTCAGGAAGCGGAAAAGAAGGGAGTAGAGACTGGTTAAATTCGATGGTGACGCTGCACCTCTGTGCAATCCGGCTCGTTTCCCGGATGACCTCCGGTTCCTTCTCCAAAAGGCGGCGGATCCCTTCTTCATCGTTCATCCATCCCTGGTGTTTTATCTGCTGTTCTGATACTTCCGGGAGCCTCCGCCCGGTTTCCACCGCCTTGAGAGCAAGAAGCGCTTCCTGTTCTTCAGGCGACGTCATATGTACGTTAAAACCGGCAGCAAGAAGAAGATCTTGTTCTCCGGCCAGCTCTTTCCAGGCCTGTTCCATATCATCTTCCCCCTGTACCGGCTGTCTCTCCATATACATAGGGAGAGTTCCGGCGCGGTCCTTCCATGCCTGGAGAACATCTGCTGCACACGGTTTATCTGCATCCCGGAGAAGAACGGCCGGCTCACTTTCAGCGTAAGGAAACACAACAACAGCGTTTTCGAGAACAGCGGTCATTCTATCGAGTGTGACCGTCTCCTCCGTCTGTTTTACGGTCGACAGGCGCATCAGCTCGCGGTACCCGCTGTTATTCTCTGCGAGGAGCAGCACCGGGTAACTTCCGCTGCGTTTTATCCCTTCCACCCACAGTTCCATTCCGATAATTGGTTTAATACCGGCTTTTACGCACTTTTTATAAAAAGGAACCACGCCATGCATCGCATTTTTGTCCGTTATGGCGAGTGCGTGCATCCCTGCTTCTGAAGCCTGCTCGATAAGCGTGTCCATCCGGGCTGTACTCTCCAGGAGACTGTATTCGGTATGAATATGTAAATGTACAAACTCCATATCCACCAGCTCCTTTTTATTCCTTCTCCTATTAAGTATGAACAGCTTTTCCAAGGAAAACAAGCATATCCTCTTCGTTCATTTCTTATATTTATACTATAGACGATGCGGCGCTTGTCAACAGAAAGGAGATGCACAGAAAATGGGCAGGGATTTTGCAGGGACACTTGTTATGGATTTTTTTGTCGCTTTCGGTGTTATTATCGGCGGTTCTCTGATAGGAGGGATGGGAGCGCTTCTTATAGGAAAACCACCGCTTTCCACGATTCATGATCTCGCTTCGGGACTGAAAATCTGGGCTCTGGTTGCGGCCATCGGCGGCACGTTTGATGCCATCACATCGCTTGAAAGAGGCCTTTTTGCCGGCACCCACGCCGACATGTATAAAACCATTGCCATGATATGCGCAGCACTGGGCGGTGCCAACACCGGCACCTTGATTATTCAATGGATTACCCAGGAACAGATCTCTTCATGAGGATTCCTCCCTATTACAGGAGACCGGGATGGCAGCGTTTTTTTGCCGGCGCCGTAATCGGCGGCCTCGGAGGATGGGCTTTTTTCCTATTTCAGTTCGGGGCCGTTCATGAAGAACTGGTCATTGAAATAAATAAGCAGCGGCTTCAAATCGAAGAGCAGGAGGAGCAGATTGAAGTCCTTCGAAGCGAGGAACGCCGCCGCAATCAGGAAAATGAACAGAAGCTTACCATTCAGGACATTGAGCTTCTTTTCACGAATGAAAAAAGCACGGAATTGAATGAACTGGCTCTCTATGAGTTAAAGCAGCAGGCGGAAAACGAAGTGAAATTTTTAGACGGAAAAAACATTGAAAGTGTTGTCGAAGGGAAAGAATTAATAAAAAAAGCGGTGGAAAACAAGCGGTACGAAACCGGGGACAACGAATTCCGGCTCACCATCCGTGAAATGCACATTTACACTACTCTGGAACTTCATTTAAAAATTCTTCCCCCGGAACAGGAAACGTCATCATTGCGCCTTGAAATGGAACATGGGCTGTCCCGGTCTTCAAGTGACTTTCCATCCGGAGGAATCTATACATGACATTAAGCCTCGTAATTCCGGCACGCCTCTTTCAGCTCCTGAATGACCGCCTGCACTTCCTGTTCATCCACAGCTTTTGCTCCGGAGGCCATTGGATGTCCTCCACCATCATGAGCTGCTGCGATATGGTGAATGGCAGGACCTTTGGAACGGAGCCGGACACGGTAATTCTCATCCTGTTCAACAAAAAAGACCCATGCTTTCAGTCCTTTTGTTTCCGAGAACGAATTGACAAGCGCGGAGGACTCATTAATCGATATATCATATCGTTCCAGCATTTCTTTTGTCAAGCGGGCGACACCGACCCCTTCCGGTGACAATTCAAACTGCTGAAGGACTTCTCCTTTCAGGCGGACCAGCTTTTCATCACTTTCATAGAAGCGGGTGAATAACTCTGTTGGATCAAAAGAAAAACGAAGCGCCTCTGCTGCCAGTTCAAGCGTTTGAGGAGTTGTATTGGAAAATTGAAAACGGCCGGTGTCTCCGACAATTCCCGCATACAAAAGGCGGGCCGCTTCTGTTGTCATGTCCCAGCCTTTTTCCTCCCGGGCGCTGAGAAACAGATCGATGATCATCTCGGAGGTGGAACTTGCATTGGTGTTCACCCAGCTGTCCTGTCCGTAGATTTCCACTTCAGGATGGTGGTCAATCTTCACGACGTGATCTGCATCCTTCCACCTTTGCCCATCAATGCGATCCGTGTTCGCCGTATCGCATATAACCGCGAGAAAGGAATCCGATGCGGTCAGCGTCTCTTCTTCTCCCTGCATCTCTGCAAGAAAGGAAAGAGAAGGTTCATCTTCACCGACGGTACATACTGTTTTTTCCGGACAGTTATGCTGAATTAATGCCGCCATCCCGCCCTGGGACCCCAGTGCGTCCGGATCCGGCTTTTCGTGCCGGTAAATGCCGATAACAGAATACCTCTCGATGGTTTGCAATATTGTCTGTTTCATGCTATCTTCCTTTCTGTCAGCTTTCATGTTAAATCGATGTTGTATTTCCTTATAAGAACAACTGACATCAGTCATAGGAGGGAAAAAAGTGACCCCGGTTTTTATCATTATTCTTACGGCAGCCATTGCCATGTATGTCTATTACAAAGTAAAAGCCGTCCGGACAAAAACCCACGCCTACAAAAGATGGGTGCAGGCCAAGGCTAACATCAGTCTCGGGCTCTTTATGGCCGCTTTTGGAGCAAACCTGCTGCAGCTGGTCCGCGGACCTGTGGATATTATTGTAGGTGTCGTTTTTCTTCTCGTCGGCGCCGCCAACATCGTGTTTGGCTGGAGAGCCTTTCGTATACACGGCCCTTATGCCGCAGAAGAGGCTCAAAACCAACGACCGGGCAACCAAAAACAGGGACGTTCTTAAAGGATGCGGGATACCGCACCCTTTTTTTTGCCACGTACGACCTTTACTTTACCGGTCCAGCATTTGTGCCATCATAAGGGCCTTACCGACGATGCCGCCTTCATGATACAATTCCACATCCACTTTACCATGTCTTCTCCCCACTTCAAGCAGTTTCCCTTTCATATCAACCGTGCTTTCAATCTGAACAGGTTTGATAAAATACAGGGTAATATTCTCCACGACAATATCCCCCCGCTTGTACTGACGGAGCAGACGGCTTCCGGTTTCTGTGACAAGTGTCGAAAGAACACCGTAGGATATCATACCGAGGTGATTGGTCATTTGAGGTGTGACGTCGCACTGATAGTGGTAATCGGAATCCGGCCCGGTTTCATGGAACCGGCCGGTGATTAAGTCATCAATAGTCTCCCCGACATGAGGCTGCCGCTGCGTCATCTGCAGTGCTTTGAGCACATCCTGACGGCTGATCACGCCCAGAAGCCGGTTCTGCTCATCTATTACCGGCAGCAGTTCAATACCTTCCCAGACCATCACATGCGCAACAGAGGCGACAGAGGTTCTCTCTTTGACAGTGATAGGATTTTTGGTCATAACCTGTTCAATCGGAACAGTCATATCTGCACCAAGAACGTCTTTGGCAGCTACCATTCCCCGTACTTTCATGTCCCCGTCAATAACAGGATAACGACTGTGGCTGGTACGGCTGTTTATTTCGTGCCACTTTTTCACATCGTTGTCGCTGGAAAGGAAAAGGGTGTCCTGCAGGGGAATCAATATATCGTCAACAAGTACAATTTCCTTCTTGATTAACTGATCATAGATAGCCCGGTTAATCATGGTTGCCACCGTAAATGTATCGTATGTAGTAGAAATCACAGGCATCCCAAGTTCATCGGCCAGCGCAATGACGTTCTCATTGGTATCAAATCCACCGGTTATCAACACTGCCGCCCCGGCTTCAAGCGCCAGCTTATGAACCTGATAGCGGTTGCCGACAATCAAAAGGTTTCCAGGCTCTACGTAACGCATCATAGCCTCAAGCTTCATAGCTCCTATCACAAAGCGGTTCAGCGTTTTATGAAGACCGTTCCTTCCTCCAAGCACCTGCCCGTCTACAATATTAACTACTTCCGCGTACGTCAGCTTTTCAATATTATCTTTTTGTTTCTTTTCAATACGGATGGTGCCGACCCGCTCGATCGTGCTGACAAGCCCCTGATTTTCCGCTTCTTTTATTGCCCGGTAGGCTGTCCCCTCACTGACATTCAGCGATTTGGCCACACGCCGCACCGATATTTTTTCTCCAACACCGAGCTCGGTAATATGCTGCAATATCTGTTCATGTTTTGTCGCCATTCTGTTGTTCACCTCTTCTCCGGCTGAAACTGTATCATTTTTCAGGTAACTCTGTATTACTTTTCATTATACGCAGGCCTTTCCGGGAAAGCAAGATGATTCAACAGCTGACGTTCACAACACAATAATGGAAGCGTTCTATTTATGTAAGAGAATATCTTTCAACATAAAAAAGCTGTTTCAATGGTAACTGCACTTACCTTGAAACAGCTCTTCATCCTTTCGTTACAAATCGATGGATCCGCCGGGCTTCAACGCCTGCCCTTTTACCGGTGAAATCGATTTAACAAAGGCGTCACCGTCCTGGTTTATCAATGGAAACGTGTTGTAATGAACCGGTACGACGTATTCTGGTTTTATCCATTCAACCGCCTTGGCTGCATCAACAGGTCCCATGGTGAAATTATCCCCGATCGGGATGAAAAGAAGATCGATATCATACCGTTCGCCGATCATCTTCATGTCCGAAAACAAACCGGTGTCTCCCATATGGTAGATGGTTTTTCCTTCCGCTTCAAAGATGATTCCGGTCGGCATGCCGGTATAGATCGTTTCTCCGCTTTCTCCCGTGAAGGAGGAACTGTGGAAAGCCTGTGTCATCGATACTCTGCCAAAGTCAAACGTACAGCCTCCGCCAATATTGAGAGGATGCGTCTCAAGACCTTTCGTCCCCAGGTAGGAAGCCAGCTCAACCGGCGCTACAACAAACGCATTGGTTCGTTTTGCTATATCTATTGTATCCCCGACATGATCATCGTGTCCGTGTGTCAGCAGAATAACATCCGGATTCACTTCATCTGCATTTAAATCCGTATTGCCATTACCGGTAATGAAAGGATCAATTAAAATACTTTTTCCATTTGCTTCAAGATGAACCACGGAGTGGCCGTGATATGTTACATTCATCATTCATGCCTCCTTTACTTGATACCGGTAATGGTGTTCCCCTTTTCTTTCGATACTTAAACATCTTTTCGGGAAAGTTTCCGCCCTATTCTTCTTTTTTCCAAAGCCAGGTGTGAAGCTCTCCTTCTTCATCCTGCCATCGCACATCCAGGCGTTCGAGTGGAGGAAGCTCCGTACCGCGGAGCGCTTCAGCCAGCTCTTCTTTCGTCGATTCCGGGGAGATGCCCGTCTGTTCGTACAGTTTCTCGACATGAGGCCGGGCCTTTCTTCCATGCCACGCTCTGCCCTGGGCATGGTATTCGTACGAATCAGGGCTGTTGTATTCCCAGTGAAAATAGGTTCCATCCTCTGTCTCGGCGGTGGCTTGAAAAAGAAACACTTCCTGGAGAGAAGCTGCAGCTGCACTGCTGCTTTCTGCTGCCAGTATGAGAAAGACGGCGGCAGCCGCCCGCAAGCTTTTCATATTCATCACCTCTGCCGGATAGGATGCACAGCAGCTTTCCCTTTTATACCCGGAACTCAACGCCATTTGTGCAGCACATCCACCCCGCCTGTTACTTCCAGTACCGTTCCGGTAATCATATCGGAGTGTTCCTCACATAAAAAAGTAATAGCACGGGCAATATCTCCGCCCGCTGCCGGTCTTCCCACCGGTGTTTTAGGATCCTGCACGCGGCGGGCTTCCGGAATGGAAGCTTCTTTGTAATCTGAGGTGACGACACCCGGACACACCATATTTACCGTGATTCCATTTTCCGCTTCTTCAATCGATACCGTTTTCGTAAGGGAGACAAGTCCGGATTTCGCCGCAGCATAAGCCGAACGATAAATCCACGCCGGGGCATCACCGGCTCCCTGAAATCCATACGTCACAATACGTCCGTACTGCTGATTTCTCATCGTGGGAATAACTTCCCGGAAAAGGTGGAACACCGCAGATAAATTCCCCTGAATCATTTCGTTCCACTCTTCTGTGGAGTAGTCCATTAATTTTTTTCGTTCAAATACATAAGGACCGGCGTTGCATACGAGTACGTCCAGTCTGCCGAACTGTTCAACAGCGGAAGCAGCGAGCTTTTTTATATCTGCCTCTGCTGTCATATCAGCCTGAACAACATGAAGGCGGTCCCGGCAGGACACCCACTCCTGCTGCATCATTTCGGCAGCTTCTACGTCCCGGAAATAACTGACTGTCACCGCGTACCCATCTTGAAGAAACTGCTCAGCTGCTTTCTTTCCAAGTCCTTTCGTTCCCGCTGTAATCAGTACGTGCCTCATCCTGTAAACCTCCTTCAACCTACAGAACTATTATACATGATTCAAAAACACGTGGAAAAAATATCGACGTTTATTTCCAGCAGAGAGAGGGAATGTTATTATAAAATTCAGAATTATCAAGAGTTCTGAATCACAGGAGGGATAGCATGACAACATACAAAAATATCCTCGTTGCTGTAGACGGTTCCAAAGAGTCGAATACTGCGCTGAATAAAGCAGTTAATATGGCTGTCGATCAGCAGGCCGCTCTCATCATTGTTCATATTATCGACACCCGTACCTTCGCGACGATTGAACAGTACGACAGAACAATCGTTTCCCGTGCGGAACAATACGGACAGGAGCTTGTGCAGCAGTACCAGGAAGAAGCAGAAAAAGCTGGAGTGGAAAAGGTGCATACTGTTGTCGATTTTGGCTCACCGCGGGTGAAAATTCCTAAAGATATTGCCAAACAATACGAGGTCGATTTGATTTTGACAGGAGCAACCGGCTTAAATACGGTGGAACGTATTCTAATAGGGAGTGTATCAGAAGCGGTTGCCAGACAGGCATCCTGTGATGTGCTGATTGTCCGCTCCTGATGATTTCTCCGTAACGAAAATCAGCCGCATGGATCTCCATGACGGCTGGTTTGAATGAAACGGAACATACTCCTTTATTTTTCCTGCACTTTGTCCTGCGCCTTTTCTATAGCATGGCGGACCTGGTCGAATCCGGTTCCGCCGGCGCTGTTTCGTCTTGCCACAACGGTGGAGGGCTTCAGCACTTCATAAATATCTTCTTCAAACAGTGTACTGGCTGTTTTGTATTCTTCCATGGAAAGGTCCAGCAGATACATTCCTTTTTCAATACACTTCAGTACAAGTTTCCCGACAACCTCGTGAGCTTCCCGGAATGGAAGACCTTTTGCTGCGAGGTAATCGGCAAGTTCGGTTGCATTGGAAAAGTCCGAGTGAGTCTCTTTTTCCATCACACCGGTATTTACGTTCATCGTTTCAATCATGCCGCTGAAAATCTTCAGTGATCCTTCAAGCGTCGTGACGGTATCAAACATGCCCTCTTTGTCTTCCTGCATATCCTTGTTATAGGCAAGAGGAAGTCCTTTTAAGAGCGTCAGAAGGGACACAAAATTACCGTACACCCGGCCGGTTTTGCCGCGCACGAGCTCTGCCATATCCGGATTTTTCTTCTGCGGCATAATGCTGCTTCCGGTAGCAAACGTATCATCGAGCTCCACAAAGTTGAATTCCTGGCTCGACCATAGAATCAATTCCTCGGAGAAACGGGATAAGTGCATCATAATCATGGACGCCGCGCTCATGAATTCCAGGATAAAATCCCGGTCGCTTACTGCATCCAGGCTGTTCTCGTATACCGCGTCAAAGCCGAGCAGTTCCGCTGCGTATTCCCGGTCAATGGGAAATGTCGTTCCGGCAAGCGCACCGGCTCCGAGCGGAGAAGTGTTCAATCGTTTCAGGCTGTCTTCCAGTCTGGTGTAATCCCGTTCCAGCATCCAGAAATAAGCCATGAGATGATGGGCAAACGATACCGGCTGCGCCCGCTGCAGATGAGTATAACCCGGAATAATTGTTTCGACATGCTGTCCGGCCTGTCCAAGAAGCGCCTGCTGCAGCTGTTTGATATTATCCATGATTTCCTTGGTATGTTTTTTTAAGTAAAGATGCATGTCTGTTGCAATCTGGTCATTACGGCTCCGACCGGTGTGAAGCTTTCCGCCGACCGGACCAATTTCATCAGTGAGCAGCTTCTCCAGATTCAAATGAATATCCTCATTCTGCACGGAGTATTCCAGCTCATCTTTTTCTGCTTTTTCCATCAGCGTGTGAAGCCCCGTTTTTATTGTGGAAGCTTCTTCTTCCGTAAGGATATTACAGTATTCGAGCATCTGGACATGGGCAAGACTGCCTTCGATATCCTCCTGCACCAATTCTTTATCAAAAGGAATGGATGCCCCGAAGGCATCCACCCATTCTTCCGCACTTTTTGTAAATCTTCCGCCCCACAGCTTCATCAGACGTTGACACCGTTTCTCTTAACCATACTATGCACTTTCGTCGGAAGTCCCCATAGATTAATAAATCCAACAGCTGAATGATGGTCGAATTCATCATCGGGGGTATATGTGGCAAGTTTTTCATTGTAAAGAGACAATTCGGATTTTCTTCCTTCCACTATGGCATGCCCTTTAAACAGTTTTACTCTGACAAGACCTGTTACGTTCTGCTGTGTTTCTTTGAGAAATGCTTCCAGACCATCTCTGATTTGTGAGAACCATAGTCCGTCGTAGATAACCTCCGAAAGTTTTTTCTCCATCACCGGTTTGAAGTGCGCCACTTCTTTTGGAAGTGTCAGATCTTCCAGTTCTTTATGTGCCTGAATCAGGGTCATGGCACCCGGGCACTCATAAACTTCCCGCGACTTAATCCCAACCATTCTATTTTCCACATGGTCAATTCTTCCGACACCATGTTTTCCGGCAGTACGGTTCAATTCCTGAATCAAATCGTCCAGTTCATACGTCGTACCGTTCAGGGCAACAGGTTTACCCTGCTGGAATTCTATTTCCACCATATCCGGTTCATCGGGTGTTTTCTCAAGCGGATTGGTCAATTCATACGCGCCTTCCGGCGGAGTAGTCCACGGATCTTCAAGAATTCCACATTCATTGCTTCTTCCCCATAGATTCTGGTCCACAGAATATGGATTATCGAGATCAATCGGAATCGGAATCTCATGCTGCTTTGCATATTCGATTTCTTCATCTCTGGACCAGCCCCAGCTTCTTACCGGAGCAAGAACTTCCAAATCCGGGTTGAGTGCCTGGATGGAAACTTCAAATCTCACCTGGTCGTTACCTTTACCGGTACAGCCGTGAGCTACCGCATCCGCGTTCGTCTGTTCTGCAATTTCGACCAGTTTCTTTGAAATCAGCGGTCTTGAAAGAGCGGAAACGAGTGGATATTTCTGTTCGTATAATGCATGAGCCTGCATAGCCGGCAGTACGAATTCTTCGGCAAATTCTTTTGTTGCATCCACGGTATAGGATTGCACCGCTCCTACCTGCAGCGCCTTATCTTTTACAAACTCAAGATTATTTCCTTCTCCTACATCAAGGCCTACCGCCACTACATCATACCCCTGATCAGTGAGCCACCGGATCGCCACAGATGTGTCAAGTCCTCCGGAATACGCCAAAACAACCTTCTTGTTCGCCATGTTTATGATTCCCTCCATCTTCAGGTGAATATTAATACTGAAGTTATTATTTTTATACATCAATGAGCAAAAATAGGAGAGGCTCCTGCCTCACGATTCATTTATCTGTCATTCTTGTTTAACTGTTATTGATAACTTTAACAAGAGTTTTATGATTTTGCAATACTTATTCATAAAAAAGCATAAAAATTTATCACCCCTCTCTATTGAAAAAATTTCATACTCTATAAAAAAAGACCTTCACACCAGTACTATCCAAATCTTATTCCGTGTTTTTATACGGAATCGGATAAGTGGTGTGCAGGTCTTCAACAATCAGAGTAATACATTTTTATTCAACATCGCATGGTTCAGTCAAAACCAAGTCTCATCGTGTCTCTTGCAATCATTACTTCTTCATTGGTAGGTATAATCAATACTTTTACCGGCGATCCATCCTGGTTAATAAAGGTTTCTTCTCCGCGTTTTTCGTTTTTCGACTCATCCAGATGAATCCCCATAAATTCCAGTCCGCGGATAACGTCCCTGCGGATGGTACTGCTGTTCTCGCCGACGCCTGCCGTGAAAATAACAGCATCCAGCCCATTCATACTTGCAGCATAAGTGCCGATATATTTATGAATACGAGTTGTATAAATGTCGAGTGCTGTGCGGGCTTTCTCATCTCCTGCATTTCTTTTCTGTTCGACATCGCGCAGGTCGCTTGACGCTCCGCTCACACCGAGAAGGCCGCTCTTTTTATTCAGCATCGTAATGATATCTCCGGCGGACTGTCCGGTTTTATCCATCATATATGGAATAAGGGCCGGGTCAATATTTCCGGAACGGGTGCCCATCGTCACGCCGGCAAGAGGAGTGAATCCCATGGACGTATCCACCGAGCGGCCGCCGTCAATGGCGGTGATACTTACACCGTTGCCGATATGGCAGGAAACCAGCTTGAGGTCTTCCTGCGGCTGATCCAGAAGATCTGCCGCCCGCTGTCCCACGTATTTGTGTGACGTCCCGTGAAACCCGTACTTGCGGATGCCGTACTGCTCGTAGTACTCATACGGAACACTGTACATGTATCTTGATTTTGGCATCGTCTGATGAAAGGCAGTATCAAACACTGCCACATCCGGCACATTCGGGAGCATTTCCCGGAAAGCCCGGATTCCGGTCAAATTGGCCGGATTATGAAGCGGAGCCAGTTCACTGACTTCTTCGATGGCTTCCACCACCTCGTCCGTAATTTTGACGGAGTCCGCAAACTTCTCCCCGCCATGTACCACGCGGTGGCCGACTCCTTCTATTTCATCCAGCGATTCTATAATATGGTGATAGGTCAGGCTGTTAAGCAGCTTCTTGACCGCTTCTTCGTGATCGGAAAGAGCAAGTTCTTCCTTGACTTCTTCTTCCCCCCACTCGATTTTCATTTCTGCTCCATCGAGTCCTATTCTTTCCACCTGGCCTTTAGCCGCCAGTTCTTCTTCCGGCATGCGGAGAAGCTGAAACTTCAGCGACGAACTCCCCGCATTTACAGCCATGATCATTGACATGGAAAACGCTCCTTTTACACTTCATTCTCATTTTCACTTTTTTCATTTAAACACCCGGATTTTCAAATTGCAAGGCAGCGGGCGGGTTTGCGCCCATATTCAATACTTTCATCCAATTCAGACTTGTATGCGTTACAAAAGCAGCCGGGTTTCTACCCGGCTGCTTTTGTAACAATATTACGATGTGAAGCCTTCTTCTTTAAACCAGTTTTCCATCTGCTTCATCATGTCCAGAAGGGCGTCCTGGTTGTTGAACGATGGCAGTTCAGCAAGCAGGGCCTGACCGGGCTGCACGACATCGGGACCTTTTTTCTGAAGGAGCCAGATGCTTTTTGCGGCCTGTGTATTTTTGAACATGGACGATGGAAGCTGGAGCAGACCAAGAATGACCGCTTCATCTTTAATGTACGCATGCAGCGCATCCGCCTGATCGCTTTCAAACATATAGTTTGGAATCAACAGAACAAAGAACCCGCCTGGCTTCACCTGCGTCATGCATTTTTCAATAAGCAGGTGGTGAACGTACGAATGTCCTTCCTGCGCCTGCAGCCGGAATGCTGCGGCAACGTCATCTTTCGGATAATAACCGACAGGGAGATCAGATACAACAACATCCGCTTCCGGCGGAGCAAGCTGCTCAATACTGTCCTGGTGAAACAGCTCAACGTCGTGTTCCTGCAGGTTCGACAGGACATAGGCCACTTTCAGCAGCGTCTCATCGACTTCTGCCCCGTATGCCGCCGTGTCTTTGGATACTTGGTTCAACACCGCGCTTAAGAGATTCGCTGTGCCGGCCGCCGGGTCAAGCAAAGCGAGAGTTTCCCGTTTGGAGGTAAGCTTTTCTACGATATAACCCATAAACATCGCCACCGCATCCGGGGTCATCGCATGGTGCGGCTGGACAGCTTCTTTCATTCCTTTAATAACCGCCAGCTGAAAAGCTTTCCGGATTTCTTCCCGCTTCAATTCTTCGGGAAGTTCCTGATCCAGTTTTTCGCGAAGACGTTCTGCCTCTTCCTCAGGGAGTGATTGTACAATGCTGTGCTGAAATACGTTTTCGCCGGCTTCGGCAAGTGCTTCAAGATACGTCACATCGGTGTGCTGCTGAATCGACACTGCCATTTCATCTATTAGAACGTGTAGTTTTTCTACTCCTGTAGCTGCTTCCACTCTCGTACCGCCCTTTCTCGTTTCGTGCATGTCTTTGGAAAGTATAGCAGAAAAGCCGCTGCGGTTAAAACGAGACGCTGAAAAAAGACCTTCTCCTGCAGCAGGAGAAGGTCTTTGGTTTGTTTATTCCACTGCCTTGGCCGCAGCAATCACTGCATCGTAATCGGGATGGTTGGTCGCTTCCGGTACGTATTCTGCATACGTTACTTCACCTTGGCTGTTTACGACGAATACAGAACGGGCGAGCAGACGGAGTTCTTCCATCGCTGTGCCGAAATTCCGTCCGAAAGAAAGATCGCGGTGGTCGGAGAGTACCTGAATGTTGTCGATACCTGCGGCTCCGCACCATCTTTTCTGGGCAAACGGGAGGTCGCAGCTGATAGTGAGGACTTCCACCCCGTCCAGATTTGCTGCTTCTTCATTAAAACGACGTGTCTGTTGATCGCATACGCCGGTGTCAAGCGATGGTACGACACTAATCAGCCGTACGTTTCCTTTGGAATCACTCAGTGACACTTCTGACAAGTCGTTTGCCAGCACTGTGAAATCCGGTGCCTGGTCTCCCGGTTTCACTTCTTCTCCCATCAGTGTCATCGGGGTCCCTTTAAATGTTACTTCCGCCATTGTATATTCCTCCTCTTCCAATTATATGTACCCTTTCATCGTACGCTTTCGCAGTGATTTTATCAATCATGACGGGACCGCGGTTCTCAGGAGGACCAGATACAAGCCAAACATTGTCATTTACCTGCCGAATGACGTCCATTACATGCCAAATGAATCCCCTTACCAGCCAAATCTTTTGTTACCAGCGAAGTGCACTCTTTTACCAGCGGAATAGAGAAAATTACATGCCAAATACACACCATTACATGCCAATAGATCAAAAGGGACCACGATTCCGGACTGCACTCAATAAAAAAAGACAGAGCGGGATCCTATTCCCAGCCTCTGTCTTTTCAAATATTGCGGGGTTTTCCTTTGTTAAATGGGTGGCTCTTGTTTGTTTTGATCCGATGATACGTGCGGCTCTGCATCCGTCCCTTTCAGCATATCCTGGATTTTTTCCACGACCTGGGGAGCGAATTCCAGCAGTTTTTCGTATAGATGTGTATTTTCATCCAGATGGACCATATTAACACCTTTGCTGCCTACAATCAGAAAAGCGATCGGTGTGATGGAGACACCGCCGCCGCTCCCTCCACCAAACGGATGTTCAAGAGCTGTTTCTGATGAATCTTTTCCATAAAATTCACTGCCGCCCGCGGCAAACCCGAAACCGACTTTTGTTACAGGTATAATGACACTTCCGTCCGGCGTTTCCACAGGGTCGCCGACGATTGTATTAACATCCACCATTTCTTTCAAATTTTCCATAGCTGTTCTCATTAATCCTTGGATGGGATGATCCGTCATCAGGATGCTTCCTCCCTTCTTCTTTCTTCTCGCGTTTTTTTCCAGAGGGCGAACACGTCCCCCCTGACATGTTTCACCACACGGATGCCGGTAATGATAGCATGTCCCGCGCGAACGGTGACCATACATAAAAACTCGCTTTCAAACATACGGCGCTGAAATTCCGGAGACACGGATACTTCCGGACTGCAATCCAGCTTCATTACCGCCGACAGCAGGCCGCCTGCGGTTTGTTTGACCGACCATGCCATTCCGGAAATGAGCCCTGTCCAAGCCGCGTCTCCCGTTCCAAACCGGGTCATCCAGCGGAACTTATTGATTTTCCATGTATGCAGAAACCGGAAGAGAAGCGGGCGGATGTCGTTCATGTGACGCAGCCACAGCTGTATGGATTCCCACTGGCTTCTCATTTCCTCCGGTGTTTCTCTCACCTTTTTTTCCTGTTCCGTTCCCATGCTCGATTCTGTCTTTTCCCGGGCAATAATGGATCCGGTTTCTTCGTCCAGCGCAAGAAGCGGCAGGTGAATGGTTTTATAAAAAAGGTGCCAGAGTGCTATGGTGACCTGAATATCCTGTTTTTGCTGTTTGTACTTAACATGGAGCGTGAGCGTCACTGGTGTCGCTGCAGTGATCAGACACAAAACAAGCAGCACCGCAGCCGCTCCAATAGCCCAATTCATATCTCCCGCCGCCTTTATCATTTTCTTCCTATTATGACCAACTATTCCCTGTTTTAATCCTAAAGAAAGTTAGCTTCTGAAAACGCAGGCAGGAAAAATTCAGTTTTAAAAAAACGCTCCCGGTTATCGTTTTTGATAACCGGGAGCGTTTTTACTCTTCAGAGACGTTATTCTACATGAATCACGCGGGTGTCCGCGATAGAATCGTGAACCCCTTCTTTCTGCTCGGTAAAACCGATAATGATATACAATACATTCGTTATCCAGAGGCTTCGATGGATAAAGCGGCCGATAATCTCCCGGAATACAAGATCCATCCAGCGCAGTGGAAGATGGTCTCTGCGGATGACGCGCAGACCGAATACCATTTTACCAAGCGTCTGGGTACGCCATTTTGTCATCAGCAGGAAATAAAGATACGCGGTGGCAGCACTCAATATTCCCTGCAGCGTGAACCATCCAAACACCGACATCGTTTCCGCTCCGGAGAACCAAAGCGGGCTGATTAAGAGTCCGTTCACACTGAACACGATAAGAAGATCCAGAAGATACGCCCAAAATCTCATCCAGAAGCCGGCATACCTGACAGGCGTCGGTTCTTCCCGGCTTTCAGTCCGGGAAACATCCCCTTCTTCCACCTCGGACTGTTCCCATTTTTCCTCATGTTGATCGGAATAATTGTCCATTGGACTCCCTCCTATTCCGTATAGAGATACATCGCTCTTGGAGCATTAGTATCCATCAGCAGATCCTTAATGCCAAGCAGATCCGTATCTTCAAGAATGAAACTTCTCGCTGACGATCCGAGAAATTGGTTAAAACTGAATGCATTGGATTGGTACCGTACAACCGTTGGATTGTTCATTTCTTCTTCTTCTTTCATTAATGAAATGGTATCATCCAGACTTCCAAGTTCATCCACCAGATTAAGCTCCTTTGCCTGTTCGCCTGAATAGACACGGCCGTCTCCAATCTCACGCACTTCTTCTTCCGACATGCCGCGGCCGTTTGCGATGACAGAAACAAAGTCCTGATAGAAGTCATCTACAAGACGCTGCAGAATCTGCTCTTCATTTTCAGTCATATCTCTGCTTCCGGACATGATGTCTTTATACTGACCGCTCTTGATGGTTTGAAAGTCAATCCCGAGATCTTCTGCGAGACCAGAGTAATTAACACTCTGCATAATGACACCAATGGAGCCGGTGACGGTAGCAGGATGAGCGATAATGTTATCAGCAGGAGCAGCGATGTAATAACCGCCGGATGCTGCAGTATTGCCCATCGACACATAAACAGGTTTTCCTGTCTCTTCCTGAATGTCTACAATTTTATCATGAATCTCATCACTTTCCACCACACCGCCGCCCGGTGTATTTACTTCGAGGATAATCCCTTCTATCGAGGAATTTTCTCCGGCACTTTCCAACGTGCGGAGAAACTGGCGGTGATTATAGGTTCCTGCACTCATGAGGCCAGAGGTCTGACCTGTATCCTGAATGGTTCCCTGCAGTTCGATAACAGCGATTTTCCCGCTTCCTCCCTGCTCCATCACTTTTTGCTGTGCATTGTTTTCACTACCTGACACCACGTTGTCCATGTTCGTCGTTGCGAGCGATTCGGCAAACTGAAAGCTTATGGAAACAATAAACAATAGAGCTGCAATCCCTAAAGCGACCCAGCGTTTGGCTTTCAATATGATAACCTCCCTTTATGTAGTTAACGTCCCGTATTGTAACGTATCATCAACAACGACAGCTTTTACTGCCGTGGTGACGATCTCATCCAGCGGTACCTGGAAAATATCGTTCTCAAGTATCGTAAAATCCGCCCGGAATCCAGGAGCGATAATCCCGTACTCTTCTTCGGCCGATACAGCTTGGGCGCTTCCTCTTGTATACAACTGCACCGCTCCAAAACGGCTTAATTTCTCGTCCGGCAGCCAGCCATCATGGGAGGATCCGGCCTTGCGGCGCGCCACCGCTGCATGAATCCCTTCAAGCGGAGAAACAGGTTCGATTGGTGCATCGGAACTGCCCGCACAATGCAGTCCGGCGCCCAGAAGAGTCTTCCACGCAAAGGAACAGCGCAGGCGTTCCTCTCCAAGCCTTTCCTGCACCCACGGAAAATCAGACACGACAAAGCGGGGCTGCAGGTCAAGCACGACACTCATCTGCTGCAGACGCGCGATAAGATCCGGCGGTGTTACCTGTGCATGGATCAAGCGGTCTCTTGTGCCTTCGGGCGGCGGATTTTTCTCCAGTACTTCCACCGTATACTCCAGAGCAGCGTCACCGATGACATGGACAGCCGCCGGCATGCCTTTTTCCCGTGCCCGTTTCACAATGCTTTTCATATCTTCTTTTGACGTAACAGCTACGCCGCGGGTTTCCGGGGCATCGTTATACGGTCTTTGCAAAAGAGCTGTTCTTGCCCCAAGTGCCCCGTCCGCAAAAATTTTCACCGCACCAAAAGAGAGAGAGTCATTCACCGGCCCGAAACGAAAGCCATGATGATGCATGTCTTCCAGCACTTCGTGGTGTACGAGCAGATTGGTCCGGAACTTCAGACTTCTATGATTGATCAAATCTTTAAAGACCTGAAACGTTCTTTTGAATCCGCCGTAATAGTTTAGATCTTCGGTGTGTCCGCCTGTCAGGCCTTTTCTCAGCATCTCCTGTACGGCCGCCTGCAGTGCCTCCCGGAGCTCTTCATCACGCACCTCCGGCATCACCTGTTTTACGATGTCCACAGCGGTATCAAGAAGATATCCCGTCGGCCGGCCCTGTTCATCCCGCACAATGATACCGCCCGGCGGATCAGGGGTCTCCTCTGTAATCCCGGCTAGATTCAGCGCTTTTGAATTGGCCAGCGCTGCGTGCCGGCATATTCTGGTCAGCAGTACCGGTGAACCGTCAGCGATCTCATCGAGTTCCCATCGATGAAAAATTTTACGATCTGTAAAATTGTTTTCATTCCATCCTTCTCCTGTCAACCACTGCCCCGGGGCAAGCCGGCTCTTTTTCTCCTGAAGCGCCTGTTTCATTTCCGCTGCCGACTCCATTCCGGAAAAATCAAGACTCAGCAATGTTTCACCCAGCCCGAGCATATGTAAATGACTGTCCTGGAAACCCGGGTACATAGAAGCCCCCTGGAGGTCCATCTCTTCAACCGGTGCATGTTCACTGCGGAGTTTCTGAACAGAACCGGCATCAACTACTCTCCCATTTTCTGTATAAACCGCTTCAACTGTTCTGTTTTCTGCTTCCATGGTGTAGATGGCCCCGTTAAACCACAATTTTCCCATCAAGTGCCCGCCGCCTTTCTTTCCATTATACGTGTGAATCAACGAAATGTTTCAGAATTCCCTGTAAAAAATGTTCAAATGTCCCTCCTGCTGAATAAAGAGGGACATCTACGCTAGAGAAGCGAATCCATGTCTTTTTCTGTTTCTCCGGATTCCCCGCCGAATGTCATTACTTCCGTGTTTTCGACCGCTGCGTCAATATACGACTGAAAATCCATGGTATTTTCAAAGCGGGCTGCTTTTTCGCGCTTTGGTTTCGTAACAGATTCCGATGGGAGAAATATCGTACAGCAGTCTTCATAGGGGCGGATCGAAATAGAGTAGGTTCCTATTTTCTCTGATATATCCACCACTTCCTGTTTATCCATTGTAACAAGCGGCCGCAGAATAGGCATGTTGGTGACTTCATTAATGGTATACATGCTTTCGAGTGTCTGCGAGGCGACCTGCCCCATACTTTCTCCGTTGGCCAGTGC
This sequence comes from Salibacterium lacus, assembly GCF_042684865.1. NCBI lineage: Bacteria > Bacillati > Bacillota > Bacilli > Caryophanales > Bacillaceae > Salibacterium > Salibacterium lacus. The sequence goes on from NZ_JBHUML010000002.1 coordinate 1,309,176, forward strand.
CAGTACGCCGCGGTCCGCCGCAATTCTTTCCGTGATACGGAGCATCATCCGGCGCATAATCGTCATGGAATAATTGGAAGGAATGGAGGAATGAATGGCTTTTTGAAGCTCCGTAAACGGAACAACATGAAGCTTTACCGGACCTCCGAACGTGGTAAGCACCTTTGTCAGGTCCTCCACCTTTTTTCTCGCCCGTTCGTTTGTGTACGGCGGACTGTGAAAATGGACCGCCTCCAGTTCCGCTCCCCTTTTCATGGAAAGGTAGCCGGCCACCGGGCTGTCTATGCCCCCTGAGAGCATAAGCATCACACTGCCGGCGGTCCCAACCGGAAGTCCGCCGGCACCTTCGATTCGTCCACATGTAATATACGTGCCCTGTTCCCGGATTTCGACGTTAATTTCCACATCTGGATGGTGAACATCCACCGAGGTGTCTTCTGTATTTTTAAGAATATGGCTTCCAATCATTGGATTGACATCCTGAGAAGAAATCGGAAACGGCTTATAGGATCTCCGGGCATTGACTTTAAAAGTCTTTGTATCCCCTTTGTGCCGGAGAAGAGCCTGCAGTGCTGTTTCCTTTATTGCTTCAATCTCGTTGGGCGCCTGCATAGCCGGGCTGAACGAAGAAATACCGAAAACATGACGGAGCGGTTCCATCACCTCGTCAAGCGGTTCACCGTTCAGCTCAATGATAGTACGTCCAAACGTGCGTTTTACTTTTGCACCTGGATTCCCCTGCAGAGCAAAGCGGATGTTGCGGACAAGCGTCTGTTCAAACTTTGTTCTGTTTTTTCCTTTAAGTGCCAATTCACCGTATCTTACTAAAATATGATCATATTGCATTACCTTTTCTCTCCCATCACCATCATCATTTCCGACACAGCTTTGTGCAGAATACGAACAAATTCATCGACTTCCCATTCTTTCGTGTTATAGGAAAAACTTGCCCGGAGTGCGCTTGACGCCCGTTCCACACCAAGTCCCGCTGCCAGCAGAACAGCACTGGGTTCCTGGATCTTGGAAGAGCAGGCGGATTTGGTCGATACGTGGATGTGATTTCTCGTCAGTTCCTGAACAAGCACTTCCGGTTTCATACCGGGAAAAGACACATTCACAATATGCGGGGCGGACCCTGTACCCGGCGTGTTGACCACTGCCCCATCAAGGTTTTGAAGGCGGTGGATAAGGTTCTGTTTAAGATGTTCAAGGCGCCCGTTCTGCTGCTGCCGTTCATTTTCGGACAGCCGCAGTGCTTTTGCCATTGCTGTAACGCCGGGAACATTTTCCGTTCCTGCTCTGTACTGCTGCTCCTGGCTCCCCCCGTGAAATAACGGGGATAATGTGGTGCCCCGGCGCACAAACAGCACGCCTGTCCCCTTCAAACCATGAATCTTATGAGCCGATATTGTACACAAATCAACATCCTGCAGGTTCAACGGAACATGCCCCGCTCCCTGCACATGATCCGTGTGGAAAAACAATTTGGGAAACGCCGTTAAAGCCTGTGCTATATCTTCCACCGGATTGATGGTTCCCAATTCGCTGTTCACATGGATGATCGAGACGAGAATCGTATCCTCACGCACAGCTTGCAGTACGTCTTTCACCGAAACCCGGCCTTCCTGGTCCACATCCACATACGTGACATCGAACCCAAACGATTCCAGAGCCTGAAAAGCCTGCATAACCGAGGGGTGTTCCACTGACGATGTTATCAGGTGTTTTCCCCTTTCCCGGTGCTCCATGGCAATCCCTTTGACTGCCGTGTTATTGCTTTCCGTTCCTCCCGAAGTAAAAACAATCTCCTCCGTATTAACATGTAGAAGCTGCGCCACGGCCGCCCGTCCTTTGCTCAGGAGGGTTTCTGCCTCTACCCCCGGGTGATGAAGCGAAGAGGGATTGCCGAAATAATCCGAGGCTGCTTTATAATAGGCATCCAGCACTTGCGGCCACGGTTCTGTTGTTGCGCTGTTATCCAGATAAACCATTCGACCCTATCCTTTTTTCTATATTCTAAACTTATTTTTTTAACAGAAATACAACACCTTATCTTATCACATATTTTTATCCAAGAAAAACTCGTGATTACGTTCACAGCTTCCTTGATGATAGAAAAGCTGCCCCCGTCCGAAGGGGCAGCTTTCTGTGTTTATTCTTCCATCCTCTGCAGCAGTTCATCCACGGAGATGCTTTCTTCTTCCGGTCCGAGAGAAATGGCATCCGATTTTTTAGTTCTTTCTTCCTGTTCTGTCTCTGCTGACGAAACACTCGTACGTTCTGTCGATGGCTCGTTTTCTTTATCCGTGTCCGGGGTTTGACGTGCTGTCCTGTTGTCTTCCGGTGTCTCCGGGCCGGCATCGGTACTGTTGTCATCCAGTATTTCTTCTTCAGCGGGCGGATTCACACCTAAAGCCTTATCGAGTTCGGCTGCCAGTTCTTCGGTGCTGCGTTCTTTTTGCGGACCTGCTTCTTCCTCTGAATCATAAAGAAAAATGGCTCCAGCCGCCCCGATTATCGCAAAACATATCATTACAACAGTCCCTAACATGTAAATGGGTTTCAATATCCGCCCTCCTTCTAAACAAGACGATTGTATCATATATGCCTTGTTTTAAAAAGGACTTTTGTTCCTTAAACCATAATATTACAGCTATTACCTGGTTACTTGTACCTATTCAGCGCATTTCAAGTTTCTGCACAGCATTTGGTTCTTTTCGCTCTACCGCCTGTACAGCTGCGTTGACCGCTTCATCATAATACCCTTTTTTAAACAGGGATTCTGCCTCCAGTAATGCATCATGAATGACTTTTGAATCACTTCTGTGCCGGTTCCCAAGCTGAATAACCCGCTCTGCCAATTGTGCCTGTTCAATCGTAGCATGCAGCTGCTGATGTACTTTCTGAACGTAGTGCTCGGCATCTTCCACCGCAGCGTTGACTTTTCCCATTTCCACCGGGGTTTCTTCCAGACTGGACGCTGCCGCATTCAAGCGTTCCTCGGCCGCATCCATCTCATTCAACAGGCTGGATGGAACTTTCGGAAGGTAAGAGCGCTGCAGCGTCATCCGGTCCCGAAGCAGCTGCCTGCGCAGCGACCTCAGCGTTTCCAGAGCCTTCAATTCATCTTTGCGGAGGGTGTGCAGCTTTTCCTTCGAACGGCGGATGCTCTGGTCAATACCTGCTATATCCTTTTTCAGCTGTTCCAGTGTCTTTTTCAGTCCGGTAAAAGGCTGTTTCTGATTATCCTGAACATCCTGAAAAACCCGCCATTCCTTCAAAGCATCCTGAAGAGACGTATCCACTTTTTCCTGCTTTCTCTGTTCATCCTCAGGAATACGGTAGCTTCGTTCCACTTTCCGGCGTTCCTCGCCGAGAGAGGCCGCCTGTTCTTCCAGACGTGTCAGCTCTTCACGTGTCTCTGCGGCATTCTCTTCCACAAAACGCCTTGCTTCGACCTCTTTTTCCAGAGTATCATACGTTTCTTCAATAAAGGTTCTGATTTCGTGCAGCCGTTCCTGCACCCATTCCAGCTCAAGGTTTTCCACTGCCTTCTTCAGTTCCGAAAGCTCGTCCCGGATGTTTTTGACTTTATCCCGGAATTCATAGTGGCTGATAATGTAGCCTTCCTGCTCCATTTCCTGCAGTCCGTTTTCAAGTTCTACACACTCTGAGGGGATATCTGTTTCAATATCTACAAGCAGTCCCGGAACGGTGTTCATGTTATGTTCTTCCTGCTTCAGTTCCGTATGAACCCGGCTTAAAATCTGGTTGGCTTTTGTATAGTTCCCGGCGTCTCTTTCTTCCTGAAACTCCGTAAAAGCAGCCTCCATCTCCTTAAGTTTACGCTCAAAGACAGGTGCTGTGCTGCCGAGAGAAAGCCGGTTTTCAGCAAGGCTGCGCTGCAGCTTCTCAAGTATTTCACGGTTTTCTGTAACACCACTCCGGTTTTCTTCTTCGCTATGTATGAGTTGTTCCACCTCACGGAAGATTTTCTGAATATGAGCGTCCATATCCTGAAGCTGCTTGTCGACGCCTTCTATCAGCGCACGAGCTTTACCGAAGCGGTATTTATTTGCCAGTTCTTCGATATCAAACAGGGCTTCTTCAATGTCCGGAAGGTGTTTTCCCAGAATGTCGTCCCATTCTTTACGCCATTCTTCGAATTTTTCTTCCGTTTCCCCGGACATTGTCAGGTCTTTTACTTTTGCTATTTCATCAGCCACCGGTTTGTTCGCGATTTCTGATTTCCACTTTTCCAGCCGGTCCACACTTTTATAAATGCCGCGGCGGGAAACCGCTCCATAAATAATAACGGCGGCTGTAACTAAAACTACCGCTATGATGACGTAATATACCATGAGTCTTCACTCCAGTTTGCGCACACTTTAATATGTATTTTTCGTCAGAACCCGCGCATTTTCCTGCTGTATGAATCAAAATATTTATTCCGAGCAGAAGATCACCGTGCCACGTTCTGTCCTTTTCGTTTTCAGGGAGAGATTCTTAAAATTCCTCTTACATTCTCGTGTTTTTTATGTGATAGTTACCTTTATGATAACATGGAAATACTTATCATGTGGGAGAAGTTTAAATAAAATTAAAAATCAATGGGAAATAGATGGAGGAGAGGACATGCACATTACACGCGACGGTCATATTCATACGCCTTTCTGCCCGCACGGTTCGACAGACTCTTTTCATGCTTATATTGAACGTGCGCTGCACGAAGGCCTCGATACCATCACTTTCACTGAGCATGCACCGCTTCCGGAAGGGTTTACGGACCCTGTCCCGGAGAAAGACAGTGCCATGGCACAAAGTGATCTCGAACAATACATCGAAACACTTCAGGGGCTGAAAAAAGAATACCACAGTGATATTACGATACTGACCGGTCTTGAAATAGATTATATTGAAGGATTTGAAGCACGTACGAAGACCAGGCTCAACGAGATCGGTCCGTACCTGGATGACAGTATTTTATCTGTTCATTTTCTGCGCGCGGCTGATACCTATTTCTGTCTTGATTACAGCCTGGACAGTTTTGGAGATTTTGTTCAAGCAGCAGGAGCAATGGAGAATGCTGTGAACATCTATTTTGACACCCTTCTCCACTCGATAAAGAGCGATCTAGGCCCTTATAAACCAAGACGTCTGGGGCACATGACGCTTATTAAAAAATTCCAGAAAAAATTCCCTCCGCTCGATATAACTCCTTATACCCGGTCCGTTCTCGATGCCGTCAGCCTGCAGAACATGACCATTGACTTTAACGGGGCGGGGCTTGCAAAAAAATGGTGCGGCGAACCTTATCCGGATCTTGATACCGCCCGGGAAGCCTTAAAAAGGGACATCCCGCTCATATACGGGTCTGATGCCCATCAGGCTGAAGATATGATGCAGGGGGCAGAAAGTGTGACCGGTCTCTGACTATTAAAAATGTACCGGATGTGTTCCTCTACGCTCTGTATGCGCCGGTGTTACAAGAGTACTGTACATCCATCTCCTGATTTCTTTAAGGTACAGCGTAACAAAAGGCGCCTGGTGGGGCTGCATGTGAAACACTTCCCGTACATACTGATGATGCAGAAATGGCATCAATACCATACTTCGAAAATGCATGATGGTCCAGTGGGACACGGCGGGATGAAATACCCCTTCTTCCACCCCGTCCTGCAGTACAAGGGAATACAGATGTTTTTCTTTCATCAAATAGGTGGAGGTAAGTTCGCGGACAAACATTGAATCAAGTGTCATTTCCCGCAGGACAAACCGTGCCCGCTGATGACGCTGCTGCATGTAGAGCAGCATATGCTCCGCCATCTCCATCAATGTGTCAAACGCATTTCTTCCTTCACGCACCGATATGGCTTCCAGACCGTCTATATATCCTTCCAGAAAATCAACGACGAGTGCTTCAAGAAGCCCCTGCTTTCCTCCAAAGTAGTAAGATATAAGAGAAAGATTCACACCTGTCTGCCCTGCAATGTCCCGTACCGATGTTCCGTCAAATCCTTTATTGGTAAACAATACAGCCGCTTCCTGAATGATTCTGCCACGGGTGTTTTCCATTTCCGGCATCTTGTACCTCCTTTTGCCCTCTTCTGTATAGAAGACGTTATATCATATCTTCCGTATGCCAGCCTTTTTTCCTTTAAAAAACTCTCGACATTTCCCTTTATAATTTGCAGATATTATGAAAAGACGAGGGGAAGGAGTTTGTGCTATACTCCTTTTTGAAAAGTGTATCGAAGGAGGTTGACGTATGTTTGAACCCGTTTCCTATCAAGGAACTCTGAAAAATCATTATGACATGTTGAATAAACAGCTCATTTCCCTGATTGAAGGGGAAACAGACCGCACAGCAAACCTGGCCAATGCCTCTGCATTACTTCACCAGTTTCTGGAGAATGTGAACTGGACAGGGATTTACCTTTACCATGAAGAAGAAGGAGAGCTTGTACTAGGACCGTTCCAGGGACTTCCAGCCTGCATACGGATCCCTTTTGAAAAAGGAGTGTGCGGAACGAGTGCCGCAGAAAAACGCACGGTCCGGGTGAATGATGTGAACACTTTTCCCGGGCATATTGCCTGCGATGCCGCTTCCCGCTCCGAGATTGTCGTCCCTCTTCTGAAAGAAGGACACCTCATCGGCGTTCTTGACATTGACAGCCCTGTGTACCACCGCTTCAGTGAAGAAGAGGAACAATACCTGGAACAATTCGCAGCAACACTATCAGCGCATCTTTAGCCGGAAACAGCATACAGAATGTTAAAAAACGAGGCTAGGATAAAACCTCTATAAGCTAGAAAAATACCGAACGATTTTTTGAAATCGTTCGGTATTTTTCGTTGCTGAGACAAACCGCTGCGCCAAAATGCTTCGCTGTTATGCGGTTCTTGAACCATGACACAGAACATTCGTGTTATCTGCCGCATCATGTTCTTTTGTCCCATACTTGTTTTTTATGCTTCATATACAACCTGATTTTTCCCTTTTCGTTTCGCGCGGTACAAGGCCTGGTCGGCGCTGAAAAACAGGTTGTCGAGTGTGGTATACTCTCCGTTCATCCATGAGGAGGCTCCGCAAGATATTGTCACAGACGGGGACGAAGCGTTTTCTACATGTCTGACGATGCGGTCTGCTGCTTTCCGCCCTGCTTCCAAAGACGTATCCGGCAGATAAACAGCCAGTTCTTCGCCGCCCCACCTGGCCGCAATATCCTCTGAACGTATATTCTGCTCCAGGATTTCCCCCACCTGGACAATGATGCTGTCACCGATCTGATGACCGAAATTATCATTAATTTCCTTGAAGTTATCAATGTCAAAAAGAAGAAAGGTTCCCCGGCTTTCCTTATTGATAGATTCATTCATTTTCTGTTCCAGGTGACTCCTGGAATGAAGTTTGGTCAGATGGTCGGTAATAATGAGTCTCTCAAGTTTCTCATGGAGTACTGCATTCATAAAGGCGAGAGTGGAGTGATGGACGAGAGACTGCAGCAGTTTGAACTGATGAAAGGAAAAGGTTTTTGCTTCCCTCCCAAGAACAATGACAGCTCCCTTCAGTTCATCACTTTGTTTCATCGGAACAGCCATCATGGAACGGAAACCATCAAAATCGTATGATGATTCATTCGAAAGGTCTCCGATGAAAACCGCTTCGTGATTGCGTTCAAAGTGGTCCATGACACGAAAAATCGTCTCCATCCGCTCCGGTGCCTGGAAATACTCATCGTTGAGCATCCGCAGATTACGGACATCATCCATCAGAATGTATCCCTGCCTGCTTTCAGGTATAAACTTTTCAATCTGCATCTGCATGCTGTCCACCGTCTCCTCAAACTTTCTTGTAGAATTGAGAAGGTGGGATGTTTCGTTAATGAGTTGTAAATCTTTTATCAATGTCCGAGACTGCTGATACAGCTCCGCATTTTCCAGCGCACTGCCGCCGGTGTCGGCCAGCGTTTTGATATAATCCCTTTCCATCTCGTCTTCCACCAGCTGCCGGTCGGCTTCCATCGCGAGCACTCCGTAAACCCCCTGCTTGCCAAGCAGCGGAATGTACAGAGCAGGCATGTCCTCTTTCTCTGTCTCTGCTGTCTGAATCTGGCCGAGAAGGTACGTCTGTTTCATTTTTTCATTGATGTTCTGAAAACCGAAAGAACAGTCAATATGTCCCAGATCTGAGTGTACTTCCCAGTCCTGGGCAAGATGAAGAGCGATACGGCTTCCCGGATAAATGAATTCAAGAGCCTGCACAATTTCTTTCAATACAGCCGCCGCCTTCATCGAGGAATGAAATTTCTTTGTCACCTGCACCATCAGAGCATACCGTTTATCTCTGCCGGGGCCGTTTCGGAACTGTTCCTGCAGCCAGCGTTTCAAAAAAGGAATGAGTCCACTCAGAAAAAAAACGAGTCCTGTGCTGTTTGAATGACTTTGATTGACAACCGCACCGGCAGTCCAGAAACGTCCCTCCAGTTGAAACAGTTTTTCCTCCTGACATATTCCCGTTTCTTCCGGAAGATCTGCACCGGTGTAAGTAGATACTGTTTCGCCATCGTCGTTTTTCAAAAAAAAGATGAAAGGACCAAATAAATCCCTGACCTCTTTCGTGTCCAGAATATCTTCCCACATCCACCTGTATTGTTCTGTGTCGTCCGATGAGAACTGTACATTCTTCATATTTTCACACCACCGCTTGCGTTTTTTCCCTTGGATATTTCCGGTCCCCTGGTTTATAAGGCAATCGTCCACGAATGTGATTCTTTGTACCTGTGACTTATTTCTATATTGTATTATAACTTATTTTTATTAAAATTTCTGTGATTTTTTTCAATTTATAAAAATTATATTCTTCCTTCTCATTTCCCCGTGTTATATTGACTTTGCGTACGGAAAAATATATAATAGCCTTTGTGTTAAAAGACAGCCCGGACATACTTGATGTGTGCACCCTTGTCATTTTGTTCCTTGTCTCCGCGGCTGAAGAGACGTTGCAAGGTGTATTGTGTACCCCCTAGCTGTCGGGGCGAAGATACATGAAAACAAAATGAGCATATCAGGAGAATGTCATAGGTCTTCTTTTTCCAATACTTTTAAAAATAAAAGGAGGCGCTCTTGTATGGCACGTTATACAGGACCTACTTGGAAAAAATCCCGTCGTTTCGGCGTCTCGCTGAGCGGCACAGGTAAAGAACTTGAAAAACGCCCGTATCCTCCGGGTGAACACGGACCGACCCAGCGTCGGAAGCTTTCCGAATACGGCGAGCAGCTTCAGGAAAAACAGAAGCTCCGTTACATGTACGGACTGAATGAAAAGCAGTTTCTCCGTACGTTTAAACAGGCAGGCAATCTGCCGGGCGTACACGGTGAAAACTTCCTCATTCTTCTCGAATCCCGTCTTGATAATATCGTGTACCGTCTCGGTCTTTCCCGCACCCGTAAAGGTGCCCGTCAGCTCGTGACACACGGTCATATTAAAGTAGACGGCGGCCGGGTCGACGTTCCTTCCTACCGTCTGAAACCGGGGCAGGCTGTCAGCTTGCGCGAAAAGTCCCAGAATCTCTCGGTTATCAATGACGCACTGGAAGCAAGCAGCTTTGTGCCGGAATTTCTTAACTTCGATGAAGATAAAAAAGAAGGCACATACGCCCGCTACCCGGAACGTTCCGAGCTTCCTTCTGAAATCACCGAAGCGCTTATTGTGGAGTTCTATTCCCGTTAATCGCTGCGGCTTGCATGACATTAGTCAAAAAACCCCCGGAATGTTGGGCATATCAACATTCCGGGGGTTTTTTCATGTCAGACTGCACCGCAGGATAACATAGACACCTTTGTGTAACCTTTCGTTTCGTTGTGAGTGAAATACTTTGACTTTTAATACGAAGCTTGATACGTTTAATTCCGACTAAATAGATAAGTTTAAAAGGGAGGTATTCAAATGTCAAAACACCCGGAGGAGATTTCTGCTCCCCGAAAGATTTTATTCCGTATACTGGATGGGATTGAGTGGCTCGGAAACAAACTTCCTTCCCCTCTATTACTATTTGCTGTATTAGCACTCATAGTTGTTGTCATTTCCGGAATTTTTTCAGGGGTCTCCGTTACGAATCCTACAACATCCGAGGTTGTAGAAGTGAAAAACCTCTTCAGCGCCAGCGGGCTGGAGTACATATTCAGCAGTGCTGTCGATAATTTCATTGGTTTCGCTCCACTCGGGGCTGTCCTGGTTACGATGCTTGGTATCGGCCTGGCTGAACAAACCGGACTGGTTCATTCTTCATTAAGAGGCATTGTTTTCAGCGTCCCGAACCGTCTGTTAACAGCAGCTCTTGTATTTGCAGGTGTCATGTCCAGTCTTGCTGTCAATGCTGGATATGTTGTACTTCCCCCTTTAGGAGCTGTATTGTTCTTAGGTTTGGGGCGGCATCCTCTGGCCGGCCTGGCCGCAGCATTTGCCGGCGTATCGGGCGGATTCGGCGCGAATTTAGCACTCACATCTACAGATGCCATTCTTCAGGAACTTACAGCTGAAGCAGCTCGTACGATTGACCCCGCGTATGCTGAGACGATAACAGTGACGATGAACTACTTCTTCGCTGCGGCATCGGTGTTATTAATTACATTTATCGGTACGATTGTCACAGACAAAATCGTGGAACCCCGTCTTGGAAAATACAGCGGCGGGGAGCAGGAGGATCTGGAAAAGCTGACATCCCGCGAGAAACGCGGCATGCGTTTTGCCGGTATCGGCTTCATCGTGACATTTGCCATTATGCTTTACCTGTCACTTGGACCCCTTCGAGGAGACGGGGCGTACATAGACTCTCCGTTTTTCAACGCTCTCGTGTTTGTGATTTTTATCTTATTCTTTGTCCCGGGGCTTATATACGGCATTGTATCTAAAGAAATACAAAATGATAAGGACCTGACAACGTTACTCGGGAAAACGATGGCGAGCATGAGCGGCTACATTGCATTAGCCTTCACAGCCGGACAGTTCATCGCTTACTTTCGTGAAACGAATCTGGGGACTGTTATTGCGTTCAACGGAGCCGAATTTTTACAGAACACCGGATTCGATGGCATCGACTTGATCCTCACCTTCATGGGGATTACGATGCTCGTCAACTTCTTCATCGGAAGCTCCTCAGCAAAATGGACGATTCTGGCGCCGGTCTTTGTTCCGATTATGATGCAGCTTAACTATTCACCGGAATTCACGACATTGTTGTACAGGATCTCTGATTCCGTCACAAATATGATTACGCCATTGCTTTTGTACTTCCCTGTTATTATTGCATTTGCACAGCGTTACGATAAAAAAGTCGGCATCGGTACATTGATTGCGATGATGATCCCTTATTCTATTGCCTTTCTTTTAGGATGGCTTGTCCTTCTTTTAATCTGGGTACTGCTGGGAATCCCGGTTGGACCCGGCGCACCTATTTACTTTTAGTAGTCACACCTCAGGGATTATTCCGGTCCCTTTTATTTCAGCGGAACCGTTCCGGAACCTGAAAACGAAGCTGCCCCCATTCGAGGAGGCAGCTTCGTTTATTTATGCAAATTGAATAAGGAAGTACTTTTTCTTACCACGGCGGATAACGGTGAAGGCCTTGTCAATTTTATCCTGTTCTCCAACCACCTTGTCCAGATCCTGGCAGCGGTCGCCATTAATGTATACCGCTCCGTTTGAGATGTCTTCCCGCGCCTGTCTTTTCGAGGAAGCAATACCTGCTTCAATAAGCAGATCGATTAGTCCGATTTCGTCTTTTTCGACGACATGGCCCGGCACATCCTTGAAGCCCTCCTCTACTTCCCGGGCGCTCAATTGCTTCACGTCCCCGTTTCTGCCAAACAATGCCTCTGTGATGTTCTGTGCCTGCCGCAGCGCTTTTTCCCCGTGTACAAACGTTGTTACTTCTTCGGCAAGACGGCGCTGGGCGGCCCGCTCTCCCGGCCGGTTCTCAAGTTCCTGCTCATAAAACGCAATCTCCTGTTCAGAAAGAAACGTGAAGTAGTGGAGAAACTTCACCACATCCCGGTCGTCGGTATTAATCAGGAATTGGTAGAACTCGTACGGCGATGTTTTTTCCGGATCCAGCCAGATAGCCCCGCCTTCTGATTTGCCGAATTTCTCGCCATCGGCTTTCGTGACGAGAGGGATGGTAAAGCCATATGCCTCCGGCTGTTCACCGTCCTCGCCGCCTTTTATCCGGCGGATGAGCTCAAGCCCGGCCGTGATGTTGCCCCATTGATCACTGCCGCCGATCTGCAGCTGACAGTGTTTTTCTTCGTGCAGATGATAAAAATCAAGCGACTGGAGAATCTGATAACTGAATTCTGTGAACGAAATCCCCGACTGAATCCTCGAATCCACTGATTCTTTCGACAGCATATAATTCAGGCTGAAATGCTTGCCGACATCCCGTAAAAAAGAAGTAACCGACATCTGCCCGATCCAGTCATAGTTATTCACGACTTCCGCTTTTCTGCCGCCTTCAAAATCCAGGTATTTCTGGAGCTGACTTTTAATCCGGTCGGTGTACATGTTCACGACTTCTTCTTCGTTCAACGTCCGTTCTGCTTTCTTGCCGCTTGGATCACCAATCAGGCCTGTGGCTCCCCCAACAAGCGCAAGCGGTTGATGACCGGCAAGCTGGAACCGGCGCAGCGTAATAATCGTCAGCAGGTGGCCGACGTGAAGGCTGTCCCCGGTCGGATCAAACCCGCAGTAAAGGGTCACCTGTTTATCGCACAGCAGCTTCTGCAGCCCCTGTTCATCCGTGACCTGATTAACTAATCCTCTGTTTTGTAAGTCCTGAAAAATATCCATCTCTCTTTTCTCCTTCACTTCAGATTTTAAAAAAAACGCCCCTCCCGTACTGTACGGAAGGGACGATTGTTATCGCGGTACCACCCTTGTTGAAAGCAGATGCTTTCCACTCGGATCCTATAACGGGAATTCCCCGTTCCATTCAACATGGAATCAGCTCCAGCACGTAATTCACTCGATTCTGTGTCCCGGCTTTCAGCAGCCGCCGGCTCTCTGTATACAGGGAGAATAAAGTTACTTCATACCTTCAACGCCTGTCATATAATATATTGACTATTCTTCTTTTACCATATCTTTTTTCCTATTGTCAACGCGAATTGATAAAAATCGCCATAATCCATAGGAAGCAATCCAAGCTTATGCTATAATATCGTTGATGTTTAGGAGGAATCATAACATGAAAAATTTTCTTGAAAAACTGAACGCACGCTTTGATTCCTGGAAAAACAAACCGTTGATCAAAGGGTTAAATATTACTTCCTACGTGTTCTGGAACTTATTACTTATCGCATTTGTAGTATTTATTGCCCTCGGTCTTTTTGCCGGTGGAGCGGGAGCCGGATATTTCATGTCTCTCGTGGAGGATCAGGAGGCGTACAGCAAAGCAGAATTTGAAAACCAGGTCTACAACTACGAAGAAATCAGCGGCATTTATTTTGATGAAGGGAACTTCCTGGGGGAAATTCCTGCAAGGCTGGAACGTAAAGAACGTCCTTTGGAAGAAATGTCCGATCATTTAGTTAATGCCGTTATATCAACAGAGGACGAATATTTCTACGAGCATGAAGGAATTGTTCCGAAAGCACTGCTGCGTGCGGTCTATCAGGAAGTTTCCAATTCCAGTACCCAGACAGGCGGGAGTACGCTGACTCAGCAGGTAGTAAAAAATCAACTTCTAACCAATGAAGTCTCCTTTGAGAGAAAGGCAAAAGAAATTGCGCTCGCGCTCCGAATGGAAAATTATTTTGAGAAAGATTCTATTCTGGAAGCCTACTTAAATATTGTACCGTTTGGCCGCAATGCGGATGGAAGAAACATTGCCGGAGCGCAGTCCGCGGCTGAAGGTATCTTCGGGGTGGATGTGTCAGAACTGAATCCGGCCCAGGCTGCTTTTATTGCCGGTCTTCCCCAGAACCCGTACATTTATACACCGTTTGCCCAGGGCGGTGAGGTAAAAAGTGATATGGAAGAGGGGCTGGCACGGATGGAACGTGTGCTCGGGAACATGCGGGATAATGAATTTATTACCGAAGAAGAATACCAGGCCGCGCTCGATTATGACATAAAGGCAAACCTGGCAGAACCGCAGGGGAGTATTGTGGAAAATTATCCCTATTTGACATACGAAACCCAGCGCAGAGCTTCGCGAATCATCCGCGAAGACTTGATAAATAAAGCCGGCGAGGACCTTGATTCCATGAGCAGCGAAGAACGCCGGGAAACCATCAACCAATACCAGGGCCAGGCGGAAAATGAACTTGCGCTCGGCGGTTACAACGTGCATATTACCGTCAAAAAGAATATTTATGACGCTATGCAGGACGCAGCTGCCAATTCCCAGTGGTACGGTCCGGACCGGCAGGTAGAGGGCAGTGTTGAACAGGAACAGGTCGGCGCCATGATGATCGATAACCAAAACGGCGCGATTCTAAGTTTTGTCGGGGGCCGTAATTTTGATCAGAATAATTTAAATCACGCCACTCAGTCCTACCGGCAGAACGGTTCGACGATTAAGCCGCTTCTTGACTACGCGCCGGCGATGGAGCAGGGCGTCGTCCAGCCGGGTACCATTCTGCCTGACGTTCCCGGTGATTACGAAAATGGGGACGGCAGCTACAAAAACTACGGAGACAGTTATCAGGGATTTGTAAGCGTCCGTGAAGGACTGGTGGAATCACGAAACTCTCCGGCTGTCCGCACATTTGAGAGAATGGAGAAAGAAACAGCCAGACAGGCGCTGCTGGACTTAGGTTTTGACAATATCGGACCGAATGAACCCTATCCTTCCGCAGCAATAGGCGGGCTGACGAACGGAACAACGGTGGAAACAAACACGAATGCATTCGCCGCTTTCGGCAATAACGGGGAATATAACGATTCCTACATGATACAGCGGATCGAAACGAAAGATGGAGAAACCATTTATGAACATCAAACAGAAAGCAGCGACGTATTCTCCCCGCAGACAACATTTTTAACCATTGATATTCTGCGCGATGTACTCGAATCCGGAGGAACAGCATCCAGCCTCCCGGGCATGATGAATTTCGGCGGAGACTGGGCCGGAAAAACCGGCACAACCGATGATACCCACGATTCCTGGTTTGTCGGGTTCAATCCAAATGTTACGTTCGGAATCTGGATCGGCTATGACACCCCGCAGGAAGTCTCCAACTACTATAAAGGCTTGGGTTACGGGGCGCGTACCCAGCAAATCTGGTCCGATTATATGAACGCAGCCTATGAAGCGGAGCAGGAAAGCGAAGAGTCCGTCTTTGGACTGGATGACCGCTTTCAGCAGCCGGACGGTATCGTCAGACAGACCATCTGCGGCATCTCCGGAAAACTTCCAAGTTCAGAATGTGCAGATGCCGGATTTACAACGACCGATTATTTCAATGAACAGTATGTACCGACGGAAACGGATGACAGTCTGGAAAGAGAATCGTTTGTGACCATTAACGGTGCCCGGTATCAGGCCTATGACTCCACCCCTTCCGAATTTACGAGAAGTGGTGTATCCGTCAATGAGGACTTATTTGACGTAGAGAATGTGTCGGAGTATCTGCCTGATGAATGGCAGAATGTCGCTCCCGACCGGCAGGCCCCGGATAACGGGAGAACTCCTTCCCCTGTTGCCAATGTATCGTTCAGCGGAAGCAGTGTGACGTGGTCCTCTCACCGTGACGGTGACATTGTCGGTTACCGGGTGTACCGCACAAATGGAGCACGTGTGGCAAGCATACGTGCCGACGGAACCACATCATTCAATGCCGGTTCAGGATCATACTTTGTCACTGCCGTTGATTCACAGGGACGCGAATCAGGCCAGTCGGCAACGGCCCGCCGCTACATCAGTACGAATGATGGCGGTGAAGAGAATGAGGATGATGGCACTGCAACAGAGGACAGCAGCGGCACAAATGAAGAAGACAATACGGATAATGATTCTTCCGGCAGCAGCTCCCAGGATCAAAATGAGAGTGATGAAACAGAGAATAGTTCGGATAACAATAATGGACAGAATGAGAACAATGGGGAAAATAACAATAACAGTTCCCCGGAAAGCTCAGACCAGGAAAATGGAAATGACACTTCTTCAGGATCAGCAGATAATGATGCATCCGGAAACGACACAGAAGATGATATGTAACGGTCTTTTGAAAGCTTAAAGAGTCTGGGACTAACCTTTTAAAAGATAGAAAAATACCGAACGATTTAAAAAAATCGTTCGGTATTTTTCGTTGCTGATACGAGCCGCTGCGCGGTCCGGTACCTGATCTGAATATACAAAAACCCGAACGATGATGACAATCGTCCGGGTATTTTAAACTCTCTATCTGATTGTTTCAGCTGCTTTTACGTCCTTGATTTGAGTTAATCATCCATCGTGGATAAGTCGCCTGTCGGCAGATTAAGCTCCCAGGCTTTCAGGACACGGCGCATGATTTTGCCGCTTCGTGTCTTCGGCAGTTTATCACGGAATTCCAGCTCACGCGGTGCTGCATGGGCGGAAAGTTCTTTTTTGACAAACTGCTGAATCTCTTCTTTTAACTTATCTGATGCTTTTTCACCCTCAAGCAGTGCTACAAAAGCTTTGATGATTTCTCCGCGGACCGGATCTGGTTTTCCAATAACACCTGCTTCTGCTACAGATGGATGTTCGAGCAGTTTGCTTTCCACTTCAAACGGACCGACTCTTTCTCCCGCTGTCAAAATGACGTCGTCCACTCTGCCCTGGAACCAGAAATATCCGTCTTCATCCATATAGGCGGAATCACCGGAAACATACCAGTCGTTCAGTTCAAAATAGCTGTTATATTTCTCCGGACGATTCCATATCGATCTCATCATGGAAGGCCAGCCCTTTGCAATCGCTAAGTTCCCCATCCGGTTCGGAGGAAGTTCGTTACCTTGATCATCCACAATCGCCGCTTTTATGCCGGGAAGCGGACGACCCATCGATCCTGCTTTAATCGTCATGGACGGAAGGTTGGTGACCATAATCGCCCCGGTCTCGGTCATCCACCACGTATCATGGATACGCAGGTTAAAGACTTTTTCTCCCCACATAACCACTTCCGGATTTAACGGCTCGCCCACACTCAGAATGTGACGCAGGCTGGAAAGGTCATAATTTTTGACGATTTCATCGCCCGCGCTCATCAGCATCCTAAAGGCCGTCGGCGCGCTGTACCAAACCGTGACATTGTAGCGTTCCAGTGTTCCATACCACTCTTCCGGACTGAAACGCCCGCCCCGCACAACGTTGGTCGTTCCGGTGAGCCACGGGGCAAAAATACCGTAAGATGTGCCGGTGACCCAGCCTGGGTCTGCTGTACACCAGTATACGTCTCCTTCCTGGAGGTCAAGAACCCATTTTGCTGTCTGGTAATGCTGAATCATTGCGTTATGAACGTGCAGCACACCTTTGGGCTTGCCGGTGGAACCTGAAGTATAATGAAGAATCAGGCCGTCTTCCCGGTCGACCCACTCTACATCAAATGCATCAGACGCATTTTCAAGGCGTGTCTTGAAGTTATAATACGGGCCTTCTTCTTTCACATCCTCTCCCTGGATGAATACCGTATCAAGATTCGGAAGATCATCCACCGGAACACGTTCAAAAAGCCGCGGCGTCGTAACAATGCACTTCGCTTCACTGTCTTCCAGGCGGTCCCGGACCGCTCCTTCCATAAATGCTTCAAACAGCGGACCAACAATCGCTCCGATTTTAATGGCACCAAAAACGGCAAAATACAATTCCGGGGAACGGGGCATAAAAATAAATACTCTGTCCCCTTTTTGTATTCCTGCGTCCCGCAGCACATTGGCGGCTTTGTTTGTCCAGTGTTTCATCTCTTCAAAGGTGTATTGTTCATCCCTGCCTGCATCGCTGTAATACAGAGCTATCTGATCTTTCTTTTCAGAGGAATCTGCAAAGCGGTCAATGGCTTCATGAGCAAGGTTTACTTTCCCGGTTTCATACCAGCTGAATTCTTTTTCAACCTCACTCCAGTCAAATGTTTCAACGGTTTTATCATAATCTTTCAGGTTATAGTTACCGTCAACAGCTGGAAGCGTTTGCACTTTCATTCAAATCTTCCCCTCTCTTTTTATGTATTTGTGTTCTAAAACACATTATAATATATTGAAACTGTTCCTTCAATTTTTATTACAAACCATCACCCTCCCAATATGCTACTGGATTCTGTTGATGTTATTCCACTTCGTGATTTATTTAAACTTCAAAATTTGTACATTTGGATTTTTATTTTGAGTATTCAAATTCTTTGTGCCTTCATCACTTTTCATCATGTATAATAGGTGGTAACAATTATTGTCTTTATAAAGGTGGTACTCGGATGACCCATAAGAAGACGTATTTTTCTCAGGAACTGGAAGTGGACGGGCGTACGCTCCTTATGGAAGGGCCCCTTTCCGGCACCAGTATTCATAATTATGATTTCCACGAAGGGCTTACGTCTTTTCGAAAACCTGAAGAACAGAAGAAAGCTTTAATAGGAATCGCCGACCTTCCGGAAGGACGTATTAACGCCGTAATAGACGAAGACACGATTATAGGGTATGTTACGTTTGTATACCCTGATCCGCTGGAACGCTGGGCGGAAGCAGAAATGGATAACCTTTTGGAACTGGGGGCCATTGAAATTGCGGAAGAATACCGGGGAGCGAAAGTAGGAACCCGGCTTCTGGAGTTTTCCATGCTGGATGATGCCATGGAAGATTATATTATTATTTCAACAGAATATTACTGGCATTGGGACCTTAAAAACAGCGGTCTCTCCATTTGGGATTACAGAAAAGTAATGGAGCGGATGATGAATGCCGGAGGGTTAAAATGGATGGCAACGGATGATCCGGAGATATCCACCCACCCTGCCAATTGTCTGATGGTCCGAATTGGAAGCAGAGTAGGATATGGTGATATGGAAACATTCGACAATACCCGTTTTACCAACCGGTTCATGTTCTAGTCCGGACGGTCTCCCATTGTTTGATGTCCGGTGAAACACACCATCCGGACACCATTTTTCCATGCTGTGACTATTTAAGAAGATGAGGTGACCTGTATGCTGGTCGAAGAAATAATGAATACCGAGCTGCTGTACCTTTATCCCGGTGATTCCATCGGGAAAGCCCTGGAATACATTGATAAACATAAAATCAGACATGTTCCTGTCGTGGATGAACACCTTGTTCTCACCGGTATCGTATCGGACCGGGATATCAGGGATGCTTCACCGTCGATCTTTCATACACGCTCCCAGGAGGAACATCTGAAAAAACCGGTATCCCGGATTATGACCTTTCCCGTTATAACAGCCAATCCCCTTGATGTAGTGGAGGAGACAGCAGTTGTTTTATACAAAAACCATATCAGCGCTCTGCCTGTTACCGGGGCTCAAGATAAACTTCTAGGTATCTTAACGGAGTCAACCGTTCTTCATACCCTTGTCGAGTTAACCGGGGCCCATCAGCCGTCTTCCCGGATTGAAGTGAAAGCCTTTGACCAACCAGGTGAATTAGCGGCGCTCACATCGATTTTTCACCGGATGCAGATAAATCTCATCAGTGTTCTCGTGTATCCGGGAAAGGATAACGTTTCAAAATATCTGGCGTTCCGTGTGCAGACTATGGATCCGCGCGAAGTTATTAATGAATTGAAAGAAGCCGGTTATGAAGTAAGCTGGCCGCGGATACCGGGGATGAATGAATGATGCAGGAAGCAGCCTTCGTTTATTCAGAAAAGCAGCTCGCCTACAAGTTCAGTGAGGATCACCCTTTCAATCATCTGCGCCTCGCTCTCACCTATGACCTCCTCCGTCATATCGGGGCCGTGAATGACAAAAGTGTAATCAAACCAAGAGTGGCGTCTGATGAAGAAATAGCACTCGTTC
This sequence comes from Salibacterium lacus, assembly GCF_042684865.1. Taxonomy (NCBI): domain Bacteria; kingdom Bacillati; phylum Bacillota; class Bacilli; order Caryophanales; family Bacillaceae; genus Salibacterium; species Salibacterium lacus. Next base: position 1,329,165 of record NZ_JBHUML010000002.1, read on the forward strand.
ACGACTCCTCTTATATCGAAGCAGTGAAAGCAGGCGGACACGGAACATTAAGCAGAGGAATCGCCAATAATTACGGACTGGGCACCGAAGATACACCGGTATTTAAAAACATGCACGAAGCAGCAGCTCTGTTGGTCGGCGGGACTTTGACAGCAGTCGACCTTGTCATGGAAGGAAAGGCCGGGCATGCTCTGAACCTTGGAGGAGGGCTTCACCATGGATTCCGCGGGAAAGCGTCCGGCTTTTGTATTTACAATGACAGTGCTATTGCAATCGAATACATGAAAAGACATTACGGCGCGCGTGTCCTCTATGTAGATACAGACGCCCATCACGGAGATGGTGTTCAGTTTACTTTTTATGATGATCCGGATGTCTGTACTCTTTCGGTCCACGAAACCGGACGTTACCTTTTTCCAGGCACCGGAGATGTCTATGAAAAAGGAAGCGGAGAAGGATTCGGATTTGCTGTCAACGTTCCAATTGATGCGTTTACTGAGGATGCCTCTTTTCTCGAGAACTATGAAAAAGCACTGGAGGAAACCGCTGCATTTTTCAAACCGGATGTTATTCTGACACAAAACGGCGCAGATGCCCATTACTATGACCCTCTCACCCATCTGTCGATAACGATGGAAGCCTACCGGGAAATCCCCCGGGCTGCCCACCGCGTCGCTCACAAGTACTGCGGCGGCAAATGGATAGGTGTCGGAGGGGGCGGCTATGATATGTGGCGGGTTGTCCCCAGGGCGTGGGCCATGATCTGGCTTGAAATGACGAATCAGACGGAACTGCTCCAAAAGCCGCTGCCCAAGTCCTGGGTCAATATGTGGGAGTCCGGATCCCCTGTCCCACTGCCGCATACGTGGAGCGATCCGGAAAATATGTACCCCTATATTCCAAGACGCGCCGAAATCACAGAAAAAAACAGCAAAGTTCTTGATAAAGCGTTATACCACATCCGGAATGAACAGAAAAATAAGCCTTCATAAGGCCGGGAAACGCCGCTCATTCCACCTTCTGACAATAAAAAATCCGAACGTTATCCTTACTTTCGTGTAGAGTGAAAGATAACCGTTCGGATTTTTATATGGGCCTGCTTCTATTGTTTCAATTTTTTTATGCTCCGCCGGCGGATTGTTCCAGCTCTTCTTCAAATTCCGGATCTGAAATTACAACCACGACCCGCCGGTTTTCACGCAGGTTGTCTGTTGAATCATTAGGTACAATCGGGCGAGTGGCCCCGTAACCGACAGCCAGAAATTGATCAAGAGGCAGCGGATGATTATCCGTCAAATAACGGATAACGCTGCTCGCCCTGGCTGATGATAACTCCCAGTTAGAAGGATAACGGAACGTGGAAATCGGCCGTTCATCCGTATGGCCTTCCACTTTCACTAGGTTCGGAAGCGAATCCAGCAGCGTGCCGACTTTATTTAGAAAGGGTTCGGCATCTGTCAAGATCTCTGCTTCCCCCGACTCAAACAGAAGCTGTTCCTGAAGAACAAGGACTACCCCGCGGTCATCTCGTGTAGCTGAAATCTGATCGTTCAGATTATGCTCTTCAAGGTATTCCCGCACTTCCTGCAGCAATCTGTCCAGTTCCCTGTCCTCTTCTGTCTGCTCTGTTGATTCATCAGCTGCTGTTTCACTTTCTTCTTCACTTTCGGAATCACTTTGATCCGGTTGTTCCATTTCCACCATAGACGGGAGATTTTCAAGAATGGCCCTGTTCTGAAAGGACTCGGAAATAGCTTCGAATTTTTTCGCATCAACCACAGACATGGAAAACAGCATAACAAAAAAGACGAGAACAAGCAGAATGATATCAGAAAACGTAGTCATCCATCTCGGAGAACCCTTTTCAGGTTCTTTGCTTCTACGCTTCATTTGCTATTTCCTCCTGTTCCTCCAATTCATTCTCTTTGCCGCTTTCTTTCACAAACGCGCTTAATTTTTCTTCGAGGATTTTTGGATTCTGCCCTGACTGAACACCAATTACACCTTCAATGATGATCTGTTTGGTAAACACCTCATCTTCGGTTTTCTGCTCCAGTTTGGCTGCCATCGGCAGAAATATCATATTGGCAAGAATCGTACCGTAAAGCGTGGTAATCAGAGCAAGCGCCATATTCGGACCGAGTGTGGCCGGATCCTCCAGATCCTGAAGCATGAGTACCAGGCCGATTAATGTACCTACCATCCCCCAGGCAGGAGCATATTCCCCCGCTTTTTCAAAAAGGCGCCGGCCTTTTTTATGCCGTTCCTCCATCGCGGTGGCTTCGGCCATCATAATATCCTTGATTATGTCTGGTTCAATACCATCCACTGCGAGAAGAACGCCTTTTTTAATAAAAGGATCCTCGACCTCATCCAGCCCCGCTTCCAAAGCAAGCAGCCCTTCTCTCCGGGCTTTGGTGGAGAGATCGGAAAATGTATCAATCAGTTCTTTTAGATTGTTTTCTTTATGTTGAAAAGCTTCTTTTGTCACGGAAGGAATAAGTTTTAAATCCTGTGATGAAAAACCGATCAGCAGGGCGGCAACAATTCCGCCCAGCACAATCGATAAAGATGCCACCTGAATAAAAAACACAACAGAACTCAGACCCGCATTCGTATAAACTGCAAAAAGCAGTGTTGTAACCCCTACTACTATTCCTATAGGTGTCATTAAATCCATTTTTTTCATAAAATAATCCCTGACTCCCTGTAAATATTTTCAGCGGCTGCGATGCGGGCATAGATCAGCAGTTAAAACGAGGTGGAGTTCCGATTTTCAAGAAGGTGCGGAAGGACAACAACTTCATCCTCTACATCTTCCTTGTTCATATACTTGGTCAGTAAACGCATCGAAACAGCGCCGATATCATACATTGGCTGTACCACCGTCGTAAGTGTCGGTCTTACCATCTGAGCAAGGCGTGTGTTGTCAAAACCGACAACCTGCACATCCTCCGGCACATTCCAGCCACTGTCCTGCAGACCGTGAATCACTCCAAGAGCAACCTCATCCGTTGCAGCAAAAATGGCCGAAGGCGCCTTGTCCAGTTCCATTAACTGCTGTGCTGCCTCAAGCCCGGAATCATATGAATAGTCACCGACAGCCACCAGATTTTCGTCAAACCCATTGCCAATTTCTTCGCATGCCTTTTTATACCCGCTGAATTTCTGATAACCGTTGACAGGATCTTCAAGTGGTCCGCTTACCATAGCGACATTCTCCGACCCTGAGCGGATCAGCTCTGCTACCGCATCAAATGCAGCCTGGTGATAATCTATATTGACCGACGGCATTTCTTTGTTCTCATCCAGTGTCGCCGCTAACACGACTGGAACGGAAGAACGTTTGAAGGTTTCGGCATGATCTTCTGTGATTTCGCCTCCCATAAACAGAATACCGTCCACTTGTTTTTCAAGCATTGTATTGATTAAGTGAAGCTCTTTTTCTTTGTTCTGATCGGAATTGCACAAAATAATATTATACTTGTACATCGTCGCAATATCTTCAATCCCACGTGCCAGTTCAGCAAAAAATATGCTGGAGATATCGGGGATGATGACACCAACGGTTGTTGTTTTTTTGCTGGCCAGACCCCTCGCCACTGCGTTGGGGCGGTATCCGAGCCCTTCAATAGCGTCCAGCACTTTTTTCCGGGTGGCCGGCTTCACGTTTGGATTGCCGTTTACCACGCGGGAAACTGTCGCCATCGAAACTCCTGCTTCTCGTGCCACATCGTAAATTGTTGTATTCAATGGAAAGCCTCCTCTAGTTTCCTTTCATTTTTTTTCATACGTACTGTAATCATATTATAACTGAAGGAGGTTCCGCAATTCCTCTCCCTGGTTATATCGGTCAAAGCGTCGAAAATTACACCTTGATATACAAATTTGCCATATTTCCTGCCTGAAAAATGATGACAGCCACCATCTCATTTGATCACAGTTTCCCCATTTTTACAAAAAAAAGGCGCCCTCCATATTCCGGAGGGCGCTGAATTCATTTACTTATACAGGCCTGCATCGCGTAGGTTCTGAACAAACGAATGGAACTGATTAATATCCATCTGCTGCGCAGAGTCGGACAAGGCCACCGCAGGATCCGGGTGAACTTCTGCCATGACACCGTCGGCACCGATGGCCAGAGCTGCTTTAGCAGTAGGTTCAAGAAGGTCACGGCGGCCGGTGGAATGCGTCACGTCAACAAATACAGGCAGGTGTGTTTCCTTTTTCAAAATCGGAACGGATGAAATGTCCAGTGTATTTCTTGTTGCTTTTTCATACGTCCGGATTCCACGCTCACAAAGCATGAGGTTATTATTGCCGTTGGCAAGAATGTATTCGGCGGCTTTCATGAATTCATCAATCGTGGCAGACATCCCCCGCTTCAAGAGAACAGGAGTCTGGTGCGATCCCGCTTCTTTCAGAAGATCAAAATTCTGCATATTCCGTGTGCCGATCTGGATAACATCTACATAATCAGCAGCCATTTCAATATCTTTAGGATTCATGATTTCACTGATGACACTCATGTCCAGTTCATCGGCCACCCGCTTGAGAATTTCCAGGCCTTCCCTGCCGAGACCCTGAAAATCATACGGGGAGGAACGCGGTTTAAACGCGCCGCCTCTTAAAAGATTCAGACCCTGCTCTTTCATGGCAGAAGCCACTTCGTATACCTGCTCATAGCTTTCTACAGAGCATGGTCCCATAATCAGGCGCTGCTTGCCGTCTCCCACTTTTTCGCCTTTGAGATCCACAATGGTATCTTCCGGTTTTTTCTTTCTTGAGACGAGCAGTGCTTTGCGGTTATCATCTTCCTGCAGTTCCAGACTTGCCTGAAAAATCTGTTTAAAAAGATGCTGCATCGTACTCGTTTCAAACGGTCCTTCATTATTTTCTGTAATCATGTCGAGCATTTTACGTTCGCGTACCGGATCAAACCGGTTCTGTCCCGCACGGCTTTTCACTTTGCCGATTTCCTGCACGAGACCCGCCCGTTTATTAATAAGCTCAAGCAATTGCAGGTTCACATCATCCAGCTGTTCTCTCAGCGCTTCCAGTTCTTCGTTACTCATCTCTTCCCCACTCCTTACGTGATTTCCCTTTTCTCTTGATATGTGTTACATTTTTTATGATTAAGACCCATTATATAAGAAGATGACTGAAATGTCAGCCCCTTTTTCTTTGTTAATTGAACGCTTTTAAGTGTTAAAGTATTTTTTCCTTTAAAATCAGCTTTTTTTATTATCCACATTATAATTTTTTGAGGTGTGTGAGACGATGACACATAACGGGGAGATTATGTATGCACTGGATATCGGCACCCGGTCTGTTACGGGGTTAATTCTGAAACAGCTGAATGGCGCATTTGAGCTGGTGGATGTCGAATCCAGGGAACATAAGGAACGATCCATGATGGATGGACAAATTCATAATGTAGCTGCTGTCAGTGATGTGATCCGTGAAACAAAGGCGGCACTGGAAGAAAGACACGGACCGCTGCATAAAGTATGTGCAGCAGCAGCCGGAAGATCTTTAAAAACCCAGCGGGCTTCGATGGAACTTGATATTTCAGGGCAGCCTTGTGTGTTCGAAGGGGATATACCTCCGCTTGAGCTCGGAGCAGTGCAGAAAGCCCAGCACCAGCTTGCTTTTGAAACGGAACGTGATTCGGACAAAAGTCTCCAGTACCATTGTGTCGGGTATTCTGTTGTTGCTTATTATGTAGATGGACAGGAAATAGGAAGTCTTTTGGATCAATCAGGTGAGAAGGCATCCGTCGATGTCATTGCAACCTTCCTTCCAAAAGTTGTCGTAGAATCACTCATAAGCGCGTTGCAGCGGGCCGACCTTGAATTGGAAGCATTGACACTGGAGCCAATTGCTGCCATTAATGTGTTAATTCCACCGTCGATGCGCCGTCTGAATGTTGCTCTCGTCGACATTGGCGCTGGAACGTCGGATATTGCCATTACAGACCTTGGAACGGTTACCGCCTACGGCATGGTACCCATAGCCGGCGATGAAGTAACAGAAGCGCTGAGTGACGAATTCCTGCTCGATTTTCCGGACGCGGAACGGGTGAAACGGGATTTGACGGCCGGGAATACTATTCTTGTAACGGACATCCTCGGCATGGAAACAGAGTACCAGGCTGAAGAAGTAACAGCCCCCATCCGGCCTTCTATCGAGCATCTTGCTGCAGAAATCAGTTCTGAGATTCTGACGCTCAATACAAAGCCGCCTAAAGCCGTTATGCTGGTAGGCGGCGGCAGTATGACCCCCGAAATTGCAAAGCATTTAAGTGAAGCACTCAATCTTCCGGAAAACAGAGTGGCACCAAGGGATATTGAAGCCATAAAAAACCTGTCCTACGAAGGGATACAACCAGGACCGGAACTTGTTACACCGGTTGGTATCGCTATTGCAGCCAAAGAGCATCCGGTTGAATACATCCCGGTTTATGTAAACGGACGATCCATCCGCCTGTTTGATGTAAAAACGTTAACTATCGGTGATGCCGTCCTCGCCTCCGGCCTATCGATCCGAACATTATACGGCAGGCCCGGTGAAGCTGCAGTTATTACGTTGAATGGGCGGGTCATATCCATTCCCGGGACACGCGGGGAAGCACCAGTTATCATACAGAACGGCCGGCCTGCTTCCATCAAAGATTCCATTACTCCGGGCGATGACCTCACTCTGGAAAAAGGGAAAGATGGAAATCCAGCCTCTGCAGCATTTAAAGATATTGTTGACGAGCCTCCGGAAATGAAACTCGTCATTAATGACCGCGAGTACCTGATTCCACCGATGTACATCCAAAATGGGAGACAGGTATCTTCAGAAGAAGCACTGAAAGACCGGGACGATTTAGTCTTCAGGCTTCCTGAGAATCTGGAAGAAGTGTGGAACGTGATGAACTGGAAAATTCCTGTATCCTCCGCTCATACTGCGTATTACGTGGATAATAAGGAGGCTTCCCTCCCCGAAATGTTATATCCATTCTCCCGGAACGACCGGCCTGCTTCCCCGCAGGAGCCTGTACGGACGGGCGACATTATCACAGCCGGGCATGAGCAGAAGGAAGTTACGGTCCGAAACCTTCTGGAACATCAGGGAATACAGACCACAGCACAGCAACAGGTATTTTTTAATGAGGAAACAGTAGATATGGAAAAAACAATCGTTGAAGTGCAGATAAACGGGGAAAAAGCAGGACTGGACGACCCATTATCATCCGGGGATCATGTAACGACGGAGAAAACAATGTCTTCCCTTGATTTTATCGTCCAGGACATCTTCTCTTACGTTACAGTAGATCTACAGTACCATACCGGGAAAACGTGGAACCTTACAAAAAACAAAGAACCGGCCTCCTTTACAGAACCCCTTCACGGCGGGGACCAAATTGAACTGGAACTGTTTGATAAAGACGAAAAACGCTTTGCCGATTAACCGGCAAAGCGTTTTTCTATCTCTATCCTTACGTTTGATCTTTTTCTTCGGTGGAGGCGTGGAGATCGCGTACATCTTCTTTCACGCTGTCAACGTTCCCCTGTTCTGCTTCCAAATCTTCCGACAGCTCTTCGGCAAGTTCATCTGCTGTTTTCTCCTCGTTGCCTTCGCTTCCGGAAGAGGCTGTTTCTTTCACTTTACCATAAAGCTGGGAAGACTGCTCAGAAACGTTTTTTGCGATTTCCGATGACTTCTCCCGGGCATAATCCGCCCACTTCGAACCTTTTTCATAAGCATCGTTTGTCAGTTCATTTGTTTTTTCCTTGGCAGAATAAGCTCCTTCAGACAACTCACCGCGCAGCTCTCTTCCCGATTTCGGAGCCATCAGCAGTGCAGAGCAGGCGCCGACAATACCACCAATCAACGTGCCAATAACAAAATCCTTCGTGTTCATATCTGACATGTTACATCATCCTCCTGTCGTATAACTATTTTCATTCTGATTCACTTCTTTTTTGCGCTTGCGGTCCTGCCATTTTGCATACAAATCAATGGCAGCATTCCCCCACTGCACAGCCTGTGCAACCTGTTCAGACTGCTCTCTGGAGTGGCGGCTGATGGAATCCGACATATCTTTGAAAGAATAGTTCACATTCTCCAGAGAATCTCCCACATCTTTCAGAGACGTAAATAAACCGTTCAATGATTCAGTTTTATGTTGGACATCATCTGCTATAACATTTGTTTTCTGAATCAGTTGTTCGGATTCACTGGTGATGCCTTCCACCTGTTTTTCCATGCGTTCCATCGTGGTGGATACTTTCTCCATCGTCTGGGTGGCAGCTTTTAATGTTTTAATAAGGTAAATTACTAAGACTGCGATGGCTATTGCGACTATCAGCGCACTTATGTACACTAGTTCCATTGAACGTTTACACCTCCCTTCCTGTAAGTGTACCACGAATCACACCACATGAAACATAAAATCTGATTCTTCGATTAAATCCCTGCATCCATGTACTCTCTTCGACAAACGTTCTGAAATTCCTTTTCGCTGAAAAATATTATTTCATTTTTGAGCGATCAAAAAGCTCGTGCCAAACGCAGGAATCACACATACGAAATAAGCAATGGAGCTGTGTCAAAAATACAGCTCCATTAATAGTTATACAAGTTGTTTTTCATAGGCTGCCTGGAATTTCTGAATGTCGCCGGCCCCCATAAAAAGCAGGATTCCGTGTTCGTGAACCCCCAGTGAATCAACCTGATCCTCCGTAATGACACGGGAACCCGGTATCTGGTTCTGTAGATCTTCAATTGATAAAGCTCCGTCTTCTTCACGTGCCGAACCGAAAATGTCACAAAGGTACACTTGGTCGGCCTGCCGCAGGCTTTCTGCAAAAGCATCGAGAAATGCTCTTGTTCTGGAAAAAGTATGCGGCTGAAACACAGCTATAATATCCCGGTTCGGATATTTCTGCCGGGCAGCTTCTATGGTTGCGTTGATTTCGGTCGGATGATGAGCGTAATCATCAATTAATGTCTGACTTCCTGCTTCTTTTTCCGTGAACCGGCGTTTCACACCCGGAAAGGAGGCAAGCTGCTCTTTAATTACTTCCGCCGGTACTTCTTCATAATGGCAGAGAGCAATGACACCCAGAGCATTCAGCACATTATGCCTCCCGTATCCGGGTATGGTGAACGTACCTAAACGGTCCCCGCGGATTTTGACGTCAAACGTGGTTCCTTTTTCATCCGTCTGAATGTTGTCCGCATTGAAATCATATTTTCCTTCTATTCCGTAGTACACAATCGGCACCGGGACATTTAACGTCTGAAGGTATTCATCATCTCCACATGCTACAATGCCTTTCTTTACGTTACGGGCCATTTCCTCAAATGCCCGGATCACATCATCGACATCTTCAAAATAGTCAGGGTGGTCAAAATCGATATTGGTCATCACCGCATAATCCGGTTCATAATGGAGAAAGTGGCGTCTGTATTCACATGCCTCAAATACAAAATAGCTGCTTTCTTCTTCTCCTTTTCCTGAGCCGTCCCCTATTAAATATGATGTCGGTTTATAAGCTCCGATCACATGAGCAAGCAGCCCTGTTGTAGATGTTTTACCGTGGGATCCAGTTACTGCAATGGATGTGAACTGCTGTAGAAATCCTCCCAAAAAAGAGGGATATCGGTGTATCTCCATGCTTCGGTCCTGTGCTTCCTTAATTTCAGGATTGCTTTCTCCGTAGGCCGGTGAAGCAATCACATGCTGGTCGTCTGAGATATTTTCCTTCTGGAACGGGAAAATGGGAATACCTTTGCGTTCCAAAGGAAGCTGAGTGAAAAACTGCTTATCTACATCAGAACCCTGGACATTATATTTCATATCGTGAAGAATCTGCGCCAGGGCACTCATTCCCGAACCTTTAATTCCTATAAAATGATAGGTTGTCATAGTTGTGGCCCTCCATCTTATCCAGTTGTCCGGCCCGCCTTCGGAACCGGAACGAAAACACACGGGCTTTTTTCCTTCTTACCTTGCAAACACCTACATCATTATATCAGAAACAAATCAAAGCTCCAATACAAAGTGAAACTTCCATTCATCGTGCTCTCCGATGAATGGTTAGTTGAACAAGTCGGGGTGCCGGCAGCCGTCTATTTCTGTTTCGCATTTTGAAACAGAAACTTTACGGATGCCTGCACCGGGACAAAGTGAAACTTCCATTCATAGTGGTTTCCTATGAATGGAAGGGGATCAAAGGCTGAGGACGCCACGTCCTGTGGCAGCGCCTTTGTGACTCACATCGTGCGAGCCCGAACTCCCCGGGGATAATGTTACGGTCTTATCCTGAGCACACAGGATACTCCCCGTAGAGTTATAAAGGGGAGGTGTCTGCATACACAAGCCAGGAGGCTCCATTATCCTTCATAAATCGAAGTCTCCGATTTTCTTCTTCTTTTTTCTCGTAACGTGCTTTCCATTCCCGCAGTTCAGCATCATCCCCGGGCATAATAAGCGGTACGACAGGGCTGAACACCCGGTTCTCAAAACCGCAGTAAACCGGACGGGCCAGGATATAGGAAGTCTTCTCAAAGAGCGGAAAATTTCCATGTAAGGAAGACAATCTTTTTTCTTCTTTTTCCCATAAAGGAACAGCTGTTACTGATCCGCTCTGCAGACTTATCACTCTGAATGGTTCCAGCGCAGCCGTCAATACAAGTCCGCTCAGCTGTATTTGGGAGGGCGTGAGAACAGCAGCCTTTTCTTTTACAAATAAATCAAAAAGTCTACTCCCGATAATGGTGACATAATCAAATGCAAACCAGTCCTCAAAATACTGCCGCCACGGTTCTTCTTCCAGGTCTGAAACATCACACCCGGCCTGTTCGGCAAACATATGCTTTGCGCGTACTTTTTCACGCAGGTTCGTATTATGTTTCAGCCAGTCTTCATAAGCATCCAGCAGTTCCATAAGGTCAAGATCCGCCTGCTTCTGCTTCTCTCTGCGGTGTTCTTCAAAACTCGGAACATTGGATATCATCAGCACCGCCCCTTTCCGTGCTATCTAAACTCGTTCCAAACGGGGGTTCGGGCGGTAGACCCGTCCTGCTTTCGCCTCATCTTTATCATTTATCTTTACATTATCCCCCGTAAAACCAATATGAATCTCCAGAAGGCTGCTTCCGACACCGTATAGATCAATTGGAACATTCATATCCTCGTATTCATTGATTTTCTCTGCCGTGAAGCCTCCGCTGGCAAGTATCTGTACATGTTGATACCCTTCTTCATCCAGGGCTTCACGGAGCGCAAACAGAAGTTTCGGGTTGGCACCGCGTGGGTCGAAAGCTCCCATCACTTCAGGGTGACGGCAGAAATACTGGTCCACCATGTGGTTGGACGTATCCACCCGGACTCCTTTCAGCTCATATCCAAATTCACGTGCCAGTTTCAGAGAATCCATAATGACATCATTATTGTAATCAACCAGTGCCATTAAATCGTCATCAGGGTACGTTTCTTTATACGCATAGCTGGCCGCTACGACGTCTCCTTCAAATAACTGAATCAACGCATGCGGCATCGTTCCCATTCCTTCTTTTCCCCACCATTCGCTCATAGCGTGGGTAGCCTGAGCCTTTGACCCACCGATATAAGCGGAATATCCGTCCCCGGCCTGCTGGGTGAAATGGTCATCCCGGTCTCCCATAAATATAACCGGCTTCCTTGCCCCTGATTTCCGGGCTGCTTTCACAACATTATATACATTCGTGGCAACGGATGTGCGGCGGGCAAAAATACCGTCAATCAACCCTTCCAGGTGGCCGAAATTCGGATAGGGACCTTCAATGGTAAGAACCGTTTCATATGGTTCCACCTTGTCGCCGTCTTCGAGAGAGTGAATGACAAGATCCTCCGGATTTTTGGCGAAAGTCTTGATCAGGGCTATCACCTCATCGGTTCCACAGAGAACAGCATGTTTCTTCTGAAAAAACTGCATCGTTACATTTTCGCTGGGTTTATACTTTTCGGCGATTTCTCTTGTTTTCAGAAAATAAACAGCGGAAAACCAACCCTCTCCGACCCGTTCATCAAATTTGAACGTTTCATTGGTCAGTCGTTTTATATCTCCCTGCATTTTCAGTGCGATTTCTTTCATCAGCCTACTCCTTAACATTCAAAAATAATTTCATTGATATCTATCAAAGGATAAAAGAAAAAGCTGTTTCAAAGAAGCACACGGCGCTGCCTGTTCTGCCTGCACCTTATACCTTTTGAAACAGCCTTTGTTCAAGCAGCCTCATTTCCAAATACTCTCAGCTCTCAAACTTCTTTCTCAGTGAACCAGGTCGCCCCGGCCCTGTTCCATAATAACAGCTTCGAGAATCTCCTGTACATCTGCTTCGTTAACGTCCCGCAGTCCGTCCTGAAGCACAATCGGTGTATCCTTCTCTTCCTGTTTCAAAAGTTCCAGAGCCTCCGGATACAAAAATCCCAACAATACATTCAGCTGAATCTGTTCCATAAGAGCTCCTCCTTCTCAAGAAGTATGCCGGCTTCGGAATTTCAGCCTCTGTTCCATCATGTTTCTTAAAACGTGCTTTCCACGGTCCAGAGGAAGGTTCATGAATGCTGTGGTACCCTGTCTCTCTCTATATTATAGAACGCGGAGAGGAAAAACAAGCTTTTTGCTGAGATGGTGGCCTCTCATCCGCCGATCTGTTCTTGAATTTCATGTTCACTTAACAGTACGTTCCGGGGTTTACTTCCATTCGCTTCAGAAATAATCCCCTGCTTTTCCATCATATCAATAAGACGGGCGGCACGGTTATAACCAATGGAAAAGCGGCGCTGCAACAGGGACGAAGAAGCTCCCCCCTGCCCTGATACAAAGAGGCAGGCTTCCGGAAAAAGCTCATCGCTGTTTTCTTCCTGCTCTGCTTTTTTCTGAAGATCTTCCCTCCCAAAGATGTAGGAGGGCTGCTTCTGCTGCTTTACGTCATTCGTGACGGCATCAATTTCTTCATCCGTTACAAAAGTCCCCTGCACCCGGAGCGGCTTGGAGGTGCCGTTTTGGTGGAAGAGCATATCTCCTTTCCCTATCAGCCGTTCTGCACCGCCTGCATCCAGAATGGTACGGGAATCAGCCTGGGAGGAAACAGCAAAGGCTGTGCGGCTTGGAATATTAGCCTTAATCAAACCTGTAATCACATCAACGGAAGGACGCTGCGTGGCGACCAGAAGATGTATGCCGCAGGCCCGCGCCTTTTGGGCAATCCGGCAGATGGCATCTTCCACATCCTGGGGAGATACCATCATCAGATCAGCGAGCTCATCGATGACTATGACGATATACGGCATTTTATCGGCTTTATTCTCCATTTTTTCGTTGTATTTCTTAATATCGCGGACGCCCTCTGCGGCCAGTTTTTCATAACGTTCATTCATTTCAGCCACGGCCCGTTTCAGTCCCGCCGTCGCCTCTTTAGCATCATTTATAACCGGAGTCACAAGGTGGGGGATGTCTTTATATGAAGCCAGCTCCACCATTTTCGGGTCAATCAGCATCAATTTTACTTCGTCGGGGTCCGCTTTATACAGCAGACTGAGGAGGATGGAATTAATACATACACTTTTTCCGGAACCGGTAGCACCTGCGATCAGTCCGTGCGGCATATCCTGCAGATCCGTGACAATCGGAGAGCCGGAAATATCAAGTCCCATCGCGACCGTCAATGGCGATTCCTTTCGTATGAAAGCGTCCCGCCTCAGGATTTCCCGGAGCAGAACAGGCTCACTCTCCGCATTCGGAACTTCTATTCCAATCGTGTTTTTCCCGGGGATGGGGGCTTCCATCCTCAAATCTTTCGCCGCCATCGCAAGCTTTATGTCATCGGTGAGATTAGTGATTTTATTCACTTTCACCCCTGCTGCGGGCTGGACTTCGTACCGCGTGACGGAGGGGCCTTTTGTCATATCCACCACTTCTGCATCGACGTTAAAATTCTGAAGCGTCTGCTCCAGCTGCTGCTTCTGGTAAGAAAAATCTTCTTCCTGCATTTCCGGTTTTCTCGACGGCTGCTGCAGAAGCTGAATGGAAGGAAAGTGGTAAGCGGACGGGTCTGACGTTTTGGAATTTCTGCCGTTCGAACCACGACCAGGCTTTTTGTCAGGCTGACGGAGCACATTAAATGGAACCCCCGGACTGGCAGCGTCCTTTTCCTTCCGGGAGGTCTGTGCCGCTTCGCGTTCACGGCGTCTCCGTTCCTGACGGGTGGATGAGCTCTGCGAAGAGGAGCGTGCTTTCTCTTCGTTTTGCTCTGTTTCCTCTGTCTTCTTCGAAGATTCCAGGTCAACCGCTTCTACAGCAGTTTCTGTGCTTTCTTTTTCTTTCATTTCGCTTTCGGAAACATGCGTTTCAATAGGTTCGGTTTCCTCAACACCGGCATCCTTCTCTTCCGCAGGCGGGGGGGAAACGTATGTATCGAGTGCTGCACTGTCCGGTTTTGTCTCCTGCTCCGCTGATTCATCCTCCCATTCCTGTTGGGATGGAATCTCTTCCTCATGTTTTTTCAGGTAGCTGGAATGAAGCGGAACATTTTCAAAGCCAAAAATGGGAGACGGTATATTCTCTGCGATGAAATCATTTCCCTGGAAATAAGTACGTGAGGTCTCTTTTTCATTTTCCGCGGGGGCAGACGCCCGGCTTTTTTGTTTTTCAGAAGCATAAGAAGGCGGGCTTTCCTCCTGTGTTTTTTCTTCTTTGTCTTTTCCGCTTCCGTGCGTCTGTAGTTTTGCATCCAGTCTGTCCTGCCCGCTCTTAGGGTAATAATGCACCATTTTAATTCGGGAATCCGACTGTTTATGAAGCTGTGCAGGTCTGCTGGGTGCCGGTTTTTCTGTTTCGTTTTCTTCCTGCCCGGCATGCTCTTCGTTTCCAAAAAAGAAACGCTGCATTTTTTCTTTCAGCCGTTGAAAGGAACCAGCCATAGTATATTTCTCCTCTTTCCGGAATGTCATCAATGAAGCGGGGATGCACAGCAGGCAGAGGCACTCACTGCTTGTGGTACTGCATCAGGAAATCCGCACCTGTCGTGTAGGAGTCGTTCAGCTCAAGAATTCCTTTCTCCGACGGTGCATCAGGAAGCGCCAGTTCTTTGGCGGAACATATCATACCGCTGGAGGAGACACCCCGGAGCTTCGATTTCTTTATTTTCATCCCGGAAGGCATCTCATCTCCCGGTTTGGCAACGACGACTTTCTGGTCTTTCTTTACGTTCGGTGCACCGCATACGATTTGCAGCGTCTCCGTCCCGGTATCAACCTGGCAGACACTCAGCTTATCGGCATCCGGGTGTTTCTTTTTTTCCGTAACGTGGCCGACAACAAACGAGGCTTCTTCCGGAAAAGAAACAATATGCTGCTCAAGGCCGTTTGTGGTCAGAGCATGCTCGATCAGAGCTTTCACGTCTTTTGTCAGCGCGCACATCCCGGTCTGGTTTATCTTTTTGTAAGAAGAGGCATGAAAAATGTGAAAGCCGGCCGTTTCTCCATTTTCCTTATTATACAGCCGTGCCACATCCCCGTGTTTTTCTGTACCACGGTTTTGTTTCTCTATTTCTTTCAGGGAAACAAGAAGTGTATCCCCGATGCCCTTATTGTTGTAAAAAACGTTCATAAACTGTTTCTCCTTTTCCTGTGAAATTCCTATGTTATTGTAGCATAAACCGAACCGCGGTGCGCTTTTAATTCTCGGGTTTTTTCCGAGCGAGAATGAAAATCGGTTCAAGGCCGCCGTCTTCATATAAGAACGGCAGAGCTGTCACAGGAATCCGGCCGTTGTTGAAAAAGCGGAACGTCATCTGCCCGAGCACATCATAGCCGGCGTCATTTTGAATGTCGGCTATGATCATCACATCCTGGTGCGGCACAGCAATAGCTGTGTCACCTGTGACTTTTGCATCCATTTCTTTAATAAAAGTCTCGTGCAGCAGACGGCTGGCATCGTATCCATCATTGGAATTAATAAAATAAAACGTATTCCCCGCCACTTCATCGGTTTTATACTCATTCGGGAGCTGGCGGACGTTAAACAATGCGAGTTCCTTCATCTGTTCATTCGAGAAACCTTCTCTATTTACCGTTTCTTCTTCAAGCATTGTGTAGGCATCTCCCAGATCCAGAGCATAGTAAATTCTTGTTTCCGCGGTATGCTCGGAAAAGAGCAGAGCCTTGCCGTCTTTTGTTTCCGTTGGGAAGGAGGTGGATCTCAGTACCGGATAAATGTTTTTTTCTTTTCCTTGGATAACAACATTGCGCTCCATCGCTTCAAAGGAAGCATCAATAAACATGGCCGCTTCTTCCAGCGCTTTCTCATGATCGGTGTCATTTTTAGCCAGAAGTTTGTTCAGGTCAAGATCCAGGCCTTTATTCAGACCGGTGTGCTCCACCCGCAGCGAACTTTTTTCCTCGTCGAATATAAACTTCCGGTTATTTTTTGCAAGCTGTTTTTCCAATCTGTTTCTGAATTCCTCTAAATCCATCTATATCTCTCCTAAACGCGTCATCCATACTGTTTAACGGTATTTCTTTTAGTTTAACACGAAAAAAACCAGTATATAAATCAATAGACGACCCTCTCCGCTAAAATGGTGTTATGCTTCACCCTTGATCAATCGTCATGTCACCAAACGTAATCCACTGCTTCCTTCTCATCCATTCCGACAAGAGCAGACTTACGACAGCAGGGCCGGCGATATGGGTGAGCAGCATGGCCAGGAGCACATCGACGTGAAACCCCATTACCGAAAAAGTCATTACTTGTCCGACCAGCCCGCTCGTTCCCATTCCTGCCCCCGCTGCATTGTTTTCCATAAGAAAGACTATGGTAGAAAGCGGGGCAAAAACAGCACCCGCTATCGTCGGAGGAAGCAGAATAACAGGTTTTCTGACAACGTTGGGCACCTGCAGCATGGACGTCCCGATACCAAGTGCGGCAAGACCTGATACCCCGTTTTCCCGGTAACTGCTCACCGCAAATCCGACCATCTGGGCAGAGCATCCCACTGCTGCGGCGCCGGCAGCTATTCCTTCCAGCTCAATCATAATAGCAATAGCCGCGCTTGATATAGGAGCGGTAAGTGCCAGACCCATCAAGACCGCCACTATGATTCCCATGATAAACGGCTGCCTCTCTGTCGCCCACATCACAGCGTCTCCGAAACCAACCATTCCGTTTTGAATGACCGGTCCCAGGAAATAGGCCGTCGTATACCCCGCTGCAATCGTAACAAACGGTGTCACGATGATATCGAGTCTCGTTTCTTTTGATACAAGTTTCCCCAGTTCCACAGATATCAAAGCAGCAAGAAAGGCCCCCGCCGGACCGCCAAGTTCAGCACCGGCAGCGCCCGTTATAACAGCCGAAAACAGAACAAGCGGCGGAGCTTTCAGGCCATATGCCACCGAAGCGCCGATGGCAGGTCCCATAAGATCCATGGCCAGCTGCCCCATCTCTTCTAAAAATGACAGCGTGAATTGTTCACCAATTGTGCGTATAATAAGACCAATAATCAATGAAGAAAAAAGACCAAGAGCCATATAACTCAATGAAGTGACAGCATATGTCTTTACAGATAAGTTAACACCTTTACGCAAAAAAAATTCCTTCATCGTTCTCCCCCTCCCGGTAAAGAATTGTGATGTTTTTCACTTTCTTTTATCTTACCCTTCTTCTTTATGAATTGACAAGAGAAAGAATGCATTTCATGATGTGTATGTATTATTTTCTTGATAAGGGAGGTTTCAGCATGGAACTAAATGTATATTTAGCAGGACAGATTCACGATGACTGGAGACAGGAACTTAGAGACCTCGCCGAAAAACAGGAGTTGCCTCTTCGATTTTTCGGACCGATGGAAAACCACAGCCGCTCCGACAACATCGGCGAAGAAATTCTCGGCAGTCAGCATGATGCCGTGCAGAAAGACGATGCCGCTTCTGATTTTAACAACCTGCGCACCCAGATTCTGATGCAGAAATCCGATGTCGTCATCGCGCTGTTCGGCGAAAAATATAAACAATGGAATACTGCTATGGATGCAGGAGCCGCTGCTGCGATGGGCAAACCTCTGATCCTGATCCGTCCCGAAGATCTCCATCATCCGACAAAAGAACTGGCCAACAAGGCAAACGTCGTCGTTGAAACGAAAGAACAGGCGCTTCAGGCTCTTTCCTACGTATTCGAAACCCAATAACCACATGCTCTTCATATATTGTTGATTGATCGAAAAAACAGCCGCCCGGAGCAGTATCCCGGCGGCTGTTTTTTATTTATTCTGCTGATTTTCTGAAAGCTGATGGATCCCGCCTGTCAAAGCACCACTGCCCGTAAAGAAGCCGGACAGTGTGCTCAAACATTTCCGCTCTTGATATCATACCATCCGTGAAGATGCCGACCGCTCCTTCGTGGTGGTTGATGTTGTGCCGGTTGGTGTAGTCGTTCATAATTGTTTTTAATTCGCCGCCTGTCCAAAGTTTTTCAGCGATTTCAGCAGGCAGTTTTAGTTTTGCCCCGGCCGCAGTAACCATATGTCTGCTGCTGTCGATCAGGGCGCCCCAATTACAGAGATACAACCCGTCCTGCATTTCCATCACACCGCCTTCAAGGCCGATACCTGCGTCTGCCCTCTCGTTCAGAACAGCTGCCGCGCGGTACTGTGCTCCCTCTTTCGTTTCTTCATCGGAAAAGGGCTGCACCGAGACACCCGTTTCGACCTCAAACCCCTGAATCTCACAGCCCTCGTTTCCGAAAACAGCAGACACGGCTTTTATCTTTGCTTTATTGGTGGAGCCGACGCCGAGAATCATGGTCATAGGAGCATCAGACTCCTTTGCGGATCATCTCAAGGGCATTGTTGTCCGTCGTCTGCACGAGTTTTACAAGCAGTTCTTTCGCTGCGGCATAATCATCCACATGCAGAATGGAACCGGCGGTATGAATGTATCTTGAGCACACCCCGACGACAGCGGATGGAACGCCTTCGTTCGATGTATGTACCCGTCCGGCATCTGTACCTCCCTGGGATACGAAATACTGATACGGAATGTCATTGGCTTCCGCTGTATCCAGAACAAAATCACGCATACCGCGGTGGGTGATCATCGTCTGATCAAAAATCCGGAGCAGTGCTCCTTTTCCAAGATGACCGAATGCATCGCTTCCACCGGCGGCGTCATTGGCCGGGCTTGCATCCATCGCGTAAAACACATCCGGCTGAATCATCCGGGACGCTGTCGCTGCTCCGCGCAGTCCGACTTCTTCCTGCACCGTCGCACCGGAATACACAACGTTTGGATGATTGGTGTTCTGCAGTTCTTTCATCAGCTCAATGGATAAGCCGACGCCGTACCGGTTGTCCCATGCTTTCGCCAGAATCTTCTTGTCATTGGCCATCGGCGTGAACGTACCAGCCGGCAGAATCGGCTGTCCGGGTTTCACTCCGATGTGTTCGGCATCTTCCTTATCATCGGCCCCGATGTCGATATACATCTTGTTCATCGGCATTGGTTTCTGGCGCTGTGATTCTTCCAGCAGATGAGGTGGTGTTGAACCAATCACCCCTGGAATGGAACCGTTTTCGGTGATAACCTCCACTCGCTGCGCCAGCAGCACCTGGCTCCACCAGCCGCCGAGCGGTTCAAACTGAATCATTCCTTTTTTGTCGATATGTGTGACCATAAAGCCGACTTCATCCATATGCCCGGCCGCCATCACTTTCGGGCCGGTGGAATCTCCGGTTTTTTTCCCAAAAACACTGCCCAGTTTATCCTGGACGATGTCCTCACTCAAAGGCCGGAGCTGTTCTTTCATATAGTCTCTCACCGGTTTTTCAAAACCGGGAGCCCCCGGAAGTTCGGTTAACGTCTGGAACATTTGTTTCGTCTCTTCGTTCATCGTTGACTCCTTTCCGTTTCTTCTCCCCTTTTCATTTTATCGGAAGCTCTCTGCTTTTTCTACCTATACACATCTTTACGTTTGGAATCAGAAGAATTTTAGGCTATACTTGTAATAAATGAGATAGAAAAGGCAGGGATACCATGAAAGTAAGAGATATTCTCATTGGAGCAGGTGTAGGTCTTGCAGCCGGTTATGCATTGAAAGAGTGCACCGCAGGCAGCCACATTTCTCCTGAAAAAGCACTCAAAACCGTAAAGGAAAACATTCAGGATCATATACCTGTCAACGGATCATGGATTCATATGACCGCAGAAAATTACATGAAAGACAATCTCGACTACAAAGTGTACCGCGGCGGTATTTCGAGCACCAAAGAAGGCGAAACAAAGCAGATGGATTTCATCGTGGATGCCAAAACAGGCACCATTCTGGAACTGACGTCATAAACAAAACCGGGACAACCCTGTAAAAAAAGACGCTTCCGACTATCATTTTCGATAATCGGAAGCGTCTTTTTGTCTATTTTACCGGGCGTTTCAGGATTCCGGTTAACAGTGCTGTTACCATCATGCCGATTAAGATGGCTGCAATGTAGAGCAACGGATTGGTTCCCTGGATGGTCGGCACAACAAAGATACCTCCGTGCGGAGCCGGCAGTCCGGCGCTGAACAACATGGCAAGACCTCCGGCAACGGCTGAACCAGCAACAGATGCTGGAATAACACGGCCCGGATCCGCTGCGGCAAATGGAATGGCACCTTCTGTAATAAAGAATGCTCCCATAAAATAACTGGATAAACCTGCGTCCCGCTCTTCTTTCGCGAATTTCCGGCGGAACAGGCTTGTTGCCAGCGCAATGCCGAGCGGCGGCACCATACCGCCTGCCATAATCGCCGCCATCGGAGCAAAGTTTCCGGCATCAATCATGGCAATACCGAATGTATAGGAAGCTTTATTGACAGGGCCACCCATATCAACCGACATCATTCCGCCCAGAATGATACCGAGAAGGACAATGTTACCGGTCCCCATCCCGCTCAGAAGATCTTGAAGAGTTTGGGTCAGCCAGCTTACCGGTGGATTAATGACAACCGCCATTAACAAGCCTACAATGAAAATATTCAGGACCGGGTAAAAGAGAATGGTCTTGATACCGTCAAACACTTTCGGCAGACCGGCCAGTGCTTTTTTCATCAGATTCGCTGTATATCCCGCAAGGAACCCGGCAATCAAACCGCCGAGGAAACCGGCGCCTCCGGTTGTCGCCAGGAGTCCTCCAATCATGCCGGGCGCAAAACCGGGACGATCGGCAATGCTCATTGCGATAAAGCCGGCAAGAACGGCAACCATCAGCTGAAAGGCATGATCGGCCCCTATGGAATTTAATGTGGCTGCAAAAGCATTATAATCTTCATGTCCCTGTTCTGCTGAGTTAATACCGAAAAAGAAGGATACAGCCATAAGCACTCCACCGCCGACAACAAACGGCAGCATATTCGACACGCCGTTCATGAGGTGCTTGTAAAAACCGGTTCGTCCTTTGCTGTCCTGCGACCCATCTTCTTCCTCTGCTCCATCCGCATGATAGACCGGCACCTCTCCATTTGTTACCTGATCAATCAGTTCTTCCGGCTTTTTCATCCCGTCGGATACTCCTTTGATCAGCACGGGGCGGCCGTCGAAACGACTCATTTCCACTTTTGTATCCGATGCAATAATAATGCCGTCGGCGCCGGCAATTTCCTCGGATGTCAGGGCATTGTCGATCCCATTGGAGCCATTGGTTTCGACTTTAATGGACAATCCTTTTTCTTTTGCCTTTTCCTTTAAAGCATCCGCTGCCATAAATGTATGGGCAATGCCTGTAGGGCAGCCTGTAACCGCAAGAATCCTTGGTGTGGAACGCTCCTGATTCTCCACCTGCGCTGCCTGCTGCTGTTCTTTTTCATCAGCGCCGAGCTTCTCTTCTTCTTTTTGATCCACCAGTTTCAGAATTTCGTCCTCTGATGAAGCCTGCAGCAGGTCTGCACGAAACGTTTCGTCCATAAGCAGTGTTGAGAGTCTCGATAATGTCTGAAGATGGTCCTGATTCGCCCCTTCACTTGCTGCAATCATGAAAAACAGATGAGCCGGCTGCCCGTCGAGCGATTCATAATCCGTTCCTTCATGAGAGCGTCCAAAAGCAATCGCCGGTGTTTTCACGGCCTGCGTCTTGGCGTGGGGGATCGCAATTCCTTCCCCGATACCGGTGGAACTCTCGTTTTCCCTTCCATGAATCGCTTCTTTAAACGATGCCGGATCAGACAGATTCCCCGCTTTATCGAGCACGTTCACCAGCTCATCAATGACTCCCGCTTTTGAATCAGCCTGCAGATCGAGCACCATCGTCTCTTTTTGCAGCAGTTCTGTAATTTTCATCGAATGTCACCCCTTTTCCCTATTTTTAAAGCGTTGTGACTTTTATCTCTCTCTGCACTTTTTCCACTTCATCTTTTGTACAGAAGTCTTCTGAAAACGCGGTGGCACTTCCCGCAGCTGAAGCGTAGGCGAGAATGTCTTCCGGTTTTTGAAAGGACTGCACCGCTTTGATAAACCCGGCCACGAGCGAATCACCTGCTCCCACGGAATTCACTGCCTCACGCACCGGGGGAACGGCACGGCAGGCCCCTTCCGAATGCAGATAAACCGCTCCTTCGCCGGCCATGGAAATGATGATGTGCTGAATGCCTTGTTCTTCCATCAGTTTTCTGCCGTAATGCACCGCATCCCCGGCCGTTTCAATGGAAACGTCGTACAGTTCGCCAAGCTCTTTATGATTTGGTTTAATAAAATACGGTTCTCCTTTGAGGGCCCGCTTCAACGGTTCACCGCTTGTATCAAGGTATACTTTCACCTGCTGCTGTTTCAGTGTTTTCATCAGTTGTTCGTAATAATCCACAGGAAGGACCGAAGGCAGACTTCCGGCGAGGACAACTTCATCCTGCCCGGTCAACTGCGTCAGCTTATCCTCCAGCATTTTCATGTCGGAGTCCCGAACCGCCGGAGAAACTCCGTTCACTTCCGTTTCCTCGGCCCCTCTCAGCTTCACGTTAATCCGCGTGTCTTCCTCCACCGCTGTAAAATCAGTGGAAATGCCCTCTTTTGTAAGTGAATCCTTTATATAATCACCGGTAAAACCTCCGATAAAGCCAAGTGCAGTACTCGCTGTTCCCAGGCGTTTCAGCACCCGGGAGACGTTAATGCCTTTTCCGCCGGGGTATTTGATATCCCCCCGTGACCGGTTAACGGTTCCTTCCTGGAACCCCGGCACGTCGACTATATAATCCAGCGCTGGATTGAGTGTCACCGTATAAATCATGTTTTCACAACCTTTACTTCTGTTCGCTGCTGCAGTTGCTGCAGGTAGTCCTTATCTACATTCCCTGAGGTCAGAACGGCTGCCCGGTCCACCTGCGCCACACTGGCAAAAGAAATTTCTCCCATCTTGGAATAGTCGGCCAGCACCCACGATTTCGACGACAGGGAAAGAGCAGTTTTTTTCACAAATGCCTCTTCCGGGTCCGGAGTAGTAAAACCATGAACAGCGTCCACCCCGTTCATTCCGAGAAAGCAGGCATCAAATCGGAATTCGCGCAAAGACATCACTGCTTTTTCCCCTGTCAGCGCCGATGTTCCCGGTTTAGCTTTCCCCCCCGTCACGTAGGTCTGAATGCCGCGTTCCAGCAGAAGTGGCACATGCGGGATGCCGTTTGTTACGACGACAATATCCTTCCCCGCCAAATGCGGAATCATTTCCACCGTTGTTGTGCCGGCATCAAGAAATATACAGTCCCGTTCTTTCACGACGGATGCCGCTTCTGCTGCGAGCGCCTTTTTGTCTTTTTGATTGGTGCTCTGCTTTTCCGCAATCGAAGGCTCTTCCAGTTTCCGCTTTAGAAGAGAAGCACCTCCATGTAAGCGTTTTACATAGTTTTCAGACTCAAGCTCCGTTAAATCCCGCCTGATGGTTGATTCGGATGCACCAATAGTAGAAACCAGCTCCTGTACGGACACGGTTTCTCTGGACTGCAGGACGTTCAGTATCTGTTCTTTTCGTTCCGCATGAAGCATGATACGCCCTCCTCTCATGTTCAAAGGAAACGCTTACTATTATTATCTTTCTATATTATATAATCATTTTCGTTCAAAATCAATCATATTTTTAATTGATTTTGACTGAAAACAATCATATGTAGTCACATTGGTGACGGTTGAAGCAAATTGTGCACCTCAGATATACTCTAACGGTTGCTTTTTCCCTGTTTTCGTAAAAAGTACCTTTTAGGGCGCATCTAACACTCACATTCTCCTCCAGCCCCCCCTGAAAAGTGATGCTGAGCGTAAACACAAAAAAGATGATTCCTGCTTCTCACAGAAACCATCTTCTCCGTCATGCCCCGTTATTCCCAAGTATATGCTGCCGGGTACCGCCCTCTTCATCAAACTGGACCGCCCGGTATCTGCAGTCATGATAAAACGTAAACCAGGCCCGGCTGTTGTATCCAAGCTCCATATACCGCTGTTTTACCTCTATAGAATCCATCGGGTAATCATCATAGGCGGTCACCCACAATACAGGCTGATGGGCAAGCGTCGGCATATTGTCCGCCATATGGATGAGCGTTTCTTCCCCCTGCTCCATGGTAATAATACTCATACCCCGGCTGTGGCCGCCGGTTTTTTTCATCGTTATTCCGGGAGCCGGGATGCAGGTCTCCTCATATGTTTCCACCTGGCTGCGTACCGGTTTCCAGTTTTGTTCCCAGTACGTGTTCGCAGACCGGATATTCGGGTTGGTCGTTTCCGACCACTCTTCAGCTGAGGTCCGGATGACCGCGTTCTCAAAGACAGGAACATCCTCTCCGTGCTGATGCTTAACAAGCCCGGCTGCATGGTCATAATGCATATGTGTCATGAGAACGTCATCAATGTCCGCCGTTGTTAATCCAAGCGCATGCAGATCCTCTGCAATCTGTGATTCCTCCGTGATGCCGAAGTTGCGCTTCTGCTTTTCTGTGAAACGATCATTGCCAATACCCGCTTCTATCAACATGGTTCGGCCATTTCCCTGCACCAGAATAGGATCACAGCGCGTTTCGACCTGATTTTTTTCATTTACCGGATACTTCCGGGACCACAGCGGCTTTGGCACAACACCGAAAATCGCACCACCATCCGGATGTGTGACGCCGCCCCGCAGCCATGTCAGGGTATAATCGCCAATCTTCAGCTGATCCATGAAACCCCTCCTACTCCTTCGTTTCTGCTTTTTCATCCGGAAAAAACGCTTCCAGTCTGAAAATCGGCTGTTCCTTTTGATAAAACTTCCGCTCATACTCCGTCATGATGTTATGTTCCATATTGCTGTTGTGAAGGTCAAGTGACACGTTTTTCAGCACCATGCCACATCTCGACATACTTTCCAGGCTGTATTCAAACAACGTCTGGTTGTCGGTTTTCATATGGATATCATGCTCATTACGGAGTACTTTTTCGTATAAATCCAAAAACGTTTTATGTGTCAGACGCCTTTTTTCATGCCTCTTTTTCGGCCATGGATCGGTAAAATTAATAAACAGTCTGTCCACTTCATTTTCATCAAAAAAATCAAGCAGATTCAAGACATCTCCGTGAATAAAACGAATATTTTCCCGTCTTTCATGAAGAATACGCTGCATCCCGGTAACAAGAACACTCTCGTATTTTTCCATTCCAATAAAATTGATATCCGGGTAAGCCCGGCTCATTTCATCAATAAATTTTCCTTTTCCGGTACCAAGTTCAACATGGACCGGATTGTCATTGCCAAAAAGTTCTCTCCATCCGTCCGCAACCTGGGATGAATCAGATATTACCAGTTCCGGATGCTGCTGGATCCAGTCCCCGGCCCATGGTTTACGACGCAGTCGCATGTGCATTCCCTCCTGTTCGAACATTTCCTGCAGTTTCTGTTAGTCCGGCAGCAAATACCGGATGTTATAAAAGTCCGACCCGCCGGGCCGGACTTTTAAATAGTATAATAAACTTCCACGCTGCACCCGTCCTGAAGGCAGTGCAGCCGTATCATCCTGTGGAAGCTGCTGTTTTTAAACGGTGCCGTATACGAGGCCGTAAAGATAGTCCGTCCATGAGGCAGCTTTCTGGTTGAAACCTCTGCTCCGGTGATAAAGAGCCCGTTCAAGAGCATCGGCTGTGACGTACCAGTGCATTCTCCTTTTCAGGTTGCGGGTAAGAGAGAGTCCGTAATGGCGCAGCCACTGCTCCCACTCTCCCACCGGTATATACTCATACAATAGAAGTCCAAGATCAAAAGCCGGATCCGCAACCGTGGCTCCGTCCCAATCAATTAAATATAATTCATTACCGGAATTAATCATCCAGTTGTTGTGATTGATATCACAGTGACAGACAACCATAGGGGATGATACCACTTCCGAATAAGCAGCAAGCAGGTAATGAAGAGCCTCCTGAAACAATGGGGGAAATGCATCATCGCGCTGCATCTGTGATTTCAGGTTTTCAATAATAATCGATGGTGTCAACGGTTCATTTCCGATACGCTTGAACATATCAAGCAGCTCACTGGATGCATGTATTTTGCTCAGCAGACCCGCTACATCCGCACGGTTCATATCAGAAGCACGCAGTTCACGTCCATGCACCCAACGCTGTGCTGTGATGACATCGCCGTTTTCCAGACGCTTTGTCCATAATAACTTTGGAACTATTCCTTCGGCAGAAAGTACTGCTAAAAAAGGGGAGGAGTTACGTTTTAGAAACAGCTTCTGCTCTCCGGCCCAGGCAATATACGCTTCACCGGTCGTTCCGCCTGCAGGTTCAACGGTCCATTCATTTCCCAATAGAAGATCCAATACCTTCACCCTCGTTTTTACAGTTTCCTCTTTCAACCAATATATCAGGCAGAAATTCGTCTGTTTATCTTTTATTGTCCATTCATTCCGGGTGTCCGGATGAACGTGCGTGACATGGGGATTTTTCCGTTCTTCATCTATTTCAATGTCGTAAAAGAGCGAATCGTTTTTAATAGTATCAAAGTTTTTGATACATCGTCAACGACAACCTTTGTTCGCTCTCCTCCCGGACAGAGGCGGCTGGTGCGCGCTTGGGACGAATCGATTGATCTCCTTCTTTTTTTTACCCGGCAGGAGTGATATAGTTAACAACGTATGAATGATTTGTAATTGGAGGCTCATTGTCATGCACGAAACCCATCAATCCAATCGGGTGCGGCTGTTAATATCCTGCCCGGACCAACCCGGTATTGTAGCTGCTGTGTCGCAGTATCTGCAGAAGCAGCAGGCTAACATTGTACAGTCCGACCAATACAGCACAGATCCGGAAGGCGGAACATTTTTCATGCGTATTGAATTCAACCTGCCTTCTTTTGAGGAACGTTTCCCTCTTATTCTACAGGGATTTGAGTCTATTGCCGACTCGTTTCAGATGAGCTGGCGGCTCGAACAGGAACGTAAGCGTAAGAAAATGGCCGTGTTTGTATCCAAAGAAGACCATTGTCTGCTGGAGCTCTTATGGCGCTGGCGCTCCGGCGAACTGGAAGTAGATATTCCGGTGGTTATCAGTAACCACGATCAGTTACGTGATATTGTAGAAAGTTACGGCATTCCTTTCCGGCATATTCCGGTAACCAAGGAGACAAAAGTGCAGGCGGAACAACAGCAAAAAGAAGTAATAGAAGCATATGACATTGATTTTATCGTGTTGGCGCGCTACATGCAGATTCTTTCGCCTTCTTTTGTGAAGTCATTCCAGCATAAAGTGATCAATATCCATCACTCTTTTCTGCCGGCATTCATCGGAGCCAACCCATATCAAAAAGCCTTTGACCGCGGCGTGAAACTGATCGGCGCGACTGCCCACTATATAACAGATGATCTCGATGAAGGACCGATTATCGACCAGGAAGTTCTCCGGGTCAATCACCGCTACGGAGCGGGAGATCTGAAAGTCGCCGGACGTAACGTGGAAAAAATCGCGCTCGCCCGCGCTGTCGACTGGCATATCCAGGATAAAATCCTCGTCTACGAAAACAAAACGATTATTTTCAACTAGTCAGTCTTCCTCTTCCATATCTTCCATCAGCTCCCTCCGCCGAAAGGATGTCGTCAACGTATGCTGCAGTAATGTTTCCGCGGCATACAGCTGATTTTTCTTAATCGGCGAGGGGGTTCTTTTTCTTTTCTCAAACCAGACATCGTGATTTCGTTTATCCACCATTTCCACTTTCATTCCGGGAGCCCGGTGATCAATGACAGAAGTCGGGGACCATACCGCCCGGTGCAGCTCCATCTCAAGGGGATGCTCCTGAAATATGGACTGAATGACACGGCTCATTCGATTAAGCGAAATCACCGGGTTAACGATACGGTGCCTGCTCTTATGAACATACTCGTTCCAGTAACGACCCGAGGACGTCTCAAACACACTGTTTTTATCCCCGGAAAGATAAGAAAGACATATAATTTCTGTCGGACTGATCAGAATGATATCCATGTCCAGCGGGGCACCCCCGACAGAGAATACCGGATAATATAAAATAAGGTAGTTATCAGGCAGGAATCGAAGCAGAAACCTCAAATTCTGATCATATTTATAAACAGGATTCATACGCGATTCTTCCAGAATGGATGCACTCGCCCACCTTAGCTGAGCCATGAATAACTCTTCAAAGAACATATCCTTCAATTGCTCAAGCGATTTTCCTTCATAAAAAAGAGAGCGGTCATCCGTCTCCTGCGCCGGTTCTTCTTTTTTTCCGCGCCTTTCCTGAAACTGTTTTAATCGGTTGATAGCTCCCTGAAAAAAACCGTCCCCCGCTTCTTCAAGCCAGTCCTCCAGCGTTTCTTCCTGAAGGGGCTCCTGCGCATTTTCATTATTCACCTTTCTCCAATCGCGTTTCATACTCTCCCACCGCTCTTTTTTCAAGCGGGAAAAACGACTCAGGTAGCGCTGCATATCATTCATATACCTTGATGTATAATCTTCCAATTTTATTAAATGAGCCATGATAACCCCTCCTTATCAAAAGAAAATCGCTGTCAGTAATGGGGTGATAAAGGAGAGAAGCAGAGCGCTAAGTGTCATCGCCACTGATCCTGCTGTCCCTTCCAGTTCACTATTTTCAAGTGCTTTTGCCGTTCCTATGGCATGGGAAGCCGCTCCGAAAGAAATCCCTTTGGCGAGAGACTGTGATATGCCGGTAAAAGCAAACACATAGGACGCACTCACGACACCGCCTATGCCTGCAACCATGACAAAAACAGCCGCAACAGCTGGAATACCTCCTGTCGTCTGTGCGATATCCATGGCGACCGGTGTCGTAACCGATTTCGGAAGAACAGTAGCAATCAATTCGTCATCCAGACCCAGCCACCTTGCAGGAACGTACCCCGACAGCACCCCCGCCAGCGCACCTGCCGTGATACCGGCGGTGAGTGGAAATGCATATTTTTTCACCGTTTCGCGCTGTTTGTACAGCGGCAGGGCAAGAGCCACCACTGCAGGACCCAGCAGCTTTTCAATCCACTGTCCGCCTGACATGTAAGTCGAATAGGAAATATCCATAACAAGCAGAAACAAGACAATGGTGATCGTTCCGGTGACAATCGGAAGCGTAATCGGATACGGAAAACGCCGGTAAAACCACCGGGTTCCCTGATAGACTGCCACCGTCCCCGCCACAGCTGCAAATGCCGGCAGCCATTCATTCATGATGATTCCTCCTTCTTAACAGCAGCTGCACCGTCCAGCCGGACGTAACGAGCACAAGCAGTGTACTGAGATACGCAATAACCACAAGCCATAATCCCTTTCCGGTGAATAGCTGTGTATGGGCAATAACCCCAGCCGTCACGGGAAGGAAAAGAAGCGGCATATGGGACAGGAGAAGAGAAGTTCCCTGTTCGATCCATACCGGTTTCACGAGATTCAGCGAAAAGCAGACCAGCAGCAGCAGCATCCCGATAATGCTTCCGGGTATCATGAGCTGTAATGCTTCCTGAATCCATACCCCTGTATAATAAAAGACAAATAAAATTCCAATATGAAAGACAATTCGAATCGTCTGCATGTTTTCTCCTCTGCTCCAGCATCAAAATATCATGTTTTTTCTTTATTCCGGACCGAGCGGAAAGGTTTCCACCCTTTCATATTTCACTTCCCGGTGCGGGTGTGTGCGAAAAAGAACAACCTCCTCTGCTGTCCAAGTCATCGTTTTAAGCTCCGGCAGGAAAACGGACTGCCGGGAAAAAGAATATGCTCCGGTCCATGTTCGGGCCAGTGTAATATGAGGGCGGTATTTTCGTTTTTCTTCCGCAAAACCGCAGGAAACGCAGCTGTCTGCGACGCGCTGCTGAAGACGCTGCAGTTCTTCCGGACAGTTTGTATCCGCCCACAACACCTTTGGGGCCTCCCGCGGTCCGAAATGCCCTATCCCGCCTGTCTGCATTGTGATGGCAGGGCACGCAGAGCAACTGCGGCGTACGAGTTCCGTCGTCTGTTGAAGAACAGCCTCATCCGCTGCCCCGAGAAAAAAGAGTGTAATATGGTAATCCTCCGGGTGAACCCATGTTTTAAATGAAAGGTCGAACACTGCTTCTTGTGTCCACGAGGCGATTTCCTCTTTCACCTCCACGGACGGTACAAGCGCGGTAAAATAGTGCGGTTCCATGACGTCCCCCCTCTTTGTGACATTCACCTGCTTCCCTCTATTATATCGGATAACAACTGTTATGGCTAAACACAGGAACAATTCCCCGTTTCTGCAAATAGAAGAACAGCTCTGGAATATGTTACGATATGTGAAGCAGTTATAAAAAAAGCCCTGGCGCCCCGGGAAAACACCGAACAAACCTGTCTCCTGCAGATTGTCGGGAGGATGGGCGCCGAAGCTGTATTCAGGGGAATCCTGTAATCTATACGTTCCTACTTACGGAGAAAAAGGAAGTGTCATTATGCAAGTTGTATCCAATATGTCAGATTTAGTCGGAAACACTCCCCTTGTTAAATTGAACCGGCTCCCAGCCGCCGATGGAGCCGATGTATATTTGAAACTCGAATTCCAGAATCCAAGCGGCAGCCTGAAAGACCGTGCCTCCAACAATATGATTGCACAGGCGGAAAAAAAGGGCCTGCTTCGTCCGGATTCTGTCATTATTGAACCAACATCAGGCAATACCGGAATCGGTCTTGCCATGAATGCATCCGCAAAAGGATATCGTTCTATTCTCGTGATGCCGGACACGATGTCCCAGGAACGCATCAATCTGCTTAAAGCCTACGGGGCGGAAGTAGAACTCACACCTGGAAAGAAAAAAATGCCCGGCGCTATTGAAAGGGCACATGAGCTCGTAGAAGAAATACCTTCCAGTTTCATGCCGATGCAGTTTGAAAACGAGGATAACCCCGACGCACACCGCAAAGGTACAGCCGAAGAAATCAAAGCAGCGATGGATGAACTCGGCAAGCCGCTCGGAGCCTTTGTTGCAGCATCGGGGACAGGCGGAACAGTAACAGGTACCGGAGAAACCCTCCGCAGCTACTATCCAGAGACAGCCATCCACGTTGTCGAGCCGAAAGGATCCCCTGTTTTATCGGGAGGAAGCCCCGGCCCTCACAAATTAGTTGGTACGAGCCCCGGCTTTATTCCGCCGGTGTTAAACCAGGATATTTACGATTATATTTACAAAATCTCCGACGAAGATGCTTACGAAGCAGCACGGGGCCTCGCCCGGGATGAAGGGATTCTCGCCGGCCCTTCCACCGGTGCAGCCTGTTACGCAGGCATGCAGACCGCCAGCGGCATGAAACCGAATGAAATTGTCGTTGTCATTGCCTGCGACACAGGTGAACGCTATCTCTCCACCGATCTTTTTCGTCACAACTAAAACGAATAAAGAGAGAAGGGGCTGTATCAAAAGGTACAGCTCTTTTTCTATGATAATACAAAGGCTGCAATGCCGGCGGCGTACTTTTTCCATCCACAGACTTTGGATACAGCACCCGCTTTTGTAAACATTTAATTAAAAAAAATGATTTTTCTATACTTTTTATTAAGTGTTGCGAAACTCCCTTTTATATGCTTTGCGCGTGTTGAGGAAATATTGTATAATGCAACTACAACATAAGGGGCCATTGATAGGTTGGAAATATATATATGTACCATTTATGCTTTGGCTGATATCGCACTAGTTCGTCACACCATGACCGTTGCATCGTTTCCCTGTCAATGCGGATGACTAACAGCATGATGAAACGCCCCGGGAGTAGATCTCCCTATTCATTAAAGCTAAGGAGTGGTTTTTTGAGGCCATCAACCGACCGCATGATCACCCGGGTAAAATCGATTTATCTTTATATCAAAGAGAAAGGAACGGTGACAACGAGCGAACTGGTTGACGAATTCGGAATCACCCAGCGGACGATTCAGCGGGATCTGAACGTGCTGGAATACAATCATTTGGTCCACAGTCCTTCCAGAGGAAAATGGACAGCTACTAAAAAGAAGGTTAAAGTTTCTTAAGTCTATAACGGTATCCTGCGTATAACAGAACCCCCCGGGCGCCTGATCAGTCCGGGGGGTCCGTTTTTCCTTTGCGGTACGCTTCTTCAAGCAGAAGCTGCACTTCCTCTTCTTCCATATCGCGGTATTCACCGGCGCCCAGGCTTTCATCCAGCGGCAGTGAACCGATCTGTATCCTTTTCAAGTAACGGACTTCTTTTCCTACGGCTTCAAACATACGTTTCACCTGATGGTATCTGCCTTCCCGTATCGTTATCCGCACACGCTCCGGATCCTCAGGAAGCAGTTCAAGCTCAGCCGGTTTTGTCCGGTACCCATCATCCACCAGTGTGACTCCACGTGCGAACGCTTCTGTATCTTCCTCTGAGGCCTCTTTGTCCAAAAGCGCTTCATACGTTTTGGGGACCCCTTTTTTCGGCGAAGTCAGCGCATGGGAGAACTTCCCGTCATTCGTGAGCAGAAGCATCCCTTCGGTGTCTTTATCCAGTCTCCCCACCGGAAAAGGATGACGGACAACATCTTCCCATTCCAGTATGTCGAGCACCGTTTCATGCAGTTCATCTTCGGTGGCGCAGATGACACCAGCCGGTTTGTGCATCAATAGATAGATGTATTCGCGGTAATGAAGCGGTTCCCCTTTCACTTCAATATCCTGAGTGTCCGGATCCAGATGGACTGCACCGTTTTTCACTTTTTCTCCGTCCGCAGTCACGACTCCCTGCTTCAACAGTTTTTTTACATCTTTTCTTGTTCCAAAGCCGGTACTTGCCAGTAACTTATCAGCTCTCATTGCTTTTCTCTCCCTTTTATGCGTCTGCAGCCTGTTCTTCCCGGGCCCTTTTTGCACGTTTTCCTTCTCTTGAAATATTAGCCAGAATACCGATGCCGGTCATGGACACGAGCATCGAGGACCCTCCATAACTTAAAAACGGGAACGGAAGACCTGTAATCGGAAGTAGTCCGGTTGCCGCCCCCGCGTTCACGACAGACTGGCTCACAAGTTGAAATACAATGCCAAAAGCCAGAAGCGTTCCGAAAGTGTTCCGGCAGCGTATACCAGCTTTTATTCCTCTCCAGGCAATCGTCAGCAGGCAGATCAGAACGAACCCTATGCCGAAAATACCAAGCTCTTCTGCGATCACCGCCAAAATAAAGTCTGTATGGGGGTCAGGCAGATAATGCATTTTCTGCACACTCTGTCCAAGACCTGTACCGGTCAATCCGCCGTGTGCGATGGATATGTACGATTGAATAAGCTGATAGGCGCTTCCTCCGGCACGTTCGGCCGATTCAAATGGATCGCGGAAGGCTATCAAACGTTGGACACGGTAGGACTCACTCAATGCAAAGTACGTAATAACGATACCGGATAAAAAGGCAAGAACTGTTAAGTGCCGTAATTTCGCACCGGAAAGAAAGACGATGATACCGGCGGTCATTAAAATGGCGGCGGCGGTACCAAGATCCGGCTGAAGCATAATCAGCGAGAACACGAAGACAACCAGCACGAGCGGCGGCAGCACCCCGGTGATGAATTTATTGATATAGGCCTGCTTCTGGGAATACACCTGAGCCAGATAAATAATGACGGCCAGCTTCACAAATTCCGACGGCTGAATCGTAAACGGTCCGATGGAAATCCAACTTGTCGCCCCCCGGATCGTTGTTCCTACGATGAGCACGAGTATAAGAAGCAGAATGGTTCCCGCAATAAGAAACGGGGACAGCTTTTTCAGCGCCTCGTAACGAAGATGCATAAAAAAGAACAGCAGGACACTGCCGAGTACCAGCCAGATTAATTGTCTTTTGAAAAAGTAGGCAGGGTCGTCATACATATCAATAGCAAGCGGAAAGCTGGCACTGAAAATCATGATAACCCCGAACACAGCAAGCAGCAGAGCTGCTGATAATAACCACCAGTCATAGTCTTTGTAACGTCTCGTTTTCATATTACCTCCAGGGTGATTGCACGTCCCTTCAGCATGATTGTATTCTATCCCGGCAGACGGGAGTTATTACATTATACCACCGGGTCCTGCCGTGAAAAAGAG
Source organism: Salibacterium lacus (assembly GCF_042684865.1). Taxonomy (NCBI): domain Bacteria; kingdom Bacillati; phylum Bacillota; class Bacilli; order Caryophanales; family Bacillaceae; genus Salibacterium; species Salibacterium lacus. Next base: position 1,363,745 of record NZ_JBHUML010000002.1, read on the forward strand.
GACCCGGTCCCTGTTTTGCATCTTGTTTTTCATTACGGCAAATCTTTCGTCCGCTTTAAAAAGGAGAAACGGTCTCCCAGAATAACACCGGCCAGCCCGGTTTTCACACTCAGAATCAGGTACAGCCCGGCTCCTGCTGCAACGCTGAAAAACTCAACAAGAAATGCATGATACCAGGATTCCAGCGGAAACATCGTCTGCGCCCCTTCTTTAACAATCACAACAGCCGCTGTCATCACCAGCGTCAATGCGGCAATTAACAGCAGCCGTCTGGCAGGTTTTCCATAATGAAACGACGTAAAACGACCGATCCCCCGTATATTCATTCCAACAGCGGCAGCATAACCGGCAAGCGTACTGAAACTGCCGCCGACCGGTCCCATGTAATACAAAAACAGATAAGCGGTGGCGGCTTTTATGCAAAGTCCGATAAGTAGAGAAGCCACCACGTAACGCTGTCGGTTAATGCCCTGCAGAATCGCTGCCGTCACGGAAAAAATCGAGAAAAACAAGGCAGCCGGAGCGTAATACCTCAGGATATTGCCGCCAAGCTCCATATCATCTATGCCAAATAACACGGCAAAGGTAGGATAGGATAAAACCATCAGACCGGCCGAAGCCGGCACGGCAAGAAACAAAATGATCTGGTAAGTTTGCGTAATCTGGCGCTGCAGCAGTTCTTTGTTTCCATTTGTAAAAGCATTGGTGATGGCGGGAATCAACGTGACCGACATCGCTGTCGCCAAAGCAACCGGTATAAGAATAAGCTTGTGCGCCGATCCTGAAAAAGCACCATATGCCCGTTCCGCTTCGCGCTGTGTAAAAGCTTCCGAAGCCGTCAATGCATTGTTGAACGTAAACAGATCCACCATCTGAAACAATGGGATGGCAAGACCTACAAAAGAAAGAGGCAGCGCGTAAGCAAGCAGCTCTTTGTACATCGAAGGTAATGAGATATTGTAATCCACTGTACTCTGCGCTGCTTCCTGCTCGAGGTGGCGGCGCCGCTTTTTCCAATAAATAATCAGAACAAGCAGAGAGCCAAGACCGCCCACAAACGCGCCGAATGTAGCAAATCCGACCGCTGTACCACGCTCTCCACCAAAGATATGCAGCACAGCAAAAGCCATGGATAAAATAAAGGTGATGCGGACAACCTGCTCCACCACCTGGGAGGCCGCCGTCGGCCCCATTGACTGAAAACCCTGAAAGTAACCGCGGATAATAGACATGACAGGTACTAAAAGAAGCGCCGTACTGACCATTCTTATAGTGAAAATGACAGATGACATGTCATTACCGCCGATCGCGTCCGGACTGGGGATAATCCACCCTGCGATAACCGGAGCCATGAAAAATAAGCCGAGAAACGCAGCCACTCCGGTCAAACTCATAATAACCAGTCCGGACTGGAACAGACGTCGTCCCGTCCGGTAATCTCCGAGCGCGTTGTATTTGGAAACAAATTTGGATACCGCCATCGGTACACCAAGCGTAGCGAGGCTCAACAAAATCGTGTAGGGCTGATAGCCGTACTGATAAAGAGCCATCCCCTGCTGCCCGACGAGGGCAACAAAAGGAAACACAAAGATCATCCCAAGAAACTTGGATGAAAACTGGGCCAGCGACAGGATCATCGTGCCCCGTAAAAATTTATTAGAATCGGGCATGGTTTCCACTCCAATTGTCAGTGCTGAAGGTATATATCACTCGACATTTTACCACAATCTGCATAGTTACACTTCTGTTGTATCGGTGATACCCTTCACATACATGGAACGTCTGCGTGGACCATCAAATTCGCAGAAATAAATGCCCTGCCATGTGCCGAGCACAATCTTTCCCTTTTCTACAATCAGTGTCTGCTGGGTGCCGACAGTGGACGCTTTTAGATGGGAAGCCGAATTGCCTTCACCGTGCTGGTACTTCGGATGGTTCCACGGATACACCTCATCAAGCTTCATAAGCATGTCATGCAACACGTCCGGATCTGCGTTTTCATTAACCGTAATACCTGCGGTTGTGTGCGGGCAGTAAACGACAAGGATACCGTTTTGCATCTTTTGTTTATGCACCCACTGCTGTATGTCTTCTGTCACATCCACCATCTCGTCATGCTGTGATGTAGAAACGGTCATTTTTTCAAGCATTCAACACCCTCCTTCAGGCTTTGACAATCTCTTTCTTTCTGTATAACCTTAGCGTATCATTTATAGTAGAACTGATTAAATAAGGCGGGAATAAACATGACGTATCATACAATTATCATCGGAGGCGGACCGGCTGGTTTAATGGCAGCTGTGGCTGCCGCACAACACGGCGCCCGTGTCCTCATCGTTGATAAAGGAAAAAAACTCGGGCGCAAGCTTGCCATCTCCGGCGGCGGACGCTGTAATGTAACCAACCGGATGGAACAGAGAGAATTGATTGAACACATTCCGGGAAACGGCCGCTTTATGCACAGTCCCTTTTCGATTTTTAATAATGAAGACATTATCACCTTCTTCGAAAACCTGGGGATTGAGTTGAAAGAAGAAGACATGGGCCGGATGTTTCCGGTCAATGACAAAGCCATGACCGTCGTGCAGACTCTGCTTCAGAAAATAAAAGAACTCGGGGTTGACACCCGGCTTCAGACGAAAGTGGATTCTCTTACCTTTGAAGACGGCCGCGTAACGGGGCTGAAGCTTGATAACGGGGAAACACTCGAAGCCGGAAGCGTCATTGTTGCAACCGGCGGGAAATCAGTTCCCAATACCGGAAGCACCGGCGACGGATACCCTTGGGCCGAAGCAGCCGGCCATACGATCACGGAACTGTACCCAACCGAGGTCCCCATCACATCGGCGGCCTCTTTTATTCAGGAAAAAACGCTCCAGGGGCTTTCCCTGTCCAATGTCGCGCTCACTGTCTACACTCCGAAAGGAAAGAAAATAAAAACCCACCGCGGAGACATGATTTTCACGCATTTCGGCATTTCCGGCCCTATTGTGCTCCGGTGCAGCCAGTACGTTGTCAAAGCTCTAAAAAAACATGAAACAGGCACTATTCCGATGGGGCTTTCTCTATATCCGGACACCAACGTCGAAACGATGTTCCAGAATCTTGCCGAAACTAAAAAGCAGGACGGCGCTAAAGCGGCCAAAAATGCATTAAAACATGTTGCCCAGGAGCGTCTTCTCGCTTTCTTTCTGGAGCGCTGCAGTATACCGGAGTCCAAGCCGCTGCAGGAGGTGTCCAATGATGCTCTGCGCCGCCTTTCCCAAGTCTTAACGGAGTTCCGGTTTGATGTTAACGGCACCTTGTCCATTGAAGATGCATTTGTCACCGGTGGAGGCATTTCCATTAAGGAAATCCAGCCGAAACGGATGGAATCCAAAATGACCAGCGGCCTCTTTTTCTGCGGTGAAATTCTTGATATCCACGCTTATACCGGCGGGTTTAACATCACCGTCGCCTTCTCCACCGGCTATACGGCCGGACAGGCAGCGGCAGAAACAGCAGGAGCACATTCTTTTTAAGGAAACAGCCTCCATGCAAAGAAGAGCAGCCGTTCCTCTGCCGCAGAGGAACGGCTGCTCTTTTAACCGGCTGCGACTATATTAACGAGTCTTCCCGGGATCGCAATGACTTTGCGGATGGTCTTCCCTTCAATTTCTTCGCTGATCTTTTCGTCTTCTCTGGCAATGGTTTCAAGCTGCTCTTCATCAGCGTCTTTCGGTACAACCGCTTTGGAGCGTACTTTGCCATTAATCTGAAGTACGATTTCCACCTCATCTTCCACAAGCATGTTCTCGTCATACGACGGCCACGGCTCATAGGCAATGGTTCCTTCATGACCGAGAAGCTCCCATATTTCTTCGGCAAGGTGCGGAGCTACTGGAGCCAGCAGCTTGATAAAGCCTTCCATAAACGGTCTCGGGAGCGTTTCCTGTTTATAGGCCTCATTCATAAACACCATCAGCTGACTGATGCCGGTATTGAAGCGGAGATGGGAAAATTCTTCCGTCACCTTATACACTGTCTTATGATACGTGCGTTCAAAATCTTCGGTCCCGCCGCTTTCGGTTACGGCTTCGGACAGGGCCTGTTTTTCATCAGTGAATATCCGCCACACCCGGTCCAGAAAACGACGGGCGCCGTCCAGTCCGTTTTCCGACCAGGCCACGGCAGCCTCAAGCGGCCCCATGAACATTTCATAAAGACGAAGAGTGTCGGCTCCGTGGGTTTTAATAATATCATCCGGATTGACAACGTTGCCTTTGGATTTACTCATCTTCTCATTGTTCTCCCCAAGGATCATCCCCTGGTTGTAGAGACGCTGAAACGGCTCTTTTGTCGGCACCACGCCGATGTCATACAGTACTTTGTGCCAAAAGCGGGCGTAAAGCAGGTGCAGTACGGCATGCTCGGCGCCGCCGACATAAATGTCAACCGGAAGCCATTGTTTCAGTTTTTCTTCATCCGCAAGTTTTTCATCGTTGTCCGGATCGATAAAACGAAGGTAGTACCAGCAGCTTCCCGCCCACTGAGGCATGGTGTTTGTCTCGCGGCGTCCTTTCATACCGGTAGCAGGATCCGTAACTTCCAGCCAATCCGCTGCATTGGCAAGCGGGGATTCTCCGTTGCCTGACGGCTTGAATTCTTCCAGCTCCGGCAGTTCCAGAGGAAGTTCATCTTCGGGCACCGGTGTGAGAGAACCGTCTTCCCAGTGAATCATCGGGATAGGTTCTCCCCAGTAGCGCTGACGGCTGAAGAGCCAGTCACGAAGACGGTAGGTCACTTCTTTTTTCCCTTTACCTTCCTGTTCAAGACGTTCCGTCATGGTTGAAATGGCTTCTTCTGTATGAAGACCGTTCAGAAACCGGGAATTGATGTGCGGGCCATCCCCTTCATAAGCTTCTTCATCCATATTGCCGCCTTCTACGACTTCCACTATAGGAAGGTCGAACGCACTCGCAAATTCATAATCACGCTGATCATGGCCCGGCACTGCCATAACAGCCCCGCTTCCGTAACTGGCGAGAACGTAGTCGGCTGTATAAATCGGCAGCCTTTCATCATTGACCGGATTGATGGCATAAGCACCGGTGAACACCCCTGTTTTATCTTTTTGCAGTTCGGTCCGTTCCAGGTCACTTTTTGTGCCTACTGCCTGTTTATAAGCTTCTACTGATTGTTTCTGTTCATCAGTCGTGATTTCCTGAATCAGCTCATGCTCCGGGGCCATGACGCAGTAGGTAGCACCAAATAACGTATCAGGCCGGGTCGTAAAAGCGGTAAATATATGATCATGGCCATCAATGTCAAAATAGACTTCCGCCCCTTCCGAGCGGCCGATCCAGTTCCGCTGCATATCTTTCACGCTCTCCGGCCAGTCGAGCTCCTCCAGATCTTCAAGGAGACGGTCGGCATAATCGGTGATTTTGAGCATCCATTGTTTCATTGGTCTGCGTTCAACCGGATGATCGCCCCGCTCACTGCGGCCGTCGATCACTTCTTCATTGGCGAGCACCGTCCCAAGTGCCGGACACCAGTTCACTGCCACTTCATCGACATAAGCCAGTCCCTTTTTGTAAAGCTGAATAAAAATCCACTGCGTCCATTTATAGTACGACGGATCCGTTGTATTAATTTCACGATCCCAGTCGTAGGAAAATCCGAGAGCTTTAATCTGGCGTTTGAATGTTTCAATGTTGGCCTGGGTGAAGTCCCCGGGGTTTTTTCCGGTATCCAGAGCAAACTGTTCTGCCGGAAGACCAAACGCGTCCCATCCCATCGGATGAAGTACCTCATACCCCTGCATCCGTTTCATGCGGGAAATAATATCAGTCGCGGTATATCCTTCCGGATGTCCGACGTGCAGACCTGCGCCTGATGGATACGGAAACATATCCAGTGCATAAAATTTGCTGCCTGCTTCCGGATAATCCGGTGTTTTGAAAATGTGATTATTTTCCCAGTACTGCTGCCATTTCTTTTCGATATCCTGGTGGGGAAAAGCCATTGTGTATGTACCTCCTTTAATTTCCTTTATGTTCTATTTGACCCGCGTGTGGATTCATTAAAAACCTCCCGCCCCCTACCTGCTTCCTATAGGGACGAGAGGTTGTTTTTTCTACTGCTGTTCCCTGTCAACATTCTTCCTATATAAGTGAAGCGCTTTTGCGGGGGCTTTTTAATACTTGGTATTTTATGAACTTCCATCCCGTCTGTCAATATTGGTCAGGACACATAGTCCAAACCACGTCAATTAACAACATATTACCTATCTTACCATATTACACGCCCGTCTTGAAGAAGGCAAACGGGACCGTATTGGTGTCTGTTTGGATGTTTTCATAAATCATGCTAAAATACAAAAGTATAGCGTGTAGAAGGAGAGATTCAATCATGACGCTGAATGAACAGGACCAATCCCCCTTGAAGTGGGGAGAAAAACGTTATCATACATGGAATCATCACCTGCGCAGTCATTTCGGTGAAAAGATTTTTAAAATTCCTCTCGATGGAGGCTTTACGTGCCCAAACCGGGACGGCAAAGCAGCGTCGGGCGGCTGCACCTTCTGTTCGGCCCGGGGATCCGGAGATTTCGCAGGTGACCGGCGTGATGATCTGGTAAAACAGTTTCACGAGATCAAAGACCGGATGCACAAAAAATGGAAAAACGGAAAGTATATCGGTTACTTTCAGGCATTCAGCAATACGTATGCCCCCGTGGAAGAGCTTCGTGACATGTTTGAAGTTATTCTTGAACAGGACGGGGTTGTCGGTCTCGCCATAGCGACCAGACCTGACTGCCTGCCCGATGATGTCGTCGAATACCTGGCTGAACTGAACGAACGCACCCACCTCTGGGTTGAACTCGGCCTGCAGACCGTTCACGAAAGTACCGCCGACCTTATTAACCGGGCCCACGACTTTGAATGCTATAAAGAAGGAGTGAACAAACTCCGCGCCCACGGCATCCGCGTCTGTTCCCACATCATTGACGGACTGCCGCAGGAATCCTACGAAATGATGAAGGAAACGGCGGCTGAAGTGGCAAAACTCGATGTACAAGGCATTAAAATCCACCTGCTGCATCTGCTGAAACACACCCCGATGGTTCATCAATATGAGCAGGGGCTGCTTGAGTTCATGGACATGGAAGAATACGTGAATCTTGTCGTTGACCAGATTGAACTGCTTCCGCCTGACATGGTCATTCACCGCTTGACCGGGGACGGCCCTGCCGACCTGCTGATCGGGCCGATGTGGAGCCTGAACAAATGGGAAGTTCTAAATGCCATCGATGCGGAACTTGAGCGCCGTAACAGCTGGCAGGGAAAATATCACCAGCCGGAGGCAGCCCTTTCACGATGACAATGCCCGATGTGCTGACATTTGCCAAAGAATGGATGGAGAGGGTGCTCGAAAACGGAGATACAGCCATTGACGCCACCGCAGGCACCGGGCGGGACACCCTTCATCTTGCACATTGCGTCGGCAGCGGCGGACATGTATTCAGTTTTGATATTCAGACAGAGGCACTGGAACAAACAAAACAACGCCTTGACAAACATCTTCTCTATGAGCGGACAACCCTTATAAACAAAGGTCATGAGCACGCAGCGGCACAGATCCCTGCGGACCACCGGAAAAAACTGAAAGCAGCCGTCTTTAACCTCGGTTATCTTCCCGGGGGTAATAAAACAATCACCACCCGGACGGAAACGACGATACAAGCCATCTCACAGCTGCTGGATATCATAAAACCCGGAGGTCTTCTTTTTGTCGTCGTGTATCCGGGACATCCCGAAGGCAGAATGGAAAAAGATAAACTCGAAGAATACGCTGCCGCCCTGCCTCAAAGAGATATACAGGTGCTGCGCTATGAATTTATGAATCAAGTGAATCATCCCCCATTTTTATTCATTTTTGATAAAAGACAGGAGTGAGTATATATGACAATCATTGATTCCATGCTTTCTTTTAATGAAAAATTTGTAGAAGGAAAAGAGTACGAACCCTTACAGACGTCCAAGTTTCCGGATAAGAAAATTGTTATTTTGACGTGTATGGACACTCGGCTCGTTGAGCTGCTCCCCAGAGCATTAAATCTGAAAAACGGCGATGCCAAAATCATTAAGAATGCCGGGGCCATGGTAACAGACCCTTATGACAGTATCATGCGCAGCATCATTGTCGCCCTTTATGCCCTAAAAGCCGACGAAGTGGCTGTGATCGGGCATTACGGATGCGGCATGACCGGTTTAACGTCGGATGATATTTTCAGCCAGGCAGAGTCCCGCGGCGCCGATACAAGCCGGCTCCAGGAAGCAGCCTACGCCGGGGTGGATCTGGACAAATGGATGCATGGGTTCACAGACGTCGAAGAGAATGTCAGAAACAGTGCCGGTATCATCCGGAACCACCCTCTCCTTCCGGCAGATACTCCGGTCCACGGGCTGGCCATCTCCCCCGAAACAGGAGAGCTCACCGTTATTGAAAAAGCAGCCGCTTCCTCGTGAAGCCGCTGCTTTTTTTTACCCGTATATTGATTTGGAATTCCGCCGGTAGATCCAGGTGTTAATGTAAAAGAACGCTGCCGGCAGCCCCCCGAAACGGATGAAACGTTTCGCCGTTTGTTTCATCGACGGTTCCGTCTGCACCTTTTCATCCGCCAGATAAATCGCGAACAATCCTTTCACAATCAGCGAATGGAAGCCCGCATCCGGCAGTTTCCGCACTTTTTTCTCCGCTTCTTTTTTAAAGTAGCGGATCCGTTCCACCATTTCTTCTTCGTCTTCATACTGCGCACAGAAATTAAGTTCATCATCAGCAATGTCTTCCTGTTGATCAATAAAGTAATCCAGTAAAATATGAACGCCCTGCACGTACGGAAAGTAAGCCGATTTGATGGACCGGGCCTGGACGTCTGCCAGGTGGGATCTGGCGGCGTAAGCTCCGAGTGCGTAGATTCCAAGTGTAGAGCCGGTACAGGCATTGAATTCGTACCACCGGATATCAGGAAAGTCCTCTTTGACTTCATCGAACCAGGCAGTTAACCTCGGTACACGCTCTTCTTTTTGAACATGCTTATGAACCTGAAGAGTCCTGTAGTAATGAGATAATTCCTCCATGTACTCTTTCACATTCCAAAAGCCGGGAAATATCACAAGATGAGACTGGCAGGTTTCTACTAATTCCTTCAAATAACCCCCGTCGTCCTGATCATCCCGGTAAAAATAATAGTTCTCCACCTCACGTCCCGGTTCAAGCGCATGTTGCAGCGCTTTGTGAAGCATATGAAAATCATCAGGGTTCTGGGACTCACTCCAGTCACAAAGGCCGTCCAGATAATCGCAGATCGTCTGGTAGGCAATAATGAACTGAAGCACATTCTCTCTCCTGCTTTCCGGGGCAAACATGGCATACACCCCGCCGCCTTCACAATGAAAGGCTTTATTCTCAATGCTTATCAAGGCCTGTCTCTTCAGTTCCGGATTCGGTATCTGTTCCGCTTTTTCCCGCCACTGTCCCAGCAGGCGGTGCACCTCCGGAATAACTTCCCGGTAGATGCTGTACATCATGGTCCATGGCGTCGCTGGTACTTTCATAGTCATCCTCCTTCTTCCTGCATCGTCTTTTCAAGGCGTTGTTCCACAAAGTGCATCAGGAAGCTGAATACGTCTTCGCGCTCAGGCTCATGAAGCAGCTCATGATACAACCCTTTCCATTCCCGGTACGCACAATCTGAGATGTGAAGCTGGTTGAACCAGCGCCGTACCGAAAACCTATCTACAATATAGTCTTCACCAGCCTGCATCACCAGAGTGGAAACATCCGGATAATAATCCGGATAAAGTTGAGCCTGTTTTACAGCCTTCGTTAACTCCCGGTACCACCGGAGTGTTACCGTCGGTACGATTAAGTCGTCCTGCCTGAATGCCGCCCTTGTCTCTTCATGTCTGGTGAGGAGCTCTGCTGTAATCCCTGATTTGGCCCTGAACGAAGGAGTCACGTGGTGCATCATTTTCGCGGCGAGTTCCACCCCTCTTTTTGGGGAATCCGCCAGCCCGAGACACGGAGAGGAAAGAATAACTCCCTGAACCGGCAGGTATTTTTCCATCAATGTCCGTACTGCAATCAACCCACCCAGGCTGTGTCCGAAAAGAAATACCGGAACATCAAGAGCAGCTGCCTCTTTATACCAGTTGTACACAGCGTCTATGTACTGATCAAAACGGTCAATGTGACCTCTTTTTCCTCTTGTTTTCCCGTGTCCCGGCAGGTCACCGGCAACGACATGAAAACCCCGGGTGTTCAGACGATTGATCCATTCCTGGTAACGGCCGTGATGTTCACCGACTCCATGTATCAGCACTATGGTACCGCGTGGTTTTTCCGTTAACCATGTGTTTATCATCTTATTTGTTCCTGCCTTTCCGTCGCTGCATCGAACTCGAACAATCCCTGCACTATCCATTTTACTATGATTTTTGCTAAACTTACATTAAAGTAAGTAAAATTTTATGAAAGATTAGGAGGTTCCGCCATGCTCTATGATTATAAAGGAAAATTTCCAGAGATCGCAGATTCCGCTTACACAGCCGATTATGTGACCATCACCGGTGATGTGAAAATCGGCGAAGAATCAAGTGTTTGGTTCAACACCGTGATTCGTGGAGATGTTGCTCCCACCATCATCGGTAACGGGGTCAATATTCAGGATCAATCCGTTCTCCATCAGAGTCCGAAGAACCCCTTGATTGTTGAAGATGACGTTACCATCGGCCACATGGTCATCCTGCACAGTGCTATCATACGAAAAAACGCGCTGATCGGGATGGGGGCCAAGATTCTGGACCGTGCAGAGATCGGTGAAGAAGCTTTCATCGGTGCCGGTTCCCTTGTACCGCCTGGAAAGGTGATCCCACCGCGCACTCTCGCCGTCGGAAGTCCTGCCAGGGTGGTCCGTGACCTGACCGATGAGGACCTGAACGAGATGCACCGTATTCAGCAGTCCTATGTAGAAAAAAGCAGATACTACAAAGAATTAGCGTCTGATTCCTGAACCGTCATTCCTTTGTCTGCCGTCTGCTCTCTTTGTTTAAACAAATGCCGTATAAAGAATCCGGACGCTGCCGCATTCCAATAGAGAATGTCATCTACACGTCCGGATTTTTATCTGTGTATTCTTTTCATACAGGCTTATTTTTTCATTTGTTCTGCGCGGCCTGTTCTTTCAGTGCTTCCGCCTTATCAACGGCTTCCCACGGCAGTTCAACATCTGTTCTGCCAAAATGACCGTAGGCTGCAGTCTGCCGGTAAATCGGCCGGCGCAGATCGAGCATTTTTATAATGCCTGCCGGTCGGAGATCAAAGTTGTTGCGGACAAGCTCAGCCAGAATCTCTTCGGACACTTCCGCCGTACCAAACGTCTCCACCGAGACGGACACAGGACGTGCCACGCCGATCGCATAGGCAAGCTGCACTTCACATTTTTCGGCAAGCCCCGCCGCAATAATATTTTTAGCAGCATAACGGGCGGCGTAAGATGCGGAACGGTCCACTTTTGTCGCATCTTTTCCGGAAAAAGCCCCGCCGCCGTGACGGGCATAACCGCCGTACGTATCAACGATGATTTTTCTGCCGGTCAGTCCGGCATCTCCCTGCGGACCGCCGATTACAAAGCGGCCGGTTGGATTAATAAAATAGTTCGTCTCTTCATCAAGAAAGTGTTCCGGAACGACTGGTTTAATAACCTGTTCTTTCAGGTCCTTGTCGATCTCGTCCAGCGGTATATCGGCATGATGTTGCGTTGAAATAACGATTGTCTCCACCCGCAGCGGCTTCCCGTCTTCGCCGTATTCGACCGTCACCTGGGTTTTACCATCCGGGCGCAGGTAAGGAATCGTTCCATCATTGCGTACTTCGGTCAAGCGGCGTGCCAGTTTGTGTGCCAAAGAAATCGGGAGCGGCATCAGTTCCGGCGTTTCATTATCAGCATAGCCGAACATCAACCCCTGGTCACCGGCCCCGATTGCCTCCAGTTCTCCTTCGGTCATATGCCCTTCTCTAGCTTCCAGCGCACGGTCCACTCCCTGGGCAATATCCGACGACTGCTCATCAATCGATGTCAAAACAGAACACGTTTCATGGTCAAAACCATATTTGGCTCTTGTATACCCTATTTTCTTCAGCGTTTCGCGGACAATACTTGGAATATCCACGTACGTTGACGTGGTAATTTCCCCTGCTACCAGTACGAGTCCTGTATTCACGACCGTTTCGCATGCTACCCGGGCATTCGGGTCTTTCGATATGATTTCATCCAGAATGGCATCGGAGATTTGATCACAGATCTTGTCCGGATGACCTTCTGTTACTGATTCTGATGTAAATAAACGTCTTCCATCCGTAGACACGTGTACTGCCTCCTCTTCGTATTAGATCGTTACGGCACTCATTCCCTATGTTCTTACATCTCCAAGACGAGCAGGCGTAAACAGTGTTTCTTTATCTCATGAAAACATAAAGACCCCTTTTCCATGGCGAGGAAAAGGGGTCTTGATCCGTTCACCTTTTTCGCCTCTTATCTTCCAAGACGTTATTCCGTCTTTCCAGGTTAGCACCTTTGCCTCCTGCAAGAGGAGGATGGTTGCCGGGCTTCAAGGGGCCTGTCCCTCCACCAGCTCGGGATAAGAGTATCCGTTCAACAGTTATAGTACCTTACAACAAGATTTCTGTCAAATAATCAGCGCTTGATACCGCAGGTTCCGGACTCGCACGCTGCTCCTGAGAATGTATGGCGGTTGCGGGCAACAAGCCGGTACAGTGTTTCCCCGATCTGATCCGATCCGGGCAGGTGAAATAACGGAGCCACCCACTTTCCGGCCGGAAGCAGCTGTACGATCCGCTTCACCGCTGCAAATCCGGTATAAAGGTACGTATTATTTTCCAGAAGATGCATGGCTTCCTGTACATTCCTCCCTTTTAATAGTGGATACTTTTCCAGTGTATCGGGATGTTGAATATCGAGCCACGTGATCATACCTGCAGGATCTCTTTTATCGATGATGCGTTTGGACTCCCGGCAGATGCCGCAGCTTTGATCGTAAAAGACGACGATGGAGGACAAGTTATTCATAAAGAACCCTCCTGTTTTGTTTCATTATAGTATAACATATTTCTTCCCTCTGCCCGTTCCTTTTGAAACAAAGAAAAGCATAACATTTTTGAATAAAAAGTATAGACTGATTATCTAAATGTGTTATACTAATTCGTAACAAAAACAATATTCTGATAAAAGAAAGGATTTTCCGCCATGATGTCGTCCCGTTTTTCCACCCCTTTAACCCGTTTGATGGAAGGAAGGAACGTCAATATTGACCTTCCTGTGTCCCGTTTAATCGAAACGTCCCTTTCCCGGGGAGAAGGAATGCTCACTTCAAACGGTGCCCTTTCTGTCGCGACAGGTGAGTATACCGGACGGTCCCCCAAAGATAAATTTATCGTTCATGACAGCGTTTCCGCGGAAAAAGTGGATTGGGGAGAGGTCAACCGGCCGATCAGCAGGGACGTGTTCTCGTCCTTGTATGATCAGGTTCTCCATCACCTGGAAAATAAAGAAGAACTGTTTGTCACAAACGGGGCAGCAGGAGCGGACGCTTCCTACCAGCTTCCAATCCTGGCTGTCAATGAGTTCGCCTGGCACAACCTGTTTGCCCGTCAATTATTTCTGCGTTCCGGGGGACCGGACCGTGATACAGGTATGGAACCTTTCACTATTATCAGCGCCCCGCAGTTTAAGGCCGATCCTGAACGGGACGGCACCGATTCGGAAACCTTTATCATCCTCTCATTTGAAGAACGGGTTATACTAATCGGAGGAACGGAATACGCCGGAGAAATGAAAAAATCGATTTTTTCCGTTATGAATCACCTTCTTCCAGAGCAGAATGTTCTGCCTATGCATTGTTCTGCCAATGTTGGAGAAGAAGGAGATACCGCCCTTTTCTTTGGGCTGTCGGGTACGGGGAAAACGACATTGTCAGCCGACCCAAACCGGCATTTGATCGGTGATGATGAACACGGCTGGTCGGACAACGGCATTTTTAATATCGAAGGCGGCTGCTATGCCAAATGCGTGAATTTATCAGAGAAAAAAGAACCGCAGATCTGGAATGCGATTCGTTTCGGGGCTGTGCTTGAAAATGTTCATGTCGACTCCGAAACCGGTGCTCCTGATTACACGCACACTGATGTAACGGAGAATACGCGGGCGGCCTATCCGCTGGACAACATACCAAACGCGCTGGAATCGAGCCGCTCCGGCCATCCATCAACGATCATTTTCCTTACCGCTGATGCCTTCGGTGTGCTGCCCCCGATCAGCAGGCTGACAAAAGAACAGGCGATGTATCATTTTCTGAGCGGGTACACGAGCAAGCTTGCTGGTACAGAACGCGGAATCACTGAACCGGAAGCCACGTTTTCCACGTGCTTTGGCTCCCCGTTTCTTCCACTTGACGCCTCTGTCTATGCGGAAATGCTTGGGGCGAAGATGGAACATCACGGAACGGAAGTCTTTCTTGTAAATACAGGCTGGTCCGGCGGTCCGTATGGAACTGGAGAGCGGATTAATCTTTCCTATACCAGAGCAATGATTCAGGCGGCACTCGAAGGGGATCTGCAATCGTCTGAAATGGCAACCGAGCCGGTCTTTGGGCTTCACATCCCCCTGCAGTGCCCGGGCGTTCCGGATGAATTGCTGCAGCCTGCCTCAACCTGGAAAGATAAACAGGCCTACGCAGAGAAAGCAAAAGAACTGGCCCAACGTTTTGAAAATAACTTTCAAAAGTTCACCAATGTTTCCCAGGCCGTTCAAGATTCGGGTCCTTCCAGCCGTACCGCCGAAACAGCAGGCCGCTGAACAGCACAACGAACAGTCCGACGAAGCTGAGATAGAGGCTGTATCAAAAGGTGCAGCCTCTTTTCTGTGATATAGAAAATGTAATCATGGGCAGGAGCGAAAGGCGGCAGACGCATTATCTTGAACTTCAGCCCCAGAAAGAAATCCCTGCACGAAACGAGTCAGGGACAAAGCCTTTATGAGACAAGAAATGCCGA
>NZ_JBHUML010000002.1:1378901-1780269 GCF_042684865.1 Salibacterium lacus
CCGCTTTGCCAACATACTTTGCTTTTACGTATTTGGGGCGTTCAGGTTGGGTGGACGGACATTCGCCGGGAATGTGTCTAAGGCACTTTGGGGGATCATGCAGCCTCTTAAACGTCGCTGGACATGACTCATGATGACGTTTTGAGGGTCCGGCTCCCCTCAAAACGTCGTTATGAATGATTCATAAAGCACTTTAGAGGGGGGTCGTCCCCCGTAAACGTCATCAGGGACGAATCTACGTTGCGTTCAGCGGGACAACGAACGGGACAACGCAGCAAAAAGCCCGTGCCTCGTGCTGTTCGGAGCAGGAGCCAAAGCGTTTTGGATCCGCTGCTATGCGGCTCTTGAACAACGCCGCAGGACATTCGTGTTTTCCTTCGCCTGTTTTATTTTTGCCCCAGACTCTTTTATTGTTTTCGTAACAGCGGCGCACGCGTACCGGGCCTCTGTCATAAGCTGTACTACGAGAAACGGGAGGAGGGCCCGAAACATGAAAAAAGGTATCTACGTTCTACTGTGTACGATGCTGACTGCCGGCAGTGTGCTTGCAGGCTGTTCATCCCAGCAGGATAAGACGACAGTGGAGCTTGCTGAAGTGACCCGTTCTATTTTCTATGCGCCGTTATATGCAGCAATGGAAAAAGGTTTTTTTGAAGAAGAAAACATAAATATAGATCTTACAACAACATGGGGCGGCGACAAAACGATGACGGCTCTGCTCTCAGAAGGAGCCGATATCGCCCTTGTCGGAGCGGAAACCTCCATCTATGTCAATTCCCAGGACCCCGCGGAGCCCATCATTAATTTCGCGATGCTCACCCGGACCGACGGCACCTTTTTAATGGCACGGGACGAACCGGACAATTTTCAGTGGGAGGACCTGAAGGATTCGGTCTTTCTCGGACAACGTAAAGGTGGGATGCCGCAGATGACTGGAGAGTATGTACTCAAGGACAATGGAATCGACCCCCATGAAGATCTGGAACTGATCCAGAACGTGGATTTTGCCAATATCGCGAACTCTTTTGCATCCGGCACCGGCGATTATGTCCAGCTGTTTGAACCGCAGGCCACGACATTTGAACAGGAAGGCATTGCTCATATCGCAGCGTCGTTTGGGGAAGAATCCGGACCCATACCTTACACCGTATTCATGGCTGAACAGAGTTTCTTTGAAAACGAAGAGGACACAGCACTTCGTTTCACCCGCGCACTGTACCGGGCACAGCAGTGGATCTATGAAGCGTCCCCGGAAGAAATAGGTACCGTGCTCGCCCCGTACTTTGATGACACGCCGGAATCCACCATTGCCGATGCCGCTGTCAGATACCGCAACCAGCGTTCTTATGCCGAAACCCCGCTGCTTCCGGAAGAGGCATGGGATAATCTGCAGAATATTATGGAAGAAGCCGGTGAACTGCCTGAACGGTCGGATTATGATAAATATGTAGACACAACGATCGCTGAAACGGTTACGGAAAAGTAAAAGGAGGGCGCCATATGCTTGCCCTGCAGGACATTGAGAAGACTTACTTCACAGATGAACATGCGGTGAGGGCGGTTACTGACATCACCCTTACCGTCAAAAACGGGGAATTTGTTTCTTTTATTGGACCCAGCGGATGTGGTAAAACGACTTTGTTATCTATAATTGCGGGACTGCTCGAGCCCACTTCCGGAACTATTTTTATGAACAACCGGAAGATGGAAGGGTATTCAAAAGAAACCGGATATATGCTGCAGCAGGATTATCTGTTTCCGTGGCTGACCATCCGCCAGAATGTGGAACTCGGCCTTGTCATTACGGGAGTCCACACACCGGAGACCTCATCCAAAACGATGAAACTTCTCGAGCAGCTTGGACTTGGAGACAAAGCAGACGCCTTTCCTTCCGAACTGTCCGGAGGGATGCGGCAACGGGCGGCTTTGGTACGTATGCTTGCCCCTGAGCCGTCTCTGCTCCTTTTGGATGAACCATTTTCTGCGCTTGATTACCAGACGAAGCTAAAACTTGAAGACCTTGTCTCCATCACATTGAAAAACCAGCACAAAACCGCGGTCCTTGTCACCCATGATTTAAGCGAGGCTATCGCCATGTCGGATCGGGTCATTTTATTTAAATCCAATCCCGGCACCATTCATCATACGTTTGACGTACCGGAAATGCTCAGAACCCTGTCCCCTTTTGAGACTAGAAACCATCCCTCGTTTCACTCTTACTTCCAGAAAATATGGGGGGAGTTGGAAAATGTTGAATCACAGTATCAAGACTCAACATAGGCTGTACCTGCAGCAAAAAACAAAAGAAAAACGCCGTGTATTAAGCACCCAGTTGATGCTTGCCGTCACATTCTTTGTTTTATGGGAAACAGCGTCGCGGCTTGCCTGGATTGATCCGCTCATTTTCAGTATGCCGAGTCAAATCGGTCTTCTTTTTCTGGAGAAAGTGGGCGACGGCTCCCTGCTCGTCCATACTTCCATCACCCTGGCCGAAACAGCAGCCGGCTTCCTTCTCGGGAGTGCCGGCGGGGCATTGGCCGCTTTTCTGCTTTGGTGGTCTACCTTTTTTTCCAGGGTGTTCGACCCTTACCTCGTGATTTTGAATGCCATGCCGAAAGTAGCCCTCGGGCCCATTATTATTGTCATTTTCGGACCGGGCATCTTTTCGGTTATTGCGATGGCCACCCTGCTTTCCATTGTGATAACAACCATTGTTGTATATCACGCTTTTCAGCGGGTGGATGACAATTACAAAAAAGTACTGCTTACGTTTGGGGCCACCAAAAAGCAGCTGTTTCAATACGCTGTTCTTCCAGCCTGCTATCCGACCATCATTTCCACTATGAAAGTGAATGTCGGATTGGCCTGGGTAGGGGTGGTTGTAGGAGAGTTTCTGGTAGCCAAACAAGGGCTTGGTTACATGATCATATACGGTTTTCAGGTATTTCAGTTCCGCCAGGTTATGCTCAGTCTGATTGTCATTGCCATACTGGCTGCCGTTATGTACAAAAGCATTGAAGCCCTGGAGCGGTTTTTAATCAGTCGGAGAGGACGGTAAGTTTTCTTTTTTTTATCTGCTGCAGTGCTCTTGGGAGAACGTCGTCTTTCATAATAAAACTGTAGTTCTTATCCGGCTCGCGGGGAAGATATTCAAGCTGAACCGGACCCATCGTTTCCAGGTAATCTTCTCTAATCTGTATTTGCTGCACGTCAGCAAAGTAAACATTCTTCACGATCGTTTCGGCACGGCCTTTCACTTTGTACTGTCCAAGCTGGGTAATACGGTTGACGATGCCGCCCGTTTCTTCCCACACTTCCCGTTTGGCTGCTTCTTCAGGGGCTTCCCCTGCTTCCACCTTACCTCCCGGAAATTCAAGACCTCTTCGTGGATGGCGGGTGAGAAGCCACTGTTTTGCATAGCGGCAGATAACCCAGACGTGTCCCGGCCGGTCGGAAAACGGTTCTTTGCTGAACGACAGCTCTACTTCATTGTTGTAATAATCCCGAAACGTAAAAGTTTTCATTTCAGATCGTCCCTATTCATTTAATTGCCTTCATATACTGCTTGTTTATTTTTCACTGTGGTTACCCGTGGATCCCAGCTGTTCATAGATACGACCGGCGGCCTGTTTGGACCACTTTCCCTGGTCCTGTTTTCGTTCGTAGAATTCTGACAGCATGTCATGACCGGAATATCCTTCTTCAATCAGTCCTTCCAGAATCAAATTGGATACATCATCTTTGCCGGCAGCCATGACAGCATCAAACAAGACACTTATTCGACTTTCAAGCGCTACAATACTTCTCACGCGGCCTGTCATCA
Organism: Salibacterium lacus; assembly: GCF_042684865.1. NCBI lineage: Bacteria > Bacillati > Bacillota > Bacilli > Caryophanales > Bacillaceae > Salibacterium > Salibacterium lacus. The sequence continues at coordinate 1,382,725 of NZ_JBHUML010000002.1, forward strand.
GGGCGGGATCATTGTGTGTATCGGTGATAACCACTTCTAGAACCATCTGCATTTTTGCTTCCATTTTCGGACGAAACGTTTCCTCCTCCGACTGCGGGAGAACCGCTTCAATCAACCACGATTTATCACGTTCTTCCCTGTTTATAATCAACCCTTCCTGCAAAGGAACACGATAGGAAACAACATCTTTTTCCCCTTCAAGCAGCAAAGACAGGGAGACGAGACGGAACGTTTTCATTTGTGCGTTCCTCCTTTCAGGGCTTAGTGAAAAAAGCTGTTTTCCAAAAGAGAAACTTTGGAAACAGCTTTTTTGCACTTCCGCTTTATTCAGCTAACTTTCCGTCTTCATCATTAAGGTCTTTTCTATGCCGGCCTTATTTAACTGCTGCTGTCTTTCTGCCATCCAATGAATCATTTCTTTTTCATCGACTGTCAGTGCACGTCCGAGCTTACATTCGAATTCTCTCTGAAGCTCTTTCGCAGCATCATTTTGCATTATGAACGGCCCCTTTTCCTACGCACAGAATGTTGGACGAATCATTCGTATACTTAAGCATTCTATTCGATACAACCTTCCGTCATTCCTGCCGGCAGAAAAAACTTATGCTGAGATTTTCCAGATGAAAAGCAGCTGGAAGGAGGCAGAGAGGAAACCGGTTTGTTACGCCATCAAGCGGTCATAAGCTTCTTTCAGGCGGCGCAGTCCTTCTTCCAGTGTTTCACGCGGGCAGGCTGCGTTCATACGGACGAAACCTCCCCCTTCTTTTCCAAAGTTCGGACCATCGCTGAGCGCGAGTTTCGCATCGCTGCGAAGCCACTGTTCCAGTTCCTTGTTCCCCATATTCAACCCGCGCATATCTATCCAGATTAAATATGTACCTTCCGGCTTTATCACTTTTACTTCCGGCATTGCATGTTCTACGTATTGTTTTACATACTGCACGTTGGCTCTCACATACTCAAGCATCTGTTCGAGCCATTCTTCCCCGTGACGGTACGCAGCTTCAGCAGCAGCACTTGCGAGCGGATTATTAATACCAACGAATTCCTGCTGAAGATGATTTTCGTAGGTTTTTTTGGATTCCCTGTTTTCAAACACCACGTAAGAAAGCTGCAGAGAAGCCAGATTGAACGTTTTACTCGGTGCCAGGCAGGTCATCGTTTCGACATCTTTCCCTGCTGCTGCTTTGGAAAACGGTGTATGTTTACCTTCAAGGATAATATCTGCATGAATTTCGTCGGAAACGACCAGCACACCGTGTTTTTCAGCCAACTCAGCGAGTTTTGTTAATTCCTCTTCCGTCCAGACCCGTCCGATCGGATTGTGTGGACTGCAGAGAATCATCATTTCGGCTTCTTTCATTTTTTCTTCCAGATCCTCAAAGTCCATCGTGAACCCATCTTCTGTTTCCTGGAGAGGGTTACGGAGGAGATTACGCTCATTGTTATTGACAAGCGCATAGAAAGGAAAATATACAGGCGGCTGAATAATAACGCCGTCTCCCTTTTCAGTGAATGTCTGTATTATGTGACTTATCGCTGGCACGACGCCCGGTGTGAAAGCAATCTGTTCCGTGGAAACGCTCCAGTCAAATCTATGTTTCAGCCAGGATGCGGCGGCATCAAACAACGAATTCGGACGGCGGTGGTAGCCGAACACCCCGTGGTCGATAATCTCGTGCATGGCATCCAGCACCGGTTTCGGGGCCTGAAAATCCATATCCGCCACCCACATCGGCCAAAGATCATCAGCTCCATAAACATCCGGGTAAAAGTCCCATTTCATCGAATTCGTCTGCTCTCTATCGATCACGTTCTGAAAATCCATCATACTTCCTCCTTGTCTCTCGGTCGGCTTTCCAACTTTATTGCTCTTTTGTTTAGTGTGCCTTTTTTCGTCTTTTTTTTCAAGCTATCCACACCGAAGAAGAATAAGAAAAGCGGCGGGCGCTTCATCGCTGAACGCAGCCTTCCTTTACCGGTTATTTTTTGATCATTTCAGGGATGGGAACATAAATGACTATCATATATAATACGACTATGGTCTCTTATGAGCATCAGTTACCGTCTGCCCCTGGTTACGCCGGCTTATTCACGCTCCCTGCAGCAGTACCGTTTTAGATCGAGCGATTTAGAAATGGAGGGAAACCCCATGACAGAGAAAAAAGGAATTCAACGACACGAATCATTATATTCTTTGTCCCATCATCACCATGAAGGGTTGTTTTTAGCATTAAACTTAAAACGGGTGGAAACAAAAAAGGCCCGTTACTCCCTGAAACAAGTAGCAGCCGATGTTAAAAATTTCTGGATACCCAGTGGAAAACAGCACTTCCGCGAAGAAGAGGAAATCTTACTGCCGGCTTATGCAGAATATGGCCCGGTGGATCTCCCGGAAATTAAAACGATGCTGGTCGACCATATCCGGATCCGGGCTTTGATGGAATCCATTATCCATAACGACACTCCTTCCCCCGAAACGATGCATGAACTGGGAGAACGACTCGAAACACATATCCGATTGGAAGAACGGGTTATTTTTCCATATATTGAAGAATCACTTCCCGAAAAAAAACTTCAGGAACTGGCCCGCCGCCTTGAAGGGTAAAAAAGCAGAAATGCCCCGCCCCTTCCCAAAATCCCTTCATTCCGGGATTTTCATAAAAATGGAGCTGCCCTCTTTTTGGAGGACAGCTCCTTTTGTTCTTCCGGATTATTTACTGCTGTCGTTGTTGACTTCCTCACTTGCTTCATCAGTGAAGACATCTTCATCAATTTTCCTCTCACGCTGCAGGTCTTCAAGTGCAGCAAATATACGCTGTCTCTCCGTCGGCAGCGAACCTTCACGGAGTTCCTTGCGTAGTGCCTTGATCAGGCAGTACACCATGAGAACCATGATGAGCATAAACGGAAATCCGCCGAGAAATGATGCTGTCTGCAGGGAACTGAGCCCGCCTGCAAGAAGAAGAACAATCGCAAACAGTCCTTCAATGGACCCCCAGGTGATACGGATCGCGATTGGGGGATTCGGGTTCCCTTTTGACGTCAGCATACCGATGACGTACGTACCCGAGTCCGAAGACGTCACAAAGAAGACGGCAACCGAAACCATGGCTACTGAAATTAACAAACCAGAGAGCGGGAAGTTGGACAGAAGCGCAAAAAATCCCTGTGCTTCATCCTGCATCACCGCATCGAGAATATTCATGCCGCCAAAGTGCTGGTTGTAAAGGGCCGCTCCACCGAATACGCTGAGCCAGAACATACTGAGTCCAGTCGGAACGAGAAGAACTCCGATAGCAAAGCTGCGGATGGTGCGTCCTCTGGACACACGGGCAATGAAAGAACCAACAAATGGGGACCATGCTATCCACCAGGCCCAGTAGAAAATCGTCCAGGATTCATACCAAGCATTTCTTGAACCGTCCGTGGCGTCCATACCAAACGACATAAAGATCAGATTCTGAAGATATGAACCTGTGGAATGAGTAAACGCGTTCAGGATAAACAGTGTAGGCCCTATGATAAATATAATCAGCATCAACAGGCCGGCCACACTCAGGTTGATTTGACTCAGCCATTTAATCCCTTTATCAATTCCTGTCGTAGTGGACAAGATAGCAAGAATGGTAACGACAATCACGATGCCGACCCATGTCGCATTATTGTTCGGCAGACCAAAAAGTGTTTCCAGGCCTCCGCCGATCTGCATGACTCCAAGACCAAGAGAGGTCGAAATACCAAGAAGTGTAGCAAGTACACCGATAATGTTGACTGTATTGCCCCAGAATCCATTTAGATTGTCTCTGCCAAGAATCGGTTCCAATGTGGAACTGAGAAGCATCGGCAGGTTTTTACGATAAGAAAAGTATGCCAGCGCACAAGCAACAACAGCATAGACAGCCCATGGATGAAAGCCCCAGTGGAAGAAGGAATACTGGAGTGCTGTATGTATGGCTTCTGCTGTTTCTCCCTGCCCGGAGGGTGGAGAGCTGTAGTGGTTAATCGGTTCGGAAACACCCCAGAACAACAGCCCGATTCCCATTCCGGCACTAAACAGCATGGAGAACCAGGATAGTGTAGAATATTCCGGTTTTTCCCCGTCCTCACCGAGTTTAATTTCACCAAGAGGACTGAAAATAAGATAAATCGTGACAATGACAAAGAAAGTCGCTCCCAGAATGAATCCCCAGCCGAGTGTGCTGGTCATCCAGGCGAAGGCGTTATCCATGTACGTGCCGAAATCAGGTAATAACGTACCAACAAGTACAAAAGCAGCGGCAAGTATAAATGAAGTGATAAATACGGGGTTTTTCAACACCTCACCGGTTGTTTTCAACCCTTTTCCATAATTATTATCCACGTTTCTCCTCCTTTTAAAAGTAATGTGTTATATTCACTATCCCCTATATACTAGGAAAAATGAAGCAAATATACAAACCGTTCATGCAGGCATACAGTTATATATATATGCACATGCCCTCAATAAACGAGACATGTTCTTAATATTTGCATATATATCGTGCTTATTCGTTATATCTCGCAAATGAGTTCATTCATTTCTCTTGATTTTGACATTTAAGTAAAATAAACGACAAATATTATGGGTGAATACCTCCAGCACCATATCAAAACAAATTTATATGATAGTAGGGAAAGGAGGGAATAAGTATGGGAAACCGAAGACGAAAAGAAGAAGAAATGGAAGAAGACGTGCGCATGGAAATCCGGAAAACAAAAGACCACTGTGTATGCGATACACTTTTTCGTATAAAGAAAGCTCAGGACGAAGCAGAAGAGAGAAATAACCCCAACTGCAGAAACAACTGTTACAGCAGCTTGTTAAGCGGTAACAATAATAATAATGGAAGAGATACGGTGCCTTTTCTGCTTCAGGGAAAGGACGGCAATTATTTTCATGCGGCTGGATCCATCGGCAGAAGAGACTGCTTTCAGACCGTCTTCTTCCGGGTGGAAAAAGTGTCAAAAGAGGACTGTTGTGCTGTATTATCCCTTCTGCGTCCAGACTGTCCTCTTGATTTTAATAAATGCTGTACAGACCCATGGTCGCTGTGCGACGTAGATGAACTAACCCGGACGAGAGACTGCATCCATGTCGACTTAAATTGTTTCTGCACGGTGCAGTGTCTTGACCCGGAACTGATCGAAGAATAAAAAATACGAGTCTGGGACAGAAGAACATGAGGCGGTAGATAACACGAATGTTCCGGGTCACTGATCAAAAGCCGTATAGAAGCGGAGCCAACATGCTTTGACTCCTGCTCAGAACAGCACGAGTCACGGGGACCCCGCAGGAAGCGGTTTTCTTCCGAGGGCCCGCAGGATGCGGGTCAGGTCGGCGCCCGCCAGGAGGTGCCGATCTTAGCCGATCTTCCTCCTTTTGAGCCGTGCCCGCGGCATAGAAGACACGATGAGCCCCAGCGAATCGATGTCGCCCTTGTGCTCTGGAGTAAAAGCGAAGCATTTTGGCGCAGCGGCTTGTCTCAGCAACGAAAAATACCGAACGATTTCAAAAAATCGTTCGGTATTTTTCTATCTTATAGAAGTTTTGTCCCAGACTCGCTTTATTAAACAACGATTCTCTCTAGAAATCGTACGCTGCATCCTGTTCTTCCTGGATTTTGACCTGCACATCGATGCGGAATTTCGTGTCTTCTACAAGCCGGTCGATCCGGAAAAGTACATCATCGTCTGTGATCTGCTTTTGATAGAAATTCTTTTCTTCGATAAACACGTACCCCTGCACGATTTCTGCTTTCATGTAACCGAGAATTGGTTTTAACTGCTGCTCGGCAATAAGGTAGTGTTTTGCCGAACCGGCGGTAACAAGCATGCTTACGACTTTTCCGCTGAAAGCGTCGCCGGGAAGCAGATCAAACAGATTTTTCAGTGTGCCTGGTATGGAAGCCTGAAATACAGGCGTTCCAATAATTACCGCATCCGCTTCCATCATGGTGCGCACGACGTATCCGGTATCTCCGTCATAATCGAGATAATGCCGGCCATCGCTGAACTGCACGTCGTATTCCGCGAGATCAAGCAGCGTAACGTCCGCATCCGGCAGCTGTTTCTGCAGCGAGGCTGCGGTGTAATTCATCGCTGTCCGTGTTTTAGAACCTGCTGTCGATCCGGATAATGCCACAATATTCATGTCTCATTCCTCCTCTTATTTTGCCGTATGTTTCCGAACTTCCGGCAGAATCTCGGTCGCAATGATTTCAATATTCTTTCTCAGCTTATCAAACGGCACACCACCGAAATCGATTTGGGCGATGTAGCGCTGATGCCCGTATACTTCATGCTGATAGAGTATTTTTTCGATAATTTCCTGCGGACTGCCGATATTCATCACACTTCGTGTATCAGCCCCTTGCGCAAACATCTGTTTTGCGAAACCACGTCCGTTCGTCCGTTTCATCCCTTCGTTCACGTGGGGGTACATCTCCTGAAGCGCCTGTTGCGTCGTTTCCGCTGCATAGAAAAAACCCGCCGTCGCAACGGGTAGTTCCGCCGGATCAAACCCGCCGGCAGTTGCTGCTTCGCGGTAGGCGTCTACGGTTTGTTTGAATGCATCGACCGGACCGCCAAGATGAGCCATAAACATCGGAACTCCCGCATATCCAGCTTTCATGGCGCTCTGCGGAGTCCCGCCGACCGCCCGCCATATCGGAAGTTTTGCTTTACTTGGTCTTGGCAGCACTTCTGCATTACGCAGGGATGCCCGGTAGTCACCACTCCACGTCACTTTCTCCTGCTCGTTGATCTGACGAAGCAGAGCAAACTTTTCTTCATACAGCGCTTCATAATCACGGATATCATATCCTAGTAAATCAAACAGGCCGATCCGGGAAGCGCGGCCTGCCACGAGTTCGGCCCTTCCTCCTGAAATCAGGTCAACCGTTGAAAAGTTTTCATACACCCGCACCGGATCTGAGGTGCTGATGATCGTGGAAGAACTCCCCAGTTTTATGTTTTCTGTTGCCTGGGCAATGCCTGCAAGCACGACCGCATGCGCCTGCGTGGCAAAGTATTCCTGATGGCTTTCTCCTACACTGAAAAAATCGAGCCCTGCTTCATCGGCAAGTTTGGCGAATTCGATAATTTCGTGTATGCGCTGCTCTGCGGATATTCTTTCTCCTGTATGAGGGTCCGGCAGATGATCCCCTAACGTATATATCCCGAATTCCAGTCCTTTGGTTTTATCTATTCCGTATTGCTGCATCATTTTACCCACCTTTCTTTTGCCATGTTATTATAGAAGATAGAACGTCAAAAAAGAAGTACGCACTTTGAAGTGGTGTGGTATCCTTTATGAAACCAAGGAGGCTGATCCTATGGAAAAAGTACCGGAACAATGCCAGGTTGAAGACGCTCTCAGCATTATCACCGGGAAATGGAAACCTATTATTCTCCTTCACCTGCTTCAGGAAGGCACCCAGCGTTTCAACGAATTGAAACGAAAAATGCCCGGTGTCACCCAGAAAATGCTCACCAAACAGCTTCGTGAACTGGAAGAAGAAGATATTATTGAACGCACGATTTATCCCGAGGTCCCTCCCAGAGTGGAGTATGCAATGACCGATTACGGCCGGAGCCTGGAACCAATTCTTGAAGCCATGCACGAATGGGGGCAGCAGCACACTCTCCATAAGAGGGAAAGACAAAAACAGTCAACGTCTTAAAAAAACGCCGGCGCACTCTGCTGCACCGGCGTTTTTATCATGTACCAGCATGTTCCCGGCCGTCAGCTGGATACGACGTCTTTCAGAATTTCATACGACCGTTTCTGCTTTTCCGGGTCGTAGATGTAGGAAACGGCCATAAGCTCGTCCACATCATACTTTTCCTGAAACCGTGTCAGCTGTTCCCGGATGGACTCCCTGCTTCCAAGAAACGTCATTCTCGACATCGACGCTGATGCCTCTTTTTCACGGGAATTCCATATTTCATCCATGTCATCCACCGGCGGGCTGAGCGGCTGCCCGCTGCCACGGACGACATTCAGGAAAAACTGCTGCATCGTCGTCTGCTCCCGGCGCGCTTCTTCGTCCGTATCTGCTGCAATAACATTCGCACAAACCATCATGTACGGCTCAGCCAAATAGTCAGACGGCTGGAACCGGCTCCTGTAAATCGATATTGCCTCTTCCATATGAGTCGGAGCGAAGTGTGCGGCAAACACGTACGGAAGGCCGAGTTTCGCAGCCAGTATGGCCGAATCAGGCGAAGAACCGAGAATGTAGATTGGAATATTCGTGCCTATTCCAAGGTCCGCTTTCACGTAGCCCTGTTCTTCCTGCGGCCCGAAATACGTAAGCAGCTGCTGCACGTCTTCGGGGAATGAATAAACCGGCTGATCGGTATTGGAACGGCGGAGCGCGGAGGCGGTCAGCATATCTGTCCCAGGCGCGCGCCCCAGACCAAGATCAAGACGATCAGGGTACATTGTCGCCATCGTCCCGAACTGCTCTGCCACAACAAGCGGGGCATGGTTGGGCAGCATGATGCCGCCGGATCCGACCTTTATCTGATCGGTGTGCTCAAGAACATGCTTCATCAGAATAGATGTCGCAGAGCTTACGAGTGTCGATGTGTTATGATGTTCTGCAATCCAGTAGCGCGCGTATCCCATTTTCTCCAGATTCTGTGCCAGATCGACCATGGAATCAATGGCGCCTTTTTTGGATTCTCCCTGCCGCACTGGTGCCAGATTCAAGGCGGACACTGGAATATTTATATCTGCCATATCGCATATCTCCTTTATGATTGAACATTTCCTTACGTATTATAACACCGCGGCTTTCCATTTATGGCAATTCTGCTCACGTCTCTTTAAGGAGGTATCTTTTTTACATCTACACTCTGTAGTTCCTGCTTTGAGATCTTTTTTATAGTGCTTTACCAGCGGTTCCGCAGGTATTACGAGCCTTATCAGGTCATTTACCGTCCAAACCACTGCATTTACCTGCCAACCCGCTCCCGTTACAAGCGCAATCCTACCAATTACCCGCCGAAACCTGCTTTCCGGTATTGAAACAAAATATCAATAAAAAAGGAACTGTCCCTTTTAAGAACAGTTCCCCTCGTGTTTTCAGCAGTGGCTGACTATTGATGCGCTGGCGCTCGCTCCCAGCCGGTCGGCTCCGGCTTCTATCATGGCATCCGCTGTTTCCCGGTCCCGGATGCCTCCTGAAGCTTTTACGCCGATACCCGGTCCTACAGCTTCGCGCATCAAAGCGATATCTGCTGCCTTTGCTCCGCCTCCTGCAAAACCGGTCGACGTTTTCACATAATCGGCTCCAGCATTTACTGCCAGACGGCAGGCTGTTTTCTTTTCGTCATCCGTCAACAGCGCTGTTTCAAGAATCACTTTCACAAGCGCTTTTCCTTTTGCTTCCGTGACCACAGCACGTATGTCGTTTTCCACCGCGGTCTCCTGTCCGTCTTTCAAAAGGCCGATCGACAGCACCATATCGATTTCTTCGGCGCCTTTCTCTATAGCATCTTTTGTTTCAAACGTCTTCGTTTCTGTCGTGGAGGCTCCAAGTGGAAATCCGATGACCGTACACACCTTCACGCCTGTGTCCTGAAGCATCCGGTTCGCTTCTGTTACATAAACGGGATGGATACAGACCGAATAAAATCCATTTTCACCGGCTTCTTCGCAGAGATTTTTAATCTGTTCTCCGCTCGTTTCCGGTTTCAGCATCGTATGATCAATCATTTTTGCTAATTCTGTTTGCATGGATCATCTCTTCCTTCCATTTATTATAATGAGGCCGTAATACTCTGAACAAGGTTTTTGAAAACAGGTTTCGTGCGTGCTGCCACCGCCACCACATCTTCATGCGTTAACGGTTCCAGTTCTTCCCCGATGGCCATATCCGTAATGCAGGATAGTCCGAGAACCTGCATCCCCATCTGATTGGCCGCAATGACTTCCGGCACGGTGGACATGCCGACTGCATCGGCCCCGCATTGACGCAGCATTGTCAGTTCCGCCGGTGTCATGTAAGTCGGACCTGTAATGCCTGCATACACTCCGTGCTGCACGCTGATATCCAGTTCTGCCGCTTTTTCCTCCGCCACCGAACGCAAGGCCGGGGAGTAGGCCCGGCTCATATCAGGAAAGCGCGGTCCCATGTCCGGATCGTTGGGGCCCATTAATGGATTGTCTCCGGTCATATTTAGATGATCGTCAATCACCATAATGTCTCCCGGCGCAAATGCTGGATTCATTCCTCCACAGGCATTTGTAATAAGAAGAGTCTCCACACCGATACCCTTCATCACCCGGACTGGAAACGTCACATCCTGCATGGAGTGCCCTTCATAATAATGAAATCTTCCTTTCATTGCTGCCACATTTTTTCCCTGCCAGGTTCCAACAACCAATGTGCCGGCATGACCTTCCACCGTCGATTCCGGAAAATGCGGAATGTCTTCATAATCGACAACGACGGGATTTTCTATATGGTCCGCCAGTTCTCCAAGACCCGAACCCAATATAAGCCCGATCTCCGGTTTGATATGAATCTTCTGCTCCAGTGCCTGAACAGCTTCTTTCTGCTTTGCTCCTATGTCCTTCATTTGTCTGTTATGCTCCTTTCTCTATTCGTTTCACCCATTCGCGGACCAATGCCAGGAACTGCTTCTGCACCTTTTGAGTCGTCTCGATCACTTCTTCGTGAGAAAGAGGATGGTCGAGAATCCCCGCTGCCATATTGGAAATGCATGAAATGCCCGCTGCATCCATTCCGGCATGACGGGCAGCAATGACTTCCGGTACGGTGGACATGCCCACCGCGTCTCCTCCGAGATGCTGGAGCATTCGGACTTCTGCCGGTGTTTCATAAGAAGGGCCGCTGTTCCATACATACACGCCTTCCCGCAGGGTGAACCCAAGTTCCGCCGCTGCAGCCTTTGCTTCCTCGCGCAGATGAGATGGGTATGCCTCAGACATATCCGGAAAACGAACCCCGAGTTCCGGATTGTTCCTCCCCCGCAGTGGATTGGCCCCGGCATGATTGATATGGTCCCGGATTAACATCAGATCCCCCGGATTCAAAGCAGGATCCACACCCCCGGCAGCATTGGTGGCAATCAATTTCCCAATTCCCAGTTCCTTCATCACCCGGACAGGAAATGTCACATCCTCAAGTTCCCAGCCTTCATAAAAGTGAAAGCGCCCCTGCATCGCAAGGACCGGAACTCCGTGCAGTTCGCCAAGCACGAGCTGCCCCTTATGACCTTCCACCGTGGAAACAGGAAAATGTGGAATGTCTCCATACGGGATGGTTACGGCATCGGTTATTTCATCGGCGAGCACACCAAGTCCGGACCCTAAAATCAATCCTGTTTTCGGCTGTACTTTCTGCAGTTCTTTTATTGTATTGGCTGCTTCTTGAATAGCTTGTTGATTCATCATTGTCCCCCCTGCTTCTGCACATCTTTCAGGAAACTTACACCAAATGAGGGCATCTTAACCTGGAAGTTCTCTGCCACAGCCGCTCCAACATCAGCAAACGTCTCACGGAGCGGAAGCGGCATTCCTTTTTTCACCGCCGGATGATGGACGAGCAGCGGCACATATTCTCTCGTATGGTCCGATCCGTGATGCACCGGATCATTGCCGTGATCGGCCGTGATAATGAGCAGATCGTCGTCCTGCACTTTTTCCAGCACTTCCGGAAGACGTTCATCAAAGGCTTCCAGTGCTTCCCCGTAACCGTCCGGATCGCGGCGGTGGCCGTATTCCGCATCAAAATCCACCAGGTTCAGAAAGCTCAGCCCGGTAAAGTCTGCGTCCATCGTCTCCAGAAGTTTATCCATTCCGTCCATGTTGGAAGTTGTTTTCAACGTAGTTGTTACACCTTCACCGTCATAAATGTCCGTGATTTTACCTATCGCCGTCACTTCAAAATCTTCATCTTTCAGTTCGTTCATCACCGTACGGCCGAATGGTTTCAGTGCATAATCACGACGGTTCGGTGTCCGTTCAAACGAACCCGTTTCTCCGGTGAAGGGCCTTGCAATTACGCGGCCGACCATATACTTTTCATCTTTGGTAAGCTCGCGGGCAGTCTCACATATACGGTACAACTCTTCGACCGACACGATATTCTCGTGGGCGGCAATCTGCAGTACGGAATCAGCGGAGGTATATACAATCAAGTCCCCAGTCCGGAGGTGGTGCTCTCCCAGTTCATCAAGGATACCGGTACCGGAGGCCGGTTTGTTGCCGACGATATTGCGTCCCGATGCTGCTTTGAGTTCTGTGATTAATTCATCCGGAAAGCCGTCTGGAAACGTGCGGAACGGCGCATTGATGCGCAGCCCCATCAGTTCCCAGTGCCCCGTCATGGTGTCTTTGCCGGCGGAAGCTTCCTGCATTTTCGCAAAATGCGCAAGCGGTGTCTCTGCTTCTTCGATTCCCGGGAGCTTCCTGATATTACTCAACCCGAGCCTGCCCATATTCGGCATCTGCAGGGAACCGCGATGTCCGGCAATATGTCCGAGTGTATCCGCGTTTTCATCCCCGTACTGAACAGCGTCCGGAGAAGCACCGATGCCCACAGAATCCATGACAATTAAAAAAATACGTTTAAATGAAGTATTCATCCTTCATTCCCCTTTCTTATCCCAGCGTTTTATAGAACCAGTCCACGATCACTCCGCCAAAATACACCCCTGCAACCCCTATCACCCCGGCAAGAACCGGTGGAGCAGGGAGCGGAAGCCTGAGAAATTTAAACACAATGCCGATGATCGTACCGGCAAGCAGGCTCAGCAGTAATTCTTTCATTTTTTCCCCTCCTGCTCTTTCAATTTGTAGGACGTCCAACCTCTAAATCGGTAAAGAAAGGGCCGTCCATGACGGACCCTTTCCCTTTTCTTGTTTAAAAAATAACATCGTACAAGAGCTGCGGCGGCTTGGTTTGTTGTTTTTCTATCATGTAGGAGGAAACAATTTTCTCTTCGGCTTCGCTGGTATTGTCGGTATTGCAGTGCATGACAGCGAGCACATCCCCTCTTTGCACCGCATCACCGATTTTCTTGTGTAAGACGATGCCGGCAGCAAGATCAATCGAGGACTCTTTTGTCGTACGTCCCGCTCCGAGCATACTGGCGGCGGTTCCGATATCTTCCGCTTCGATGGAGGCAATATAACCGTCCTGCGCTGCTTTTACCTCCTTTTGATAAGAAGCGGACGGGAGATTCTCCAGATCATCTACAACAGCCGGGTTCCCGCCCTGTCCAGAGATAAACGTTTTCATTGTTTCCAGGGCTTTTCCGGAATGCACCGTTTCACGCAGATGTTCTTTTGCTTCTTCTGTTGTTTCCGTCAGGCCGGCTGCTGTCACCATGTGGCTGCCAAGAGCAAGACACAGCTCAAAAATGTCATCCGGACCTTCCCCTTTTAATGTTTCAATCGCCTCTTTCACTTCAAGCGCATTGCCGACGGCGTAACCGAGCGGCTGGTTCATATCTGAAATGACCGCGGTCGTATGCCTGCCGGCGCCATTGCCGATATCGACCATGGCTTCAGCGAGCTCCCGGGCTTGCTCTGTTTCTTTCATGAAGGCGCCCGTTCCTGTTTTCACGTCCAGCACGACAGCGTCTGCGCCGGATGCCAGCTTCTTACTCATGATAGAACTGGCAATAAGTGGAATAGAATCCACCGTCGCGGTTACATCGCGAAGGCCGTACAGTTTTTTGTCCGCCGGCGTTAAATTGCCGCTCTGGCCTGTCACAGCCGCTTTATTCTCATTTACGAGCCTGTTGAACGTATCTCCGTTCAGCTCGACATCGAAACCGTCAATGGCTTCCAGCTTATCAATGGTACCACCGGTATGCCCCAGACCGCGTCCGGACATTTTGGCAACCGGTACTCCAACAGAGGCAGCAAGTGGCGCCAGAATCAGGGTTGTTGTATCCCCAACCCCTCCTGTACTGTGTTTATCCACTTTGACACCTTCAATGCCGGAGAGATCCACCTGATCACCCGAAGCTGCCATGGCCTGCGTGAGATGCACCCTTTCACCCGTAGTCATCCCCTGGAAGTAGACCGCCATGGAAAAGGCTGACATCTGATAATCCGGGATCCCGCCTGCCGTGTACTGCTCGATCATTTCATCTATCTCCGTTTTCGTTAATTCGCCGCCGTTTCGTTTTCTCTCCATCAAATCGACCATTCTCATTTTTATCACCTTTCTTTAAACAAACATGCCTGCAATAGCGGCACTCAGCATCGAAGCAAGAGCTCCCGCAATGACAGCGCGAACGCCGAGCTGCGCAATTTCGGAGCGTCGTTCGGGCGCAAGACTTCCGATACCGCCGAGAAGAATCGCCAGAGAACTGATGTTGGCAAAACCACACAGCGCAAACGTAATAACAGTAATGGCCTTATCCGATAGATCACCAGCTTCAATCTCCGGTGCAAAATTGGCATAAGCCACAAATTCATTCAACACCAGTTTCTGCCCGACAAACGACCCAGCCCGCACAGCTTCCTCCCAAGGTACGCCGACCATAAAGGCAACAGGTGCGAAAATAACACCGAGAATCCGTTCAAGCGTCAATTCTTCTGCGCCGAACCAGGCCCCTACGCCGCTGATGATACCGTTTACCATGGCAATGAGAGCAATAAAAGCAAGAAGCATAGCCCCGACGTTCAACGCCAGACGAAGTCCTGTCGATGCCCCATTGGCAGCTGCATCAATAATATTCTGGGATTCTGCGTCTTTTTCCAGCTTGATATGGTCCGTTGTCTCTGAAACTTCTGTTTCCGGCATGATCATCTTTGCCATAATCAAACCGGCTGGAGCAGCCATAAAGCTTGCAGCAAGCAGATAATTCAGCGGAATCCCTAGTGCCGCATATCCAAACAGAACCGATCCTGCCACCGAAGCAAGTCCTCCGGTCATAACAGCAAACAGTTCAGACTTTGTCATATTGGAAAGAAACGGTTTCACGACAAGCGGTGCTTCGGTCTGCCCAACGAAAATGTTGGCAGCCGCCGACATTGATTCCGCCTTACTCGTTCCAAGAATATAAGAAAGAAAGCCGCCGATAATTTTAATAAACCATTGCATAACGCCAATATAGTATAATATCGCTATCAAAGAAGAGAAGAAAATAATGACGGGAAGCGTCTGCAGCGCAAATACACTTTCTACACTTTCAATCGCAAGCAGATCACCGAATAAGAAATTAATTCCTTCGTCCGTATAACCGATGATGTTGGAAACGTATTCAGTAAACCATTCCAGTGCCTTCCTCCCTAACTCCCACTCCAGCACGATAAAAGCAAAGAATAGCTGTATCGCCAGTCCGCCAAGAATCGTCCTGGGACGAATCGATTTTTTTCTGGCTGATACGAGAAACGCAAGAAACAGCACAAATACAATCCCCATCAATCCCCAAAGAAAATTCATCATAAAACCTCCTGTTTTGTATTTGGTAAGCGCTTTCTAAAAATGGATATAAAATAGGATGTTGTCAGACATCCAACCTCTTCATCTAAAAAAAGAAACCCTTTTCAATTAATGTTGATATCCTCCTCTCTTTCAAAGTGAAGTGATGTGTTTATTGTAAAGGTTAGACGTCCAACAACACAACCCTTTTTTATAAAAGAAAAGTGATCGTCTTCCAAAGATCGGAGCAGCGGGACTGAGCGTTTCTAAAATGGCACCATCCTCTTTTCGTACTATATTTTCGATATCCTTCCCCTGCTTTGCAGCCGCATGACGAAAAAAAGACAGCTTCTACAGCTGCCTTCTTCGGAACACATTGAAACTGATCTGATCGGATTTAAAAAAGTTAATCGAATACAGTACAGGCTCATCCTCCATATCATAATGAACCTGTTTCAATACAAGGAGCGGGGCGCCTTTTTCACATTTCAGGATATCACTGATTTCCTCGTGATACCCCATCGTTTCGATGTTTGCTTTCGCGTAACTAATCGTTACTCCGGCTTTTTTCTCAAGCGAAAGAAGCATCGATTCCTCGTCCAGGTTATAATCGTTCTCCAGCAGTTCACCGGGGATTTTATCAACACAGTAGACGAGCGGTTCTTCGTCCGCAGTCCGGATCCGTTTTATAAGATACACCTGCTCCTGTTCATCCAGCACCAGCTCTTTTTTGTCATCGCCGTGCGGTTCTACAAAGCCGGTAAACAGAATTTCCGTGCCTGGTACTTTGCCTTCCCGTTCAATCATATCTGTAATACTGAACAATTCTTCAATACCACCGGAAAATACCGGCTTTTTGTTCACAAACGTTCCGATGCCGTGTTTGCGGACCATAATGTGCTCTTCTTCCAGAATCCGGAGTGCTTCCCGGAGGGTGTTCCGGGAAACATGGAGCTGCTTTGCGTATTCGTTTTCCGAAGGCAGACGCTCCCCGGGTTCCAGCTCCCCGTTTCTTATTTTCTCTTTTATTTCTTCAATAACCGTCACGTAGCGGGGATGTTGAAATTGATTTGTCATGATAAGCCTCCAGCATTCTTCTATCTATTATAGTATCAGACAACTTCAACACCCGTCTATCAGATATCAGTACGCATTGATGTTTCTTACATTGCATGCTTCACTCCCTTTTTCACGAGCAGCCAGTTGGCCGGGTAACTGGTAAGAAAGCCAAGCATCATCGCGATCTGCATCATAAACCAGAACACAGCGCCTGTTGGTTCCGGAGGCTGGGCAAACAGTAGATAATGAGACACAGCCATCCAGCCGAACATCCCGACTTCAAAAGCAATGAGAGACCATGTATCTGCTCTGATTGCATTTTTCAATTTTTGTCGTGGAGTGCCGCCACCGTGGGCCCCCATACCATAGTACTGAAACGCGATTCCGAAAATATAGGCCAGTACAAATTCCACCGCATATTCTGCAAACAGTGTGCTTCCTGCAATTGTAACCCCAGTGAGCACAACAATCGGCACGCCGATCATATCACCGAGCGAACAGCCACTGCTGCAGTGCGTCGTAGACACGAACACACTTTGCCAGAACGGCTTATTCTGGTGGTCGTGGTGTTCATGATGATGGTCGTGCTCATGGTGATGAGGATGTTTATTCTGTCCCAGCTTCCAGTACGCCCATAAGCCTATTACCGGAAAATAAAGTCCAGTCAGCGGCCAGACGACGTTCATGATCGGCATCATCTGCTGCGGCTTCCGTGCAACATCTATCGTCATGTAGACCGCCTGCAGCATACCCAGAAGAATAAATATCCAGGATATAAATTCCAACGTGTTCATGTTCAAAACTCCTTCGTCATCCGTAGATATAAAATTCTTTGTCCATAGGATACCCGGAGAAGTGGGAAGACAAACAGATTACAGAAAAGGGAGAGTTCTCGTTTCCTGTCCACTTGCTATTGTCTGATTGAATCCCTCATAAAAAAGAGATTTTTGTCACTTGCACTTACAAGCACCTGCAGCATAAGGCCGCATGCGCCCCTTGCTTCCCGGCTGAAAAATATGCAGCCAAAATGAGTTATACCGGATTTTTTTCATACCAATGCTTTGGAATTATATCTTTTTCCAATTCAAGAAGGTCTTCAATAATCTGATCGGCATCGGCAATCGAATGCACAAGCGGATCTGTCAGCATAGCCCTGCGAAGTTTAGCGCGATCGCCTTCCATCACGGCCTCCACCGTCAACTCATGCGTATCGAGCACCTCCTCCTGCATACCGCGGATGCCACGAGGCATATCTCCGACGCGGAAAGGCTGTATGCCGTCCAAGGTGACATCACATAACAACTCGAGGAAGGAATCACCACTCATGTTCGTCACAGCACCCTTATTCCCCGTGTTAAGGTAAAACGGCTTTCCCAGCCCCCTGCCATGTTTTCGATCACATCGGTGGCGTGGTCCGGACCAAAGCTGGTCATAAACTCGCTGATCGGTGTTTCACCGTTTAAGAAACGATCAATCTGATCCCACATCTCCTCGTGGCGTTTATAGCGGTCTTCGGTTTCCCAGATGGACAACGGCGGGATTGTCTCTTCCAGCGTACCAAGGCCCTGCCAGTAAGAAACATATTCTTTGGTATGAGCGGTGCAGGTTGGAACATACCCGAAAATATCATACAGCTGATAACTTATGGAGTCATTATGAAGCGCTTTGGCGCCTGTGTCCCCGCCTGCCGTTTCCGTCTGGGCCGAATGTTTCAATGATTCAGCAATCGAGGGGAGAACATTCTTTCCTTCATACTCCGCTTTTAACAGCCAGGTAAAGTGATTGACTCCGGCAATGCGGAGATCAAAGGCACGATTGATGTCTTCGGTATACTCATCCGGATTCTGAATAATGCCCGCGCGCTCGGCGTACATGATCTTTTTATGAAGCATATGATGCGAATCGCACAAAGCAAATGTCTTTAAATTCGGCGCGTACCTTTCTAAAGCCATGCCGTGAACGGTCGATGGATTAATATAATTGATGACCCAGGCTTCGAAACACATTTCATCCATGTCCTTGACACATTCCATGATCTCAGGAAGTTCACGCATAGCCCGGAAGATGCCTCCCGGACCGATTGTGTCTCCGGAACACATTCTTATCCCGTACTTTTCGGAAATTTCACAATCTATTCCTCTGTATTTCACCGTATCCACAGCAAAACTAAGGACGACGAAATCCCCCTCAAACTAAAAATAACACCGGGCCGAGGAAATCCCTCAAACCGGCGTCATTTACAGAATTATGTATGATGTACTTTTGGAAGTACAACAAAGAGTGTCTGCCGCGGCGTTTTATAACAAAGCAGCATATAAAATGAATTGGTGGAGCATATCGGGACCCGCACCGATGATCTCTTGGATGCCAGCCAAGCACTCTCCCACCGTTATCGGTTACACTGCCCCATTCTTTATTGAAGTTCTCTAATCATTTGTTCTATCAATGGTTTTGTATTCTTAAAATCAACAGTGACGACTTCCCATACAATCTGCTCATCAATGCCAAAGTATTCATGTATAAGAATATTTCTTAAGCCTATTATGTTTTCCAGGGTATGAGCGAATACTTTTGACGAATCTCTGGTGTAACATGTTTAGCGGCTTCCCCTATCACTTCGAGGTTACGAAGCACTGCATCAATTATAAGCTGGTTTTGGTCAAATTCTTCAAAACTTAGGTCTAAGGTGTATTTCTCAATTTTATTAATGCAATCTAATATATCTTCCAGATATAAGGTAACCTTACGCGTCATTTATAAATAACCTCTCTCAAAATTGATTCCTTGAGCTGTGGTTTCAGTGCTTTTACGGTAACAAGATCAACATTTCGATCCAGTTCCTGTTCCAAATACTCCTTCAGAGAAACAAATTCTAATCCAATCGGTTTTGAAAATTCAACCAATATATCGATATCGCTTTCCTCTGTCTGCTCCTCTCTCGCGAAGGATCCGAAATAACCAATCTTACTAACATGGTATTTTTCTTGCAGAACAGGTTTAATACGTTTCAGACGCTGATCCATGTTTTCTTCTATAGCCATACACTTATCACGCCTTTCGTAGAAACTTCTTTCTGTCATTATACATTATTTATCGCATAATTATATCCTTCAATCCGTGAACTTACATAAACGTCTCCATTCCTTATCTATGCCTGGCTTAACATCGTCGGCCGCCATTTCCCACGGCGATGTAGTATACAGCTATCTCGGACTTCTCTGTGAGGGGAAACATGATTTTGACTGGATCGAAGAAGCCTTTTTCAACAATCCCTTGGTCTTCAAGGAGTCCCGTCTCCCCGACATTACGGCAGCGTTTCAATCAGCTGGCGCAGCATCCGGAAACCCTGCCAATAATATGGGAGGAGAACACCCGGTTTTTACAACAACGGTCGTCTTCGCTCATCCCGACGGTTGTATCAATCGATACAACGCAGAAGACGGACGATATGTCTCTTCTTCCTCTTGATGTGGACCATTCTCCCTTTGATAACAGCGGCACCAAAAAAGAAGGTGTTCGTTTCATGTATAAAAAGGTCGAAGGCTATAACCCTGCTTTTGCTTACTTAGGAGAAGAAAGACACCTGGTCTATGCGCAGCTGCATGAAGGGAACGAACATGTGCAGAAAAATATGCCGGAGGTCCTTCAACAGGCCCTGGCTTCTGCCGGACAGATTACATCGGAACAGCTTTGTGTCCGCATGGATGGAGGAAATGACGCCAAAGAAAACTTGAAGCTGTGTGACGACCATGGCGCCGATTTCATTATCAAACGGAACCCGCGCCGGGAATCTCCTGAAGCATGGCTGGCGCATGCTGAACAACGTGGAACAGCTTCACCCCCCGCGAAGGAAAGACCATTTATACCGGCCGTGTTCCGGTCGGCGTCCGGTCTATCAAGTCTACCGATGGTTCAGCATGCACGTGAACAACGTCTTTCCCTGTTTCGCGGCCACCCCTGGAAAGACTGTTTTATCCGTTTATTCCATCGGTATACCCCTGCATAAAAAGACAACGCGCCCTCTTTTGCTTCAACTTGTCCTATCGATTAGCGAACCTATAGAAACCCTGTAGGTTTCTTTGTGTTGCCGCAGAAGCATCCTTTTCTAAAGAGAAGACAATAAAGGCAGGAGAGCGGAAGGCGGCGGAACTTGAAGTTCGTCGAAGCAGCAGTCTAAGATCCTATCAAACGGAGGCGCTTGTGTTGGGAGTCAGATCGGTGCCCGCCAGGACGTTGCCGAACGTAACCGATCTTCCTTCAGGGAAGAAGCTTAAGGCGCTGCCCACGGCATAGAAGACACGGGGAGCCTCAGCGAACCGATGCCCGCCCTTGTGCTTTGTAGTGAAAACGTCCGCCTGCAGCGGATGCCTCTTTACCTCCAGCGTATTCCTAAATTAGAAACGAGTTATAGATATAGAGAGAAACTTCACTCAAACATTAACCCTCTTCATCACGGATTCAGGAATAATTAAAAACACCCTCGGAACCGAGAGTGTTTATGGTAAAATATAACTTGTACGGCAGAACGGCTGTAAGGGCGGTCGGCTAATCTCCCGGAAGGGAGGTGACGCCTATGGACACGTATCAAACATTATCGCTAATGTTGATGTTTGGCACGTTAATCGTGCTAATCATGTCCAATAAACGAAAATAGACCGCCCCCACCAAGGATAACGGTCTATTTCTGACGACCTGACTTGAAGCCGTCCGCTCTTAAAGCGGCTGTTGTACAGGACCGTAGGTGTTGGAAGCACCTGCGGTCTTTTTTAGTTCTATGCTTCTTAGAGCAAAGTATACATGTTTACTTACATTGTAACACAATGACCTCACACTGAAACACTTAATTATATTTTATTGTAAATAGTTCAGTAGTAGTCATCATAAGCTTTTTTAAAAGTCGTTAACATTTCATCCGCGCGCTCGATACCAAAATGAGTCTCCACGCCTTTTCCTCTATCGCTTTCACGGGCTCCTGTAATCCCAAGATATCTTCCTGAAAGTCTTCGGCTCTACAATAAATGTTGGGGGTTTAAAACAATTTCGTGCTTAAAAAAACACGCAAACTCCTTTATCCTTTATACTTGAATTGTCGAGAAACAAGAAAGGATAGGAGTTGCGTGTCTATACATTTTACCATGAATTCACCCGGTTTAGAAGAATTCAACGTGACGAAAACGAAGACGGTAGGCTCTACGTATTATATTTATGTGGAAAAGGAACGAAAAGCGCACAGATGCCCGGCATGCGGGAAAAGGACCAACCGTGTTCATGATCACCTTATACAGAAGATTCAACATCTGAAAATGTTTGAACGGACCTCGTACTTCATGTATCGCAAGCAGCATTATGCCTGTTAAGGAGATACAGATCAAAGGAAGTATCAAGTCCTCATCGCGGACCGCTTTCATTTCTGCTGTTATATCTACTGGGCCCTGGATCTGGCTCGCCGGAACGTCCAGAAAGACTTTCATGACTACGACCGCAGGAATTGCAAACGCATAAAACATATTTTTCACAAATCTCTCGAAACCCTGAGTGAGAAGCAGTACTGGTATTTAGAGCGGTATCTGAACGTATCCCATGAGCTGACCCATGCTTATCAGCTGAAAGAAATGTTCCGCTCCTGGTTTGACCGGACTGAACAGGAAAACGAAAACCTGGGACAAGGCATCAAAGAAGGATTATATGCTTTTTATCAAGAGGTGGAAGCCAGTGGCCTTGCGGAACTGAAAAAGGCAGCCCAAACCCTGAAGAACTGGCAGACGGAGATTTTAAACAGCTTCACCTTTGGTTATACCAACGGTTCTATCGAAGGGAGGAATAACCAAACCAAAGTTATGAAACGAAACCCTTTTGGATTCCAACGATATGATCGATTACGGAGCAAAATTCTATTACGGACGTTCAAGTAGGATAAAGGGGCGGAAGCTGATAGCCTCCACCCCGACAATTGACTTAGAACCGTAAGTTTTGTTTGCAACTGACCTTTTATCATAAAAATAACGCCGGGCCGAGGAAATCCCTCAAACCGGCGTCATTGGCGTAATTATGTATGGTGGAGCATATCGGGCTCGAACCGATGACCTCTTGGCTGCCAGCCAAGCGCTCTCCCGACTGAGCTAATGCCCCGTATCAAAACGACAATTTTCATTATAAGTACATTTGAGAGAACTGTCAATACAAAATCAATATAAAAGAAGCAAATCGAAAACGCCCCATCCGATGGCTCCGACAACACCGACGATAAAGGATTCTCCGATTTTTTCTTTCCGCCATTGTTTTTCTTTGGAATAGTCAAAAAGAAGCCATCCGATAAAAACAGCCAGGCCGAAACTGATCGATTCCAGCAGTATCATGAAGCATCCCCCTCCGGCGCATCTTTTTTCTACAATACCAGACCATGAATGAAACGGCAATAACATGGCTATATTGGTACCAACACGATTTTTTTCGGGGGAGGGGTACGTTCATGCTGCATGCTGCTGTCCGCTTTTACGACCGGATCCCGGTACTGGTCCGTCTGCTTTTCATTATTCTATTGATTCTCACCAGCTTTTCTTTCATTCTGCATGTATTGGAACCGGGAGCATTCCCAACGTTTTTTGATGCGGTCTGGTGGGCCGTTGTCACGTCTACGACTGTCGGATACGGGGATTTTGTTCCGAAAACGATGACAGGCAGGATTTTTGCGATGATTTTAATTCTTTTCGGTATTGGCTTTGTGCTGTTTTTCGTTACGAATCTGGCATCCAGTACCGTAACAGAACAACACCGCTGGCAGAAAGGAACGCTTCCATCAAGCTTTTGCGGCCACTATATCATCGCGAACTGGAATGAACGCAGCCGTCAGTTTATAGAGCAGATCCAGCGCGCGTATCCGAATCGTTCGGTATTACTGATTGATGATCAGCTGGTGGAGTCCCCTTTTCATAACAGCCGGCGTCTTCAGTTCATAAAAGGCAGTCCCACCCTGCAGTCTGTTCTTCGTCATGCCAATATCAGACAGGCCCGGGCGCTTGTGATTACATCGGGACTGGAGGGCACAGAACAGCAGGCGGATGCCCAGACGATTCTTACCCTGCTTACGGCAAAGCATTACAGCGGCGACATTTATACCGCCGCTGAAATTCTGACGTCTGATCAGCTTCCCAATGCCCGTCATGCCGGAGCAGATGAAATTATTGCATCCAACATGATTTCCAGTCTTCTGATGACGGAAAGTCTCGAACAACAGGGTATCGCAGAAACGATTACACTGCTGCTGGACGTGGAGGCTTCCCCTTATCTCCGCTCTATCCCCTGCCCGGAAGAGTGGATCGGTAAAACATTCAAAGAAATCGGCTGTCTTGCCCCTTCCCGGGGGATTCTTCCAATCGGAATCAGCGGTGAAAACAAGACAACCTTACATCCGGACAAAGAAAACGTACTGCAGGAGGATCAGTCGCTTCTCGTGCTGGAATCTTCACGATAGAAGCATGTCCTCAAGTTCTTTGTTCAGCCTCTTTCCCTGCTCCACCCAGGGATCGGTTACTTCCGCATCTTTGTCCTGCGGGGTCTGAAACTGATTCACGACGGCATTGTACGGCTCTTCAATATGATCCGGACCTACCTTGTACTCATGGGACAAGACAAACGGACGTCCGACAGCGACTTTCACCCCTTTTTTGTCCAGTTCTCCATCTACCGCCTCAAACGGCACACGAAAAAAAAGATACTCCCCTTCATCCGACATTTTATAATCAAAACAGCCGTGATCATATTCCCAGCCGCCTCCGATATCATAGCCGAGCGGTTTCAGCTTTTTCTCCAGATCATGAAGAACAAAGCGGTGTCCTTCCACTTTTGAAGGTATTTCGATCATGACATTCCCTGCCTTCTTTTTGTTCTTACTTTTTCCCGCCTTCCCCTTTTCATACAAAAATCCCGGAGAAAATTTCTCCGGGATCCGCACTTACTGATTCAGTCGCTTTTCCAGTTCCTGCTGCTGCTCTTCAAAGCCGGGCTTTCCAAGAAGCGCGAACATGTTCTTTTTATAGGCTTCCACGCCCGGCTGGTCAAACGGATTGACCCCGAGCAGGTAGCCGCTGACGGCGCATGCTTTTTCGAAAAAGTACACAAGATATCCGAAATAATATTCATTCATTTCCGGTATACGAAGTACCAGATTCGGAACATCGCCGTCCGTATGAGCCAGGAGCGTGCCCTGGAACGCTTTTTCGTTGACGAAATCCATAGACTGTCCTGCGAGGTAGTTCAGGCCGTCGAGGTCATCCTCCGTTTCAGGAATCGTGACATCCTCTCCGGCGTTGTCAACCTGAAGCACGGTTTCAAACAAATGGCGGCGTCCTTCCTGCACGTACTGCCCCATGGAATGAAGATCTGTTGAAAAGTTCACTGAAGCCGGAAAAATGCCTTTGTGGTCTTTCCCTTCACTTTCACCGAACAGCTGCTTCCACCATTCGGAAACGTAAGAAAGGCTCGGCTCGTAATTCACGAGCAGCTCAATGGCTTTTCCTTTTTGATAAAGGGCATGGCGGATGGCCGCGTATTGATACGCTTCATTTTTCATGACGTCTGGCTCGGCGTATGTACGGCGGGCGGCATCAGCACCCTGCATCATCTGTTCAATATCCAGTCCGGCCGCTGCAATGGGAAGAAGACCGACAGCGGTGAGAACAGAATAACGGCCGCCGACATCATCCGGCACAGTAAAGGTTTCGTAACCCTGTTCATCGGCGAGCGTCTTCAATGCTCCTTTTTCCTTGTCGGTCGTCGCGTAAATACGTTCCGCCGCTTCTTCTTTCCCGTATTTCTTCTCCAGAAAGTCACGGAAAATCCGGAAGGCAATGGCCGGCTCGGTTGTCGTGCCGGATTTGGAAATGACGTTGATCGAGACGTCTTTGCCTTCCAGTATATCCATCAAGTCACGGATGTAGGACTGGCTGATGTGGTGGCCGGCGAAATAAATTTCCGGACCCCCGCGCTCCTTATCAAACGTGTGGGTGAGGCTTTCAATGGCGGCTTTCGCTCCAAGATACGATCCGCCGATTCCAAGTACAAGCAGAACGTCGGAATCACTTTTGATTTTCGCCGCCGCCTGCTGAATACGGGCGAATTCCTCTTTATCATATTGCTGCGGCAGGTCGACCCAGCCTAGAAAATCACTTCCCGCCCCTGTCTGCTCATGAATAGCCGTATGGGCAGTATGTACCTGGCTCTTCAGCTGTTCCAGTTCCTGTTCATCAAAAAACGGGAGAGCACTACTGTAATCAAATTGAATGTCTTTTGGCATAAAGGTCCCTCCAAGGTGTAAAGTCTCTTCTTCCAATGTATAGAACGATGCCTATAAATTCAAGCTATTTTTATGAGGGACCACCTGACGTACTGAAAGGATTTCTTTTTCATGTATCATGAATAAAGCATGCGCTATTTTCTCATGATAAGTCGTAAGCGCGACACAGGTGAAGGGGGGTGAAGGAGTATGAGCGGCATACAGCGTACTGCTCTTGTTCTGACCATTATAGGTGCTGTAAACTGGGGTCTCATTGGATTTTTTGGATTTGATCTTATTGCGGCGGTTTTTGGAAGCCAGGCAGAAGCGATGTCCCGTGTTATCTATGCCCTGGTGGGGATCGCCGGCCTTTACAGCATCTCGGTTCTGTTCAAACCGGATGAAGAACTGGAACGAAGCCCCGAACCTCAGCGGTAATCCGACATTTCACGTAAAAAAGAAGGGGCGTTTCCCGTTTGTCACGGAATGCCCCTTCTTTTCATTATTTACGGATGCGCTTATTTAAATCAGCCTGAATTTCGTTCGACTGCTTCAACCAGTCTTTAAGCTTATCTTCGAGGGTATTGAACCCTTGATTTTTCTGCTGACTGCCTTTATTGGGTCCGCCTTTGGGACCTCCGCCGCTGTTACTGGGTTTCTTTTCTTCTCTTTCCGGTGCTTCCTGTGTATCACGGATGGAAAGTGAGATCTTGCCGCTGTCCGCATCCACGGACTTGATTTTTACTTTCACTTGGTCACCGACTGCAAGTTCATCATTGATATCCTTTACATACCCATGAGCGACTTCAGAGATATGAACGAGTCCCTGTTTATTTTCATCAAGAGCGACAAAAGCCCCGAATGGTTTAATTCCTGTAACTTTGCCCTCAACGTAACTGCCAACCTCGTATTGCTCTACCGACATTCAAACATCTCCTAAATATTTATTAGCCATCAAATTATATCACATCCCTGCCCTGTTCAGCAATTTATTTATTAAAAATGAATCAGGAAACCATATCAAATTTGATTTTCTTTTTCCTTCAGATAGTTCTCATAAGCTTCTTTTGCCTTATCCTGCTTCGGCGCTGTTTTTTCCAGCCGTTTACTGATGTCATGCAGCAGAGAGAGGGCGCGGAACAGAGAACCTGCAATGATGCCGAAAGCGAGAATACCGCCGATGACATACCCCATCGTGAGCAGGACACAGCCCAGTACTATAGATAATAGAATAGACACGATCACATACAACCTATATCACCTTTTTTCCGCTTCGAATGAAATACTCTTAACTATTAATTTTAACATGCTTTTCCAGAAGCAATGAAAGGAAGAACATACTTTCATGTGTTTCATATAGAATGATGGCAGTGCGCTTGGATCCAGTTCCCGATTTCTTCTGGAAATGTCCCGGTTTTCATTGACAGTACTCCTTGTTTTCCGATATGGTTTTTGAGATGTTTACATCGTTTGATGAAAGGAAGGCGCACGCATGAATAGAGATCAGTGGCATTCTAAATTAGGCTTTATACTGGCTGCAGCCGGGTCGGCCATCGGACTCGGGGCGGTCTGGAAACTTCCATATGTGACCGGAACAAGCGGTGGCGGGGCATTTTTCCTCGTTTTTCTTTTGTTTACGATTCTTCTTGGAACGTCCCTGCTTCTGGCGGAGTTCGTCATCGGCCGCCGAACGCAGAAACCACCAATTGAGGCATACAAAGAACTGGCACCCAGGAGTTCCTGGCACCTGGTTGGGATACTCGGGATTGTCTCCTCCTGTCTGATTCTTTCGTTTTACGCTGTTGTAGGCGGCTGGATTCTTACCTATTTTATCCGCAGTTTAACGGGCGGCCTGACCAACCCTCCCGACGGAGATTACAGCACCTTATTTCAGTCGATTATCTCCAACCACTGGGAAGTCGGCGCTGCTCATCTGGTATTTATTCTTCTTACCATTCTTGTTGTGCAAAAAGGGATACAAAAAGGAATTGAACGGGCAAGCACGATTATGATGCCGGCATTGTTTCTCATCTTTGCCGTTCTCGTCGTACGTTCTGTCACCCTGGAGGGAGCAATGGAAGGCATACGCTTCTTTCTTCAGCCGGACCTTTCCAGTCTGGACGGCGGAACGGTTCTGTTTGCTCTCGGTCAGGCTTTCTTCTCATTGAGCCTTGGTGTTTCCATCATGGTGACCTACAGTTCTTATCTGTCCAAAAAAGAAAGCCTGGTCCGGTCGGCGTTTTCAATCGTCGGTTTAAGCATTCTTATTGCGTTTCTTGCCGGCCTCGCGATTTTTCCAGGCGTGTTTGCATTCGGGCTGGAACCGAGTCAGGGGCCTGGTCTTATTTTCGCCGTCCTTCCGGCTGTGTTCAGTGAAATTGCGTTTGGGTCCGTGTTTTTCTCTTTGTTTTTACTTCTCCTGCTGTTTGCCACGTTAACATCGGCATTTTCCCTGCTTGAAATCGTCGTCTCCTCCGCCTCGTACCAACGTCCGGAGAGGCGCAGAAAAGCAGCATGGCTCGGCGGGGCCTCCATCTTTCTGCTCGGCATTCCGTCGAACCTCTCGTACGGCGTGTTGTCCGACTGGCTGATACTGGGCGATACCTTTTTCAACCAGGTGGATTTTCTCGTCAGCAACATTCTGCTTCCGCTCGGCGCCTTTTTGATTGCGGTTTTTGTTTCGTGGCGCCTGAAACCAAGCATGCTGCAGGATGAACTGCTTCTCGGATCCAGCCTATCCGTCGGGTTCTTCCGGGTATGGCTCTTCTTTCTACGCTACATCACACCAGCTGCCATTCTGGCCGCTTTCCTGGACGTCCTCGGCGTCTGGTAACAACGCATGAGGGGAATAAACAGGCTGTCCCGGTAGATCTTCCGGGGCAGCCCTTTCTGTATCTGTACCTTCTGTTGTTTTAGGAAGAGTGCCTCTCCAGGAAACGCCCCATCCGTTCAATCGCTGTCTCCAGGGATTCCATGGAAGTGGCATAGGAACAGCGGACATGCCCTTCGCCGCCTTCACCGAAGACATTGCCGGGCACAACGGCCACGCGCTCTTCTTTCAACAATCCTTCCGCAAACTGATCGGAACTCATACCGGTGTCCTCTATCGAAGGAAAGGCATAAAATGCCCCGCCCGGAACATGACAGGACAGACCGATTTCGGCAAAAGATTTTACAATGTAATTGCGCCGCTGCTTATAGCTTATTATCATACGATCCACATCATCCCGGCCGCTTCGCAGCGCTTCCAGGGCCCCGAACTGAGCAGGTGTGGAAGCACACATCAGAATGTACTGATGAATTTTCAGCATCGCAGCTGTGATGTCGGCCGGGGCACATACAAACCCGAGGCGCCAGCCTGTCATCGCAAACGCTTTGGAGAACCCTGAAATAAGGATCGTCCGGTCTTTCATCCCCGGGAGAGCGGCGAAACTGCAATGATTGTCATCGTAGCTGAGCTCCGCATAAATTTCATCGGAAAACACAAGCATATCGTTACGTTCGATAACATCGACAAGCGGAGCTAGTTCTTCTTTTGTCATTACGGCTCCTGTGGGGTTATTCGGAAAACTGATCATGACAGCTTTGGTATTGGGGGTAACCGCCGCTTCCAGTTCTTCTTTTGTCAATTTGAATTCATTTTCTTTTCTCGTTCCAATCGAAACCGGAACTCCCCCAGCCAGGGAAACAACCGGCGCGTAGGATACAAAACCGGGCTCGACGATAATGACTTCCTCCCCGGGGTTCACGGTGGAACGGACAGCGATATCTATCGCTTCGCTCGCTCCTGCCGTGACGATGATTTCCTTTTCCGGATCATACGGGGTGGTAAATCGTTCATCGAGATACTTCGAAATTTCCTGCCGGAGTTCGGGGAGGCCGGGATTGGCTGTATAGGCGGTGTAACCTCTTTCCATCGAGTCAATGCTTGCTTCCCTGACATTCCAAGGGGTAACAAAATCCGGTTCTCCGACGCCGAGCGAAATGACATCCTCCATCGTAGACGCCATATCAAAGAAACGCCGGATACCCGATGGCTGGATATGCTGCACCGCCTCCGACAACCGATTGGTTTTTCTTACAAACGGGGTGCTCATGGCGACACCACAATCCTTTTATCATCGTCTTCCCCGTCTTCAAATACCACGCCGTCATGCTTATAGGTTTTCAGACGGAAATGGGTGGTGGTGGAAATAACTGATTCGAGCGTAGACAGTTTTTCTGAAACAAAGCCGGCGATTTCAGACATTGTTTTTCCGTCAATAACGACAGATAAATCGTAAGCACCGGAGACGAGATAAAGCGCTTTGACTTCCGGAAAGCGGTAGATCCGTTCGGCCACTTCATCAAAACCAACCCCGCGCTGCGGCGTTACTTTCACATCAATCATGGCCGTCACGCCTTCCTGCTCTTCCACTTTGCTCCAGTTTACAACGGCAGCATAACTTACGATCACATTTTCTTTTTCCAATTTATCCAATACCGCCTGTACTTCCTTTTCTTCCCGGTCCACCATTTTGGCGATTGCAGGGACACCGAGGCGGCCGTTATCTTCCACAAGTTTCAGTATTTCCAGTTCATGCTTTTCCATCTCTGCCTCTCCTTTCAAACGTACCATGCTACTTTAACTTTTCTCATTACCGTCTATCTTATCATATGAACAACCAGGGTGACATTGTATTTCAGATTTAACATGGAGGGATTGGGGAAAGATGACAAAGAGAGTATTGGAGGGATAAACATGGCAGAAGCAACGCCTCATATCGTAGAGAAATCCTCTACTGCTTTGATCGTACTGGATATGATTAATGACATGGAGTTTGAGGACAGAGATTATCTATTCCCGCATGCGCTTGCTGCGGCGGAAAATATTGCAGCTCTAAAAAAGAGAGTCAAAGCTTACGGGATCCCCGTTCTATACGTGAATGATAATTACGGCCGCTGGCAGAGTGATTTTCAGGAGCTGGTCGCCCACTGCAAACGCGATGATGTAAAAGGAAAACCTGTCACGGAACTGGTTGAACCCGACGATGACGATTATTTTGTACTGAAACCGCAGTTCTCCGGCTTTTTTGCGACACCGCTTGATATTCTGCTTGATTACCTGGAAGTGAAAACATTGATTATCACGGGGGTGGCCGGTAATATGTGTGTCCATTTCACGGCCAACGATGCCTACATGAGACACTATCAACTGTTTGTCCCCGGGGACTGCACGGCCTCCAACAGTTCAGAAGATAATACACTGGCACTGAATTTGATGAATCATGTGCTGAAAGCCGATATTACGAACAGCAGAGACTACAATATAGAAAATCTCATAGACCGCGCCCTCGAGTACGACCAACAAAATTCATAAACCGCTCCAAAAAGAAATGCTCCCGGTTATCAATGTTGATTGATAACCGGGAGCATTTTAATGGTATCCCAGGCTTACAGTTTCCTTAAAACACCTTTTTCAGTTCTTCTTTATCCTGGTTGAGCCAGTAGTTCATCCATTCTTTGGCGTTATCGAGATGATGAAGTTTCGCCTGGCCGCACTGCTCTTCCGTGGCAGCAGGAACCTCTTCATACGTCAGCGAATCCTCCATTGTCTTCTCCAGAATATCAATTAACTCCGCAATTTCCGGTTCACCGTTCATAATGAGATAAAAACCGGTCTGGCACCCCATCGGTGACAAATCAATCACTTCGAAATGGGAGTATTCTTCTGCGTACTTGCGGATATTGATCGCAAGAAGATGTTCCAGCGTGTGAATGACCGGCGGTGTCATGTTTTCTTTGTTAGGCTGGGCGAACCGGATATCGAATTTATTGACGATCCCGTCTGTACCGACCCGCTGAAATCCGGCGTGTCTGACGTACGGTGCTTTTACTTTGGTATGATCCAGTTCAAAACTTTCTACACGTGCCATCTAAAAACACTCCTTTTTGTTACCTTTCTTCCATCATACAACGACAGCGCTTCATTTAGCAATTCAGACCGGTCGTTAAATCATTCGTTCTGCCTCTCCTACGTTATCCGTAAAAACACCGTCTGCCCCGTATGTTTTTAATTTTTTCAGACGTCCCGGGTGATTGACCGTCCAGACATAAACTTTATATCCTTTCTGATGCATCCGTTCAATAAAACAGCGTCCGGCGAGGCGGAAATGCGGACAAACGATATCAGCCTTCGCTTCTTTTAATCTTCTTTCGGGAAAATAATCCCTCCACCATTGAAACGGTCTTCTGCGTTCCTGACTCAGATCAAATCTTCCAATGAGCAGCGCCGTTTGGCAGGAAGGTTCGATCTGTTTGATATATTGAATGATCTTTTCATCAAAGGACGAGAACAAAAGATTGGTATAATCGGGAATTTCACTGAGCACTTGTTTTTCCAGACCTTTTTCTTTTAATTCCAAATTAAATGTATATCCTTCGTGAAACATGGGCAGCAGATCCTGCAGTAATGCCGGCGTCCAGCCCTCTCTTTTTTGTGTCATGGCTCTCCATTCACTGTAGGACATATGTTGAATCGCCTTCCCTCTCCAGGAGCGGTAATGGGCACAGACCAGCTGTCCATCTTTTGTCCGTCGTATATCGGTTTCCATCATATCGGCTCCAAGCGCTGCGGCGCGCTGAAAGGACTTGACCGTATTTTCTTTTGCGCCGGGAGCCGGACTGCCCCGGTGAGCAATTATTGTCATGCTGTCATTACGGACCATAACCGACATCCTCCGAATCATATAGGTTGGTTGTATACTATACAAACACCCCTGCGCTTAGTCAAGTAATACATTGTTAACTTAAAAACAAAATACGTTGACAAATAGCAGCCGGTCCTTTACGCTGGTTACACAGAAGAACGAATGTAAGGGGGATGTAGTATGAATTTTAAACCTTTGGACATTGTTTCGGCAGCTCTTTTCGCTGCATTGATGGGAATCGGGGCCAATATCGCCGCGTTTCTCGTGATTGGCGGGGTGCCTATCACCCTGCAGCCCATCATTGCGATTGCAGCCGGCGCTTTGCTTGGCAGCCGCCTCGGCGCTTTTTCCATGGTAGTGTACATGCTGATCGGTCTGGTGGGAGTGCCGGTATTTTCGGAATTTTCCGGAGGTATACGCGCGCTCCTCAGCCCAACTTTTGGATTTATACTATCTTTTATCGTCATGGCTTTTGTAACAGGAAAAATGGTAGAAATGAAATCAAAACCTGGTCTACCCACATTTTTTACAGGTGCTTTTCTCAGTCTTATCATTAACTACGCATTGGGGACAACGTACATGTATTATGCGTACCTGTGGATCGCAGATGCACCGGATGGGTTCAGTTATGGACTATTATGGACATGGATGGCGTTACCGCTTGTGAAAGATGTCATTCTTACCGCTTTGACCGCAGCAGCCGTACCGAAACTGCACCACCGGCTGGGTCGCTCTGCTGCCTCTCATCCGTCAAAACAATCAGCTTAAATAGAACAAAGGCTGTGGAGTATCTGCCAGCCAGCCATCAAAAAAGCCCGATCAGGCAGCGTTCTGCACCTGATCGGGCTTTTTAGTTAAGATCCAGTAATGTCTTCGATTTCAGATTCCAGCTTATCGAGAATAGCACCTGCTTCCGCGCCTCCGTTTTCCCGGTAAAATTCACGCATCGGGAGAGCGAGTTCGCGGAACGCATCCCGTTGTTCGGACGTTAACTCCGTTATTTCGGTCGGCGTATCTTCGTTATTTTCAATGTCGGAAAGGAGCTCGCTGTTCAGATTATCCTGAAGCTCAAAACCGACGTCCCGCATTTCTTCCACTGTTTCATCGAACATACTCTGGATATCTTCCGGAAGATCGTTGTAGAAAGTTGGATTCACCGTCATCATCGCAACATATGAGTTATGGTTGGAAATGGTCATGTGGTCCTGCACTTCATGATACGAGGAATCGGCGATGAAGAAAATCGGATTTTCCTGTCCGTCCACCGCGCCATTCTGAAGACTGGTATACAGGTCACCGGCACTCATAACGGTTGAATCCGCCCCGTACTGTTCATAAGACTGACGGATCAGCGGAGAATCCTGGGTTCTCATCGTAAACCCTTCAAAATCGGATGGCTCCGCTAATTTCCTGCTCCCTGTCCATTGCATAAAACCTTCCGTAAAAAAGGAAAGCGGCATGATATTTTGTTCTTCATACAAACCCGCAAGATCCTCATTCAGCGCCTCGCTTGATTCCAGCAGTTCATGGACATCTTCCTGGTTGTCCGGAAGCAGGAACTGCAGCGCAAAAACCTGTCCTTCCTCTACCATCGTACCGGTGAATCCAGGTGAAATGATAGCCATTTCCACTGCACCGCTCTGAAGCTGGGCAACCTGGTCCACTTCGGTTCCCAATCCGCCGAATTCAAGTACTTCTATTGAAATCTGCCCATCGGATTTTTCAGCAAGACGATCGGCAAACTCCTGCGCATACTCATACTGCATCTGCCCTTTACTTTCTTCTGTGATGAAGCGCCATTCATAGCTTTCTTCTCCTCCGGCAGCCTCTTCTCCTCCACCGGAATCAGAACTTCCTCCTGACTCTCCACCGCTGTCACCCGTTTCTTCTTGTGTGCCTCCGCCTCCGCAGGCAGCAAGGATGAGTGACGAAGACAACATCGTGCCAAACAGCCATTTCAATCTCCCTTTTTTCATATGTGTTTCCCCCTTCTAGAATAATTAATCTATATTTCAATCTTCTGCTTATTCCGGAAGCAGGAAGAGAGAAATCTCAGGAAATGCAATCAACAAAACACAAACAATCAGCATCATAACAATAAACGGCGGTGTACCACGTATTGTATCAAGATAAGAACGATTGAAGACGGCGCTTGCCGTAAATATATCCACTCCAAACGGCGGCGTCGCCGATCCAAGAGCCGCCTGAAATGTAACAATCACCCCGAGATGCACCGGGTCCACTCCCGCGGCATTTGCCGCCGGCAGGAATATAGGCGTCAGAACCAGAATAACGACGATTGGATCGACGAACATACATCCAACAAAGAAAAAAATCGATACA
This sequence comes from Salibacterium lacus, assembly GCF_042684865.1. Classification (NCBI taxonomy): domain Bacteria; kingdom Bacillati; phylum Bacillota; class Bacilli; order Caryophanales; family Bacillaceae; genus Salibacterium; species Salibacterium lacus. Next base: position 1,417,524 of record NZ_JBHUML010000002.1, read on the forward strand.
ATAATCAGCACTTCTATCGGTCCCGGACTTCCGGAGAGGAACGTATCTGCAATCATTCCGGGAATACCGGTAATGCTCATGGTAAACGCAAAAGCCTGCCCGCCTGCCACGAGAATAAAAACAGCGGAGGTGACAAGTCCGGTCGAAAGAGCAATGCCCGGCACCTTTTTAATACTGAAGGAACGAAAAACCACCAGTTCCAGCAGCAATGCATACAGTACAGATATGCCGGCTGCTTCGGTCGGGGAGAAAAATCCCTGGTAAATCCCGCCAATGATAATCACCGGAAACATCAGCGGAAACACAGCTTTCCACGTAAACTGGAAACGTTCTTTCCAGGTAGCTTTCACTGCCAGTGGAATCTTAAATATCCTGGCATGAAGCCATGCATACAATGCAAAAAATGCGAAAATCAAAAGTCCCGGCAGAATACCGGCAATAAACAGATCACCGACTGATGTCTGCGATATAAGCCCGTAAATAATCATGCCGATACTCGGCGGCACAAGCAGTGCAACATCACTTGCATTAATAATCAGTGCAATGGCGGTGGAATCTTTGTAACCCACTTTCAGCAGACGCTCCCGCATCGGGGTGCCAATTGCAACGACCGTTCCCTGCGTGGAACCGGAAATGGAACCAAACAATGTGCAGGCTGCTGCCGTGGTGATGGCATAACCGCCACGCAGATGTCCAACGAACGAACCAACAAAATCAAGCAGGCGGTTGGATGTTTTCCCCATAGACATAATGTCAGCTGCAAAAATAAACAGCGGAACGGCCAGCAGTATCGGTTCTGATATGCCGCTCATCATCTGCTGTATCATCAAAAATGGCTGAACCTGCGGCAGGAAAAACAGCACAATCACAAGCGGCGCCAGTATAAGCGGAATCATCATCGGAAAACCCAGTATTAAAAATACGATCATAATGAGCAACAATGTCGTAACCATCTGCCATTCCCCGCTATTCTCTGTAGTTTACGTCGTACTCTGTGGTTGTTCTGCTTCCTCACCGGACTGATAATCCTTGCGTTCCTCCGCCAGGAAAACCTCTTTGTTTCTAACATTCACCCAAAAATTACGGAGGAATTGAATCCCGCCGAGGAGAAAGCCGATTGGCGCCCAGATATTCATCCAGTAATACGGGAGGCGCAGAGCAGAGGTAACACGCCCAGACGTGGACTGAACATATTCATAGGAGAAATAAGCCATGATAAACAGAACAACGGCTGTAACGAAGGGAATCAAAACAGCCAGTGTTTTACGGAAGAGAAAAGGGACATTATCAAAAAGAGCTGACATCGTGATATGCCTTCCTTTTCTTGCTGCATAGCTTATCCCCATAAATGTCGCCGTATAGAGAGCAAGTTCACTGATTTCCGAGGCGAAAGACCAGCTCTGTCCGAAAAAATTCCGGCTGACCGCATTACCGGCAACCATCACGGTAATCGTTAAGATAGAAAGACTTAAAATGCTTTCTTCTATACGGGTTAAAGCTTTATCCATCATTTTCAGTACATTCTTCATCATCAGCACACCTTTATTCATTGCAAATACTTCAAAAAATCAGTATTTTCATTATCTTACCTGTGTTCTTTTATATATTCAAACACCTCCACTAAGCATACAGCGCCGTATACGCCTGTAATCAGGAATAAGCATGGAAAAGGAAACCATATCTGTAATATGACTGAAGCATTCTCGTCTTATCTCCGGAATTGGACAAGAAAACTATGGAACGGTAAAAGGTGTTCCTATGATACAATATTATATGCACGATTTTATGCTGACTTGTTTCTTATAAGAATGAATCGCTGATTTTTAAATGAATAGGTGTGTGGAAAAGGGTGCCGGCCTTGAGCAATCTAAAATATGGCATCCAACCTCCAATCGATCACCGGTATTGAATATCATCATGCCACCTAGTGAAAGGACGTACACTGACTATGGAAATACTGCAGAATTTCCCTCTTTGGGCCGCGCTCTGCTCTATCCTTTTCGCGCAGGTCGTAAAAATTCCCCTGTCGTTTATCGCATCCAGAAAATGGGACGTCACCCTCATAACCAGTACAGGCGGGATGCCGAGCTCCCATTCGGCTGCTGTGACCGCGGTCTCTATGGCTATAGGCTTCGAACACGGTTTTGATTCCGCTTTATTCGCCATATGTATGGTTTTCGGGGTGATTGTGCTGTTTGATGCAACCGGTGTGAGAAGACATGCCGGGTATCACGCAACCGTGTTAAACCAACTCGTAGTGGACTTTAACAAGTTTGTCTCCGAAGCAAAGTCGTGGCAGAAAAAACAGGAAACGGAAAAGCGCGAGGAATTGAAAGAACTTCTCGGACATCAGCCGATTGAAGTCTTTTTCGGCTGTCTCGTCGGACTGGCCTTTGCATGGGCAGGACATTATTACATGCCGATTTGGTAAAAAACATTAAAAAACAGCTCGTCGGTTAAAACGGCTGCTCGTTCTGTTGCACTTATATAGAAGAAGGGACCGGTTTAAACACCGGTAAACTCCCTTCTTTATTTATTGCTTCCATTTCCGGTTCTGTTAAAGAACCGTCTCCTTCTTTCAGCACAAAAACCTGAAGATCACGTTTCCCCCACTCTTCATACACATCTTTCACCGATTCATAATATAAGTCAATTTTTCTTCCTTTAATAGCCGATCCGGTATCAGCAACCATCCCGTACCCGTAACCCGGAATGTACAGGAGAGTTCCTATCGGAAACACAGAAGGATCTGCAGCAACAGTGGATACCCGGTCTCTGCGGGTTTTTACGCCCGAATACGTTATGCCGTACCCCGGGTGCGATTCTGTTTTCCCAGTGGATTCGTATCCGGCGGTATAACCGGTGGCTGTCACCATCTTTGTCAAACCGCCTTCTACGTTAAAAAGGGATTCTGCTTTTGGGATCTGTCTGCCTGCATGTTTGACATCACCTTTTTGCGGAAGCTCTGTACTGCTTTTTTCCATGTTGTTCGTCTGTTGAAAATAATCATAAAAATAGCGCGGCAGTTCCTCGGCTTTTACATTTGTAATATAGGAAATGGTAGTGACCAGTGCAGCAGTAAACAGCGCACCCATAAGTAATCTTCTAAAAATGCTGCGTTGCATGAGACCACTCCTCTCACCAACACAGCATTTCCAGAAATTCATACGTTTATGCATAGAGACGTTGTGAAGCCTTAAAACATCTGATAACCCCGGTTCCGCAGCATTTTAATAACAACGCCGGCTAAGATGGCACCAATCAGACCAAAAATCAGAATCAGGATGTCCACTGACTGCAGGTTTGCAACGTGTCCACCCAACGCACCGAAAGAAGATCCGGGTGAAAATATATAGTCAAAGATCCCGACTTCATCAATAATCAGAATAACAATAATAGGATAGGTTACAGCCATGATCCAAGTGGAACGCAGAATCATGTTCAATAAAAAACCAATCCCGAAAAAAAGCAGTAAAAATAGCATCATGGATATAATGAGCTGAGGCAGACTAGCAATTCCGGTCACTTTCCTTCTCACCTCCAGCAGGACGACATTCAGTTTGTTTATTATACACCATTACTTTGACCATTTTGTGGCCGGGGCCATGTGCATCCCCGCTAAAAATCCTGAATCGGTGCACCTATACAAAGAAAAACCCTGCGGAGCAGTTTCCCGCCGCGCAGGGGTGAAAACATCATTTACAACGGACTTTTTCCTCGTTTCAGCATCAGGCCGGCTCCGCCCAGGATCCAGAGATACCGATTATCAATCATTTTTTTCATAAAGTTCGCCGAGGTACCGTATAATTTCTTATTTCCAACAACACCGATTGCTTCTTTTCCACCAAGCGATGCTACTGTTCCCTTAATATCCGGCTTGAATTCCTTTAGTTCACTGCCTTTGATAAGAGCAAGAAGGTTGTCCGCCACCGTTTCCGCCTGCTGCATGGCAATCTGGGCAGTCGGAGGATAGGGGCGTTCAGTTTCTTCGTTAATGATAAGAGAACAGTCGCCGATAATGAAGATGTTGTCTTCGCCCGGTGCACGGAGATCCCGTTCCACCTTCACACGTCCGCGCATGTTTTCAAAGCCGGCTTGTTCGATGACCGGGTGACCGCGGACACCGGTGGCCCAAACTACTGTCTGGGATTTGATTTCTTCGCCGTCTTTTAGTACAACCCCTTCAGCATTTACCTCGCTGATCGGCTGGTTGATTTTGAATTCCACCCCGCGGTGTTCAAGCAGATTCATCGCATACTCCACCAATTCAGGATCGAATCCGGGAAGCGCTGTCGGCGCTGCTTCAATAACATACATTTTCACTTTATTTTTAGGGACGTCGTAGCTTTGGCAGAGTTCCGGAATCCGTTTGCTCAATTCACCGATGAACTCCATTCCCGTAAACCCGGCTCCTGCTACGACAAATGTCAGATAATCATCGCGTGGTTCCGGCTCATTGTTGTATTTGGCGAACAGATATTCAATATGCTCTTTTATTTCCCGCACACCGTTAACTGTCCATTTACTGAAAGCATGTTCAAACACGCCGCCGACACCGAACGTTTCCGGAACGGCACCGAGAGCGGTAACCAGGTAATCGTATTCCATTTCACCTGATTCTTTCAGTACGACCTTGTTTTCCTCTTTTTTGATTTCGTTCACTTCATCCTGCACAAATTTGATTTTGTTCGTGTTAATGACGGAACTGATCGGCATGCGTGTCCGGTCCGGATCCATTGTTCCGGCTGCCGGTTCATGCAGCCATGTCGTCTGGTAATGATAGTTATGTTTACTGATCAGGGTGACATTCGCATCGTTGGATCCGAACTGCTTCGCAATCTTTGACGCTGTCACCATGCCGCCGTAGCCGGCTCCTAAAATGAGTATAGTTGGTTTAACCGCCATGTTCATCACATCCAATGTTAAATGATTTCGTTATCTCAGGTATGTCCAATCCACTTTATCTTTACATGCTGTATGTGATTTATTTCACGTATACAGTTTAAGAAAAAAACGTCTGGTTCATAAGACGAAAGAATATGAATGACGAAATTATCTTTTCATTATGTTCAAAAAAACATGCAGAGACACAGTTTACACTTAACATGATATGTCTTTTTTTTATGTTTTTCAACCTTTTCCTTTAAAAATCCTGACATAACGTGTCAACATATATCAGCTGGATCCCGGGGAAAGGCATCCAGCTTTTCATAGGAAAGAACATGTAAACACTCTCGGCAGTGGAGGTTTGACTGAAATGCAGATTTTCTGCCAAAGCTCGCGCACAGTCTCAAACAGACCTTTGTGTAAAAAAAGAATCGCTGCAGCAGCGATTCTCAGGTGCAGCCTTCGCATTCGAAATAATTGTCTTTTTCCTCAATGACGCGGTCGAATGTTATAGACTGGATATCTTCCGGTTCCGTAAATTCAATATCGGCAATTGCTTCCCTGATGCCGGCATCGGCTTCTTCCTGGTTGGAAGCGGCGACACCAAATCTGCTTTTCTCATCTGTAGATATAATGTGGTAGGAATAAATGTACTGATTCATTTTTGTCACCTTTCCTGTTTCTTTGTAATCTGCTCTCTTCCGGCTTTGTAAGTAACGACAAAGCCCCCTTTTAACGGAATGTATCATCCGCTGAAAGGAGGCAGAACAGTCACCTTCGTAAATCTGTCTGAATGATCAGCAGTCTTCCGGTGTTCCGGTTCTGGTTGCCGCTTTAAACGAGCTGCCGCAGCCGCAGTTGGCGATGGCGTTCGGGTTATCAATTGTAAAACCGCCGCCCATCATATTTTGTTTATAGTCAATGACCACTCCCTGCAGAACGTCAGCATCTTCACTGTTCACAAGAACATCAAGACCGTTCTGCTCGAGCTTGTGGTCGTTTCCCTCTGCTTCTGTGTCAAAGCCGAGTCCGTAGGAGAGACCGGAACAGCCTCCGCCCTTCACGCTGACACGAAGCTTAAGGTTCGGGTCTTCTTCTTCTTCCTTCATTTTCTTAACCTGCGCTGCAGCGGATTCTGTAATAGTAATCATACCCTGTACCTCCTTATCCTGCACCTGTATATTGACCGCAGGACTTTATCTTAGTATATCGTTTTTCGCCGCAGGAATCAAACAACCTGCCAGTATTTGCGCGTCGGATAAATCGTTGAAGGGAACCTCTTTTCATGATACTGAAGGCCGAGCATACGGTTGTGTTCCTGGTCAACTTCATGACTGTAGTAAAGCACCAACGGATGATGAAAGCCGTGTGTCCGGGCCGTTTCCATCATTTTCATACGGAGAAGTTCCAGATGCTCTTGTTGAAAATCATTGTAACCATACTTATTCCCCATCACACTACCTCCCTTTTTCAAGGTTGCCCTTCTTAAAACGGTGATTGCTTCCATTCTACCTTTTTTTCCATAAAAAAACAATTGTTTTTGCTCAAAATTCGATGTGTATTTCTTCCATCGGCTTTAATTTTCTTACAACCAGTAGTATAATATAGGAAATATAAGGGTGAAGGAGGCGGCTCACATAAAGCTGAAACCGGATCAGATGCAGACTGTTTCCGAAAAAGTTCACGCAGGTAAACGTTTGAGTTTTGAAGATGGTATGTTTCTCATGACGTCCCCCGACCTTCTGAACATCGGTTTTTTGGCCGACAGTGTACGCAGAAAATGGAATGACAATCGTGTGTACTTTATCCAGAACACCCATTTAAACTACACGAATGTCTGTTACCTTGACTGCAAACTTTGTGCCTTTGGTGTTAAACCGGAAAACAGTTCATCCTATTCCCTTAGTCTAAAGCAGCTGGAAGAGAAATTTAAGGAATTCCAGGGAAAAGGGTTCACAGAACTCCACATTGTGGGAGGAGTAAATCCCAGACTTTCTTTCTCCTATTACGAAGAGATGCTGGCACTGGCCAAAAAATATAACCCCGGTATCCATATCCAGGCTTTTACCGCCGTAGAGATTCATTACCTCGCCAAAGTATCAGGAATCGCTGAAGAGGAAGCGATTCAGCGGTTGCAGGCTGCTGGACTTGGTTCTATACTTGGAGGCGGGGCGGAGATTTTCGACCCTGAAATCAGAGGCATTATATCGGGGCATAAGACCGATGCCCGACACTGGTTTGATATTCACAGAACCGCCCATCAGTTGGGAATGCCGTCCAATGCTTCCATTCTTTACGGCCATATCGAGAAATCCGGACATGTCGTAGACCACCTGATCCGGCTCCGGACACTGCAGGATGAAACGAATGGCTTCAACGCCTTTTTCGGATTTGCGTTTCAACCGGAACATACCCGCCTTGCCGGGGAATTCAATATCCATCAGACATCCACCGGGTGGTATGATTTGAAAATACTTGCGGTCGCCCGGCTGATGCTGGATAACTTCCCGCATATCCGCGCCTTCTGGATGCTGATCGGGAAGAAACTGGCACAAATTTCTCTTCAGTTCGGTGTCGATGACCTTGACGGAACAGTGATGGAAGAACAGATTGTTCATGCTGCAGGAAACCAGTCGACCCATATGGTACCGAAACAGTGGTTCATTGATATGATTAAAGAATCCGGGAACATCCCCGCCGAGCGGGATACACTTTATAACATTCTGCAAACTTATTAAACCGTCCACCCGGAAAGGAAGGATAAAATGGCAGTCACCTTAACGAAAGACACCCGCATGGAAGAAATCGCCGCTAAAGTCCAGACCGGAGAAAGGTTATCGATTGAAGACGGCCTTTACCTGTATAACACAACGGACCTGCTTACCATCGGCCAGCTCGCCGATCAGGTCAATAAACAAAAGAGCGGAGACAACGTTTACTTTATTGAAAATATGTACATCAATCCAACAAACGTCTGCGAAGCCAACTGCGGATTCTGCGGGTTTAAACGTAAACCGGGGCAGGAAGGCGCCTATACAATGCATGAAGAAGAACTGCTTGAATACGTGGGAAAACGCTGGAATGACAATATCCAGGAATTCCATATCGTCGGCGGCCACAACGTAGACGTCGGCTTTGAATATTACCTGAATACTGTACGAGCGTTGAAAAAACATTATCCCCAAGCCGCTGTCAAAGCATACACAGCCGCGGAAATTGAGTTTTTTGCACGTATCTCCGGTCTCTCCATGAGGGAAGTGCTGCAGGAATTGATGAATGCAGGACTCGATACACTCCCCGGCGGCGGGGCTGAAATACTTACCGAACGTTACCGCGCCAAAATGAGCCCTGAAAAAGCTTCCACCTACGAATGGCTCGAAGCACATGAAACAGCCCATAACCTTGGTATGAAAACCCATGCTACGATGCTTTATGGTTCCATTGATACATTTGAAGAACGGCTCATTCACATGGATCGTCTGCGTCAGCTGCAGGACAAAACGAACGGATTCATGGTGTTCATTCCACTTGCCATGCAGCCGCGCAAACTGGACGCCGGATGGCACCAGCGCACGTCCCCATATGATGACATGCGCACCGTTGCTATTTCACGTCTGATGCTTGATAACTTCGATCACATTAAAGCGTACTGGATTAATATCGGCGCACAGCTTACCCAGATGGCGCTCACATTCGGTTCCGACGACATTCACGGTACGTTGATTGAAGAGCGGATCTCCCACTCTGTCGGTGCATTAACGTCCCAGGGACTGACGAGAAAAGAACTGATTCACCTCATCAAAGCGGCCAACAAACAGCCGGTAGAGCGAGACACCTTTTATAACAGAATCAAAACATATTAAGTGTGGAAAGATCCCGGGGACGATCCCCAGGGATCTTTTTTACGTGCGTTGCAGGATGATGTGCTGTGGTCACCGTGCAGGCCTGCAGGCGCTGTTCCTGTATAAAGCTGACAGTCAATCGGAGCTGTATTTCTATCTGGAAGTGGTCGATAGACACTCCCTGACGACCACTTCCAGACAGATATCCGGCAAAGTTGGTCGTTACCTGCTTCCAGGGACCACTTCCCTTCTAATTCATTATGCAAATGGCTCTTATAATTATTCTCCCGACCAATTCATCCCGTTGCCACCGATTGAATTGGTCATTATTAACTGGATTACCCGCCGGCTTACAGCTGCAGCACCGGAGGATACTATGCATTTGATACCTTGAACAAAAAAAAGAGATACTCACATCCTGCGTGAGCACCTCTCTCTCTATGAGGAAAAAATATAATCACCGTGACAAATCGTTTCAGCGGGGCCTTTCATCCAGACATGCCCCTCATGATCCCAGGTGATCCGCAGATCTCCGCCTTCCAAATGAACAAGCAGTTCCTCTCCCTGCCTGCTTCTTCCGGTCAAACAGGCGGCTGTCACGGCAGCACAGGCTCCTGTACCGCAGGCCTGGGTTATCCCTGATCCTCTTTCCCACACCCGGAAATTCATTTCGCGCCCGTTCACCATTTCTACAAATTCAATGTTTGCTCTCTCTGGAAACATGGAATGGTTCTCAAGCAGCGGTCCTATTTCGGCAACCGGCGCCTTTTCCAGATCTTCCACAAATAATACAGCATGAGGATTTCCCATCGACAGGGTGGTAAGTAAAAGCGTGCTGCCGCTTATTTCAAATGGCTCTTCCACCGTGTCAGAAGCAGGATCTCCGGCTATTATCATTGGCACGTCCTGTTTCCGGAGATGCGGCCCCCCCATATCCACCGTGACATCAGCCCTTTTTTTGCCTGTGTCTCCTTCATTCAGAACAGCTTTCATGATTCCACCCAATGTTTCTACCTCAATACGGGGGGAGAACACCCGGCCGTTTTCATAAGCAAGCTTCACCGCACACCGAATGCCGTTGCCGCAGTTTTTGGCCTCGGATCCGTCCGCGTTGAATACTCTCATCTTTATGTCTGCTGTGTCAGACGGCCCGATGAGAATCAAACCATCGGAACCAATACCGGTGTTCTTATCCGAAACGTCACGTGCCAGAGCGGAAAGACCAGCTTCTTCCACTACTTCTTCAAACCCATCAACGTACACATAGCTGTTACCGAGCCCGTGCATTTTCGTGAACTTCATTCTCTTCTCCTCCTCACTGCCGCAGCTTTTCTGTCGTCCAGAAATAATCATCATCCGCTTCGATGATCATCATCCGGCCGTGACAGCAGGGCATGACAAGCCTTGTTTTCACGCTGTCTTTTGCCTGCTGCAGATGTTTTTCCTTCATATGTGTCAAAACACTGGTGCTGCCGCAGAAGGGGCATTCTTCAATATAAATGTCCTCTCCCAGTTTTTCATAAGGCCATGACTGATCAAATGGAATAGGTTTCATCCGGCTCCTCCAATCGTGGTACAAACAGGGCTGCTTCCAAACAGCAGTTGGTCTGTTAAGAAGCAGCCCGGTTCTTATTAAAACATCGGATTGTCTTCCAGATGTTGATAAACATTGCTTACAAGCTGATCTGCGTCTTCTCCTTGAACAATCTCGCCGTTTACGAGTGCGTACATGGACATGGCACACTGCGAGCAGTTTCCAAGGCAGTCGTACTCAATGATATCGAGGCTTGGATCTTTTTCCAGTTCCTCCATGGCATCGTGGGCACCGCCGGCCAGGTTGCTCATGCAGAATTCTATAATTGGCAGCATTGGTATTCACCCTTTTTATGATACTCTTATTCATCCTATCTCCGCAGTACCGATTCGTCAACCTGTGTGCTTGAGTGAAATAATTGCGCATTGTATTATTCTGTTATAATCGTTATAATCAAAGTGACCAGGGTCATTTTTTACTTCAACGCGGAGTTGATTCTCCATGACACGTACAGAAAAAAAACAACAGACACGCCGGAAAATACTTGATGCAGCATCAGGTCTCTTTCGAAGTCATGGATTCGATAATACCACTGTACAAGAAATAACCGAAGTTGCTCAAGTCGGCAAAGGAACTTTTTTCAATCACTTTCCCAGCAAACAGTCGATTATGCAGACACTTGCGGAGGACCGCCTGCTGCAGCTGAATGAACACATAGATACATACCGCTTGTGGAAACTGCCCTTTCTTCCGAAGCTGCGTGCTTATTTCAGCTTTTTTCTCGACGAATATGAGAGGAACAGAGAGTTAACCAGGCGCGCCTGGATGAACCTTCTGGAAACGGATTCTTATGTTCTGCAAAAATGGGAAGAACTATTGGAAGAAGGAATCAAAAATCAGGATATTGCGCCTGACATTTCTCTGCAGACCTGGGCTTTTGTGATCAGCAGCCATTTTTATTACACTCTGGCTGTCTGCAGAGAGGAAACAAAAGACGCATTTCTGCATCAATTAATGTCGCTCGTGCATGCAAGTCTGCAAAGTATCTTAACGCAAAGGGGACATCGCATGATGAAAAAGTTAGTTATGGTAGGCGGTGGTTACGGAGGAATGCGGATTCTTCAGAAACTGCTTCCGAACGAACTGCCGGATGACGTGGAGCTCGTTTTGATTGATAAGCTGCCTTATCACTGTATGAAAACCGAATACTACGCACTTGCCGCCGGTACAGAATCCGACCAGGAAGTCCGCGTCCCGTTTCCAAAAGAAGATCGGTTAGTTCTTCGGTTTGGAACCGTAGAGAAGATCGACAGGGAAAACCGCCTGATTCACCTGCTCGGCGAGGAACCTGTTTCCTATGATTACTTGATTATCGGACTTGGCTGCGAGGACAAATACCACGGGGTACCCGGCGCTGACGTTCACACGTACAGCATTCAGAGCATGGAAAAAACGCGCCGTACCAGCGAAGCATTGAACAACCTCCCGCCAAACTCCGTCGTATCGGTTGTTGGTGCGGGCCTCAGCGGAGTGGAACTGTCCAGTGAGCTCCGGGAAAGCCGCGACGATTTGTATATCCGGTTGTTTGACCGGGGTGAGACCATTCTGCCGATGTTCCCGAAAAGACTCAGCAACTATGTGCAGAATTGGTTTGAAAAAAACAATGTGGATGTCATCAGCAACTCCGATATCACCAAAGTAGAGAAGGACGGGCTTTATAACCACAATGAGTTTATGCCTTCTGATGCCATTATCTGGACAGCCGGTGTCCAGCCGAATCAGGTGGTCCGCGATCTCGATGTGGAAAAAGATGATAAAGACCGCATCATCCTTACCAACCACCACCACCTTCCGGACGATGAAAATATTTATGTTGTAGGCGACTGTGCGAGCCTCCCTCACGCGCCAAGCGCCCAGCTTGCCGAAGGTCAGGGAGAACAGATTGCATCCATACTGAAAAAGCGCTGGAAAGGAGAAGAACTCCCGAACCGGCTTCCTCCGATTAAACTGAAAGGAGTCCTCGGCTCCCTCGGTAAAAAACACGGCTTCGGCGTCATGGGAGAAACAGCCCTCACCGGCCGGGTGGCCCGCCTTCTTAAAAGTGGTGTGCTGTGGATGTATAAACACCACTCCGGCGTATAAAGCAAAGCTTCTTCAAAAAAGTAAAAAAGATGCAGAGGTTATCCCGGAACTGTGCTGGTTGCCACTTACGGGTGTTTCATAGTAGAATGTGTAGTAAGCCTTACGATTGGTAAAGGTAGAAGAAAGGAGAGATTGTATCATGCCGCAGACGACTGACAATATGTATGCACAGGTCAATGAAGTTCTTGAAAAACTCCGTCCGTTCCTCCTTCGTGACGGCGGGGATGTTGAATTAGTAGACGTAGAAGACGGCATCGTGAAAGTTCGGCTGATGGGAGCATGCGGTTCCTGCCCGTCCTCCACCATCACCTTGAAAGCCGGTATTGAACGTGCACTGCTCGAAGAAGTACCAGGCGTTGTCGAACTGGAGCAGGTATTTTAAATACAGCATCAACAATAAAAAGCGGGGTCCGGTAAAACCGGATCCCGCTTTTTTGCGGCCGCTGCATGGAAACAGAGGCTACATACTCATCGTACTGTCTCCGCTCATCTGCACGTACTTCGTGCTTGCCCCGAATCCGTCGGGCTGTGCTGTCTGTACATCGAAATCCGGGAAATCCAGTTGCAGCTGTTTCCGTACTGTTTCCCCGCTGCCGCGCGGAGCGAGACACATCACGGTCGGGCCCGCACCGCTAAGGGCAGCGCCGTATGCTCCGTACTCTTTGGCGTGCTCCATGATATCTTCCAGTCCCGGAACAAGTTTCGCCCGGTACGGATGGTGAAATACATCCTGCCCCATCATTTTTCCGGCGAGCTCCCATTCTCCTTTTATAAGCGCCGCAACTAATACATTGCTGACGGAACTTCCGCGGATGGCCTGATGATATTCCACCTGTTCAGGGAGAATACCGCGCGCTTTTTTTGTCATTAATTCTGCCGCAGGGATAACCATGACCAGATCAACCCCCGGCACACCACAATGAACCATATCCGTCGCTTCCTGGGAATGAGCCCCGACAAGCAGTCCGCCGTAAAGGCAGGGTCCCACGTTATCGGGATGACCTTCCCACAGACTCGCAAATCTCATTTTTTCCTTTTTCGAAAGAGAAGCGCCCGTTAATTGATCAGCCAGTTCCACAGCGGCGATGATAGCCGCTGCACTGCTTCCCAGCCCGCGGGCAAGCGGAATGTCACTGGTCATTTTTACGCGGCAGGGGGGCAGCTCCAGCCCCAGCTGCCTGGCCAGTTCCTCCGCTGCCACATAAATGAAGTTCTCTTTTCCCTCCGGAATATCCTGAAGTTCCGCGGAATCAGAAGAGAAATGCCATTCCGGAGCCGGTTCTGCTTCCAGTGTCAGGTAGCGGTCCACAGCAAGACCGATCGAATCAAATCCCGGCCCAAGGTTCGCGGAACTCGCCGGCACGGTAATGACCAGTTTCTCATCTTGCACCTGCGGCACCTCCTTTAATCTTTTCCAGAAAGGCCTCTTCGCTGTTCGGAATAACGGTCGGCTTCACGGTAACCGTGTCGATGGCAGTGCTTGGGTCTTTGAGTCCGTTACCAGTGAGCACACACACCACCTTGGTGCCCTGGGCGATTTCCCCGCTTTCCAGCTGTTTTTTCAGCCCGGCGATGGAAGCGCACGATGCCGGCTCGGCAAAAATACCTTCCTTCTGCGCAAGCAGCTGGTAGGCGTTCAGTATTTCGTCATCGGTAACATACCGGATGGATCCGTTTGATTCCTCCGCTGCTTCGACCGCACTGGACCAGCTTGCCGGATTACCAATACGGATGGCAGTAGCCACGGTTTCCGGATAATCGATTACGCGGTTCTGCACAATCGCAGCGGCCCCTTCCGCTTCAAAACCGCGCATTTGGGGGAGGGCTGTCCCTTTGCTCTCATGATACTCTTTAAACCCTTTCCAGTAAGCGGTAATGTTACCGGCATTACCAACCGGAATAGAAAGCACATCCGGTGCATCGCCAAGTGCATCACAGATTTCAAAGGCCGACGTTTTTTGGCCTTCAATCCGGTAAGGATTGACGGAGTTTACGAGCGTAATGTTTTCTTTTTCGCTGATGGAACGGACAATCTCAAGAGCATGATCGAAATTGCCCTGGATTTCAAATACTTCCGCTCCGTACATCACCGCCTGCGCGAGTTTTCCAAGTGCGATTTTGCCTTCGGGAATGACGACAATGCAGCGGAGACCTGCTCTGGCAGCGTAGGCGGCAGCTGAAGCCGACGTATTGCCGGTGGAAGCGCAGATGACAGCTTTGCTGCCTTCTTCTTTGGCTTTGGCAACCGCCATGACCATCCCCCGGTCTTTAAACGACCCGGTTGGATTCGTTCCTTCGGTTTTTACATATATTTCGGCCCCCCATTGCTCCGACAGATTCTCCAGTCCGATTAACGGGGTGTTTCCTTCATTCAGCGACAGTTTCGGTGTATCTTCTGTCAACGGCAGTAATTCATCATAGGCATGGAGCAAACCTTTCCAGCTGCTCATGAGACTTTTCCTCCCTCTACGCGGTACGTGCTTTTTACTTCAAGCACAACGTCCATATTTTCCAGTTCCTGATAAATGCGTTCATAGGCAGCCCGGTTGGTCAGATGCGTAATGATGACCACTTCCGAGGCCGCTCCGTTCTCTTCTTCAAGCGGCCACTGCTGGAGTTTATCAAATCCGACATTTTCGTTTTTGAATAAAGTGGAAAGATCGTCGAACGTACCTGTCTGGTCTTTCACATGGAGGCGGATGAAGTATTTTGATTCCACTTCCTCATTGTTTTGGAGGGCTTTGGTATGAAGCGGTTTGGAAATCGTACTCCCCTCTGCTCCAAGCATCATATTTTTCACGACAGCAGTCAGATCCGATACAATCGCCGTCGCTGTAGGCAGAGATCCGGCACCGGGTCCGTAAAACATTGTTTCCCCGACAGCTTCCCCGTGAATATATACGGCATTGTATTCATCCTGGACCGAAGCGAGAGGGTGATTGTTTGGAATCAGCATCGGCTGCACAGTCAGCTCAATCCGGTCCTCGGCTCTCTTGGCAAGCCCGATCAGTTTCAGGCTGTAACCAAGCTGGGCGCAGTACTGCATATCTTCTGTCGTGACACCGCGGATACCTTCCACTTCAACATCCTCAAGTTCCACATTCATGGAAAAACCGAGCCTTGCCAGAATCGCAATTTTTCTGGCGGCATCGAGGCCGTCCACATCCGAGGTCGGATCACTTTCTGCAAAGCCGAGATCCTGGGCCTCTGCAAGAACTTCTTCATAGTCTCTTTCATCCTGGAACATTTTCGTTAGAATATAGTTGGTCGTACCATTTATAATTCCCATAATCCGCGAGATCCGATCGGCAGCCAATCCTTCGGTCATCCCTCGTATCACCGGAATACCACCGGCGACACTGGCCTCATACAACAGCCGGCAGCCGTTGTCTTCGGCTGCCTGAAGCAGTTCTGTTCCGTGCAGAGCCATAACATCTTTGTTTGCGGTAATGACGTGTTTTTTACTGCTGAGTGACTGAAGAATGTATTCCCGGGATTCTTCCACTCCTCCCATTACTTCAATAACGATGCGGATCTCCGGGTCTTCCAGAACATCTGCAGCCTTTTCAGTCAACGTCAGACCTTCCACGTTCACATCACGCTGCTTGGAGGCATCCTGAACGAGTATTTTTTTTGCGTATATATCGCACCCGGTCTGGTGCGTCAGTTCCTTCCGGTGATCCTCAAGTATCCGGATCACTCCGCTTCCTACGGTTCCAAGACCTAATATTCCAACCGCCGCTTTCTGGGTCATTTTCTCTCTCCTCCTGCTGCTTCTATCTATTTCTGAATCGATCAATGTGTTTTCACGACAAAAACAAATGTCTTTTTATAATGGACATTATATAAGGTTTTGCGTTATTTTACAAGAGCACGGAACGGACCTTTGCTTTAGCCCGGAAGTCACAGATGCCAATCCGACAATGTGGGTACAGCGTGGGTAGGCAGAACGGGTTTGGAGGAAATTTCATGTGCCGGCGTCACGCCGGTTCCAACATGCAGCGTCGCGATGCCGGCACGGATACCGGCGGTAATATCTGTGTCGTAATTGTCCCCTACAAGAAGCAGCTCTTCTTTTCGTACACCAAGCATCTGCAGGGCCTGATCCACCATCGTACACTCGGGCTTTCCAATAAAAACCGGGTCCACCCCGGAAGCAAGGCTGACAACGGAGGTTAACGAGCCATTTCCGGGAACAAACCCCTGTTCAGACGGCATGGCTCTGTCGGCGTTGGTGCTGATAAAGAAAGCACCGTTTTGGACGGCGGTACAGGCAGCTGCCAGTTTGCTGTACGTCACTTCACGGTCCATCCCCATCACAACGTAATCAGGACTCTTTTCTTTTTCCACAATTCCTGCGGTCTGTATTGCTTCTTTCAAACCGGCTTCTCCGATAATATAAGCACTCGGATCGGTCTGTCCCCGGGATTGTATGTAGGACGCAGCTGCCATGCTTGTCGTGAGCACCTGGTCTTCCCTGCACGACATCCCCATCTTTCTCAATTTCTGTGCAACCGAGCGCGGCGGTGCTGTTGAATTATTGGTGACGAATACGTAGGGAATGCCTTTGGCGCGTAGTCTGTTCACCAAATCAACGGCCTCAGGGATTGGGTCGGCACCCCGGTAGATGGTTCCATCCAGATCGAAAAGATACGCCTCATAGGATGCATTGTCTTCCTTCATTGCCCGCGGTCCTCCTCCGGCAGAAAAGCCGAAACAGTGCCCGGTTCCTGTTCAAGAAAGGTACGTACCCGGCCTGGAAAATGTTCGAGTGCCTGCTGATGACGGGACAGTGTTTCATGCAGGGCGTGCACCTGGATGGCGTAATAATCCTGCAGCAGCGTGCGCCGGTAGCCTATAATGGTTTTCAAGCCTGCTGCCTCTTCTTCAGGCAGCACATTTTCGTCCTCCAAAATATCCACAATGTCCTCATAACTGCCGGGATCCCTCATCACAAATCCGTCGATCAATTGATTGCCTGCATCGGTTACGGCTTCCACCCAGCCCTGTGCCATTCTCTCCAGCGCCAGTTTCTCAATATGGGTGTCCACTTTGTCGAGGTTCTTGAATGCTGTCGTCAATGTTTCCATGTACTCTAATATCTCTTCGATTTTTTTCCGGTCTACAAAATACAAGTCGAAACCTTCCCTTCTGACATGTTCTCACCGTATTATACCACATGCCGCTCCCTCCTTTTCCATGAAAGAAATTATCCATTAACCTCTCTTTTGTGATAGGATAATGACGGATTTATTCTTACCTGGAAAAGATGGAGGAGGACATACTGTGGATAGAGAATTAGCGCTTGAAATCGTCCGGGTGACAGAAGCTGCAGGTATTGCATCCGCCCAGTGGCTCGGCCGCGGCGAAAAAAATGAAGCCGACGATGCAGCGACGACTGCGATGCGGACGATGTTTGATTCTGTCAGCTGCAAAGGCACAGTGGTTATAGGAGAAGGTGAAAAAGACCAAGCGCCGATGCTTTATATCGGCGAAGAAGTCGGAAGCGGCGAAGGACCGGAAGTTGACATCGCCGTCGACCCTCTGGAGGGGACCAATATCGTAGCCGGCGGACGGGCCAATGCGATGGCAGTCATTGCGGTGGCAGACCGGGGAACCCTGCTTCACGCTCCGGATATGTATATGGAAAAAATCGTCGTCGGCCCAAAAGCGGCCGGATTAATACGCATTGATGATCCGATCGAAAAAACAATTGAAATCACAGCCAAAATGACAAATAAACGAGTCCGCGACCTTACGGTTATCATTCAGGACCGGGACCGCCATCAGCCCCTGATTGACCGTGTTCGTGCCAAAGGAGCCAGAGTGAAATTATTCGGGGACGGAGACGTCGGCGCTTCCATAGCCACCGCACTGCCGCAGACGGGTATTGATTTATTCGTCGGAACAGGAGGTGCTCCGGAAGGCGTCATTTCCGCAGCTGCCATTAAAGCTCTAGGAGGCGACATGCAGGCCCGGCTCGCTCCAAAAGATGATGAGGAACTGCAGCGCTGCCGGGACATGGGAATTGAAGATATTGATGAACCGCTGGAGCTTCGTGATCTCGTAAAAGGCGATGATGCCATTTTTGCGGCTACCGGCGTGTCTTCGGGCGAACTGCTGGAAGGCGTCCGCTTTCTCGGAGGAGACTGGACCGAAACGGATTCCATCGTGATGCGGGCCAAAACCCGTACCGTACGATTTATTAAAGCCCACCACCATCTCGAACATAAACCTCATTTGATCATGGAAGAGGATTAAGATGTCTCCTGACGCCGGATATTGAAACAGATATTCCCTCTCATGCCCGGCTTTTATGCCGGGCATTTTAATAAGGAGGAGGGAAAAACATGACAAACCGGTACGAAAAAAACCGCGGTCAACATGAATCTGCGGAATATAAGGACTTTGCCAACGTGGAAGCGTCGCGTGAGACCGTGCTCCCGGAAACATTTCCGGAAGGACCGTATGGCTCCCCCATCGAGAAAAAGCCGGGAAAAAGCACGCCCTGGAAAGAAGGACAGCATGCAGTCAGCGCATTCACCTATGAAAACAGAGACCTCCACAACGACAACCCGCGGCATTATCCTAACAGCCACCCTGTTCATTCCTATGCACAGAAAAAGAAGTAAAAACGCAGTACCGGAACAAAAAACCGGCAAAAAAGGAGCTGTATCAACAGGTACAGCTCCTTTTTCTATGTAATAAAATGAAAATAAGGCAGAGACTTTTTATACCGCCCCTGTGTTCGGAAGGGACATCGCCCGTCTGCAGCGCATGCCGGCATATTAACGAAGCGCTTCTGCCTGTCTTTCATCCAGCCGTGGACACTATATATGCTGTCCGGCGGGTTAGTGTCCATGGAGGTGCTTTGATTCGGAACAGCCTCAGGCCTGACTCAGGTGCCGGATTATTTTCATCTGTGAAAAAGGAGCTGTACCAACAGGGTCAGCTCCGGGAATGCAGCAAGGCGGCTTTAAACACAGCCTCTTTTATTCGTTCTGTTCCTCTTCTCTTACCTGCTTCAAAACGAAATACGCGCATCCAAAGTTGCAGTATTCGAGAAGGTAATCCTGGAGCGTGCTGATTTTGAAATCGTACGACACTTTTTTGCGGGAATCCTCAAAAAAGCCGCGCAGGCGCAGTTGATTGTGCCCCCAGTCTCCGACAATATAATCGTACTTATTCAGCACTTCGCTGTAGCGCTCCTTAAAAACCTGTTCATCCCATCCGTTTCTGGATTCTTCCAGAAGTTCGTAGTTGCGGCCGTGAACTTCAATCACAACCTAACACCTCACTTTACTCATCCATTTCATTATAGCACATCTCTGCCGGCACCGTATATTACCGCTAATTCCCATCTTAGAAAGATCGATCAGCAGCCATACTATAAACAGGACACTGGCAGGAAAGGGGTAGACATTTAGTGAGAATGACCGTTTTTATTGTTATCCTGTTTCTTTTTATGCAGGGATGCAGCGGATTCACCAGCATGGATAAAGAAGACCTCGCAGCAGAATACGGCCCGGAAGATTCTCTGGACTATATCGCAAATAATAAAGATGACGTTCCGGAAGGCCGAAACACCGGAAATCTGTTTGGATGGAACCGCAGTGACAGTTCCGAAGCAGACCTCGACGAAGACTTATCCATGCACGACCTTCTGGACCGTCAGCGCATTGCAGAAGGATTGAGTAATATTCTCGTACAGTCACCGGACGTGAAGAAAGCCGGTGTCTTAATTACGAACGAATACGCACTCGCTGCGTTTGAGGCCGATACCAAAGACACCAGAGAGGCAGCCAAACGTGTGAAAATGATGGTGGAAGCGGCTGTCCCGTATTTCTTTGTGACCGTCGTCACGGATAATCCGGCAATGATTCAGGATCTCGAGGCATTTAAAGGTATGGATGCCCGCTCGAGCGAAGGTCACCAAGCCCTTCGTCATACGATGGATACGATGCTCGACATGACAGAACAACCTTCTACACCAAAAGAAAAGGCCGGCTCCATGGAGGAGCAGCGGCCTTCTTTTCATTACGCGCGGTATTTATCTGCTTCTTCGAGCACCTGTGCTTCGTTCACCTGTTCATCCGCATGATAGGAAGAGCGGACGAGCGGCCCTGCCTCGCAGTGACTGAAGCCTTTTTCCATCGCAATTTCTTTCAGCTCAGCGAACTCTTCCGGAGAATAGTAACGCTGCACCTTCAAATGTTTCTTGGTCGGCTGCAGGTACTGACCGAGCGTTAGAATATTTACATCATGGGCACGGAGATCGTCCATCGTTTCAATGATTTCTTCTTTTGTTTCGCCCAGTCCGACCATCAAACTTGATTTTGTCGGAATATCAGGGTGAAGTTCCTTGGACTGCTGCAGAAACGTCAGCGTACGTTCGTATGTAGCTCTGGCTCTCACTTTCGGAGTCAGACGACGCACGGTTTCCACGTTATGGTTCAGGATGTTCGGGCGGGCTTCCATCAGTGTTTCAAGATTTTCCGGACGTCCCATCATATCAGACGGCAGTACTTCGATGGTCGTTCCCGGGTTGCGGCGCCGGATCGCACGCACGGTTTCAGCAAAAACGGCAGAACCCCCGTCTTTCAGGTCATCCCGTGCTACAGCGGTGATGACTACGTGCCGCAGTCCCATCTGCTCGACAGACTCGGCCACTCTCTCCGGCTCACCCCAGTCAAGCTCGTTCGGCAGACCGGTTTTCACCGCACAGAAACGGCAGCCGCGTGTGCAGACGTCGCCGAGTATCATGAAAGTCGCTGTTTTCCGTTCGCCCCAGCATTCGTGAATATTAGGGCATCCCGCTTCTTCACATACGGTATGCAGGTTTTTCTCCCGCATCATTTTTTTCAGGCCTTTATAGGATTCATTGGTATTCAGTTTTATTTTGAGCCATTCCGGTTTACGCAGATACTCTTCTGTTTTTGCCACTTTTATCACTCCTGCTGCTTGTTTCGGGTAGGAAGATCTTTCATGTAACAACTGTATACCTATCACTTTAACATGTCCGGCACATCACCGCCAAATTTCTTTTTTCCTTTCCAATACTTGGCGATAATGAAAACGCCTATATGTCACACACTATAACCAGAAAATTAACGAAGAAAGAATGATGGATGATGAGAAAAACAATGATACTGGCGATGGTCCTGTTCTTTCTGGGCGCAGTGGAAACAGGGTCTGCTGAAGCAGAGGAAGACCCGGAACAGGATATCTACGCCGAACGCATGGCACTTTACAAAAATATGGAATCCGTCACTCATATCCCATGGTACTGGCTGGCCGGTGCTGATGCGTATGAAAGAGGAATACGCCGCGCCGGAAACGACCGGGAAGAAGCGGAGGGGGTTATCAGTATTTATTATTCCCCGAAAGAATGGAGCGGGCCGCTTAATCCCGAATTTGATGCAGAGAACCCGGTGGCTGTTTCCATGTTTAACGGGGCCGGTCTGGACGGTAACGGTAACGGCACCGCTTCCCTGTCCGAAGACGCAGATGTACTGTACACGTTCGCACACTACCTTTCGGGATACGGATATGACGATAACAATATCCGAAAAGGACTGTGGGATTATTATAAACGGGATCAGGCCGTGCGCAGCATTACCAACCATGCCCGGATCTACCGGAAATACGGGACGCTTGATCTTGATGAGCACGCATTCCCTGTACCGCTGCGTTACAATTACAGTTACAACAACACGTGGGGAGACTCCCGGGGCTGGGGAGGCCGCCGTATCCACGAAGGAACGGATATTTTCGCGGACTACCGCACCCCGGTTCGTGCCACATCCTATGGTGTTGTGGAATTGACAGGATGGAATAAATACGGCGGCTGGCGGCTCGGCATCCGGGACCTTACCAATACGTATCATTATTTCGGCCATTTAACCAGTTATGAAGAAGGATTGGAGAAAGGAGATATTGTCGCCCCCGGAGAAACGATCGGGTATGTCGGAAGCTCCGGGTACGGCCCGCCAGGCACCGAAGGAAAGTTCCCCCCGCATCTGCATTACGGTATGTACCGGGATAACGGATACAGCGAATGGTCGTTTGACCCATATCCTTCCCTGAAGTCATGGGAAAAACAGGCGAAGAAAGAGGCTTGAGGGTGAAAAAGGGCGCTGAGGTCCTTCCCGCCGATAAAATGAAATAAGCGCCGATATCAACTTTACGCGGCGCATTTATATAAAAAGGGCTGTCCTTTTTGAAACAGGACAGCCCTTCCTCTATGGTGCGTTATCTGCGTTCTTTGGTCTTTTTCCGGGCAAACAATATGCTTGAAATAAGTCCACCCCAGATAATGACCATACCGAGAATCATCATGAATATTGCTCCGCCTGTCATGTCTATCACGCCTCCTTGTCCGCTTCCGTTTCGGGGTTACGTCTCCAGCGGATAAGAGCCAGTATAACACCGATGACCAGGGCTGCCGCCGGGACGGACCAGCCGTTTGTTAAGATGAACATATCGGGATAGCCTTCATAGTTACCATTTTCAGTATCAAACTGCTTCATTAAATTCTGCCGGAACAGGTCGAACATCATGTACCCGAGCACAATCGGTGTGATGATACCAAGACACAGTTTCCACAATCCGCCGACCCGGATATCGGAAATACCGTTGGCGTGATCCTGGAGCACACCGAGTCTGCGCATAAACCAGGCAATGGTAATAACTTCCACCAGACCGAGCAGGGCCACACCGAACTGGTTGATGAAGTAATCCGCTGCATCCAGGAAGTACAAACCGCCGCGGGTCGCATACAGCAGCGAAATCAGTGCAGCCAACCCGCCGCCGAACAGAACCGCCTTGCCGCGGGAAATGTTTAATTTCTCCGACAACCCTTTTACATAGGTTTCCGTAATGGAAATTAACGATGAAAGGCCTGCCAGGGTGAGTGAAGCGAAAAACAGAAAACCGAACAATCCGCTCAGTACCGGGAACTGGTTGATAATCTGTGGAATAACCACAAAGGCGAGGCCTATTCCGTCTGCTGCTACATCTTCCACCGGCACACCGGACTGGGTGGCCATAAAGCCAAGCGCCCCGAAAATACCGATTCCCGCGAGCAGTTCAAAGCTGGAGTTGCTGAACCCGGTAATAAAGGCATTGTTCGTAATGTCCGATGTTTTCGGAAGATAGCTGGAATACGTAATCATAATCGCAAAAGCGATCGATAAACTGAAGAAAATCTGACCGTACGCTGCCACCCATACATCTCCGTTCATAATCGCCGTGAAGTCCGGTTCAAAGAAGGCCTGCAGCCCCTGCACGGCTCCGGGAAGCGTCACTGCACGGATAACGATAATAAGGAAGATAATACAAAGTGTCGGAATGAAAATCCGGTTCGCAAATTCAATTCCCTTTTTCACGCCCCGGTAAATGACACCGAGTGTCACCGCCCAAACGATGATAAGCGGGATCAGAATTCCCGGAACGAGGCCGCCGACCTCCCCGGGGTTTGCTCTTTGCAGAAAGTCCTGAAACAGGAATGTTTCCGTATCCTGCCCCCACTGCAGATTGAAGGAAAAAATACTGTACGATATCGACCAGCCGATGATAACCGCGTAATACGTTGAAATGACGAACGCAACGATTACCATCCACCAGCCGATCCATTCTGACTTCGGATTCATTCTGGCATAGCTGAGCGGTGCGGATCCGCGGTATTTATGACCTATAGTAAATTCCATAATCAAAAGCGGAATTCCCGCCGTCAGCAGGGCAAATAAATAGGGAATGAAAAAAGCTCCGCCTCCGTTTTCAAACGCTGTTGCCGGGAAACGCCATATATTTCCCAGACCGATGGCAGAACCCACCGCAGCCAGAATAAAACCGGCGCGTGTCCCCCACTGCTCTCTCATACTCATGACTTTGTCTCCTTTTTACGTAATGATGTTCTTTGTCGATATATGCAGAAAGTACGGATTAACAAAATGCGTTTCTATCCTCCTTCGCTGCGTTGTTTTCTGATAATTCATTGTATTATTGTAATTTTTTCTGTGACATTTGTCAAAACAGTTTTCATTCCATCGTCTGTTCTTCAAGGGCCGGTTCTTCGGTTTCTTCCTGCTCCCGGGTTTCACTGGTTATATCTTCTTCCTGTATGACCGCCGGGGCAGGCATGTCGCCGTCTCCTGCATTGTAAAACTCCGGCACTTCTCCGGATATGAAAGCTACGCCGACAGGAATGGATGTCGCCACTACTGCGGTATCGGTCGCAAATGGAATGACGACCCTGACATCGACCTTGATATCAATCGATACTCTAACGTACGTATTGTTGATGCCTGACTCGATAATCGATTCACTCATCGAAGCTTTCACGTGACCGATGGCGCTGAAGCGCACCGGAACACGGGGGCCGAGCTGGGCAAGCAGAGCATTATTGGTAGCCTGGCCCAGCGGAATGACATGAATAATCCCGTCTTCGGTAAACTGTTCTGTATCCAGTTCCTGCTCAATTTCCTGAGGCAGTCCGAGGTCTTTAATATTTCCTTCCTCCATCATCTGCAGATACCGCTGCACCCGCATGACGGATTCGGACTGCACCCGGTTGTACATTTTCGAATTAAAGTTAATGGAAGATACATTGCCCTGGTTATCATGCTGCATGTCGATAATATCTTCCACATCAATGTTTTCCACAATTTTATTCGAAATGGCATCGTTAATCGCCTGGGTCGCAAGCTTCTGGGTTTCTGTATGGGCGATGGCCATCAACGTCGGCCGTATTCCTTTTTCGACCAGTATCAGTCCCTGTACCGTGAACAGCCCGAATAGAACAAACGATATCAAAAACACATACCGGAAAGGGAGCGGTCCTCTGAGAAGCCGTGGTTTCCTGAAAAATCGTCCCCGTTTTTTCATGGGTGCCCCGTCCTCCTTTACCTGCTTCATGTATATGCAGATAAAGGGGGATTCAATCCATGATTTACTATTTTCGTTCGAGTGTCAAAAACGTATGGGGAACTCTGTTTCTTTCATCCAAAACGCCCTGCTCTTCATGAATAACGCGCCATTCTTTTTCTTCCCATGCGGGAAAATATGTATCACCGTTGAAATGATCATGAATCATCGTAAGGTGCATCCTGGAGGCCTGCGGCAGCAGCTCCTCAAACAATGCCTCTCCGCCGATAACAAACAATTCTTCCTTTGGATCCTCCTCGTCCAGCGCCTTGACTTCTTCGATGGAATGCACCAATTCACAGTCCGGAGCATCCAGAGCAGGGTTGGAAGTTACGACGATGTTCCGGCGTCCGGGGAGGGCCTTCCCAATCGATTCGAATGTCTTCCGTCCCATAATGACAGGACCGCCGTATGTGACCTGTTTAAAGTGTTTGAGATCGTTTGGCAGGTGCCACGGCATCGAGCCGTCCGCCCCGATCAGCCGGTGTTCATCCATCGCGGCAACAAAGCTGATCATATCGAGACCTCCCCTTTGATATGTGGATGAGGATCATACCCCTGCAGTTCAAAATCATCAATGGAAAAGTCGAAAATGGAGTCGACTTCCGGATTGATTTTCATTTCCGGGAGCGGACGTGGTGTCCGTTCAAGCTGCTGTTCCACCTGCTCCACGTGATTCAGATAAATGTGGGCATCGCCAAACGTGTGGATGAACTCATATGCTTTCAATCCGCATATCTGCGCAATCATTTTTGTCAAAAGCGCGTAGGATGCAATATTAAACGGCACACCGAGAAACATATCAGCACTGCGCTGATAGAGCTGACAGGACAGCTTCCCGTCGTGCACATAGAACTGGAACAAACAGTGACAGGGAGCGAGGGCCATGTCTTTAATTTCCGCTGCGTTCCAGGCGCTTACAATCAGACGGCGGGAATCGGGATTTGTTTTGATCTGGTCGATTACCTGTGAAATCTGGTCCACCGTTTTTCCGTCCGCCCCTTCCCAGGAACGCCACTGTTTACCATAAATCGGTCCCAGATCGCCGTCTTCCCCGGCCCACGGCTTCCAGATACGGACGTTGTTTTCTTCGAGATACCGGTTGTTTGTATCTCCTTTCAAAAACCACAGTAACTCATGAATAATCGAGCGCAGATGCAGCTTTTTTGTCGTTATGACCGGAAACCCTTCTTCGAGATTAAAGCGCATCTGCCAGCCGAATGTGCTGATTGTGCCGGTTCCCGTGCGGTCTTCCTTTTGAATGCCGTGATCAAGAATGTGACGGCACAGGGTTAAATATTGTTCCATCCCTCTTCCACCTTTCAAAACTGGTATACATCCATCTCCTGTTCATCATCTTCGTCGTTGGCAATTGTAATATCCATGCGAACCGACAAGTCTATGTCATAAGGTTCAAAGACTGCTTCGCCGTCCTGTTCCATAATTCGTATAACCGGTCTCCACGGGAGGTTTCTGTTTTGTCGCACGACCACCGCTTTGCTTCCGTTGCTTACATTGACACTCACTCCATTCGGATAAAGCGCAATAACTTTCTGGAACGCCGCAACGATCTCATTGTCAAAAAGGGTGCCCGCCCCTTGATACAGAATTTCAAGACCTTCATGGGGCAGCATTGCTTTACGGTAGACCCGGTGGGAAGTTACCGCGTCAAATACATCAGCCACCGCCATCACTTTCGCATAGTCATGGATATCTTTCTCGTGCCTTCCATGCGGATAGCCGCTCCCGTCGATACGTTCATGATGCTGAAGGGCACAGTGGGCGGCAAGAAGCGGCACATTAGGCATATCTTTCAGAATATAATACCCGTCCGTTGTGTGCTGCTTTACTACTTCAAACTCTTCATCCGTCAGTTTTCCCGGTTTATTCAACACTTTCTCCGGAATTGTCATTTTTCCTACATCGTGCAGAATAGCACCAAGGCCGATTTCGCGCAGCGCTTTCTCCGAATAGCCAAGTTCCAGCGCAAGACGGAGCGTATACACGGTAACCTGAAGGGAATGTGTGAATACATAGGAATCATAAAGCAGCACATCCGACAGCAGTCCGATAGCTTCGTCGTGGCTTTTTACGTCACTCAGGACCATATCTACAATGCTTGAAAACGTCCTGCTTAAATTTTTACCTTTAAAAGAGCCGGCCAGGTTCTCTTCCCTGCCGATCCAGCTGAACTCTTCTTTCATTGTCTGTACAGCTTTAAGCCTTGTTTCATCCCGAAGCGGCTGCTTCACTTCAATATCATTAGTAAGTGGATCTTCGACATAAATATACGTGAACGACTTATCCTTCAAGCGTTTAATGAGTCCGGACGTTAACTCCACCCCGTCTTGAAGCAGAATCTTCCCCTCGTCATCGACCAAAGCCTGTCCCAGCTTTTCGCCGGGTTGTAGAGACTGGACCCGTTTAATCCTCATTGCAGCGTCACTCCCTTTTCTCCCCAAATCCTCTCCTGAGCAATCGATTTATCCATCTCTTTGCTTCAGTGCAGCTGCCAGTACATCCCGCATCATTTCCGGCATATAGTACGTTTTGGGACCGCACTGGGCAAGGCCCGGAAATAACGGGCCGAAGGTGAACATATCCGCTGTGGCAAGTTGATATGTCTGCTTTGGGTCGAGGGGCTCCCCGTGAATCAGAACAGTCTTTATATATTCTCCGGTTTCCCTTTCTTCCCAGATGAGATCCAGGCCCGAAAAAGCCATTCTTCCCATCATTTCTCCGCGGAACCCTAGACCTTTTACCGGAAGATGAATCATTTTTTCCGTAAAAGCAGCCAAAATGGTTTCTTTCAGCACAGCTCCCGGTACCGGCAGGACACAAGGGTTAATCGGATGCGGACAGAGACGGTGAAGGTCTGCACGACGAACCGTTCCAGCCTGCAGAGACTCCAGCAGCAGACCGGAATTGACCATGGAAATTTCTGCACGGCACCATTCTCTCAATCCTTGGGCCAGCTTATCGGCAAAAGGAGAAGCGTTCGTCCAGGATACCGGCAGAGGCTCTTCCATAAAAGCTACTGCGCTGTGCATCGTCTCTTCCGCATCGTTTTTTAATTGTTGCAGCAGATGATTGGTATCGTTGTCAGGTTCTTCCTTACTGATATCGACAGCTGCCCCTTCTTTGTTTACGAGTTGATTCGTATCTTTATCAAACTCCAGCTTCACCTGACCGGCATAGTATCCACTTTTTCCGCACTGGGCGATCAGTGTATCATTCAGCAGAATGGATGTTTTCAACAGGTGGTGCGTGTGAGCACCGAGAATGACATCGATATCTGAGTACGTGCGGGCAATCTCTTCGTCCTGGGGATAGCCGAGATGAGAGAGAAGGACAACGGCATCCGACTGGTGCTTAACCTCTGCAATGAGGCCGGGGAGAATATCATAGGGATCTCTCACATCCCAGCCCAGTTCACGGTAGAACGGGTAAAAAGGAACGGTCATCCCAATCAGACCAATCCGCACCCCTTCTTTTGTTTCGACAATCTCATAAGGCTCAGCCCAGGAAGGGAGATGCCCGCTTTCATCAAAAAGGTTAGCCAGAAGCACCTTGAAATCTGCTTCTTCGTATAATGCTTCCAATTCCTTTTTAGACAACGTAATCCCTTCATTATTGCCGATAGAAGCATATTGTATGCCGGCTTGGTTGAGAAGCGCCACATTTCCTTTTCCCCGAGTCGCTTCTGTTACAGGATGAACTCTGTCCGCATGATCTCCCAGATCAAAAAATAGAGCGGTTTCGTCTTTTTTTTCATGAAAACGACTTCGTTCTTTCATATAGGACACCGCTGCCGGCCACTGCTCCAGATTACTGTGCAGATCATTCATATGGTATAAATAAATAGGTTGTATAGAAGACAATAACGTGCACCGCCTTTTTCATAACTGCCGCGTGATGCTAGGTTCCGGTTACTCCCTGCCATATTAAACGTATGCCTATAACCACAAGAAATATCCTGAGGATAAGGACAAGGGTATTGCTTTTCAGGCGCTGATTGACAAAAGCTCCCAGTTTCGCTCCGACCCACGCCCCTGGGATGAGTGCCAGCACGTACAGCCACTCCACATTCCCAAGGGTGATGTGGGAAACGGAGCTGGTCAGTGCGGAAAGTAAAACGAGAAACATGGAGGTGGCCACAGCCGTATGGGGAGGAAAGCTGAAAAGAAGGATCATGACCGGTACCATCAAGGAGCCGCCGCCGATACCGAACAGACCCGAGCACATCCCCACAATAAAAGCAGTCAGAACCCCTGTAACCGGCTGAAAGCCATATTCTTTTTCGTTTCCGTCTGCATCTATGTATGTCCTGCGGATCCCTTTCCCACGCACCTTCATCGCAGGAAGCCGGTTGCGGACAATCAGAATACATGATATAAGAATCATGAATATGCCAAACCAAACAAGAAACGGTTCTGTTTCCATACCCTTATTCAGCCAGACTCCAGTTAATGCCCCCGGACCGCTTCCGATAAAAAATACAGCCCCGGCAACATAATCAACTTTTTGTTGTTTCATGTAGGCAAGCGTGGACGAGAGGCCGGTGAATATCATAATCAACAGAGACGTACCGACTGCCGTCTGCGGCGTAATATGGGAAAAAAATTCATGAATACCGCTGTATACCATCAACGCCGGTACGACGATAATACCGCCGCCAAGCCCCATCAGGCTTCCCAGCACCCCCGCCGCAAGACCTGTCACCAATAACAGGAGCCAAACCATAGTCATCCTCTTTTCTTCCATCTGCCGTCCTTACGTTTCCTCGTAAAGGATTCATTATTCTATTCTACTATGATTACATATCATCAAACAATGAAATTTGCCGTGGAGCCAGCCCTTCATAGGAAATACCGGCAATCTTCAGAAATGTTTCTGCATTTGGTGCGGCATGTCTCCCGGAATTATTATTAAAAATAAAATAAATATTTTCCGTTTGTTTTTCCAAATGCTGCAGCCGTTCATACCATGCTTTCAACTCATCATAGGAGTAATTGTACAAATATCGGACACTCCGCCAATTCTCCCCCTGCACCGGACGTCTCCATGCTTCCTTATTGCGGCCGTGAAGGCGTACGAGCGTTTTTTCAGGATCCGTCGCCCGCAGCACAAGCGGCACCGACCCTTCTTCGATCTGTGGTTCGTCACAGATGCTGTGAATCCACTCTTCCTGCTGCATGAATTCCAGTGTTTTTTCTTTCCACTCTTCGTTAAACCAGGACGAGTGACGAAACTCAAGCGCACATGGAAAACCTTCCAGTTCTTCCCGGACGTAGCGCAGGTATGCCACATTTTCTTTATTGCATTCAAACCACGGAGGAAACTGACAGAGGACCATCGCCAGCTTACCCGCCTGCTGCAGGGGGTCAAGCGATGCCTTAAAAGCAGCAAACATTTCTTTTTTGGAGGAAAAAGGGATCTCGCCGCGTTCGTGCCCGGTCATCCCCTGATACGCTTTTACAATGAACGAAAAACGCTCCGGCGTCTGCCGGATCCATTTCTCCATATTTTTCAGCGGCTGTACAGCATAAAACGAGGCATCGAGCTCCACCACCGGAAAATGAGCACTGTATTCCTCCAGTTTTTCCTGCTGCCGGATTCCCGGCGGATACAGCCGGTCATGGTCCCCCCAGCCAGTCAGTCCTGTCAGAATCATACCAGTCTCCCCTTATGTATTAATATGAAAGGAAAAAGCGAACCCTTCGGACGGGTCCGCTTTCTCACAGTGTTCGTCTATTAACCGATGGAGCCTTCCATTTCGAAACGGATTAGGGCAAATAGGCTAACAGTTTCACTTCTTGTCAACAAAGCGGATATGTAGGGGTTTTTAATTTTTCTTTTTCACAACTCATTGTACTACTTTTACCCATGTCGGCACAAAATCGGCACGTGCCGATTTGAGTTTCTTCCATTGTATAAGTGATAATATGAATTAAAAAGGAGCGATGAACATGAACATCAGTAAAATCAGAAGCGCCCTCTACAAAATCAGCCGGATCCTGGGTGACGTCAACGCCGCAAAGAAAGGAACGGTCGGCAAGCGTATTGGGAGACGTGCAGCAGGAAAAGTAACTGGTAGATTTTTGGGGAAACTATTTAAGTGAAGCAGGGGAAGAACCCCTGCTCTTTTTATTTCAGGCCGCGCTTTCTTTCTTCACCCATCAGCCGCATAAGATCGGCATACGTCATTTTATCGTTCTCGATCTTATCCACCCAGGACTGCCCGATCGGGTTACGCTGCTGTTTTGGGTTTGCCCACCTTTTGATTGTTGGCAGCCATGCCGCTTTTGTGTTCCCGTCAATCACTTGATTCATGTCGTCGTCCTCCTTAGATTTCACGTCTTTGTAAGGTATATCAAAGTATTCACAGAGAATCTTGGCATGCGTCTCTGCTACACGTTGGCGGTAGGACTCTTTATCAGAGCCAAATATACCTTGAAAATCGCCGTCATCGTCCATAAAACCATTTTCCGTTAGCACTGCAGGCATGTTGGTTTCCCGTGTGACATGAAGGTTTGTCCAGCTCCCACTCTCTCCGGCGTGTATGCCGTTTCCATGTGTTTCAAAACCTGCTTCCTCCATACGTTTTGCAAACAACTCAGCGAGCTTTCTGCCCTCTTCTGAGGTGCCCCAGTAAAAAGCGCACACGCCGGAACCACCTCCTGCGTTACCGTGGATACTCCAATACAAATCAACGTCGCGACGATTGGCCGCGTCAGTACGAGTGTCCAGGCTGACTTCTTTGCTGTTTGGCGGCTGCGGCAACCACACAGAAAAGCCATGCCGTTCCAAGATATCCTGAAGCCGCATGGCCACATCAGAGTTAAATTCATGTTCTGGGTAAGATTTACCCTTTCGGTGAATTCCTTTATCGGGTGGAAATGTATCGGAACCATGACCAATATCGACCGCGACCATTGGCATAACTTACTCCCCCCTGTCTTTATTGTTGAGGTACTCATCATCTTTGAAAAGCTCTATCGCCTTTTTGAGTGGTTTAGGAACCGGCATGCCCAGACGCCCTAGATTCTCACTGATACTGATAAACTCATTGACCAAGTAATAAATAATAGTGGCCGCCATGACAGAAACCTGCAGCTCTCCAATCGCTAATGGCTCCCCCATCTGGTCCAGGTACACCACATCTATCACATGGCCAACAGCAACCAGGGCAAAGATCATAATCTTTTTAGGGATTCCCCAGAACCCCACCTGTGCGTTCAGCTTTCCTTTATACCCTGCTGCCACCACGCCACTTACATAATCCAACGTCACAAAGAAAAGGAGCGCTCCAAGAAGAACGCTCCACCCACCAAATAAATAAGAAAAGACGACCGAAACGGCCGCCGTAATACCTTTTGCGTAATTAATCATCATGTCCATTATTAGCCTCCTTTTATAGAATAAAAAAAGAACCCTAGCTATGAGGGCTCTCAGTTCTACTATTTCTATTCAGTCCCTTTCGAGCAACATATAGAATGACTATAATTAAAATACCCAAAGGAAATGCAGCGTACTTTAGTATCTCTTTTCTAAATATTGATCTTTCATGTTCACTGGCAACCTTCGTATTATCTACTTCGATTTCTCCGTTACCGGATGTGATGTTTATATCACCAGCTCTGACTGTATTGTTTTGTTCTTTTAAGTTCAACCAAGCACTGTCATCAACTGCTTCAAGATTCTGCACGACTTTCTTCAGACCATCAAGACCCAGATACGGATGATAGAAAGCAGACAAATAGGATTTTGTAAGAGTAGACCGCTGCCCTATTTCTTCTTTCATACGCTCGAAGGAAGACTGCTCCCCTTTCTCGATATACCCCAGTGTTTCTGGATAAACTGTCATACCATGGAGAAAAGATGGCTGAGATTCATATGGGGGAGCATACTGCCCTTCCCATGTGGTGTCAGTTAACTGTAATTGCCCTACGTAAGAACTAAAATGCTCGGATACGACTTCATACCCCTGTTGCGACATAGCATAGTGAGGTGCTTCAAATGCCAATGGATATAATTTGTGATCCGTCAACTCTTGAATGCCCTTGTTAATTACTCCTTCGATATATTGTTTTTCAAAGGTTTCGGCTTCCTCTATATAACTGCGATATGCTTCATCCGTTCCAAAGTCGTTTTTCGTCTTTGCGTCTTCAGATGATGGTTGGTATATAGGCCGATCATTTTCGACATCCCAGAATTCAAAACCTTCCCCTGTTTCTGTATCTCTATACTGATGTTCATATCCATGAAGCACCATACTTCCGCCGTGATTCTGCATATATTGTAAGGTATCAATCAATTCCGGTGAATCAGATAAATGAACGGTTTCTCCCGTTTCATTTGTATGAACCGGAATAAGAGAAACCATGTACGGAATGTTCATTTCTGCTAAAAATTCCGCCTGAGATTGAAGTTGCTTGGGATCCGATAATGGATCAACGTCCTCCAACCGAAGATATTTAACAAGACTTTTATTCTCTTTTTCGAAATAAGCGGCCAACGATTCGGTAATTATCTGACCAAAGGGTGGAGAAAATGTTTCTCCGGAGAAATAATAGTTACCTCCCGAATGAACTACAAGTGGAACGCCTTCACTCTTTGCGGTGACGGTTGCCTTGTCATCTTTTCTGATGTCATACACAATTCGTTCTTCTGGTAAGGTCATCGACATGTCCGTCCTGCTTGAAGAAACATTACCATTAATCAGCGTTTCGCCTTCCCATTCTAAAAAAGAAAAACGCTGCTTCAGTTGATCTGCATTATGGCCAGCCGCATAAATCTTTCCCTGATAGTTTTTCAGCACGTTTATCATTCTTTCAGACAACTGCTTTGGAACGCCGCCGTAGTAGACAAGGTGACTGTAGGAGCTCACCTCTTTTTCTTGCAGCTTGTCATCCGTTATCAATGTAATATCATCAGTGAACTGTCCAAGCAAAGCGTCCAGCATTCTCACTTCTTTCATCTGCTCTTGGTTTTTCAAGGAGTGAACGAGTAGCACACTTGGTTTTGTGTCATGGCCTTTCTCAGCAGAAACAGTAGAATGTCCTATAAGAAGCAATACGCTGGCAATGATAAAGACCCATTTATACATAGTTTTATCCTTCATCTTTCTTCCTAGTTTTCATTTATTTTACTACAGATAGATCATGCCCAACAAGTCACCCTCCTTCATATTGGTGTAAATTCACCTGCATCCATGCTTCACAATCGGAAGAATAGTAGTTCTGTCGAGGTGTCCAGCTATCCCGGCGTATTTGTGTACCAGCCCATATAAATGTTTCTTTGAATTGCCTACCTACTGCACCTGCGGCAGCCTTCTCAATCAACGGCCATTCTTCTTCCGCATTTTCAGGCTTCAGTACAAAACCTGCAAAATAATGCTGCTTCACAAATGGATAGCCTAATTCCAGCCACGCATAAGGATATACGTTGACATGTTGATCATTTTCACTTGTCACCCAGTCATAGTCTTCAATTTGAATAAAATCAAGCTGATTGTCGTTCCACACATAGAATGGCGTGTTCACCGTTTGCATCATCACTGGAACACGCTCTTTATCAAGAACAGAAGGAGGGAAAAACAGTACGGTGTATCTTGAATCTTCATACTCATTGGCAATTGACTTCATAAACTCCGAGTAATCACCAAGATAGTGTTTCAATTTCTTCCAAACTTCTATATTCTCTTCAGTTGCTATCGTTTTTGATTCTTCATAGACAGGAAGCTGCTCCCCCGTCTCTGATTCATATCTGTTCAAAGTGTTAGGGGAATAAAAACAAGGCGGCTGTCCTTCAAATGGTTGATTAACATCACCCGGCTGAAACTCTTGCCACCAGTACCATGGTTCACCAAGCTGTAATGTCACTTGCATACCTTCAGATTCAACAATATCTAATATCTCTTTGCTTATTTTTCTGATATACGTTTGTACAGCTTCATTATTCGGGTCATAGAAGTTGGTGGGTGGTTGCCAACCTGTTGCTCCCGGCTGTCCATCATACATAAGCTGTTTCCAGTCATCAGGCATCTGCAAGTGTTCCATTGAAACGGAGATAATAATTTCATCAAAGTTGTTCAGCTTCATATGCTTCAGAAAACTTTGTAACCACACTCGGAACGGTTCATTGATGCCTTTTGTTGTATCAATCGTTTGTACGTTGTAACCTGTACTTTCCTCACCTTCTTGACCTACTTTATTGTGAAAGTGTGAAGCACCAATGTATAAATTGATCAGCTTTTCATAGCCAAGTGTGTTCATCTGCTCCATTAACCTTTTTGGGTTTTTATCGTACTCATCATCAAATCCCTCTGCTGGACGGTATACAGTACGTGGCATTGGCTCAGGCTTTGTATTCAACTCCCCATTTTCCACCTCTATACCGGATAATGTAATAGTAAAATCATCAGTTCTCCCTGTAAGAACACGACTTCCCTCTACATAATAATCAGGGATAATAGAAAATGTCATTTTAGATATGGTTGTAGGGTCAATCATCGTCTGTAAATCAGGGTGAGTACCTTCGTATAGGTTATTAAAATCCAACGTGTACTTCTCATGAGTATTGTAGGTATAGGTGATATCAACATCAGCATTATAAGGAATGCCGCCTTCTTTTGTATAAAAAAGACCATTTACATAGTCCATATCATAATCTTTGCCTAATTCACCTGTTCCACTCCTTGTCTCGGTACTTGTAGATCCATCTGGATTCTGCACAGTTACTTCTTTCGTCCACTCTACCGTTTCACTACCTACATCAATCCACGGATGAGACAACTCAATTTCTCCATCAAATAGAAAGGAATCTGAGCCATCGTTTTTCTGTCCATACAAGCCAAGTGTGACAATATATTCTGTA
This sequence comes from Salibacterium lacus, assembly GCF_042684865.1. Lineage (NCBI taxonomy): Bacteria > Bacillati > Bacillota > Bacilli > Caryophanales > Bacillaceae > Salibacterium > Salibacterium lacus. Next base: position 1,453,731 of record NZ_JBHUML010000002.1, read on the forward strand.
CCATCCTTTGCTGTCACATTCATCGAAGTTTTCAATGTCTGATCGTTGAAGTGTGCTACTTTTCCGGTATATTCAGGCACAAAAGAGAATGTCACATCGGTGTAGTCGTAATTGGTTGTATATTTGTAGTGATCATGAGTGTTCACATCTTCACTTTGATAATACACACCAATATAATCACCCTCTGTTGTAAAAAAGCCAGTCATCACAAGGTTTCCACTATCGGTAGTGGTCAATGTACACATACACTCAAAGTTGAATACTGTACGCCACAAATCAGGGTCAAAACGTTGATATATAGCCATGTTATACCCTCCCGAATGCAAGCATACAGAATTGTTGCCCACTGCCAGAAGGAGCATGGATTTTGCAACCAGTATAGACGGGAATATCCTGGAGTGTAGATTGAATATATTCAACGGTCGGTTGGATAGATTCAGAGCCAATCACCGTACAGTTGATGACTGGTTTTGTTTTGAATGGCACGGAAAAGTCAATTGTCGTCTCTTCATTGCTGAATGGAACAGTCACAAACTCTGTCCATACATTCCCACGTCTAATACCTGTATCTGTCTCTTGCTTCAACATAATATCTGCAATCAAACGGTCGGCAGAGGGTATCATTTCCTCTAATGTGACCGTTCGTTGTACACCATTGCCATAAGGTACGATAGTCGTTTCAGTGACCAGCATTTGAAAACGAACGTCTAATTCTTCATCTATCACAAGAACTCTATCACCTGTGCCTATATCTTTCTCGAGAAAATCAACGTCCACCTCATAGCTGATTTTCGGATCTTTGTTTCGTTCAAGATAATCTTTAGCAGCCTGATACAAACTCTGCACATCAGCGATATTATCAAAGCTGACAGATGCTTCACGCGGAAGTTTATAGTCACCAATTGTGTCAGCATCAATGTATAGATTGCCATTTGTATCAGGGTGTTCCTCTAGTGTGAGACCATCAGAGCCATATGGGTAAAGCCTAGTAATGACACTCTTGCCATCTATAATACGTGTGACTTGGTTTGTGTTTTTGCGGTTGTGTATCAACTCTGCTACACTTTCACCCTCAGCAGGAAGAAGTGTAATAGTAAACATGCCACTCGAATCAGGTAAACCAGTACACACACGAATGGCATAGATATCTTTCACTAGTTCATCAATGATAGAAAGTTTTGCCCCTTTGGTCTGTGGAATGTTCACTTTAAATACATCGCTTAATTGACTTTTAGCCTGAAAACGTGTTCCATTCAGTATACCGGCTAACACATCGGCAGGTTTGCCATTCTGAACAGATGCAAAATTAGGCTCAAATGCATCCAATAGCTCAAACATAATATGTTCAGCCTGCACCGATACATAGTGTTGTTTTCCTTGTGTATATTCCTCAATAATGCGGATGATAAAGACAGTATCATTCCATCTCACAAACCTACCTTCCCTGATTTGGTCATAAAAGGTGGAATCTCTAGGAAAATTAAATTGAAAGGAACAGATATCATTCTTTTTGTCGTCCATTTCCGCATCAAAGAAGTCCTGGATGACAGCAATGCCGTTACTGTTAAAATACTCTTCATACTCATCATAAAGATATATGTAATCTACATTTGCCATGCTGCATACTCCCCTTTCTATACATATCGCTCTCTGTAAGATAGGTTTAATGAACCTGAAACATCGCCGTCTATGACGACTTTTGATGTGTTGATATTTAACTGTAGAAAGTCACCACTACTATTCATCAATCCATTTGAACCATTGTCATCAATAGTAAAATTGATAAAATCAATCGTCATGTAGGTATCATGAGAGCTACTATCATAACTGAATGTACTCTCTGAACCATCTTTCTGCACTGTTTTGATGGTGAATGATCCTGCTGTACCAGACACAGTAATTGTAAATCCGGTACTTTTTGTGCCGTAATACTCTATAGGTATCTCCTGTGGCAAGGAAAGGGCATCAAAATACTTTTCAATAGAATTTGCACTCTCATAATATGGACTTGCGGCAGTAATTGAAAACTCAAACTCTGCCGCATTGTGGCTTCTTTTGGTGATACTTATTGTACTCTGCAAAAATACTTTCAATCTTCTGTTTGACCAGGCATCAAATTCAATGTATACCTCTTTCTGGTCACCATTTTCATCTAAGAATAACCTCTTAAATTGGTCGATCTTCTCCATATAATCTGAACCTAAAATGAAACATGGAATAGAAAAGGAACGGACGCCATGCACCGTTCCATAATACACACTCCCACTTGTATTCAACTCCTGCATATATTGCCGTAGCTCAGGAAGAATGGCATACTCCATATCAGAAGTTGGATACACACCATACTGGTTTTTGATATCAAAGCCATCTATCTTCATCGTCTGCCACTCCCCCTTTTTCTATTTTCAATTTGCCTGAATAAATCTCTGGATATTTTCTCTATGTCAGCTTCTTCACGTACTGTTAAATTCGCCCCTTCCATCATGCCGCGGAAGTTATTCATCTCTGTTGTTCCGCCTGCACCACCATTCATATCAGGTGTAGCAACTGATGGCATACTTGGTGTAGCTGCTTGTGCCATCCTATCACTGGCTTGCCGGATCTTCTTCTGCATAGCTTCCATGCCAACCACAAGACCTTCACCGGTGAAACGGCCAAGTTCAGCCGTAACTTTTGAAGGAGAATTGATGTTCAATGCACCTTGAATGCGGTCTTTGATTCCATCAGCTATCTCTTTAGCTTTGTTCCATACCTGACTTGCCATCTCAGAAATACCGTTCAGCAAGCCCTGTATTATATCTCTTCCAATTTGAGTTAAATTAATAGAAGATAAGAATGATTTTGCTTGATTCCATATATTCTGAATGGAATTTTTCGCTTCAGTCATCTTACTGCTGACTGTGCTTGCAATACCAGAAAGAGCAGATGAGAACCAGCTTTTTATGCTGTTCCAGATAGACTGTATGGTAGTTTTCACGGTATTAAATACCGTTTGAGTAGTGTTTTTAATCGTATTCCATGCTGCAGTAAGTGCATTTTTTATAGCATTAACTGTAGTGGTAAAGGCAGTTTTAATACCGTTCCAGATGGTCTTGATAGTATTTTTGATAGCATTGAATACTGTAGAAGTGATATTTTTAAGGCGTTTCCAGCTATTTTGGATGAAAGTTTTAATAGCATTTACAGTGGTAGTGAAGACTGTTTTAATGGCTTTCCATATTGTTTTGATGGTGGTCTTTATTGCTTTCATGACAGTTTTTATGATTGTTTTGTATAGCTTGAAATACTGTTTAATACCAGTCCATATACCCTTTATAACGGTCATAACAGCCGTTTTAATGGCTTGCCAAACCGTAGATAGAGTATTTTTAATAGCATTCCATACGTTTTTTGCCTGCGTGCCAAGATTCTTAAACCACTTCACAATATTATTTACCCACTGTGGCAATGTCGTGGTGAAAAAGTCCATTGTTGCCTGCCATGCTGTCTTTATGGCTTCCCATGCCTTATTCACAACATTTCGGAATGTCTCAGAACGTTTGTAGGCTATAACAAGTCCAGCAGCCAAGGCGGCTATCGCGGCTATAACGAGTCCTACTGGACCAGTTAAAACGGAAAATACCGGACCTAGTTTTGTGACAACGCTAATGATATTACCCACAGAGGATATCAGCGTTCCCATAACCACAAGCAAAGGGCCAATGGCTGCGGCTATACCTCCAATGGCTATGGATATTTTCTGAGCTGTAGGACTTAAATCGTTGAATTTGGATACTAATTTGGTAACTAAAGTGGTCGCTTTCGTGACGATAGGTTCTAAAGTACTTCCTAATTCAGCCATTGATTGTTTAAAATTTGCTTGCGCTTCCTGGGATTTAACCAGTTCTTCATTATTCTTTCTGTACTCTTCATTAACTTTAGAAAGTCCACTGTCAGCAAGGGTCTGTAGAACATAGTTCTGTGCATTTCCATTCTCCGTTGCCTTTTGAAGCCCTTGATTAAACTTTTCCATGTCTATCCCAAGTCGATCAATAAGCTCTGAAAATGGACCTACAGCTTTTCCTGTCGATATCGTCTCTTGCAATCCATCAGCGAGTGATTCCATTTTCAACGTATCGGGGAATTTTACAACCGCACCAGAAAGAGCATCCATAGCCTTTGTCATGCCCTGTTGGTCAAAGCCAGACGCTAGAAGATTAGACAAGGCTTCAACATTTGCATTGGTATCATCAGATACTCCAGAAAGGCGTACAAGAGCATCATTCATTGCATCTGCTCCTACGCCTGCCTGTTCAGCGTTGGTCTGCAACTTACTTAAGTTCTGCCTATATTCTTCTGTACCTTTGGTGACTGCTCCAAGTCCTGCCAGTATTGGACCTGTTAAAAAGCCGGACATTTTACCTCCGGTATCCTTTAATCCATCTCCAATACCTTTCATTTTCTCGCTTGCGTTCTGCATTTTGTCAGCAAATTTATTGGCTTGTTGCTGAGATTCTTGCAGTTTTGTTTCAAATGTAGATAGTTTGGATTCTGTTTCCGTTATCTCTCTTTGAAACGACCGGTACTGCTCTTCTCCAATTTCGCCGCTTTCAAATTGTTGCTGCACCTGGCTTTGTGCATCACGTAACTGATCTAATTTTGAAGATGTATTCTCAACCTGATCAGCCAGCAGTTTTTGTTTTTGTGCAATCAAATCAGTATTGCCGGGATTGAATTTAAGCAGTTTATCAACGTCTTGAAGCTCACTCTGGAGATTCTTAGAACGCTTATTGACGTTAGATAGAGCCTTATCAAGACCTTTCGTCTCGCCATCCAGTTCTATCGTGATACCTTTGATTCGTTTTGCCATTATTCCACCTCCTTCCTCTTTTAGAAGGCGTCAAAATCCTTCTGTGTAGCCCTGCGTACACTATCTTGCTGTTGCTGTTGGTCTTTCGGCTTGTTCCACTCAATGTAGGTATCTACAATGTCCAAAGCCATGCCAATAGTTATTTCATCCAACTCAAAATACGATAGTCCAGCCTGTTTACACGTCATAAAAAAGGAATCGGTAGTGATTGGCTCACTGTCCGATTCCTGATCTGTCACTTTTTTTTACCTTCAATGGAGTTTGTAATAAGCTCCTGGATCTCCACCAAAATATCCATAAGAGGGAATGTTTCAAACTCATCTAACCATTCCAGCGGCTCTGGGATAGAGATATCTGCTGTTTTTGCCATGACCCAACAGATATTGTAGAACACTTCCATGTCTAGCATCTGCAGCTCTTCATAGCTCAATTGCTGATTTTTCTTCACATTAGACAGTTGTTGCATCTTCATGATATCCACGAAGAAATCCTGATTGAATTGCTTTTTGTACCTGAGGGGCGTTGAACCTTTGGATTCAAACCGTATCTGTTTGCCGTCTATCTCTATTGTTTTTTCCATATTGTTTTATCTCCTTTATTATGCAGTCGTAAAGTTGGTTACGCTATTTTGTTTTAGGTTGTTTCCAGCAACGTCTTTAATATTTTGAGTTGCAATAGCAGTATAATCCGTGGTCGTTGCGAGTTCTGAATCAGGTGTAAGTGTCACCTCTGTTTGGTCAGCGTTCAGCGACAATGTACTAGCAACTTCAGCGCCTGTATCATCATTCAGGAAGAAATTAGCGCTTGTTACATCAGCTTCACGGATTGCTTCAGAGAAAGTCCAGATAATATCAGTTGTAACTGCCACAGAAGCACTTCCATCACTAGGAGACACTGTTACGGTTGGTGACGTAGTGTCTTCTTTCGGTTCATATACTGAATCATACCAAGCATTATACACAGATGCTGTCGTACTTCCAGTAGTCGATACCTTCACTGCTCGATCTTTTTCCCGCGGAGAAGCGATGAATGTTAGCTCCGTCGTTGATGGTTCTACGGAATCTGTCTTTGTACTACCTGTCAGGTTCGGACGGGATACTGTACAGTTGTACATCAGGTGTCGTACTGCTTTTTGGTCGCCGTCAAATTCAAACATGAAAGCAATATTTTTAGGTTTTGCGTTCTGTTTTTCAATCAGAACAGAATCATTTGACTCCATTTCTTCTGCGAGCACTTCCTGTTTAAACTGTTCTGTAAGTTTTGCAATCGTCAATGTTCCGTTATAGCCTTGGTTGTTTGATGCGCTATAAAACAACATGTCATCAGCATAAAACTCTACTGGGTCACCACGAACCTCAAGGGATAGTTCCACACTTCCCGGTAAAGGTTTAGGTGTTCCATATGTTACTTCACCTGTACTTTCATCTTCACTTATCACTGCATAATGGGAATTTTTTAGTCCAAAAACTACTTTGTTTTCAGGCATTCAAATCACTCCTATAGAATAAATTCGTTGAAAAAGTTTCTCCGAGTCGATATAAACTTCATCTTCGACCTGGAAAGGTAATTCGTTGTCATTCAAAGCGTCTTCCAGCGCCTGTTCCGCTGCGACGTCTTTCTTGTCGGTGTACAATTCAATGGTCGGGTTCCTAACGGCATGATACACCTTGTTATCTGCTATGAGATTGTTTGATTCATCATCCAAGTAGACGATGAACGGCGGCGATGGTGCAGGTGTGGACGCCGTGTCTACAAAACGACTATGAGCGACTGGAAGACCGCTGCTTTTTAAAGCGCCGATAAATTCCAATAACGTCATCCTCTAATCGCCCTTTCTATACGATTTTCGAACTCTTCGATCGCTTCCTGCTCCACTGGTCGGATATGTGGTTGAGCCGGAACACGACCGCCGCCGCGTTTGGCATGACCTTTTTCGAGAAGGTGTGTAAGTTGATAGTCCGTCTTGTTGTGTACCACCCAAGCGTTCCCGACCTTTTTCGCTCGCCATCCTTTTGCGTAATCGCCAGTCAAACTTGGACTGGTTCGTTTCAGCGTCTTGGCTGATTCCTTAGCAACTTTTTTCTTTGCTTCGTCTAATTCTTCGGTAACTTCATCCGTATACTCAGAAAGCGCTTGGCTGATTTCTTTTTGCAGATCAATCATGTCCCCACATCCTTATCACAGACTAATTGGAGTTTATCTCCGCGCTCGTCCACGTCCATCACGTTGTATGTCGTGTCTTTGTGTTTCAGGGACGTTTCGCCGTCATACTCAAATGAGTAGATTTCAAAACGCTTCGACGGTTTCAACCCTTGTTGTCCGGCTTCGTATCGCTCGCTTGTCGTGACACGCATCCGATTAGCATAGACTTTCCTTTTGATCGGTTTTTCGATCGGGTTGCCGTAATCGTCATACTCGATTGTTTTCGATATGAGATAGATCACGTCGTTATATCGCATCAGGAACCAGCCGCCTTGTAGTCGCCGTATAGGCTGAGGTGCTGCTTCAACATAACGTATGATTCGTAAAATCGCCCGGCTTCGGGGTTATCATAGCCGAAATTAGCCTTCGCATACGTCTTGATGGCCCGTTTGATAATGGCATCCGGTTCGTCCATATTGACCAGTGACTCTTTCACACCGGCCTGGACGAGGTCAATCTTAGCAGAGTTGATCAGTTCCTGGACTTCGCCCTTAATCCCCTCATCATTCGTGGTGATGCGTAAAGCGGCTTTCACTTCTTCCAGCAAGGGCATGATCAATCACCATCCAATTCCGCCTGTGCTTTCTCGGCTTCTTTCTTCCCATTCACTTTTTCGCCATTGGACAGTTTGTAATAGCCGCCGCCGGCATGTTTGGGGTATTCCCCTTCCGATGGAGAAGGAGGTTGCTTACTCTTTTGCTCCAGGAATCCTTTTTCGGCCAAAAAAGAGATCCTATCCCCATCGGAATGGGAATAGGTGTCGCCTTTGGAATACGGTTTGTTAGCGTCGGTTTTGTCAAAAAACGCTCTAATCACTTTTCGCTTCACGGACTATATCCTCCTTACGCTGCGCTTGCTTTATTCAAGACAACGAGAGAATTCTTGTCCACTACCTTTCCATCTACGAGCATAACGGCCTTGGTCACTTGGTCGTCTGTCTCATTATCCTCATACCGTTTCACACCCATGCGGTAATTGGTGTTTACGATGTAGTCGGTGTAGTTGAAAAGGAAAGCAAAAGACGTTCCATCCGCGGCTGCGTCAAAGCTGTCAAGGTAGTTGCAGAGAACCACTTGACGTCCCAGCAGTGTACGCTCTGGTGTGCCATTGATGCCATAGTTTACGCGCGCAATCGGCTGGCCGTTGCTATCGGTCATGCCAACGAAATTCATGAAGGTCTTTTTCGTCATGGTCCACACCGCACCGGATTCATATTCAAGCGGCAGTGCAGCTTCCGCATCGACAAGCGCTTGATAATTTACTTCAGATGCGTCAATCGCCTGACCCGTTGCCGGTGTCTCTGAAAGGATACCTGTCGGCTTCCCTGCACCATCACCGCTGATGATCGCCTGCTCCAACGCTTTTGTCATAGCCTCCACAACGTTTTGAACAAACGTCGATTCAAACGCCGACAGTGCCATAGTGTCCACTTCAAGGGACATAGCGACAGCGCACCGAAGCTTGTGATAAGCAAACGTAATATTTCCAGTTGTTTTCTTCTGTTTGTCGCTTCCAGATCCTTCAGCCACCCAGGTAGCAACCGGCTTCACGCTCGATGTCGGGATAGTCAGACCACCGCGGTAAGCAGTGCGCGTCACCAATGGCAGAATCATTCCGCTGGCTTCTAGCTTCTCAACAATGCGATTCATCACTTTTTCCGGGATGACGGAACCAACATCTGTGGTGTAGGTGATCTCATCCGCTCGCAATTCAGCGGGGATTTCCTCCCCGCGTACAACGTGATTCATGAATGCCTTCCGGTACTCGATAGAATCAGTTCCCGTTTCGCGGTTCTCTTGTCTCGGCTGCCCATTGAACGTTTCGACAGAACGTGTCTGAGCATTACCTTCTTCGATTTCTTTCGTCTCATCAATCAAACGTTGACGCGTTTGCAGATCCTCCAATTCCTCGTTCAGTTCGCGGACCTCTTTCTCCAGTTCCTTCAGATCTGCGTCTTGGCTTCGTTTTTCATCCTTCAGAATTTCATTGATTTCTGCTTTACGCTGCAAAATTTCATTGATTCGATCCATGTGAATCACTCCTATACATTATTTAAAATATAAATTTTTGAACGACGTTCTTCGTGTTCTTCCTTTATCGGATCGTAGCCGCGCGCACTCACTTCGCTATCCGGGTAAGCCGGGAACGCTACAGCTGACACTTCCATCAGTTTTGCTTTAGTGACTGTCCTCAGAGGCATATCATCGTCCGGCTCTTCCAGATCATGACTTACCATCTGAAAACCAAAACTGACGCCATCCACATCACCCCTTTCGATGGATGTGTAAGTGTCTTTTCCAAGCGTCGTGTTCGGGAGATCCAATTCAAAACGCAACCCTGTGCTGTCTTCCATTAGCCGCAGCGTGTTGTTTTTGGTCCTTCCCAGCACCTGTGAGACATCGTGCGACCATAAAAAACGCTGATCGTCTTTTTGCAACGAATCAGCGAATGCCCCTTTTTGAAACTGTTCACGAAACTTCCGGAAAAACCCAAGGACGTGGGATTTCTTTTCCCATTTGACGGCGTATCCCGACAATGTTTTATTCCCTTCGTCGTCCTCGCGGATTTCTATTTTTTCTGTCAGCATTTCCCGCGTTTCCGTTTTGTCCATTATCCTCACCTCCTTTTACTGGAGCGGTGTCGAGTCTTCTCACGGGTTCGTCGCCGCCTTCAATCGGCGCAAGGTTGAGTATTTTCCGCCATTCATTCGGCGTCATCGCCCCGCGATCGACCATCCTTTCCAAATCCAGTTTGGTCGTCATGGAAGCGTATTGTAGATTGATTGACTCAAACACAATGCGGTTCCCGTGTCCGCGCTCGCGCCTGCTGAAAATCTTTCGAGTGTACTCATTTGCTATCTGCATGGCCACGGGTTCGATGACGGATTCGTAATAGGAATTCCATTCATCCTCGGTATAGTCGCTTTGGACAATATGCTTATTCGTGTTGAAAAAATCATACATACGGTCCGTGATATTCTTCATCTGTTCTTCATTCGGCACGTATGTTTTTGGATCGACTTGTTGCGCGTCTGCCTTCGCGTCAACCGCAGCGGCGCCAATGGTAGAACTGTCCGAAGAAAGAAAGTCGTCCACAAAGCGTTTTGTCTCTTTTGTGATATCTTCCGGCCGCAAGGTTTGATTAAATTTAATGAGCCATCGAATCACATTAGAGTTTTTAATTGCTTTTTTCATACCCTGGTCAATGGTCGATACCACTTCCATGATAGGTAAAAGCGCGTCCTGGGGACTGTCTCCAAACAGATTGTGTTTGTTGAAATCCTGCCGTAAGTGGATGACGTCCGCATATGGAACGACCATTTTGCTGCCGTCTTCAAAATAAAAACGGAGAAACATGTCTCCGTTCGGTCCTTCCAGCATCTCAACTTCAATCGCCGGAATCGGATAAATTTGTTCAGGCAGCAGCGTTTCTTCGCTCCGTTTTATCAGGGCAAAAGCGTTGTTATTCAGCTCCAGCTGTATGGCCATTTTCTCTTGTAACATTTGGCCACTCATGAGCGGGTTCGGATCTTGCAGCAGCATTTTGATGTTCGGATCAGGACTGTCCACAAATCCGTTCTGATTGTCCCGGACATGCTTCCCGACCAACTTCCCTACCGCTCTTGCTTTTGGACGGACACAGGCTCTCACAATGTCGCTTTTATATACCGAGCCATTCCACGAATAAAAACCGTCACCCAAATCGTTAATCATCTTGTAATTGGTGACGGTTTGTGATGTGTTTGCTTTTTTACCAAACATCCAGCCTACTAAACTTGAATCTAGTAATCCTATATCAATCACCACCTTTCTAGTTAATGTAGACTGATCATCAAACTTCCACGATTCTTAAACTGGAACTGTTTCTATCACCTTTCAGAGTGTCATTACTATTGCCTTGCGTGTCACTTTTCATGAGTTTAAACGCTCTGGTTGAGGACGGTGTGATTAGCGCTGATAATATATTACCTGTGTTGTTTGCGTTGCCTGCATTAACTGCGTTTAAAGTGACTTGGGCGCCTCCTTCCGATGGCTCTTCTTCGGTATCAGCATAAACCAGCTTTACCATCGTCCAATTGTCCCCGAAGTACATATGGAATTGCGCTGTAATAGAGTAAGTCTTACCCTGTTCCAACGTAAATTCACCGGTTGATTCATCATAATCAATGTCGCCAGAAGTTTTGCTGTTGAAGACTAGCGTTTCGCCGTTAGGTAAACTTTGGTTGCTCCCTGTCCTACGTGCGTAAAGCGTCTGCTTCTTCGGCACAAATTCAACGCCATTTATAAATAAACTTCCATTCTCCACAGTAATCTGATCGAGGGAGGGCTTGTTCGTATGTTCGTGACGTTGAGATGCAGCTTCATCAATATCCGTCGGGCTGCTGGATGGGCCGTCTTGAATATCCGACCATTTTTGAAAATCGAATAGTAAACGGCCGTTCGTTTCGTCTACCTTAACGATTTTTCCGTCTGCGTTTTCGTAGGTGGTGGGCGTATCTTGCATCTCCAAAAAGTTTGAAACATACTCAAATCTTCCAACATAGCGCCACATTCCTAAAGCGCCAGAATAAATATACATGGTTCGGTTGCCATCATGTGTTTCGTCTGCTAAAACAATAGCAACGGCACCATCTGTCATGGTAGTAGCTCCGTCTAAGTCAGCTTTCGTCTCAAACTCACTATAAAAGTGCATGCCCTGTGCTGCAGATTCTAAGTCATTTTTCAGTTGGTTAATCTGCGATTGGATGTTCGTTTCCGTTCCTGTCAGAGCATCGTTGATTTCCACAATGCCGATGGTCAAACCTTGTACATCCTTCACCACTACCACGTTATTTTCAGTAGCAAGTGTGCTCCCATCGATTTTATTTTCCAAATAACCTGGAGACGAATCACCACTGTTGTTCTTCACCTGGTACGGATTTAATGCCGAAAATTCGTCATCCACTTGCTGTTTTGTGTAATACAGCTCATCGTGGTTATGGTTCGTAGGGTTGTATGAAGATGGCTTATTTTGTACATCAGCCCAGTCAACCGAATCGACAGTTCCACCACCGCCCACATTTTGCAAGAGTTGAGTAAAGCTATAAACGTTACCATCTTCGCCGACAACCTCGTCACCTTGGGCGGCAAATTTATTAATATTCACCGGTGCTTTATCCAATGGCGTTCCACCACCTAAAATGTCTACGATGTTTTGGGTCGTTCCATCGCTTTGCTTTACCCTTCCACTGCGCGGGCTTTGCGTCATGCTTACCACCCCCTATATTAAGTTCACATAGTCTTGGTTCTTATTCTGGAACACGACATAGGCATTCAGCATAGCTGCCGTACCGTCGATGCGCCGACGTTGCTGCTTCCCTTTCGACGGCTGGATGTTGTCGTTTTTATCCACTTCCACGGATGTGTTAGACAAGCACCATTTTGTGACCTGATTGTTTCCGTAGTTGATACGTTTGCTTTCCAGGTCAGCACCCATGGACTTCATCGGGCCAGACAACGACTTCTTCCCCTGGATAACCGGTATCATGCTGTCTCTCCCAAAATGGTTCTGCATATCCTCAACAAAGTACGTGGCGGACCAGCTGTCATAGCCGATCCACGGCATGAATATATCGTATTCATCCTGCATTTGCGCGAACCAATCGACTACAAACTTATAGTGGACTTTGTTCCCTGGCGTCGTTTGTAACAATCCTTGTTCTTTCCAAACGTCGTAAGGGACTTTGTCTTCGTGCACTCGTTTTTCCAGTAAATCTTCCGGCAGCCAGTACATGTGTTTGAAATAGATTGTTTCATCACCCGGCACCTGAAACAAAACACAAGCAGACGTTAAATCCGTTGTACTGGAAAGGTCGGCTCCGCCTATACCATACCGTGGTTGCAACTCCGCAATATCAAAGGCTTGAGGATTGTCTAGCTGTTCAAACGTAAGCCACGCTTCGCTTGTGGTTGAACGTATATTAAAATCCTTTGTCAGCAAGTTCGTTACCAACAAAGGATTCGCTCGCGCCTTATTAACCTTTCGTTCAAGTTCTTCGGCGTTTTTTATGGTTCCAAGACCCGGATTTGCCTTTTCCCATTTATCCGGATCCGTCCATTCTTCCCTTTTGTCCAATTCATAGATGATCGGCAGCACATGTTCATCTTTGTACCCGTTCGGATCGTCGTAGCCGTTGATGATTTGTTCAGCCTCATCGTATTTCAGATCAAAGATTCCTTCCCGGACGGTTCCGGCTGTTGTCGTGATGATAGACAGAGGTTGTTCTCTCGCCGTCATCCCGTCGACGATGACATCATACAGGTTTTCATCTTCGATGGCATGCAATTCATCAATCAAAGAGCAGTGTACGTTGAGGCCGTCCAACGTGTTTGCGTCGCTGGAGAGTGGTCTGTAGGATCCGTCGTTGAAGTCCGTCATTAATTCAGAGACCAACGAACGGACGCGCTTACGTAATGCCGGTGATTTTTTGACCATCCGTTTTGATTCCAACCATACAATTTTCGATTGATCTTTTTTGGTCGCTGCCGATACCACCTCCGGACCAGGCTCTCCGTCGGCCATAAGCATATATAAAGCTATTGCCGATCCCCAAGCTGACTTTCCGTTTTTACGAGCAACTATCAAAATAAATTCTTTGTATTTTCGAGTGCCTTCAGTCTTATGGACAAAGCCGAAAAGGGCAGCAGTCATAGCCTTTTGCCACGACTCCAGCTTAAAGGGTTTACCGCCTTGCTTTCCTTTCGAATGTTTACAGAATCGCTCAACAAACGCTATCGCGTGATTTGCTTTATCTTCGTCGTATTCATATTCGGATGTATCGTCGTCTAAATCAGCAACTAACTTTTTATAGACGCGTTTAACCTTATTGCTTACAACCACTGCGCCCGATTCAATCTTCTCCCAGTATTCCAATATGGGATTCATTTCGCATTCACGAACGATTCAAAACCGTCATCCTCCGGCTTAGGTTTATCTTTCGGAAGCAAGTTGAAGAGCTCTTTATTAACCGTTGTGTACCGCTGGATCATCGTATTATACGTTTTAGCGGCCGGACTTTCCCGCATAATGGTGTATTCGCCTTGTGACATCTCATCAACCGCTCCATTTTCGGTAATGTCCTTTTTCAACTCTTCAAGTGTTACTCGCATAAAGGCTGATTCCTGCATAAGACCTTCAGCAGCAGCCAATCGTTTTTTATCTAAATCAAAATTTTTAAAAGTCCGCTTAAGTCGATTGAATTCTTTTTTTATTGCTTTTTCTCTAAGTTCCTGCTTGGAAAGTTGTTCATTTCCAGCCACTAAAATCACCACCTTTTGGGGGAGGGGGTCATGTAAAAATGACCTGTGTATTACAGAAAAGTCCCCCCATCGGTACCCACGGCCCTAGCTGTCGAAATCGGAAAGGGGGGAGTCGGCTTTCACTAAGTTACCCTCTTCATCGAACATCACATCTCTTCTTGTCAATTCTTTCTCTCCGTGGTGCTCTTGGTTATGGCAGATCTGGCAAAGTAATTCCAGGTTCTCAAAACTCAACGTCACATCCGGATCGTTGATGTTCTCCGGCGTGATGTATTCGATGTGATGCACAATATCACCTGGACGGCCGCATCGTTCGCAAAGACCATGTTGCTGCACAAAATAAGCCTGACGACAATGCCGCCAGGCTGCTGATTTATAGAACTTTTTAGCGTAGGGTTTCATTTATGATTCTTATTTATTATGAAAATTTTCCGGCCTATCCGTTTAACTTTTACATGATTTCGATTATGAATTTTATCCCCACTCACCTTCGATATGATAATTTTGCCGTCACTATCTTTATAAAAATTAAATCCCGTTAGTGTAAATAGAACATTTAAATATAGGGCATTGCCGTTAACATAGAAAACCCCTATCACCCCAAATAGCATGATGTTGATCAATATTGAATTGGGATTATTAGATTCTAATGTGATTAAGGGGACAACATAGGTGATAAAGTAAGTTAATATGTCCATGTTTACATTATCTATACTTTTAAAATCTTCTTCCCAGGTTAACTCACAAAAGAAAAAATATAAGAAAGTGGCTATAGATATAGTCACCAAGGCAATTAATATCAAGTACGTTGTAAGATTTGCGGACAAATTATCAGCAAAGCTCAATTTAAAGTCATAAAACTTCACGACAAGAATCAAATATAACGGCATGAAAGAAGAAATGAATAGTAAGAGTCTGAACGTTTTTGTGAACATTGATTTCTTACCTTTCTATAGGTCTAGTTGTAATCATCTCTTCCTTTTCTATCAGCTAATATAGTCCTATAATAGGCGTCCTTCATTAGCATTGTTATGTCTTTTAACTGGTCTTTATCTTCATAAACTATTTGATTTAAATCATCATTAAACTCGATATTTAAATCAAATAAATCAACAACTTCCGGAGCATTATCAAAGTATTCATGGAACAATTCAATTATTCGTGAATTTTGTTGGATCTTAGTCAATCTTCTAATGATACTGCCGGATTGCAAACAATCATCATAAAACTGATCAAAATTGGAAATTCTTCTTCCGTCTCGCACTTCTTCTAGTACGTATTGTGCAAATCTTGTAAATTGAGCTTGGAGATTAAAAATCCTTTCGGCCATATAGTGCGAAAAGAATGCAATTTCATTTTCAAATGCGATTGCATCTATGTCTCCGTCAAATGGTATGAGAGCTGAATCATCAATCACATCAAATGTGTCATTAACCCTTTTCATCCAAAAACCATTTCTGATTTTCCTGAGTTTGTGATGCTTTTTGAAGAAATAAACATATTCAGGATCTTCATATTCATCATTAATCCTTAATCTTATTGCAATAAAACTTATATTTTCGGGGTCTAATTGACTCTGTTGATAGGTGTTGAATAAATTAACTACTTCTTCAAAGTTACCCACATAATCATAACTACAAACTGAATACTCATCCCTCAAGTGACCACTAGGGTTGAACTGCACTTGATTGAGTTGATCATTACTAATGAAAGCCTCTACTCGACGTTTCAATAAATCTACTACCTCTTGTTGCACTCTTAAAGAGATATCAGGGCGGTTAGCCTCGTATCTGTTTCGATCTTTCTTAACTAACAAAATTGATAATCTTCCCTCAGGGTTCTGATACTGTCTTAGATATTCTTGAATTCTACTTAATTCCACATTATCACTCCTCCCGCCTCCCATTTTCGACAGGAGGTTCCATTTTCCTGCTACTTTTTACATCTTTTTTCTAGAAATTTTAAAGCATCCGTCCGAGGATGCTTTACTTTCAATAACTAACATTAAAATCGTTTAAATACCCGCATTTTGAACAGTACACCAACACCTTTGAGGGCCATTTATAACCGTCTTGTTCGAAAGTATCCACAGCTTCTTTAACACCTATCATATTACTTGGTTTTGACTCCCATTCAAGTCCCCTCTTTTTATGCTGAGGCACATGATAGAACCAATGAATAGTATGTGTGCAGTCTTCGCATGTGTCTTTTCTAGTAACATTCATATTTCCACCTCCTTGTTTCTCATTTCGACAAAAGGAAAGGAATTCCTTTTTTTCTGTCGAATTTCTTAGGTAGAAAGGAGGTGAAATTTATGGGTGATAATTACTACACTGTGAAATACGGTGACAAATGGGCTTCAAGACGAGAAGGTGCTTCAAAGGTGTCAAAAATCTTTGATACTCAAAAAGAAGCCATGGCTTATTCTAAAAAACAGGCAGATAAAAATCAGTCTGAACACAGAATTCAAGATAAAAACGGTAATTTCCGAGCTGCGGATTCCTATGGTAACGACCCTTATCCCCCTAAAGGGTAATAATTAAGGCTGCCAATTCGGCAGCCCTCTTCATAAAAACCACCGCGAAATTTTCGCGATGGCTTATTGATAAAATTCTATACTATTACTATAAAGCCGAAATTCAACAGAAAACAGTCACTCTACTGGGTGTTAATAAAGTGAAAGTTTTAATTCATCCGCGAATTTCAGCATTCGCTTCATCTCCGCGTGCTTTTTGTAAATGTAACTTTCGCTGTAGTGGAGGTGTGCAGCGATGGATTCCAAGGTCATGCCGTCCACGTATTTAAGCCGCAGTATCTTATGATCCAACCCCTTAAAAGTATCCACAAGACGCAGCAGTTTATCCCGCTGCTCTTTCTTATGGGCGATTTCCTCCTTATGGGCTTCAATCCGTTCTTCCAAATTGGAGGCAATGGAATCACGATGCAGCTTCACGTTCACCAGATCCCCTTCGACCCAACGCTTTAGTTCTGTTTCACAACGCTCCAGCTTATACTCTTGATAGTCTATGTCATTCTGCAACGTCTGGTAATCTAGCAGCCAATCGTACATCATGCTCACCCCAACTGGAAGAAGATAAGGCCCGGAGTAAACCGGACCTCGGTTTTATCATATCGGCAGATCGTCTTCACTTTCCTCTTTGGTTGTATCTTGGCTCACGTCTGCGGTGCCATCCAGATTCACGGTGTATTCCATGCTTTCATGATCATCTGCTGGTTCGTCGCCCTCTTCGCCGCTGTCACCTTCGTTGAAGTCTTCCAGGCTCATCTGCGACGGTTCAATCGTCATCATGATATACTGGCCTGCAAACTCATAAAGACTGAGTGCCTTATTCTCACTGTCACCTTTCAGCGTGAAGTCCAGAACCGTTTTCTTATTGTCCTTGTTGATTTTGGCGAATTCTGCAGTGATCGGACCAATTTCAGAGCCTTGCAGTTCAAAGTTCACAATCTCACCGGCCATTTCGTACAACTCCAAAGACACATTCTCTCCATCGCTCTTATCCTCGAATTTCAGAACCTCTTTCTTATCGTCCTTCTGCTGCTTTTTGAATAGTACATTCAGTTCTATTTTACTCATGTTATTTCACCTTCTTCTTAGATTTTGATGGATTCAACACCGTCTCAATCACTTCACGCTGCGCCTTGGTGTGTGTAAATGCGTCCCGGTTTCGGTAGTGTATGGCTCTTGCAATCTGTGCCAGTACATATGCGTCCCGAACGTTGTCGCTGGAATGTTCAAAGCCAAACTGTTTGAAGATATGGACTGCCAGCTCGTCCTTTTTGGTGTTGCCTTTTCCGCTCGCAAACTTCTTCAGGGATCCGGGAGATGCTTCAAGGTACTTCATTTTCCGACGGAACAGCGCCATTCTTAATCCCCAGCCGATACCACCGAGCATAATGCCCTGTTGCGTATTAAATCCGAACCCTTCCACACATATCAAATCTGTTAGGTCTGTGTGGCTTATAACTTCGTCAATGAGTGTTACCATTCGACGAGGGTCTTTGTCACCTGTTCCCGTCAATTCTTTCGCCCTGATGGTATGCCCGTTTGTATCCAGCGCTACGAACCCTGTCTTGGTACTTGGATCAATACCAACAAACCTCATGACTGCTGCTCCTGGTATGCTTCATGTAGCAACAGGGCAAGCTGAGACGCGTGTTTTTTGGCTTGGTTTGGTCCGGCTGTGATGGTTTCCATTTTCAAAGGTTCAGCGTACTCTGCGGCCGCTTGTTGAGCGTCCTGAAACTCACGTAACACTTGCTTTGTTTCCTGGTAGTGGCTTTCCCACTGCTCTGCTAGTTTTCGCCAATGATCTCGGTTACCCTGCGCCAATTCACATTCATATTTGGCCTGTTCGTACTTGTCTTTCCACTGTTCTTCGAGACATGGTGCGACTGGTTCAAGCGCATTGTTCTGCAGTTCTGCTTCCGCCTCGCCGTACTTCCACTGCCAATCATCGCGCTGCGCCTTTACCTTCTTCAGTTCCTCATGGACTTCATCTAGCATCACCTTGTTGGACTTGGCAACAAATTTCTCTTTCAGCTGCTCCGGATCACTTTCATCACTCTCTGTCCACTCTCTTTTCCTAGCGTACAGCGTGGCAGTAGTGATGCCGTATTCTTCAGCTATTTGTTTATTGGTTTTGTTGGCAGCGCGCTCTTTGTCGTACAGTTCCTTGTCCAGTTTCGGTTTTTCTTTGTTTTCAGGCACAGGCTCCGCCTCCTTCTTTTCTTTCTTTGGTGCAGGCTTAGGTGTTTCTATCAGGCCGTGACCAACCTTCCAGTCGTACAGTTCGTCCTCGCTCATCCCGGCTGCTTTGGCTATCTGCTCATCCGTGAACCCCTGACTGATCGCATCCGAGTATTCCGATATTTTCATAGAATCGCCTCCTATGCTTCCTCAATATCTTCAAACCACTCTATAAACTTATCCGGGTTAACATTGAGCAGCAGTTTTCTGACCTCGTGTTCGTCCAGGACATGCCAATCCGGAGGATCGCTCACATAGAAGGTGTCCACAACTTCAAACCATATGCCATTTTTTGTTCGATACAGCACACCATCCGTCCAGCGCCAGTGAACACAATGTATTTCCCTGACAACGCGTTCTCTCGAGAAACCAGTTATCTTTTCAGCTTTTTTTGTGTCGAATAACTTTCCGTCGATGACTTTTTTCATGCTCAATCACCCTTTCTAAATCGCATAATCCGTCCCATCAGCTGCAGTCATCGCAAGTCTGGGGATATCCTGGTGCTTCCGTCATCTCGTCATCATCTACAATGCCGCCGCAGCATTCACAAAGCGTTCCATCCATCATCATGTCAGCCATATCACCCATTGGTTTCATCTCCTTCTTCTTGGATCTCAATCAGATATTCCGTATGCGTGATTTCGTGCAGCACTACCGTGTCAAAGCCTTCTTTATGGCAGATCGCCTTCATTTTTTGCTTAAACTGCCGTCTTAGGTCAGCGTCGTTGATATCGAAATACGCCGGTAAAGACACTCCCCGTGTAGAAGGTGCGTGTTCGCCCCACTCTGCGACTTCCTCGGATTTCTGCAATTCAGCTTTATACGTTTTGGTCTTAGCAATGTCGCCGTGTTCTGTCAGATTCATTGATTTACCTCCTAATCGTTCAACCAATCGGTCATATCTTCTTCCTCGTCCGGATCCGGTCCATCTGCCGGAATCAACCCCTGTTCCTGGTAGATCTCTTTCAAATCCGGATCCCTTTCGGCAAAGTAATGGTTCAGGTATTCGTCTACTTTGGAAGATACATAGTCATATTTCTTCATGAGCTTTTCTTTCGATTGTTCATCCAGGAGTGGATGCTCCAGCTGCTGCGCCTTCTCTTTCATCCACTCGAGGGAATTCTGATACTGTTCCGTGGTCAGCACATCGTCCATCGTTTAAGCACCCCACATTTCCTCAAAACGCTGGAACCAGCCTTTGAATTGCAGTCGGAAGTCATTGATTCCTATGTCACGGCCTTTCGCAATGAACTGCTGCACGACTCTGCCCGGTGAATCATCTTCATCTTCCTCGTCATACCAGAGGAATTCGACCACGTCCGCGTCCTGCTCAATGCTCCCCGATTCTTTCAGGTGAGACAGTTGCGGCTTTTTGTGATTCTCGCTTTCCCTGGTCATCTGAGAAAGCATCATGAAGCAGCACTGCATGTCTCTGGCGATGCTTTTCGCGGCTGATGTGACGTTCCCAATCGCTTGATTCCGGGTTTCCTGCTTCTTTTGCGGTATGTTCATGATCTGCAGGTAATCCACGGCAATCATGGCAATCTTGCCGTATTTCCGTTTGAAGCTGCGCGCTGTCGCTCGGATTTCATCAATGCCTACGCCGGAAGAATCCTGGATGAATATCGGCAGGCTCTCGATATTGGCATACGCTTTTTCAACCTTGGCCATCTCGTCCTGAGACAGCTCTTTGTTTTTGATGCGGTTATAATTGACCTTCGATATGGCCGCAATCATGCGGTCTTTTATTTGGTTTTCGTCCATTTCCTGTGAGTACAAGAGCACTACGCCGGCGTCCTGACCGGCCACGTTGTAAACACGCTGCAGCAGCTTGGCTGTTTTCCCTACAGACGGCCTGCCGGCACTGATAAACAGCCAGCCTCTCCACAGTCCGTGCGCCCAGGTGTCGAATTGCGAAAAACCGGTTGGCATGAATTCGTTCTTGGTCCGCAGGTGTTGGAAGTAAAGGTCTTTCGATTCACTGAAGCTCCGCATTTTGCCGGTGTCGTTCGGTCTGATGTCTGCAATCCGTTCTTCCACGGCGGCGAAGTAATCATCATCGCTGTCGTAATCGTCGTCGCTCATCTTCTGGATATCATGAGCTGCTTCAATACCGCGCCTCCGGATAGCTTTGGACCGGACAATTTCGGCATAGTGCTCAACGCTGGCAGCTGTTGGTGTCGCATTGGCCAAGTCTGTGAGATAGCTGACACCGCCCATGTCATCGAAACGTCCAAACTTCACGTATTCCTGGCTTATGGTTAGGATGTCGACCGGTTTGTCCTGGGAAGACAGGTACTTCATCACCTCAAAGATTTTCCGGTTCTGCACCGTGGCGAAGTCACGGGATTCCAGAAAAACAATGTCGTCCAGCACGTCCGGTTCCAGGAGAACAGCACCAATCACCCACTGTTCCGCATTTACATCTTGATGATTAACCGGTCCAGTTGTTGTAAGCGTCCCAGCTGAACTCATCCGGATCACCTCCTGCCTGCATCCATTTCTGTATGGCTATTTCTTTGTCGCGGGGATCCGCTGGTCTTTTCTTAGGCGGTGGCTGTTGATTTTGATTGACGTATTTCTCAAAGTTCTGTTGACGAAAGAGGGTTGAGGGTCTGAGATACTCAAACATCTTTGAGTCCTGCAGCCAGTCCGAGCACTTGATGTCTATGACATGAATAAAGTCTGCCTGGGATCTCCCTTCATTCCATCTGGCACGGATCAATTTCTTATTCGCTTCACTTTTAGCGCTGAATTTCTTACCGGTTTTCGCATTGAGGTGGTTAATAATTTCAGCAAAAGGAACGCTCTCTTTATTCTTGGTTCTTCTTGGTTCTTCTTGTTTGTGGTTATCGCTTGGTTGATGCTTGGTTTCTTCTTGGTTATCAGCCTGGTTATCTTTATCATTACGTTCTTGATAAAAGTCGTAATTATGCACTTTCAGCTTGGTGTAATGCTTGGTTGATTCGATGGTTAAAAAATTGAGTTTTTCCAATTTCCTTAATGTGGTTCTTACTTTTTGCTCGGTCACTTCTTTATCAGTAGCAAACCATTCATTGGCGATTTTATTCCTGGAAATGACCGTCTCCCCTCGGTGTACTTCCACTTCAACGTCCTTATATTTGTCGTACCATATGCTTTTTTCATAGTTAGCGTCCAGAAGGATGTAAATGGCAATTAGTTTCTGGACGAGTGTAAGGCGCGAAAAAGTGTCACTCTCCATGATCTGTCTATGAAGTTTTATCCACCCTTCCGGTTTATTTGACATTTACCTCACCCTCATTTCACCACCTCCAACTCAAACTCTCTTCCTGGGTGGTAGCCTTTCTTTTTCAATTCTTGCTCGACTGCCATTTTGGCCAGTGCCGGCAGGTTGTTACTGCTGCTCAGGTGCGTCAGGTATATCTGCTCTCCCCTGCCTTGTATTAACTTGTCCAAAACGTCCGCAGTCTGCTCGTTGCTCAGGTGGCCGATGTGTGATGCGATCCGTACCTGAACGCTCAATGGATAGCTGGAATGTGTCAGCATGTCCACATCATGATTGGCTTCGATTATATAAATATCAGAGTCGCTCATCGCTTCCAGCATGGCTTCTGATACAACGCCTGTATCCAGACAGATTGATAGTTTTTCGGTAGACGTTTGAATGACATAGCCTTTCGGATTAAAAGCATCGTGGCTGACATTGAAGGAGATAACCTCAACCCATTCGTCATAGCCCTCGTAGTCATACAAGATACTGTTATCAATCGAATGCTGCAGTTCGTCATCTACGCCCTGGATCTCTTTCCATTCCTCTGCCGGCGCGTACACCGGAATGCCGTACTTATTGGCAAGCAGAAGCCCTTTAGTATGGTCTTTGTGGGCGTGCGTCACGAAAAATGCGTTAATTTGATCCGCCCGAATTCCGGCATCCAGGAGCTTCTTCTCTATCTTCGTTTTGGCCACGCCTGCATCTATTACAATCGTTGTGGCGCCAACCCGGACAGC
Organism: Salibacterium lacus; assembly: GCF_042684865.1. Lineage (NCBI taxonomy): Bacteria > Bacillati > Bacillota > Bacilli > Caryophanales > Bacillaceae > Salibacterium > Salibacterium lacus. Next base: position 1,476,841 of record NZ_JBHUML010000002.1, read on the forward strand.
AATGCAGTTGCCGTCCGAACCGCTTGCCAGAATGTCTATCTTCATAGCGACGCACCTTCATTGTCAGCTATCATCATGGCAAAGTTGGCGATGTTGGCGCAGCGGATGGTGATTTCATGCCTGTCTACATCATCTTTAGCCAACTCGTATTTCAGAACCTCGGCGTTCCGTTCCATCTCTCGCTGCAGGAATTCGTGGTGCTCCTTTCTCCAGTTGCCTTTATGCTCGTTGACCTGCAGCTGTGCTTCCATGTTGTGAGCCATGTCTCTGATAGACTTCCTCGGAAATGACGCTGGTTCAGTTTGGTGTACAAAATTCCCAATGCAGGGCCCTAATTCGTACACCAGCACACAATCTCTATCGGCCCCAAATCGCAAAGCTATATAAGAATCTTGGGTGTTTCGCAATGTGTCGAGAGTAGGGTCTACGCTAAATGCCTGTGCAGCGTGCTCCATGAAATCAAGATGCTCTGTGGTGATCTGTGCCGTCATCATCTATTCCTCCTTACTCCAGTTCGTCTTTTTGGGCTTCCAGCTGTGCGTCCAGCACCTTAATAAGTCCGGTCATTTCTCCAATAGTCGGATCCTGCTTGTTCTTGAATTCAATGCTGTGTTCATCGAAAAAAGCAGTGCGTTGCTCTTTATTGGTGTAGCCAAGCTGCTTAAACTTTTGGCCGATCTGTTTCTGCAGTGTCTCTTTATCGGGTCCTTGCTGTTCTGCTTCTTCCTGGTCCGGTCCTTCAATCTGCACTTCAGCAGCAGGATCCGGATCGTTCGGCGTAATATCTTTGCGCTCTGGTTTGTATTCCGGAACACTATCTGTACCGCCTGTGATCGTCTCGTCATCAAACTCAAGACCGTACTGCCGTTTCAGCGCACGCTGCTGCACGTGCTTCCCGAACATGTCAGAAGTCCATTTGTTCCAGTTGTCTTTGTTCTGACCGGTGAACATATGGGATATTTCATCAATATCCATGATGACGGTGACAGGGTGATGTCCCTCACGGCGCGCTATCGAGTAAGCGCCGATGATTTTCCCTCGAGGGAACCCGATGTCATGCTGGACAACTTCCATGTCGCCGGTCTCTTTGTTCTTCTCGACCTTAAATTCATCATTTTCGTGTACCATCTGCGTGTCCGGCGGCTGGAACCCTTCTTTTTCGCGTGCTTTGGACAGGAACGCTTCTGCAGCAAACTGAATCCTTGCGGTGTTGCCATACTTGATGAAGAAGATTTCATTTTTGAATGGATCCAGCCCGTAAGAAGCTGCCTTATGAGCGAAAAGCATGAATTCCTGATCGTTTGCGTCTTTGGCGATAGAGTTCCGGATTACTTCCAGTACCTCCGGCTTAAATGCCTCGTTGATTTCCGGTGTCATGGACTGTGTTGCGATTTGATTGTTAGCCATGTGTAAACCTCCTATTTTCTAATTTAATGCAGTCGCTTTCTCGTACTTTGAACACTTCTGTTTCATCAATACCGCAGGTTATAACCCTAAGCACTTTTTCTATTTCTCCATGAAGCACTTCGTCACTACTTGTTTTAATCGGGGCATCCCTCCAACAGTTGGATTCCAGAGAGCCTATAACTTTGTGAATAAAATACTCGTTTGGAACGCCATAACGGAGCATTTCAATTTCTACATAGTCGCCAAAGTCGATGTCGTTGGTTCGGCCCCATCCTGTAAATTCACTCATCTGCAGTCACCTCCAGTTCTTCGCCAGTCACAACCCGGCTGGTTACCAGCTGCCCGTTCGGTTCTTTGAACCGGCTGATGGATTCGGCATTATCCACGAATACCGGAGCGACAATTTCAGCCTGATCGCTCAATACTTCGCGCAGTTCCAGACCAGCTCTGATCTTTTCAGAGAGTGAAAGTTCGCGGTATGGCTTTTCATTCAATTCAATCTCGAAGGTCGGCTTCAAGTCGCCGTTTTTCTGTTCTTCAAACAGCCGGACGCCAAGCGTTTCAAACAGATCCTGTACCTTCTGAACCTGCAGGTCAGCTTCTGCTGCATAAAAGGCTTTGACAGCGTCCAGGATAAAGATAGATTCATTGAGGTTGTCGCGGGTTTCATTCTCTTTTTCCGCCGCTTCTGCCACCTGCTCCTGCAACTGGTTGTATTCATCGATTTTGTCCACCTGAGCCTGAGCCGTATCGATTTTTGCCTGATATTCCCGGACTTGCTCAAGCTGTTCATTAATATCCACATATTCGAGCTGCTCCAACTCTTCTTCCAGTTCTTTTCTCTTCTGAACAACCTGCTCATATTCACTTTTGAACTGGTCAACGCGCTTTTGTTTTTCTTCTTCCGCCGCCTGTAGGGATTCATCTTGGAGTGGCTGCTTGCAAACGCGGCAGGTTTCTTCAATCTCTTCGCCTTTCAACTCCTGGAACTTCTCTTTCATCCGGTCTCTCTCTTCAAGCAGTCGGTTGATTTGAATCTTAAGAGTGTTCACCCTTTCATTGTCTTTGGCGGCAGATTCCATTGTTTTTTCGACTTCTTTCTTTTGGGCGGCATGTGCCTTAATCCCATCTTCAAATCCTTCTTTTGTGAGAGAGGGCGCTTCTCTCTGCTCCAGCTGTTCTTTCAGCGTCTGCGCCCGACTCTGCGCGGCGATGTGTTCTTTCTCCAGCTTGGCCTTTTGGTCTTTATGGATTTTCTGCAAGTCCTCGAGGGAATGCTTTTTGACCAGGGCGGCCAGTTTCTCTGACTGCAGTTCCGGCAGCTCTTTCATAACTTCTTTGTTTGCCGGCGCCGTCACAAACTGCAGCACCATCGCGCGCTGTTTTTCCCAATGAAGGCTGAAAAAGTAGGACGGATTGAAAAGGCTCAAGAACAATTCTTTACCGCCTAGGCTGTCCACAATGTCATTAAATTCGCCGGCTTTGGACGGCACGTCATTGATGTGGTAGCTGGCCTTTCCTTTCTTAAGACTGCGCCCCAATTTCACCTGTTTGTCGTCGATGGAAAGCAGCAGTGTGACCGCCGTTTCCTCTGCATCATAGGTGATTGGTGTTGGGTCGAGCTTGCGTCCGAGCACGTCAGTGCCGTATACTGTCCACATAAGGGCGTCCAGAATACTGGACTTACCCTCTGCGTTGTCACCGGTGACCTCTGTTACCTCGCCAAAGTTAACGGAGAGGTCCTGGTGACTTTTAAAGTTTTTCAGGGTTGCTTCCTGGAATCTGATTTGCACGTTTTATCCTCCTCTTTGTGATCAATTTGCTCCGCGTCACGCCGTTTCTTGTACTGCTCCACTTCATCCAATGGCATCACCCCTTTCAAGCGCCCGCTGTTTCATGGCCACAAAAGCCGCAAAGCTCATGTACATGTAATACGGATTGCCAGCAGGCGTTTCAGCGTTCTGGAATTCAATCGCCCAGGCCTCCAGCAGTTCATCAGAAAGTGTCATCTTTCACCCTCCCCTCTGTTCATATAGCGGTACGAGATCTATTTCGTAATCTTTAACCGTCACATCGTGAGGCACCGTTCCACCGTCTTCGTCTAATAGAAATACGTTTAGGACTTTCATTCTGGGGTCAGCATTAACATCCGATATGGCTCTCAAAGCAGACAGCTTGTTTTCTTTGAGGAAAAATTCTGTCGCAAAGAACCCCACTCCCTTAGTAGGCGTCACTCTTTTTTCTGACGTAACAATGACAAAACTCGTAGCCCTCAACTCACTCACCGCCCTTCTGAATCGCCCGGATAGCCCGTTCTAAGATTTCATTTTCTTCATGGTCGCCATTGACGGTCATGCTTTCCAAATCCTCAACCAGCTGCTTCTTGTCTTCGTCTGTTTCGTAAGCTCGCATAACCAACTGGTTATCATCGTCCATAAACATCTCCAATGGCTGCCCAGAGTCCCAACCTTGTTCACGCCTAACTTCTTTCGGAATGACCACTCTGCCTAGTTCATCAATCTTTCTCACGATTCCGATTGCCTTCATTTCTAACAACTCCTTTAGTTTAAATATTGAGCATGACTCCATCTGGAATATCCACTAATAGTAGTAATTCAGATGCTTATACATCTCATAGAGCCCCTTCTTCCTTAAGTCCCACACTTTACTTTGGAGCGTCTTTTCTGTCCGTTCCAAAGCGAGTGCCATGGTCTGACGGTGATCGGACTCCCAAAAGGTGCAAAGGTATTCGAGTTCCTCTACTTCAAAAGGTTGCCCGTGCCTACTGTGGAAGTCAGGGTGATACATCATGCGACCGTAACTATCGTACTCAACAGGTTGTGTCACTGCTGCAGATGCCATCAGTACCACGTCCCTGCTTTTGTGTATTTGAACAGTTCGCCGTTTCGGAATCGCACTTCGATGACCTGTTCCTGCTGATTGAGCTTCACTTCTTTGATTTGGCCACGGGTGTATTTTTCTTTTTCGCTGGAACCCATCGCACCCATGTGTTTAGCGTGTGTTTCGTTGAGTACCTTGCGAGCGTGTTCGCCTAGTGCATGATAGCCCTTCATATCAAGAGCCTCCTTCCAGCTTCTCTAATTCAGCACATATATCGTGCTGACATTCCACATCGTCTGTCATGCTTGCCATGAGCGAGAAGTTCGGGAGCAATGCTTTTCGCCACTGGCAATGAAGCAGAAACTGTTTACTCTCCTGCAACTCTTGTGCTTCTACGGTGGAGAGCTCCCGGATGGCTGATGTGGCTAGCAGCTCTTTCACTCGGGTAATGACTACGTTCATTTTGTCACCCCTTCCCACGGATCCACCAAAGCAAGAACTCTTTTGTCTCTTTCGCCGGGAAGTACCATTTCTGGCCGACCTTATATTTTGGAAAGTTCGGATGGTAAAAGAACTGATCTTGTATCGTGTTCCAACTCATGCAGGTTTGTCGTTTTAATTCTTTTGCATCCCAATAAGCCGTTTCTGCTTCGAGTTCTTTCATGCGTTCATTCAACTTCTGCAGGTATAGTTCTTTGGCTTCTGCTTCATCAATCTGAACTTGAATCATCTTCTTGACCTCCTTCAAGCTGGTTGACCTGGTTGACTATCCGATTCTCTTACGTCATCCGGTAAATTCCGAAAAAACTCGGATTCAATGCCGAAAAAAATATTGTCCACTGGCACTTTGTAAATATCTTCGATCTTAATGAAAAAGGATCGAGGGACATCGCTTGAGTCTTTTTCATATCTCGAAAGCGTGTCTTTGTTAATACCGAACCGTCCTGCTGCTTCTATCAAAGTCAGACCCGCTCTCACTCTTGCTGATCTTAAAGTTATTTCTACGCTCACGGAATGCCTCCTTTCCTTTCGGCTTGGTTATACATTATCCGATATTTCTCGGAATGTCAATTAAAAATTCCGGGTTAAATCGAATTTTTACACTAAAGTGTGGAGAAATTCGGAATTTTTATTGCATTTCCGTATTTTTTCGGATATTATATATGTAACATACTTAATCGCGAAAGGAAGCGAACCGAAATGTTTGATCGTGACTTAGAGCTAAAAAAAGAAATAGCATCCAACATTAGAAGATTGCTTAAAGAAAATGGGTGGACACAATTAAAACTTAGCGAGCAGACAGGCATATCTAAAAGTACACTGTCTGATTACATTAACTTCAGAACTCTTATCAACCCAGGAAACGTGGAAAGATTGTCTACAGCTTTCGATGTTAAAAAATCAGAGATTGATCCAAGCTTTAAAGGTCGTGATTCAGAAGATGGTTCTGATAGGGGTGACTTTGTTAAAGAAGACGATCGAAGTTATGGACTTAACGCCAAAGACGAACGGGATATCCAGAAGGAGTTGGAGAGGATGATAAACGATCTGGATGATCCAGGAGCCTACGCTGCGTTCGACGGACAGTCTATAGAAGACATGGGCGAAGAAGATAAAGAATTATTAAAAGATTCTCTAGAGCATTCATTACGCATTGCTAAGCGCGCTGCTAAGCAGAAATTCACCCCTAATAAGTACAAGTAATCTGGAGTGATACCGTGGATATAAAAGGGAAGGTCAATGCACTAATACAAAAACATGAAACAAGCTGTCCTTTTAAAATCGCAGCTGCTAAAGGGATCCATGTGATTCAAGAAAACCTGGGCAGTAATCTCGGCTACTACAATAAAATCTTCCGCATCCCCATGATCCACATCCACGAATCAGCAGCAGAAGCACAGAAGAAGTTTATCTGCGCCCACGAGCTCGGTCATGCTGTCTGCCATCCTAATTCGAACACACCTTTTTTAAAAGCACACACGCTTTTCTCTACTTCCAAGATAGAGAAAGAAGCCAATTCCTTTGCTGTGGAACTTCTCTTTTCCGATGAAGGGGCTTCCCCGATACTTACGGTTCAAGAAGCCGTGGAGGAATACAAAATTCCAGAGCAGATTTTAAAGGAGGTCGGAAGTTGAATGGCAACGTACAGGCAATTGAAAAGCGGAAAATGGCAGGCAAGAGTGTCGGAAGACGGGAAAGAATTCTCTATTGGCACATACCGCACCAAAAAAGAAGCCAAAATTGCGGCGGCTTCAGCAGAAGAAAAGATTTATTACGGGCACACACTCGATGATAAGGAGAAGGCGTTCAAAGATTTGGCTGAAGAATGGCTGCACAACTACATGAAAAATAATCTGAAAGCGTCCACTTTCCGGAACTATGTGTCAGCTATTGAGCATCATATCCTGCCCTATTTTGGAGAAAAGAAGGTAGTGCGTGTTAAGCGGAGTGATATTATTAAGTGGCTGAATGATTATGCTGAGTCCTATGACAAGAATGGGAAACCGAAATACTCACACGGATCACGAAAACGATTTTTATCCATCTTGAAGAGCATTTTTCATTATGCTGCTTATGAGCTGGAAATATTGGAGAAAGACCCTTCAAAGAAGCTGAAAGCTCCGGTCAAAGATAAGGCAGGGGAAAGCGAAGAGGTGAAATATTTTTCGTTAAATGAACTGAATCAGCTTTTGGATTACATGGAAGGTTATCGGCACCAACGTTTCAGTGAATACCGGTTGTATTATGTGTTGATGTACTTTTTAAGCCAGACAGGGCTCCGCATCAGCGAAGCGTTAGCTCTGCGGTGGGAGGATTTGAATGGTGATAAACTTACCGTTGAACGGCAAACCAGCAGAGACGACAACAACAAAGTAGTCATCACATCGCTGAAGAACTCTTCCAGTTACCGCACCATTAAATTAGACCAAGATGTTCTGAAGGAACTAAAAAAATTCAAATTGGTTCAAAATCAGATGCTGCTTCAATATACTGCTTTTAAGCAAAATGAAGACGGAATCATCTTTCAAAACTGTTTCGGCAATTACCTCACTCCTTCGACCATCAGAGAAAGCATGCAGCGTTACTGTAGGTTGGCAGGTGTTAGTTATAAGGGCACGCACGGCTTCAGGCATACGCACGCTGTGTTACTGTTGGAGGCTGGCGCCACGATTAAATATGTATCCCAGAGGCTTGGCCACAAAACCATTAAAACAACAGCCGATACGTATCTTGATATCACCGATAAAATAGAAGAAGACGAACTTCAAAAGTTCGCCTCCTACACGAGAAGATAATTGGAATCGGCACAAAATCGGCACGACCTTTTTATCTTCTCTTTATTAAAACCCTCTAATCCCTTTCAATCAAGGGCTTTGTTAAGCTTAACCGATGGAGCCTTCCATTTCGAAACGGATAAGGCGGTTCATTTCAACCGCATATTCCATTGGAAGTTCTTTCGTAAATGGTTCGATAAAGCCCATCACGATCATTTCCACCGCTTCTTCTTCCGATACACCGCGGCTCATTAGATAGAAGAGTTGTTCTTCCGACACTTTGGAAACCGTGGCTTCGTGTTCAAGAGCGATGTTATTGTTCATGATTTCGTTATACGGGATGGTATCTGACGTGGACTCGTTGTCCATAATCAGCGTATCACATTCCACTTTCGATTTGGAGCCTTCCGATTTTCGTCCGAAGTGCGCGATACCGCGGTACGTTACCTTGCCTCCGTGTTTGGAGATCGACTTCGAAACGATCGTGGAAGAGCAGTTCGGAGCCAGATGCATCACTTTCGCACCGGCGTCCTGGTGCTGGTTTTTACCTGCAATCGCAATGGAAAGGATGGTTCCTTTCGCCCCTTCGCCGGTCATCATAACCGACGGATATTTCATTGTGAGCTTGGATCCGATATTACCGTCGACCCATTCCATCGTTGCACCGGCAGCTGCAGTAGCACGCTTAGTCACCAGGTTATACACGTTCGGAGCCCAGTTCTGAATGGTTGTATAACGGCAGTAGGCGTTTCGTTTTACCGAAATCTCAACAACAGCGCTGTGAAGGGAGTCCGTATTGTAAACCGGAGCCGTGCAGCCTTCCACATAGTGAACCGAGCTGTCTTCATCCGCGATGATAAGCGTCCGCTCAAACTGTCCCATGCTTTCCGAATTGATACGGAAATAAGCCTGCAGCGGCGTTTCTGTCTTCACGCCTTTTGGAACATAGATGAACGATCCGCCGGACCATACTGCAGAGTTCAGAGCCGAGAACTTATTATCTGATGGCGGAATGATTTTGCCGAAATGTTCTCTGAAGAGATCTTCATTTTCTTTCAGAGCTGTATCTGTATCTTTAAATACGATACCCATATCTTCAAGATCTTCCTGAAGGTTGTGGTACACCACTTCCGATTCATACTGCGCGGATACACCGGCAAGGTATTTCTGCTCAGCTTCAGGGATTCCGAGTTTATCAAACGTATTCTTGATTTCTTCCGGTACTTCATCCCATGATGTTTCTGAGCGCTCGGAAGGTTTTACATAATACGTGATATCGTCAAAGTCAAGGCCTGACAGGTCTCCGCCCCATTGCGGTGTCGGCATCTTATAGAACGTTTCCAGTGCTTTCAGACGGAAGTCCAGCATCCATTGCGGTTCTTCTTTCATATTGGAAATTTCACGAACAACGTTTTCTGTCAGTCCCCGCTCAGAACGGAAAACCGAGACGTCTTTATCATGAAACCCGTACTGGTACTCTTCCATTTCCGGCATTTGCTTAGCCATTATTGAATGACCTCCTTTTTAGAAAAATCCATAGAATTTTTCGGTTTTCTGCCGTTGTACAAGGTTATCGGGTTCTATCTTCCATTATAGGGGCTATCCCCCTATGAATGAAAGGCATATCGCTGTTTTTCCTGCAAATCAGTCGGTTTCTTCTTCTTCACCGAGGCCCTTTTCCATGGCCTTCCATGCAAGTGTAGCACACTTTATCCTTGCAGGGAACTTTGTCACACCCTGCAGCGCTTCAATATCGCCAAGATCATATTTTTCATCATCATAATCCTCACCCTGCACCATCTGCGAAAAGATGTCGGACATTTCCAGGGCATTTTCCACCGGCTGTCCTTTGACGGCCTCTGTCATCATAGAGGCGGAGGAAAGACTGATGGAGCATCCTTCTCCGACGAATTTAGCGTCTGAGATTTTGTCCCCTTCCACTTTCAGCTGCAGCTGAATCCGGTCGCCGCAGGTGGGATTATTCATATTCACATGGAGAGTTTCCCCTTCCATGTCCCCTTTATTGCGGGGGTTTTTGTAGTGATCCATAATGACCTGACGGTAAAGGGTATCGAGATTACTATGCGAAGACATCACCAAAATACTCCTTTGTTTTTATTAAACCTTCCGTAAGGGCATCAACATCTTCTTTCGAGTTATAGATATAAAAGCTCGCCCTTGCCGTCGCCACCACATTCAGCCATTTCATGAGCGGCTGCGCGCAGTGATGGCCCGCCCGGACCGCGATTCCTTCAATATCAAGTGCAGTAGCCGCATCATGAGGGTGCAGCTCATCCACATTAAACGTAACAAGAGCAGCGCGTGTCTTCGGACCGTAAATGTGAATGCCGTCGATTTCTTTCAAGCTCTGCAGAGCATACTGCGCGAGCTCTTCTTCATGGGCTTCGACATTTTCCATACCGATGTCCTCAAGAAAATCAATTGCAGCGCCGAGACCGATCGCCCCTGCAATAATAGGAGTCCCGCCTTCGAATTTCCACGGAATATCCTTCCACGTGGAATCATACAGGTCGACAAAATCAATCATCTCCCCTCCGAATTCCACCGGTTCCATTTTTTCAAGAAGACGTTTCTTTCCGTACAGCACGCCGATACCGGTCGGGCCGCCCATCTTGTGACCGGAAAAAGCAAAAAAGTCACAGTCAAGATCCTGAACGTCCACTCTCATGTGCGGCACGCTCTGCGCCCCATCCACCACAGTTACCGCATCATGCTGATGCGCAATCTGCGTGATTTCCTTAATCGGGTTGATGGTTCCAAGTACATTGGACACGTGGCTGACGGCCACGATTTTTGTGTCGGCCGTAATAGTGCGGCGGACATCCTCAAGAGAAAGCGTTCCATCTTCCTGCATCGGCATATACTTCAGGGAAGCTCCTGTCGCCTTGGCTGCCTGCTGCCACGGAATGATGTTGCTGTGGTGCTCCATCGGTGTCAGCACAATTTCATCGCCTTCCTGCAGCACGGACCGCCCGTAGCTGTACGCCACGGTGTTAATGGCAGTCGTTGTACCGCGCGTGAAAATCACTTCACGGGCTTTTGGCGCATGGATAAAGGAGCGTACCTTTTCCCTGGCTCCTTCGTAACCATCCGTTGCCAGACTTCCTAGTGTGTGAACACCGCGGTGCACGTTGGAGTTGTAGCGGCGGTAATAATCTTCCACCGCTTCAATCACCTTATTCGGCTTCTGGGAGGTGGCGGCGCTGTCCAGATAGACGAGGGGACTCCCGTTAACCTCCTGTTGAAGGATAGGAAATTGTTGTTTGATTTCCTTTACATCCATCAGTAGACTTTCCTTTCAATGACTTCCGTCAGACGTTCTTTAACAGCCTGAATCGGCAGCTCATTAACAACCGGCGCAAGGAAACCGTGAATAATCAGACGTTCCGCTTCGGTTCTTGAAATACCACGGCTCATCATATAGAACATCTGCATCGGGTCAACCCGGCCTACAGACGCAGCATGTCCTGCTGTTACATCGTCCTCATCAATCAACAGAATCGGGTTGGCATCGCCGCGGGCACGTTCGCTGAGCATCAGAACGCGTTCTGTCTGCTGTCCGTCCGCTTTTGTCCCGCCGTGTTTGATTTCTGTCACTCCGTTGAAAATCGAGGAAGCATGATCTTTCATAACACCGTGGGTCAAAATATGACCGACGGAGTTTTTACCGTAATGGATAATATCGGTCCAGAAGTTCTGACTCTGATCCCCGCGTCCGATAGAAACAGATTTCGTATCGGCGTGTGAACCATCGCCCTGAAGTATGGTGGTATTGTCGGAAACAGTATTTCCTTCATTCATCTGGCCGACTGCCCATTCAAGATGGCCGTCCTTTTCCACCCGGCCGCGGCGGTTCACATACGTTGTGACACCTTTTTCGAAATGATCCACGGCACCGTAGGAGACCTTGGCATTCTGACCGACATACACCTCGGAAATGATGTTGGCTGCAGCCGAGTGCTCTCTGTCAAAAGAAGCGTAGTTTTCAAGGTAAGTGACGTTACTATTGTCTTCGGCAGCAATAATAACGTGATTGAAAAGACCAGCTTCCGGATCATGCTGCCAGTAAATCGTCTGAAGCGGCACTTCCACGGTTACGTTTTTCGGTACGTATATGAACGTACCTCCGTTCAGAAGGGCCACATGCAGCGCCGTCAGACGGTGTTCATCAACGCCTACAACACTTCCCATAAAGTAATTTTTGAGAAGATCGCTGTGCTCTCTTGCCGCTGTTTCTATATCGAGAAACAGAACACCCTGCTCCTTGAGATAATTACTTTCTGTGCGGTAAATCGGCTTACCGTCACGGTATACAATCAGATTCTGTTCTTCTGTGCTGCGGTCGATTAATTTCTGCACGTCTTCATGCAGTTCATCCACCGAATGGATGGCAGAGATTTCGCCCGGATCATGTTTAAATTCCGTAAAGTTCCACGTTTTGATGTTGGTCTTTTCGGGCTTTGGCAGGTTCAGCTCATCCGCCAGACGTATGGCTGTAACGCGCTGTTCTGTAAGCCACTCGGGCTCTCCGCGGTTTTGGGAGTATTCTCTTACGTAATTTTCGTCGTACGTCCATTTCGTATCCACTGACATTCTATTACCTCCCTCGCTTACGCCTGTTCGCCGACTTTTTCGTCTTCAATGCCGAGTTCTTCTTTAATCCAGTCGTACCCTTCGTCTTCAAGACGCTGCGCCAGTTCTGCACCACCGGATTTGACGACGCGTCCCTGCATCATAACATGGACTTTGTCCGGAGTGATGTAGTTCAGAAGACGCTGATAGTGGGTGATGATAAGACAGCCGAAATCCGGTGATTTCATGGTGTTGATTCCTTTGGAAACAACTTTCAGCGCGTCAATGTCGAGTCCGGAGTCGATTTCATCAAGGATAGCGATTCTCGGTTCAAGCATAAGAAGCTGCAGAATTTCATTCCGCTTTTTCTCCCCGCCGGAAAAGCCTTCGTTCAGGTAACGCTGGGAAAAAGATTGATCAATTTCCAGATCATCCATTTTGCTGTCCATCTTTTTGATAAATTTCATCAGCGAAATCTCATCGCCTTCTTCACGGCCGGAGTTAATAGCCGAACGCATGAAGTCGGAGTTTGTCACACCGCTGATTTCACTTGGGTACTGCATTGCAAGAAACATGCCGGCATGGGCGCGTTCGTCCACTTCCATTTCCAGAACATCTTTGCCGTCCAGAGAAACACTGCCCTGGGTAATATCATATCTTGGGTGACCCATGATTGCGGAAGCAAGTGTCGATTTACCGGTGCCGTTCGGACCCATGATTGCATGAATCTCGCCGCCGTTTATCTCCAAATCCAGTCCTTTGATAATTTCCGATCCGTCAATTTCTACATGCAGATCCTGAATCTTAAGGGTTGATCCTGCCATCAGAAATACCTCCATCATATCAATATTAAAGGAACATTCGCGTTCCTTCGTGATTCTCAATTTATTCTCATTATCATTTTAAAACAAATTCAAATAGAGTTCAAGAAACACGGGTGTCTGTGTTTCAATAGAAAAGGGAGCCGCCCCTTTCAGGCTCAGCCCCCTTCACCACTTATCTTTTTTATTGTAACAAAAACGCGCGATTATTCAAAGGAAAAGCAGGTGGTATATTATTCACCAAACTGCGCAGCCAGCTGACGGCCTTTTCTGTGATTTTGTTCACGGGAAATTTCTACTTGAATACGGCGGTCCAGACTGTTGTTGTACTCCGCGTAACCGAAGCCGTGAAACTGGTGCATCGCTTTTTCCATTTCTGTTGTCGGATTGCTGCTGATTGCGTGGATAATGAATCCATCCTTTCGTTGTATTTAACACAGCACCAACGATACCACGCGCATTTTCTCACAACAAAGCGTTATTTTTGTTAAATTTTCTTACAATTGATTCTCAGTAGTAGTCTGCCCTGTTTCTTTCGAACAGACGGAAACATGCTGGGCGTTTCTTGGCGTTCCTGTTTTCATCACTGTTTCATTTGATTGTTTGTACTCAACTCCTGCACCGCTTCCTGAACCAGAGTGACAGCCTGGCTCATTGCTGCTCCGCCGCCGAATGCCGCAGTCACCCCGAGAATTTCCATAATCTCTTTTTCCGTGCATCCTTCATCCAGACAACCTTTCGTGTGATAAATGATGCAGTACTCATCCTGGGCATATACACTAAGCGCGAGTGCCATCCGCTGTTTTTCCCCTGCGTCCAGTTCCCCTGCTTTAAAACAGGCTTCCGTAAACGCGTTATATCGTCGTGCAATATGGGGTATTTTCTCCTGAAAAATGCCGACTCCTTCTTTGTACTCCTGCAGCGCCTGCTGTATGAATGAAGGCGGCTGTTGCTGCTGTTCCTCTTGCTGCTGTTGCTGGGGCATGACACGCCCTCCCTTTTGTCCTTTTCCTGTAGTATGCTTCAAAAACGCAGTTGTTTATTCGGACCGGGAGGCCGGAAAATTGTCCATAAAAACAGAATACCGGACACTTTGGGAAGGATCTTGAATAATTTTGGTTCATATTCATTCATTACGCCCATTTTAACCGGTATTTCTACTAAATTCTGTCTCTTATTTTAATTTATTGGACACAAAGCCGGAAACATTGTCCATAAAATTAGAAAAACCCGGCAGAGCCGGGCTTTCATTATTCGACAGCCGGAATGACGGCGCCGTCGTATTCATCTTCAATAAACTGGGCTGTTTCATCGGACTGCAGCACGTCGACGAGAGTTTGAATGCTCTCCTTATCTTCATCTTCGCTTCGTACAGCAACAATATTGACATACGGATTGTCTTCGGAGCTTTCCAGTGCAATCGCATCATCAACCGGGCTTAGTCCGTTATCAATCGCGTAGTTGGAATTAATAAGCACGGCATCCCCTTCTCCGTTCTGGTAAGCCTGCGGAAGCACTGCGGCTTCAACATCAGCACGGAATGTAAAGTTGTTCGGGTTCTCTTTGATATCCTCAATCGTCGCATCCACGCCCGAATCTTCCGGCATCGTAATTAATCCTTTTTCATCAAGCATTTGCAGAATGCGGCCGTGGTCAGCTACAGAACTGCTCATGATAATTTCGGCACCCTCAGGAAGCTCATCAAGACTGTCATATTCCTGGGAATACACCCCAATCGGCTCAATATGAACACCACCTGCATTTGCAAAATCATAGTTGTCATTATCTTCAAGCTGTCCCTCAAAATAAGGGATATGCTGATAATAATTGGCGTCAAGTTCTTCTTGAGCAAGTGCTTTGTTCGGCAGTACATAGTCGTTAAACGTTTCAATCTGCAGCTCAATTCCTTCTTCATTCAGCTGGTCTTTGGCAAATTCGAGAATTTCTGCGTGCGGTACATTGGTTGCCCCTACTGTAAGGGTTGTGGTTTCTTCCTCTTCCGAAGTGTTTCCTTCATTATTTCCTTCGGAAGTTTCTCCGGTAGAACCAGAGTCCTGTTCTTCCGATCCGTCATCGGCTGTGCCGCAAGCCCCCAAAAGCAGTACCAGTGATGGAACAGCGATAAGTTGTGCCAGTTTTTTCATATTCGTTCCCTCCATTTTATCGTTTATCTAATGTATTCGTCAGCCGGTCTCCAATCATCTGGAAAACGAAGACGATGATCAATACGGCGATGGTCGATGCAAATGTTACGTCAGGCTGCGACCGTTGAAATCCTTCTCTGTAGGCCAGATCCCCAAGACCGCCTGCGCCGATTGCACCAGCCATAGCTGTAAAGCTGACCAGAGTAATACCTGTAACTGTAATACCGGAAACAAGAGCCGGCATGGATTCGGGCAGCAGCACTTTCATAATAATTCTTCCCTGGCCGGCGCCCATAGACTGGGCTGCCTCAATGACCCCTTTATCAACTTCCCGGAATCCAATCTCCACAAGTCTCGCATAAAACGGTGCCGCACCGGCAACAAGCGCCGGAAGAGCAGCACTGGGTCCCAGAAACGTCCCAAGCATGGCGTTGGTAAAAGGAATCAATAGAATAAGCAGGATGATGAACGGGATGGAACGGAAAATGTTGACGATTGCAGCCGTCAAAGCATGCACCGTTTTGTTTTCCCAGAAATTCCCCTTATCCGTTAGATAAAGAAGCAGGCCGAGTATGATTCCAAGGATAAACGTCATGATAACAGCGGCAAGACTCATATAGACAGTTTCAAGCGATGCGGTCCACAGCGCTCCCCATTCCACGTTTGGAAACAATTGTTCAATCATGATGCAGCACCTCAGCTTTCACCCGGTGTTCTTCGAGAAAACGAAGGGCTTCATTCAGATGTTTTTCCTCTCCCTGAAGCTGTACGAACAGTGTACCGTAGCTTCCGTGCTGGGTTTTGGATAGTTTCCCCTGCAATATATTGACTCCTACCCCGCAATGACGAACCAGTTCCGTCATGACAGGCTGTTCTGCATCTTCTCCGACAAACCTCAGCTTCACGACAGGACCGTTTTCGTCATCAATGAGCTCATACACGGCGTCCATCGTTTCTTCGGGTTCGGTGATCTGCTTGACAAACTCTTTAGTCATGTCTTCTTTCGGATAACGAAAGACATCGAGAACATTTCCCTGTTCCACGATTCTCCCTTCCTCCATCACGGCAACCCGGTGACATATTTTCCGGATAACGTGCATTTCGTGTGTGATCAGCACGATAGTAAGCCCCAGTTTTTTATTGATATCGGTGAGCAGCTCCAAAATGGCATCCGTTGTTTTTGGATCGAGCGCTGATGTAGCTTCATCGCACAACAGGACTTTCGGATTGTTGGCAAGCGCCCTGGCGATGCCGACCCGCTGTTTCTGCCCTCCGCTGAGCTGGGAAGGGTAGGCGTCCCCGCGCCCGCTCAGTCCAACCAGATCAATCAGTTCGTTCACCCGGCTGTTTTTCTCCTGTTTGGACATCCCCGCAATTTCAAGCGGAAATGCTATATTGTCTTTCACCGTACGCGACCAGAGAAGGTTAAAGTGCTGAAAAATCATGCTGATTTCCTGGCGTGCTTTCCGCAGCTCCCGGCCTTTCAGTTCAGACATGTTTTTATCTCCGACGGTCACCTCTCCTTCCGTCGGCTGCTCCAGCATGTTCAGCAGTCTGATCAACGTGCTTTTGCCGGCGCCGCTGTAGCCGATAATGCCGAAAATTTCCCCTTCATTGATGGAAAGATCCAGTGTATCCACAGCAGCTATATCCTGGTCAGGAGTACGGAAAATTTTCGACAATTGATGCATCGTTATCATAAGTATCCCTCTCCGTTAATCCTGATTAAACTTATCAGAAAACTTATTATGTTTCCTATAAAAATTCCGGATCAGCACATTCAGAACCGGAAAGAACAAGCATATTCTTATTTTGAAATCATTAAAAACATTAGCACGGTCCCGGCCGCATGTCAACATAAACAGACAACTTTGTTTGATTAGAACAAAGGGCTGCCGCCAGCCAAAGTCTGCTTCGTTAACACGTTGGACAGGCGCTGCAGGCGGACACTTTCCTCCAGAGCATAAGCGTGAATTCTACAGCCCATGGTCACAGGTTCAAGATATAGGTTCATCCGACATGAGAAGCTTGAAACTGTGCTTTGACGAGCCGGTTGTACTCTCCCTGCTGCTGTATCAATTCGTCGTGACTGCCTTCCTCCAGAACTTTTCCTTCTTCCAGCATCATAATCCGGTCCGCTTCCCGGATCGTAGAAAGGCGGTGGGCGATCATCACGGCAGTCCGGCCTTTTAAAAGTCTCTGCAGAGCCTGCTGAATAATCTGTTCGGTTTCTGTATCAATGGAAGCTGTGGCCTCATCGAGAATCAAAATGCGGGGGTCCGCAAGCAGCGCCCTGGCAAAGGATATCAGCTGCCGCTCCCCGACGGAAAGAACATTGCCGCGTTCTTCTACTTCTGTTTCGTAACTATCTTTTAATTCACGGATAAAACGATCAGCCCCAACCTGGTAAGCCGCTTCTTTCACTTCTTCATCATCTGCTTTTGGATTCCCAAACCGGATATTATCCATAATCGTACCGGAAAAAATAAAAGTATCCTGAAGAACAATACTTACCTGCGAACGGAGGCTGTCAAGCGTAACATCGCGAAGATCCCGGCCGTCGATCAACACTCTTCCAGCGCTCGGATCATAGAAACGGCTGATGAGATTTGCGATCGTCGTTTTTCCCGACCCTGTATGGCCGACAAAAGCGAAGGTTTCCCCGGGACGGATATGAAGATCCAGATCCTGCAGCGCGTATTTCACCGCGTCGTACTGAAAAGAAACCTGTTCAAAACGAACGTCTCCTTTCATGGTACCGATGGATACGGCATCTTTTTTCTCCGGAACAGAAGGAGATTCATCCAGATATTCAAATATCCTCTCCGATGAAGCCATCGCCATCAACAGTTGATTATATATCTGTCCGAGACGGGAAATCGGTTCCCAAAACATACCAAGAAACGTCGCAAAGGTTACAAAATTCCCGATCGAAAGCGTGCCGTTCCCTATTAGATGAATACCGTACCAGATCAAAACGGCGGTGCCGACAGCGTTGGAAAGCTCCACAACTGGGCGGAATTTTGCGCTTTTGCGGGTGGCTTGTTCCCACGCATCATACGTATCCATGTTAAGATCGCCGAAATAACGCATATTTTCCTGTTCCTGATGATACGCCTGTGTTACCCGCATCCCCTGAATGCTCTCATTCAAATGAGCATTCATCGTGGACTGCCTGAGCCGGACCAGCTGCCAGGAGCGCCGGATTTTACGGCGCAGGTTGGTGGAAATATAAAACATGACCGGAAGTATAATCATGACTGCTGTCGTCAATTCCGGGCTTATCACAAACAGAATGCTTACAATACCAACCAGCATAATGATATCCATCATCAAATTAATGACTCCATTGGTGAACAGTTCCTGCAGCGAATGAACATCATTAGTGACCCGGACGAGAATCGATCCCGCCGACCGCTGATCAAAAAAACGGTGGGAAAGCGTTTGGATGTGATTAAACAAGTCCCGGCGCAGATCAAAAATAATGTATTGGCCCATCCGGTTAATCCAACGGATACGATAAACGTTCGAGATCCACTGCACACCATACATTCCTGCCAGTACCACCACAATCCAGATAAGTAAATCTCTGTTTCCCGGACTTATCGCCTGATCGATGGCATAACCGATAAGAACCGGCGCAGCCAGCCGTACAATCGTTCCGATAAACATCGCTGCCGCAGCAAGTGGAAGGAGTGTTCTGCCGTAAGGCTTCATATAGCTGAACAGCCGTTTCAGCTGGGACCAGTTAAACGCTTTGTCCACAACACGGTCCTGAGGGTAATGAAACCGCCCCGTGGATGCTCTGTCTTCTCCGGGTACATCTTTTCTTTTCATCTCCATCCCCCCTGTTCTTACCCCTGATGCTGCATCACCTGGTCTTGATCGCGGAATTGTATATCATGGATTCTCCGGTAAATGGAGGCATTTTTCAGAAGTTCCTCATGTGTACCTTCTTCCACAATACTTCCTTTTTCCAGTACAAGAATCTGATCTGCATGTTTTAAAGAAGAGATGCGGTGTGCGATGATAAAGGTCGTTCTGCCCCTCATCACTTCCCGGAAAGCAGCCTGAATCCGCTGTTCGGTTTCCATATCCACCGCGCTTGTTGCATCATCAAGCACCAGAACAGCAGGGTCCATGACGATGGCTCTTGCAATAGCGAGCCGCTGCTTCTGCCCGCCGGACAATCCCATCCCGCGTTCTCCCAGAACAGTCTCATATCCATGTTCCAAAGCCGTGATAAACGTATGAGCCTGGGCACGTTTTGCAGCCTCCACGACATCCTCCATGGAAGCATCCGGCCTGCCGTAGGCTATGTTATCCCGGATCGTCGACGAAAACAAAAACGATTCCTGAAGGACAAACCCTATGTTTTGGCGCAGGTCGGCAAGACTATACCGGGAAATCGGCTGACCGTCGAGAAATATATCTCCTTCTGCAGCGTGATAAAAACCAGCCGTTAATTGAGTGACTGTCGTTTTCCCCGAGCCGGCGGCGCCGATAAGTCCGATTGTACTGCCGGGAAGAGCATGAAATGAAACACCCTGGAGGGCTTTTGCTTCTTCTCCTTGATATATATGAGAAACATGATCAAATTCAACATCCCCCTTCAAACGGTCCAGAAAAAGTTCTCCCTTTCGGACATCCGTCTCTTCTTCATCCAGCACCTCAAGAAGACGCTCCCCGGCCGCTTTCGATTGGGAAAACGTATTAATGATAAATCCAAGGTTCATTAATGGGCCGACAATATACCACATCAGACTAAAAGAAGCGGCAAGCTGACCGATCTGAAGCTGACCGCTCATGACCAGATAACCTCCGAACCCCAGCAGCACAACGACACAAATATTCCCAATCAGTTCCATTACCGGAAAAAATACAGCCCAGAGTCCGGCATTATACAATGATTTTTCTTTATAATCATCGTTCCGGCGGGTGAAACGGTCCTTTTCCATTCCCTCCTGAGACAACGACTTCACGGTACTCATCCCGCTTACATTCTCCTGCACTTTCGTCGTCATATCGGCAAACGATTCGCGTATTCTCTTGAATCCCGGGTGAACTTTTTTGTCAAACCGGCACACGACGACAGCAAGAAACGGCATCGAAACCAAGGAAACCAGGGCCAGCTGGAAGCTGTAAACCATCATCACCGTGAAACTCAGTACAACAATCAAAAATAAATTCATTACCTGGGCAAATCCAAACGAGAGAAAGAAACGGAATGCTTCCACGTCAGCAGTCAACCTCGACATCAAATCCCCAGTCCTTGCATTATCATAAAATCTAAATGGCAGATACTGCAGCTTTTCATACAGTGACTGGCGGAGCCTGTAAACCGATCGGATTCCAAACATGTCGCCGCAGTATTGATGCAGGTATGTAGCAATCGCTTTCAAAACAGTCAAAAGCACAAAACCGACAGCTAAATACGGAAGAAGGGACGCGTTGGAAGCAATAACTACTTCATCAATAGCGTATTGAAGGACAATAGGATAAGCCATCGTCAAACTCGTCATCATAATCAGGAAAATAATCGATGCAAAGAAAAATTTCCGGTCCGGCAGGTAAAAATGTCTCAGGCGTTTGAATGTATTCACATCTTTCCTCCTTTGGAAAACGGTAGTATTACTATACCGATTTTATTCCTTTGTATCGAGAAGCAGGACAGTCTTGAAATACGAGGGAAAGAAAGACCGGTGAAGAAACACCGATCTAAAAAGACCGTACCGTTCTATTTGAGAAAATTTGAAAGTTAAAGTAAAAAAAGTCCCGCTCTCTTCAAGAGCGGGACTTATGTATTATTCGTCTCCGATCATTTCTTCGTACTGTTCTGCTGTCATAAGCTTTTCAATCTCGGCCATGTCAGCAGGTTCCACGACAATCATCCACGCTTTTTCATACGGAGATTCGTTTACAAATTCCGGAGAATCCTCAAGTTCGTCGTTAATTTCCACGACTTTCCCTGTAATCGGCGCATACAGCTCGGATACAGTTTTGACCGATTCGACGCTGCCAAACGGCTCGTCCGTTTTCACTTCACTGCCTACTTCCGGCAGTTCGGCAAACACAATATCACCGAGTTCGGACTGCGCAAAATCAGTAATGCCGACACGGACTTTTCCGTCTTCCACCTTCACCCATTCATGCTCCTGGGAGTACTTCAATTCTTTTGGGACGCTCATACATTAAACCTCCTTATTATCAATACCTACTGCTTCCACACTTCCTCAAATTCCTTTTCGCTAAACCCGACCGTTACGTTGCTGCCATCTGTCAGAATCGGCCGTTTCATCAGCATACCGTCGGAAGCGAGTAGATCAAGCAGTTCATCCTCGTCTGCTGTCTTCATTTTATCTTTTATGCCAAGCTCACGATACTTTTTTCCACTCGTATTAAAAAATTTTTTAAGCGGAAGACCGCTTTTCTCATAAAGCTTCTGCAGTTGCTCCCGGCTTGGCGGTTCGTTCACAATATGATATTCCTCGTAGGACACATTGTTTTCGTCAAGCCAGTTTTTAGCTTTCCGGCATGTACCGCAAGGCGGGTAACCATAATAAGTCAGCGCCATCCTTTCCGCCTCCTTTCTGTTTGGAGATTCTCTGTACAGTATACCGTAAATTCCGCTGCATCTCTAACCAGAAGACATGTTTGCTTTGTTTTTCACATATCTTTTCGGCCTCCTGCAGATACTACCCGCGAAACGATAACACCGAAAGGAAGGATAAAATGAGTCCACAACAGCAACCCGGTTCTTCCCCGGAAAATGTAATGCCTCAGCCGCCGCAGACCGTCACGGTGAAAGACCATCTGTATCTAAGTGATATGCTGAGCTGGAATTTGACTGCTGCGAAAAAAGCGTCTTTTTTCTCCAAACAATGCATGGACATGGAAGTCAAAAAGGAGCTCGAAAAAACAGCCCAAATGCACGAAAGACATTACCAGCAGCTTCTTACCCATCTTCAGCCCGCCGCGCAACCCGGTCCGGCTGCTAATTAAAAGGAGGATTCCTATGGCATCGTCTTCAAAAATTCAGAACCCGCAGACCCAAATTCCCAAGACGCCGGAAATGAATGACCGTGATTTTTTAAACGATATGCTGTCGACCGAAAAATACATGACATCTTCCTACAGCTACGCCATGAATGAAGCGAGCCATGAAGATCTTTATGACGATATCGCGATGATTTCAAGCGAAACCCAGAACTTGCAGCGTTCCCTGTTTAACATGATGTTCAAAAAAGGATGGTACAGCTTCGACGCAGCCGAAACGAATGCACTCAGCCAGTCGTATCAGCAGTTCAACGGATACACCAATCAACTCCCCGCCCAGGGAACCATCAATTGATTCAACAGCCCGCGCCGCCTGATGTTACAGGGCGGCGTTTTTTTATTTCAATCAAACAACATAAAAAATATTCTATCCCGCATGCTTTCTGTTTTACAGCGTTTCTTTCATCATGATATATTTAAAAGTTTTGCATTTGTGTTTATTTTATAACATATACGGGTAAGAGTGAGACGGACCCGCCATTTCATTAACAGAATAATAGGAAAAGGAGTGATGGTGTAATGGCAGTCGATAAATATCCTTCCAGAAACGGAGAGCAGGCTCAGATGATGGAACGGAAAGATCCTGTAGTTCACCGTAATCCTGCATTCTCAGATGGTCCTCTCAGTGAAAAAGAGATGAATGCTTTTGGGGAGAACGGCTATTTACTGTTTGAGAAATTGTTCAATGATGATGAAGTATCCATCATGAAAAGTGAACTGCAGCGGACGATGGATTACAATCAGAACCGCGGTGCCGACGATGTGATTAAAGAACCCGGAAGTAACGAAATACGGTCTGTTTTTGAAATTCACAAAGACAGCGGTTTCTTTCAGGCTCTTGCCAAAAATGAACGGATCGTAAAGGTCGCCCAGCAGCTTCTTGGAAGCCAGGTCTACATTACACAGTCCCGGATAAATTTTAAGCCAGGCTTTAAAGGTAAGGAGTTCTACTGGCATTCGGACTTTGAGACGTGGCACCAGGAAGACGGTATGCCGGATATGCGCGCCGTCAGCTGCTCGATTGTACTTACCGACAACTATGAATTCAACGGCCCTCTCATGCTTGTTCCCGGATCACAGAAATGGTTTGTGTCATGCCCGGGATCTACACCGGAACAGAACTACAAGAATTCCTTGAAGAAACAGGAAACCGGTGTTCCGGATAATGACAGTATGACACGTCTGGTGGATCATGCCGACGGCCGGATCGACCGCGCTACAGGGCCGGCTGGTTCGGTTCTGTTCTTTGACTGCAACACGATGCACGGATCCGCGGGCAACATTTCACCTTATCCGCGCAGCAACGTGTTTTTTGTATTCAACTCGGTGGAAAACAAACTGCAGACACCGTTTTCAGGTCAGGCACCGCGTCCGGAATTTCTCGCCAACCGGGAAAACACCGAACCGATAAAGCCGATTAAAGACCGTCTCCAGAATGTATCCCACCGCATCAAACGAAAATAACGCAGGGAAAGCCTCTCCGAAAACAGTGCGGAGAGGCTTTCTTTATTTATCCACCCGGATGTTTTAACAAAACATCATCGGGGTAGCTGAATGGGCAGGAAGAGACGTAAAAGGGAGGGATTATGACATGAAGCGCACCATGCTGCCAAAACGGCTCCTGAAACTTGTTACCATGTCCAGGCGGCAGATATGGTACGAGCTGCGGGCCAACCTTTGGTTCAGTTCGATAATATACGCCGTACTGGCCTTGATGTTTACAGGGCTGTCTTACTGGCTGGACTTTCACCTGCAGCTTCACACGTATGTTCCTGCTTTTTACGAGACGAGCTATCAGCTGACCCATATCCTGGTCAGCACACTAATCAGCGGCATTCTCACGTTGAATGCTTTCACGTTTAACTCCACGCTGGTCGTGCTTACAACCTTTTCCGGGCAGTTCAGTCCCCGGCTGCTGCTGAGCTTTGTTTCAGACAAACGCACCCAGCATGTTATCGGGATTTTTAATGCCTGTTTTCTATATGTTCTGGCTTCCTTTTTTCTAATTACCGAGAATACACAAATGTATGTGGCCGTCCCTGCTTTCACTGTCCTGGCGGCGCTTGTCACGCTCGGCACCTTCGTATATTTCATTAATCACGCTGTAAAATGGATGCAGGTCCCCAACATGACAAACTATATGAAACTGGAATCAAAACGTACAATTCTGAGGACTCTTTTAAAGGACCTTGAACCGTACCGGACGAAGGATCCACGTTACTCCCGGGAAGAACTCCCGGATAAAGACAGCGTGGTCATCCATTCAGAAGAGACAGGCTTCATCCAGATTTTTGACTATAAACGACTCATTAAAAAAGCCAGACAAGACGATGTAACCATTAAACTGGAAAAAAGAATCGGTGACTTCGTGACGGAAGGCCTCCCGTTAATGCGGTTGTGGAGCGATAAGGAGAAAAAGATAAAGGAAGAAAAATACCGAAAACTTGTTCATATGGGACCTAAGAAGACAGAAATGCAGGATTTGGAATTTGGAGTAAATAAGTTGACGGAAGTCGCTATTAAAGCGATCGGTAATGACGATCCCAACACTGCCAACAACGCCATTTATCAATTGACGGATCTACTCATTTCCATTTCTAAAGTGACGAGCTTCACCCCTTACCTTACCGATACAAATAATCAGCTCCGGATTATCATTAAGGATGAATCATTCGACTATTATTTATACGCCGCCTTTTCGCAGATCAGCACCTACGCGGTAAAAGATCCATACTTAACGGCAAACCTTCTGGAAGCGGTCACCATTTTGTCCAGATCCATCGCACCGGAAAATCACCAATGCTGCTGGGATTATGCCGCCTCTATCGCATGGAGATACAATGACAGCTTTACTTACAACTACAACAGCCAGCGTTTTTTCAGCAGTTTAAAAGGAATCGCCGAAGTGACAGGAAACGAGGAAGCATACGAGAAACTCTCCCGCCAAATCCAGGAAAAACAAGCTTCTGCTCCTTCTGTAAACACGAGTACCTCATAAAAAAGATCAGCTGCTTCCACGCAGCTGATCTTTCTTTTCTGTCTGCTGCTCCGACCAGGTGGGTTCCCGGCAGAGAAGCAGTCCATAAGACAGGGAAAACACCATGCCGGTAAAGCCAATGACCTGCAGGGGATATCCCGTTGTCTCTTCATAAAGGAAAGGAGCTGTAAAGAACAGCAAAACACATACTACCAGGATAACAAAAGCCCGCACGACAGGGATATGCAATAGAAACCCTCCTGCCAGAATGATTTCTAACCATTCTATGCAACGGACTTATTCCTATGCAGAAAAATCGGAGCGGGCGCTGGTTCTGCGGTTTTACGTTTCACTGCTCCTGCGCTGGTTCCAAAGCATCCCCATGGCGGCTGCCAGCACCACAATACCTGCCCAGAACGAAATCGATCCGGCAAGCACAAGCGCACCGATAATAAATAATACAAGCCCGGACGCAACAGAAATTCCCGAGCCTGCTCGTCGCAGCAGCCTGGCTCCTGTATAGAAGAGAAATATCGCAGTAAGAATGGATACCACCATCCCCACGTTATCTCCCACGAGTGCGAAAAGTCCAACCACCGCCAAAACGATAATAATGACATTCCATTTTCTTCCGTACATCATGTGCCATCAGCCGCCTTTAGTTCCATCGTTTATTTACCATTTCATCCTACAGTAACATACAATCTTTATGGCATCACACGTCGTTCCAAGCAGCAGGGTGGCAAGAACGACAAATAGGAGAAATTTTTTGACATTGTCAAAAGATACAATTGATAGTCAGTCTGACTCCTAGTATCATGAGAATAAGGTTTCTTTCACAAACTACACAAACCTTATCTACCTATATAGGATAGAACATCACTTGGGAGGGTTAATGAATGACGGAAGAAAACAAAGATCTGCGCATCCGCAGTAAAGTAATCAGTGACGATCCCAACCGGGCTCCGAACCGAGCTATGCTCCGCGCCGTAGGTTTTGAAGATGAAGATTTTCAGAAACCGATGGTCGGCGTAGCCAGCACATGGACAGAAGTAACGCCATGTAATATACATATTGACGAGCTGGCGCGGTCGGCAAAGACAGGAGCATCCGACAGCGGCGCCGCCCCGATGATATTTAATACGATTTCTGTTTCCGATGGTATCTCGATGGGACATGATGGCATGAATTATTCCCTGCCGAGCCGAGACATTATCGCGGATTCCATCGAAGCCGTCACCGGCGCGGAACGTCTGGACGGATTTGTAGCCATTGGTGCCTGCGATAAAACCACACCGGGCTGCCTGATTTCCATCGGCCGGATGAACCTTCCTTCCGTTTATGTATACGGGGGCACCATTCAGCCCGGGAAACTCGACGGCAAAGACATCGACCTTGTCTCTTCATTTGAAGCCGTCGGGCAGTATCAGCAGGGAACCATTGATGAAAAGCAGCTTCACCGGGTGGAGTGTAACGCCTGTCCCGGCGCCGGAGCCTGCGGCGGCATGTACACTGCCAACACAATGGCAGCGGCGGTGGAAGCTCTCGGCATGAGTATCCCCGGCTCTTCGTCTACACCTGCCATTTATGATTATAAGAAAGAAGAATGCCGCCAGGCCGGTGCCATGATCACCGACCTTCTCGAAAAAGAAATTTATCCACGCGATATCATGACCAAAGAAGCGTTTGAAAATGCGATCACCGTTGTCATGGCACTCGGCGGTTCCACCAACGCGTTTCTGCACCTTATCGCGATTGCCCGTTCCGCTGATGTCGACTTGACGTACGACGATTTCGAACGCATCCGCAAAAACGTGCCGCATATCGCGGACCTAAAACCAAGCGGACAGTATGTCATGCAGGATCTGTATGAAGCAGGCGGTGTACCGGCCGTGCTGAAAATGCTGCTTCAGGAAGGGCTGCTTCACGGAGACTGTCTCACCGTTACCGGTAAAACGCTCGCGGAAAACCTTGAAGAAGCACCAGACCTGAAAGAAGGCCAGGACGTCATCAAACCGCTGCACGATCCGATCAAACAGCAGGGTCCTCTCGTCGTGCTGAAAGGAAACCTCGCTCCCGAGGGCGCCGTGGCAAAAATGTCCGGTCAGAAAATCAGCCGTTTCGAAGGACCGGCCAAAGTGTACGACAGTGAATCCGAAACAACAAAAGCCATCGAAGCCGGCGAAATAGAAGAAGGCGACGTGCTTGTTATCCGCAATGTCGGCCCGAAAGGTGGACCGGGCATGCCGGAAATGCTGTCCATCACGTCCATGATTGTCGGGCGCGGGCTCGGCGGAAGAGTCGCTCTTATTACCGACGGCCGCTTCTCCGGCGGCTCCCACGGCTTTGTGATCGGCCATCTTGCGCCGGAAGCGGCAGCCGGCGGTCCGATTTCCCTGCTGCAAAACGGAGATACCATTACGATCGATAGCGAAAGTCAGGAGATTAACTTTGATGTGACGGACGAGCAGCTCGAAGAACGTGCCCGTCACCATGCACCATTTGAGCCGCGCTACAAAACCGGTGCGCTTGCCAAATACTCTAAACTCGTCTCCTCCAGCGCCAAAGGCGCCGTTACCGACGAGAATTTATTCTAAACAGTAAGACTGCGACGAGGCTGGGACAAAACCTCTATAAGATAGAAAAATGCCGAACGATTTTAAAAAATCGTTCGGCATTTTTCGTTGCTGAGATAAACCGCTGCGCCAAAATCCTTCGCTTTTACTCCAGAGCACAAGGGCGGCATCGATTCGCTGGGGCTCATCGTGTCTTCTATGCCGCGGGCACGGCTCAAAAGGAGGAAGATCGGCTAAGATCGGCACCTCCTGGCGGGCGCCGACCTGACCCGCATCCTGCGGGCCCTCGGAAGAAAACCGCATCCTGCGGGGTCCCCGTGACTCGTGCTGTTCTGAGCAGGAGTCGAAGCATTTTGGCTCCGCTACCATTCGACTGTTGAACAACGCCGCAAGACATTCGTGTTGTCCTCCACCTATTTTACTTTTGTCCCAGACTCTTTCTTATCTTATTGAACACTGTCTGGCTGGAGAGTGACTCATGCAGCATTGGCTGGTAATCATGCATGTTTCGCATGTAAATTGGATGATTTGGCTTGTAACAGACCATGGTTGGCAGGTAACGAGCAATCCGGCTGGTATAGCGGTTCATTTGGCATGTAAATGGCACTGTTCCGCTGGTAAACTACAACATTTGGCTTGTACGCATCCATTTCCTGCTCTCTAACGTTTGGAGAATAACCCAAAAACGGCAGAAAAACAGGTCCGCCCTCATCATGAAAAAAACCCCCACCGCAGTGAGGGTCTCTTTCATGATTACATGTTATTCGAGAGCGGCAGATGCCTGTTCGGCCATAGCCGGTACGGACTGCAGACCGCCTCCGGAAATGTACCAGTACTCCGGATTCAAGTAGATAATGTTATCATTCTTGTACGCTGTTGTCTCTTCTGTCAGTTCATTTTCTATTACTTCCTTGGCGGAAGTATCCCCGCCGACGACAGCTGAACGGTCAATCACAAACAGGTACTCCGGATCTTCTTCTTTTACATATTCAAAAGAAACACTCTGACCATGGGTGGACGTTTCAATATTTTTGTCCGCCTGTTTAAACCCGAATTCATCGTGGATGATACCAAAGCGGGATCCGGCACCGTAAACACTCAATTCACCGTTGTTGGCGAGTGTAATAAGGGCATCCCCCTCAGCTGAAGAAGCTTCTTCTTTCAACGTGTCGATAGTATCCCTGATGGAACCAAGTTCTTCTTCCACCTGCTCTTCTTTATTGAATATATTACCAATTTTTTCTACATTTGATGTGAAGGAATCCCAGTATTTTGTGGTATCCACGGACATGTCGACAGTCGGCGCAATATCACTCAGCTCTTCATAGGCACTCTGTTGTCTGCCTGAGATAAGGATAAGATCCGGTTCCATCGCTGCAATTTTCTCAAAATCCGGTTCCTTGAGACTTCCAACGTTTTCATAGTCCGAACTTTCGTATTTACTTAAGTATTCCGGGACAGTAGACTGCGGCAGTCCTGCCGGTTCTACTCCGAGAGTATCGAGCGTGTCGAGAGTTCCATAATCGAATACAACGACATCTTCAGGATTTTTTTCGACCGTGGTTTCTCCCATCTCATGGGAAATTGTTACTTCTTCGGCCGCTGTACTTTCACTCCCGCTTCCTCCATCTCCGGAAGTGTCTGTACTTTCTCCTGATGCTTCTTCACTGTTTTCCGTCCCGCAAGCGGTCATCCCGAGAACGAGTAGTCCTCCGGCTATCATTGTTTTCCATTGTTTCATAATATAGTTCCCCCTTATTATTAATCAATATAGTTATTCAAACGATACAGCAGCTGCTGCCCTCCTTTTTTGTGTTAAAAGTAAACACAGATTTTCTGCTGATTGATATGTTCAATGGTCATATCCAGTTCATAGATATCCCGCAGTACGCCGCGGTCGATGATGTCATCTTTTGTTCCTTTTTTGTACACCTCCCCGTCTTTCATCGCGACGATATAGTCGGAATAACAGGATGCAAAGTTAATATCGTGAATAACAAGCACCACTGTTTTACCAAAATCGTCCACCAATTGGCGGAGTACTTTCATAATCTGTACAGAATGTTTCATATCAAGGTTATTAAGCGGCTCATCCAGCAGGATATAATCCGTATCCTGAGCGATGACCATCGCAATAAAGGCCCGTTGCCTCTGTCCACCGCTCAATTGATCGAGAAACTTATGCTGCATCTCATCCAGTTCCATATAGGACATCGCTTCGTTTACGTGCTCCCGGTCCTTTGCCGTAAGTCTTCCCTGGGAGTATGGAAAACGGCCGAAGGAGACCAACTCTTTGACTGTAAGCCGAACATTCATGTGGTTGGATTGTTTCAGGATTGCTATCTGCTTAGCCAATTCCCTCGATTGGGCGTTAGTTACATCTTCATTGTCAATCAGAACCTCTCCACTGTCGCGCTTGATTAATCGGCTGATCATGGACATCAATGTACTTTTCCCTGCTCCATTAGGTCCGATGAATGTAGTGATGGCACCACGTTCGATATCTGCTGATACGTCGTGGACAACCGCCTGATCCCCATACGTTTTCGTTATGTTTTTTACATTTACCATGCTTTATTCTCCTTTAATAAAAGGTATATGAAGTAGACACCGCCGGTGAAGTTGACAATGACACTCAAAGTCGTCGAAAAACTGAATACACGCTCGACCAGCATCTGCCCGCCGGCAAGAGCAATAATGCTGATAAGGATCGACGCCGTGATTAACAGTTTGTGCCGGTAGGTTCTCATAAACTGATAGGCGACGTTGGCGACGAGCAGGCCGAGAAAGGTGATCGGTCCGACAAGCGCCGTTGAAATCGAGACAAGAACGACAACAATAAGCAAAAGACGCTTCACGACGTAACTGTAATTTACTCCGAGATTCACGGCATGTTCTTTACCCAGTGCAAGAACATCCAGATATTTCGCAAGAGGCAGAAAAGAGAGAAACATCAGAATCATTCCGCCTGACGCCAGGAGCAGCAGTTCTGTCTGCACATTGTTGAAACTGGCAAACATCTGATCCTGCACAACCATGAACTCATTTGGATCAATGAGCATCTGCATAAACGACGAAATGCTTTCAAAAAATGTCCCGCATACCAAACCTACTAAAAGGAGAAAGTATATGTTCCGTCCTTCGCCGCGGAAAAGAAATTTATACAACAGTACGGCAAATATCATCATGAGTGCTGCAGACAGAAGAAAATTCACCTGTTTATTCGCGATGGTCAGTGAGCCGGAACCGTAAAAGAAAATAATACCGGTCTGTATCAGCATATAAAGCGAATCAAGTCCTATAATGCTCGGTGTCAGTATCCGGTTGTTTGTCAGTGTCTGAAAAACGACCGTGGAAAAAGCAATCGCAGCACCAGTTAGGCTGATAGCCAGTACCTTTTTCCCGCGGCTTTCGAGCACATAGCTCCAGTTCCCTTCCACTCCCTGAAACATGAACAAACTCAGGGAAACGACGGCAAGAACAGTCAGTGTTATTAATTTGGCCTTATGACTCATAGGCTTTTCTCCTCAACAACAAGTAAATAAAGATACCGCTGCCGATCACCCCTACGGTCAGACCAATCGAAATCTCATAAGGAAAAATGATAACTCTGCCGAAAATATCGCAGAACAGAACGAATACCGAACCGAGCAGCGCTGTATGCGGCAGGTTTTTTCGCAGATTGTCCCCTTGGAAAATGGTGACGATATTGGGAACCACCAGACCTAGAAATGGAATCATGCCGGCGGTTAAAACAACAACAGATGTGACAGCAGCTACAACAATTAATCCAATATTCACGACTTTTTTGTAATCCAGCCCAAGATTAGATGCAAAATCTTCCCCCATACCCGCCACGGTGAACTTATTTGCAAACAAATAAGCAAGCACAAGAGCCGGAAGACTAAGATAAATCAATTCGTACTGCCCGCTGACAATCATGGAGAAATCACCATGAAGCCAGGACGACATATTCTGGATCATATTATTTTTGTAAGCAAAAAACGTCGTGATCGAACCTACAATATTCCCAAACATTAACCCGACAAGCGGAATAAAAACCGCGTCCTTGAATTTGATCCGCTCGAGAATCTTCATGAACACGAGTGTTCCGGCGAGCGCAAAGATAAACGAAATCGCTGCTTTTTCAAGTGGTGACGCATTCGTAAATACCATCAGGGCAACAAGAATACCAAGCCGGGCGGAGTCCATCGTCCCTGCCGTTGTCGGAGACACAAATTTGTTATGGCTCAACTGCTGCATAATCATGCCGCATATGCTCATGCTCATACCGGCTGTTATGATACTGGCGAGCCGCGGCAGGCGGCTCACCATCATGGTGTGGGCCTGATCTTCAGTCAGATTAAACAAATCAAGCGGTGATATGGGAGTTACTCCGATAAAAATCGAAGCAAAGGATAGAACAAGCAGCATGGCTGCCAAGTATCGTTTTTTCATCATTGCCTATACTTCCTCTTGTCTGTGAATGAACATTTGTTATCTGCGCGCAGAAACTAAAATTGATAATCATTATCATTTTAATTGATAACAGTTCTCATTCTATCACCTATATTTTTAATGTCAATAACTTCTTGTTTATTTTGTTTGTGTTTCAATTGACATGATCCGCCGGGAAGCGTAGCATGAACTCAAAAGTTTACCGAAGGCAAAAAAATAAGAATAGTTCAACATAAAAGGAGTGGAGAAAAAATGGAATATTTTCTAACGCTGCATCCGGTCATGCAGGCTTTTTTGGCTACATTGTTTACGTGGCTGATGACAGCGCTTGGTGCGTCCGTCGTATTTTTTTCCAAAGGAGCCAACTACCGCCTCATGGACGGGATGCTTGGATTTGCAGGCGGGGTGATGATTGCAGCCAGCTTCTGGTCCCTTCTTTCTCCTGCCATTGAGAGGGCGGAAGAAAGCGGTGTCCCCGGCTATATACCGGCTGTTATCGGCTTCCTGCTGGGCGGAGCCCTGCTTTTACTTGTCGATAAAATGCTCCCGATGCTGAACGATGACCGTTATTTTACTGAAATCAAGAACGTGAAGGCGAAGCACCGCACAGCACTGCTTGTCTTTTCGGTGACGCTTCACAATATACCGGAAGGACTCGCCATTGGTGTCGCGTTCGGAGCGCTTGCTGGTGACATTACGACCGCTTCTGTCGGCGGGGCAGCTGCGCTGGCACTCGGTATCGGGATTCAGAACTTCCCCGAAGGGCTTGCTGTATCGATGCCGCTGCGGCGCGAAGGAATGTCGAGGAGAAAGAGCTTTATGTACGGGCAGTTCTCGGGGATGGTCGAACCCATTTCGGCCGTGATCGGAGCTTTTGCTATTATTATGATTGAACCGGTGCTGCCTTACGCATTGAGTTTTGCTGCCGGAGCTATGATATTTGTCGTGGCAAAAGAAATTATCCCGGGATCCCAGGAACGCGGATACGTGCAGCTGTCTTCCATCTGTCTCATGATCGGCTTTGCCGTCATGATGACACTGGATGTTGCGCTTGGCTGATTAAGGAATTACAGCAACACAACAAAAACACGCTTTCGCCTATCTTTTATGATAATCGAAAGCGTGTTTTTATTTTGAGGATTCTGTTCCGGCTTCAGGTGCGTCCATCAGCGGCTTGAAACTGGAGAATAGTGTCCACTGAAAGAGTCTCCCCGCGCGTATTCCTAATACGGATCCGAAACATGCCCGGCTTTTTCCGCCTCCATCACAGCTTCTTCACTGTCATCGGTCGCAATCGGACCGCTGCTTCCGCTTTCCTCCGCCATTTTCAACCCTTCAGCCACCCTTTTGCCGTACTCCTCGTCACATTCATGGAACAGGGTGATCATTTGTTCCTGAATGCCGCTGTGACAGGTTTTCAAGGTGGTTACCAGGTTGTTGATTAAATCATTTTGTTCCCAGTCACTGAGACGGCGGTATGTTTCACCAGCCTGGCCGAAGTTGTTCGTACGCTTGATCGATTCACGTTTCAGACGCCCCGATACATAAGGCTCATGTTCTGTTCCCGGATTATGCTGTTCCTTCAACCCTTCGATGAACGATGGTTCATAGTTAATATGCGGGTTGCGGGGGCCGGCATAATCCGTCCTGTAATCCATCTGTCCTTTCTGCTGGTTTGTAACAGTTTCCTTGCGGGGTTTATTAATCGGAAGCTGCAGATAGTTGGTGCCGACACGGTACCGCTGGGTGTCGGAATAGGAAAACGTGCGCCCCTGCAGAAGCTTGTCATCCGAAAAGTCCAGCCCGTCCACGAGCACTCCGGTCCCGAATGCAGCCTGTTCCACTTCTGCAAAATAATGATCCGGATTCTTGTTCAGTACCATTTTACCGACCGGAAGCCACGGAAACTGATCTTTATACCATAGCTTCGTCGGATCAAGCGGGTCAAAATCCAGTTCCGCGTGTTCCTCATCACTCATAATCTGCACGTACAATTCCCATTCCGGATAGTCGCCCTCATCAATCGCCTCAAACAGATCCTGGGTCGCGTGATTGAAATTCTTCCCCTGAATGTGGTCCGCTTCGTCCTGAGCCAGATTCTTGATGCCCTGCTTCGGCTCCCAGTGATACTTCACCAGTACGGACTCTCCTTCTTCATTGACCCATTTGTACGTATTCACCCCCGATCCCTGCATATGTCTGTACCCTGCCGGGATCCCCCACGGTGAAAATAAAAACGTAATCATGTGCATCGCTTCCGGCGACTGCGAGATAAAGTCAAAGATCCGCTCCCCGTCCTGAATGTTTGTCACCGGATCCGGCTGAAAAGCATGAACGAAATCAGGAAACTTGATTGGATCCCGGATGAAAAAAATCTTCAAGTTGTTACCTACCAGATCCCATATTCCGTCTTCGGTGTAGAATTTCACCGCAAACCCCCTCGGGTCACGCAGCGTTTCCGGCGAATGCTTGCCGTGGTTCACTGTCGAAAACCGCACAAACACAGGCGTCTGCTTCCCTTTTTCCTGGAATACTTTTGCCCTCGTGTATTTGGATGCCGGTTCATTTCCTACCGTGCCGTAGGATTCAAAATAACCATGTGCTCCCGCTCCACGGGCGTGTACAATCCGCTCCGGGATTTTCTCCCGGTCAAAATGACTGATCTTTTCAAGAAAATCATAGTTTTCAAGGGTTGTCGGCCCCCGGTTTCCTACAGTCCGCGTATTCTGGTTGTCAGTGACCGGGTGCCCCTGCCGATTCGTCAGATTTTCTTTCTTTTCATGCTGGTACTTGTTTTTGTCATACATTATGCACATCGCCTCCCTCTTTTCTTCATTATTGCCAGGAGGCCTGAGATTATGACAGACAAAAGTTGAAAAAATGAACGGATCAGCATGTGCACGGCGCACCGTTACAACCATTTTACTGTAGAAAGTGTCGGTAAAACCGAAATAACAGACATGTTGACATGCAAAGTGTCCAGTACATTTTTTTACTGGACACTTCGGAAGAAAACATAAGACAAAATGGTCCATAACCTGTTTTTACAGACACTTCGTCAGCCATTCTGTCTGTTACCACTACTCTACGCCTCTGATCCACAGACATTGCGGCCAAAAAAATCCCGGATGCGTAGTCGGCATCCGGGATTTACTTCTTATGATTTGAAGATACGGTCAATCTCTGCGGTTTCTTCGTCCGTGAGATGGACATCGATGGTTTTCAGGTTATCCACCACCTGTTCCGGCCGTTTGGCACCGGGGATCACAGCGTCGACTGCGTTTCTTGTTAAATACCAGGCAAGGACAACGTGAGCCGTACCGGCTCCTTTATTTTCCGCCATGCGGCGTACCTGATCTACTTTTTCCAGGTTCTCTTTGAACGCTTCTCCCTGGAACATCGGACTGTCCGCGCGGATGTCGTCCGCTGCGAACGTTGTATTTTGATCATACTTTCCGGCAAGCAGACCGGAAGCGAGCGGGAAGTACGGAATAAACGTGATGCCCTTTTCCTGTACGAGTGGCAGCATATCCTGTTCCGCCCCGCGCTTAAACAGGTTGTATTCCGACTGGATCACATCAACGTGTCCATCCTGATCCGCATCTTTAAGCTGATCGACGGAGAAATTGGATACGCCGATGGAGCGGATTTTTCCTTCTTCTCTCAGCCGCTGCAATGCACCGACGGCTTCGGCTTTCGGCGTGTCTTCATCTGGAAAGTGAATGTAAAAGAGATCCACGTAATCTGTCTGCATCCGCTTCAGGCTGTCTTCCACCGCCTGCTTTAGAAAATCAGGATGATTGTTGAAAACCATCTCTCCGTCTTTAAAGGAATGGGCTGCTTTTGTCGCGATAGCTGCTTCACGGCGGTTTCCGCGTTCTTTTATCACATCGCCGATAAGCTCTTCAGAACGGCCCATCCCGTAAGCGTATGCTGTATCCAGAAAGTTCATCCCATAATCAAGAGCGTCGTGGACAACCTTTTTGCCCTGCTCTTCATCCAGGTTCGGATAAATGTTGTGGCCGCCTACTGCGTTTGTTCCGACTCCAATGGGATGAACCGTAACATCGGAGCGGCCGAGTGTTGTTTCTTTTTTCATTCCAAATCATCCTTTCCCTGTTTACTTCGAAGGCTCACTTACTTTCACAAGCTGCTTGCCGAGGTTTTCGCCGGTGAATAAACCGAGAAATGCGTCCGGTACGTTCTCAAATCCTTCGACAATGGTTTCTTCATACGTCAATTTTCCTTCGGACAGCCATGCAGCCAGTTTCTCGCTTCCTTCCTGAAAACGGGGAGCGTAATCACTGACAATAAAGCCCTGGATCAAGGCCCGGCTCTTCACAAGAATCGGCTGCACTCTCGGACCAACATCAGCTTCTGTTTTGTTGTAGGAAGAAATCGCGCCGCAGACCGGTATCCGGGCGAAATCGTTCAACTGCGACATCACAGCATCCGACACCGGACCTCCGACGTTGTCAAAGTAGACGTCTACGCCTTTCGGGCAGGCCTCTTCCAGAGCAGCTGTCAGATCAGACACCTGATTGTAATTCACCGTCTCATCAAAACCGAGTTCATTTTTCAGGTACTCTGTCTTCTTATTCGTGCCGGCAATACCGACAACGCGGGCCCCGCGAAGCTTAGCGATCTGTCCGGCGGCCATGCCGACAGCGCCGGCTGCCCCGGAGATAACCACTGTTTCACCGGCAGCCGGTTTTCCGATATCAAGCATGCCGAAATAAGCCGTCAAGCCGGTGATGCCGAGAATCCCCAGATAGGCGGATAACGGCGCAATAGTGTCGTCAATTTTGCGGACTGCCGCATCTTCAATGGTATTGTATCGTCTCCAGCCGAGCATCCCCATCACTTTGTCCCCTGGTTCAAACAGGCTGGACTTGGATTCCACCACTTCGCCGACGACAGTACCGTTTATGACTTCGTTGACTTCAAAAGGTTCAACGTAAGATTTTGCACTGCTCATCCGGCCGCGCATGTAAGGGTCGACCGATAAGTATATCGTTTTCACAAGAACCTGGCCGTCCTGCGGTTGCTCAATGGATTCTTCCTGATAGTCAAATGTGTCGTGGGAAGGCATACCTTCCGGGCGTTCTGCCAATAGAATTTTTTCATTTGTTTCGGGCATGGTATCACATCTCCCTTTAGTAATGTCACGTACACCTCTATTTTCTACCACTGTTTTCCTTTTGTAAAACATTACGATTTACCTTAAACAAAACACAAGGTTGGGGAAACGAGGAGTATTCAGCTTAGAAGGGCAGCGGAGGTGAACCCGGAACATGCTGGGAAGCATTCATTTTTACTTAATGAAAAAAACAGGCACCGTTTCCGGCCCCTGCTTCCTCGTTTCAGGATAAAAAAAGACGTATGAATTCGTTTCTGGTGCTGCAGTGAACAAGCTGCTGGACGAGGGAGAGGTCATCAATAACAGCACCCAGGCTTTTGTACAGTATCTGCAGATCCCGGCGGCTGTTTTTTTCCACGCTTAACAGGCATACAAGCTGCACACGTTTATCGTTCCAGAGAATCGGCTTCTGCAGGGTGCATACAGCGAGAAAGGTCGTTTCTGTCTGCGGGGTGATGGGATGCGGAACCGCCGTCATGTTGCCGAAGCTGGTCGGCGCGGCATCCTCGCGTTCATATAATTTTTCCAGGAAGCCTTCCTCCGTATATCCCTTTTCCTTCAACTGACTGCTCAAAAAATGCAGCACGTCTTCCTTTGAAGACAAATCCTGCTGCAGAAAAATCAGTTCATCTTTTACATACTCCAGCATGCTTCTCTGTTGATCGCGGGACACGACATGTTCCACTTTTTTCAGATCCCCTTCTCCAAGAATGGTGTTGACCTGGATGACAGGAATGGGGAGGTCTTCGGGAATCGCAATGGTACTGATAAGAAAATCGAGTTCCTGCAGGGGGATGCTGGAAAGATTATAATACTCTGTCGTACCGGCCAGCTCCAGCTGCGAACCGAAGCGGGCCTGCAGTTTGTAGTAAATCAGCTGGGCACTGCCTGCTCCCGAAGCACAGACGATCATGCAGCGTTTCGGTTTTTTCTCCAGGTTTTTTCGTTCCATAGCCGCTCCGAAATGAAGCGCAATATAACCAATTTCGCTTTCTTCAATGCTGACGTTCTCTTCTTTTTCCAGAACCATTCCCGCAATCACCGCCGCTTCAAAGGAAGCGGGATAGTTGGCTTTAATATCATCCAGCAGTGGATTGCGGATATTCATGCCGTAACGGTACCGGTTTACCGCCGGTTTTAAGTGGAGACTGAGGCCGATCTGTAATTCCCGGTCGTGCCGGACGTCAAGGTCCAGTTTCTCCTCCACTTCCTCCAGTATGGCGGAGGTGAGGAAGTAGGCACGTTCATCCATGACTGCTTCGATGCGGTCTTCTGTCATATTCGTTTCAGAAATCATTTTGGTACCAAGCAGGTGCATCGCAATGTAGGCAATTTCTACTTCCGGAAATGTGACTCCGACGGCATGTTCCACTTTTTTCACAATTGTTTCTGCCACTTCATATTCCTTCTGGTCCATGATTTCATCGAATTCTTTCGAGTAAAAAGAAATATGGTGGCCGGACTGTACCCGTTTGCATGTGATGGCCGTATGAATAAATAGATTATTTAATGCAATATCTGACAAGGTGATATCGTGTTCTTTTATTTCTTCCACGATGATATCCCATACTTCATTCATGTTATCTTTCATCAGCCACGGCAGCCGGCTGTTGAACCGGGCGGCTTCGTTTTTGATACTGCGGTCGAATACATACTCAGACATGCAGAACCGGAGTTTCATTTCGCTGCCGCTGACTTTCAACCCGTAGTTCGGCCGGTTCTCGAGGGTGATATCATATGTCTGTAAAATATCCCGGACGATACGGATGTCATTTTGAATCGTGGAGCGGCTGATGAGCAGTTCATCTGCCATATCATCCAGTTTCACATATTCCCCTGCCAGCAGCAGGCGCTTCATTAAATAGTTCACCCGTTCTTCCGGTTCATCCGGCATCATTTGGTTCGGCGCTGTATCTTCCTGAAAAATCTGTTCCAGATAATGGCGGAACTTGTCGTCATCATCAATCCGCAGTTCATATCCCCTCGCATGCAGGGCTTGTATGACAGCGCCGTGACGGGCAAGCGCGTCATTCAGCTGTTTGATATCATTTCGTGTTGTCCGCGTCGTCACCTCATTTTGATGCGCGAGATACCTGCTTGTAAGCGGGGTATCTGCCGCCATAAACTCACGGAGAAGCATCATGCAGCGTACATTCATAACTTCCCTCCTTTCCTTAGAAGAAGGCCCTGACTACAACGGTCAGCACCTTCCTCTTTGCTGCTTTATTAAAATCCGTTATTTTCTGCTGTTTCTTTAAACCAGTCTGCGCTTTTCTTTGCGGTTCTTTCTTTGGTATCCAGATCCACTGCAAAGAACCCGTATCTATTCTTATACGCATTCATCCAGGACCAGTTATCCATAAAGGACCATAGGTGGTACCCTTTTGCGTTGGCCCCTTCCTGAATGGCCTGGTGAAGCCATTTCAGATGGCCTTTCATAAAATCGATGCGGTAATCATCCTGAATCTGACCGTTTTCCAGAAACCGTTCTTCATTCTGAACGCCCATCCCGTTTTCTGATATAAATGATTCTATATTGCCGTAGTTTTCTTTCAGATTCATCATAATGTCATAGATACCTTTTTCGTAAATTTCCCATCCCCGGTACGGATTCATCTTCCGTCCCGGCATCTCGTACATGTCAAAAAACCAATCCATCATGAAAGGACCATAGGGATTCGGAAGATGTTCTTTGGCCTTGACCCGGCGCGGCTGATAGTAGTTGATACCGAGAATATCTGCTGTGTTTTCCCGTATCAGGCTGCTGTCGCCTTCTTTCGTTTCCGGAAGCTGGCCGTGTTCCTCGAGAATATCAAGCAGTTCCCGGGGAAAGTCTCCCTTCACGGCCGGATCCAGAAAACTCCGATTAAAAAACAGATCGGCAATACGGGACGCCCGTAGATCCGCCGGATTACTGCTTCTCGGGTACGACGGTGTCAGATTCAGGATAATCCCAATTTTTGCTTCCGGCATCGAAATAGACCGGAATACCTGCACCGCTTTGGCGTGAGCAATGATCGTGTGATAGGCCACCTGCGCCGCCCGCTTAAAATCCACGACATTCGGATAGTGAAAATCGTACAGATATCCCCCTTCCACCGGCACAATCGGTTCATTAAACGTAAACCATGTCGACACTCTGTCCCCGAACCGCTCGAAACATTCTTTCGCAAAGGCGGTATAGGCCTCGGTCACGTACCGATTCTCCCAGCCGCCGATTTTCTGCATCTCCATCGGCATATCAAAGTGGAACAGATTCACAAACGGTTCGATTCCCTGGGAAAGCAGCTCATCAATCACATTGCTGTAAAACATCACGGCTTCTTCATTTACTGCCCCGTCGCCATCAGGGATGAGGCGTGACCAGGATATCGAGAACCGGAATGTGTTATGACCGATTTCTTTCATTCTACGAATATCTTCTTTGTACCGGTGGTAAAAATCAGATGTTTCCTCCGGACCGACTCCTTCAAAAAAGCGGTCCGGCTCTCTGGAATACCAGTAGTCCCATATATTCCATCCTTTGCCGCCTTCAAAGGCCGCTCCTTCAATCTGGGTGGCAGATACAGCACTGCCCCACCAGAACCCTTCCGGAAAACGATATTCAAGTGTCATGTCGAACGCTCCTCCTTATTTATTGCGGTAGATTTCGATAATTTCCACGGCCAGATCCCGAACCGTCATCGAGGTCATGAGATGGTCCTGGGAATGAACGAGCATCACATTCAGAGGTGCGTCATCACCGTTTGCTTCCTGCTGAAGCAGTCTCGTCTGAAATTCGTGCGCCTTACCAAGCTCGGTGCCGGCTTCTTCAATCAGCTCATCCGCACGTTTGAAATCATCTTTTT
The DNA here is from genome assembly GCF_042684865.1 of Salibacterium lacus. Lineage (NCBI taxonomy): Bacteria > Bacillati > Bacillota > Bacilli > Caryophanales > Bacillaceae > Salibacterium > Salibacterium lacus. The sequence continues at coordinate 1,517,977 of NZ_JBHUML010000002.1, forward strand.
TTGCTTCCTGAATGGCTTCCATCGCGCTTGATTTTCCGTTTCCTGCGTATAAAATAATCTGAAATGCGGTTTCTGTTATTTCTTCCATGGTTGGTTTCCCTCCTGCCTTCCACCTTTATCTATTCTTTTGATGCTTCGCCGTCCTCCTGCTGTTCAGACTCGTAATACTGCTTATCCATGATTTTCAGGAACGGCCACCAGATGAAAAAGACAATAAACATACTGACTACCTGAATGGCTGCCCCCTGCCAGGCATTTCCGGTCGCGAGAAAACCACTTAAGAGAGGCGGCGTTGTCCACGGTACAATCACACCAGCCGGTTTCGGCACAAACCCTGCTGCCATCGAGAAATACACCACGACAGCTACGACAACCGGTGCAAGCAGCCAGGGCACAAGCACCAAAGGATTCATAATAATCGGCAGACCGAAAATAATCGGTTCGTTCACATTGAAAATACCAGCCGGCGCTGACACGCGTCCGACCTGTTTCATCTGACGGCTTCGGCCAATCAGAAAAATACCGATAATAACCGCGAGTGTCATCCCGGATCCGCCGATACCGACAATAAACGTATCAATGAACTGCTTTGTCACAATATTCGGAAGTTCTTCTCCGGCCTGAAAAGCTTCAAGGTTCTGATTGTTCAGCGTGTACCAGATCGGATCCAGCACAGAATTGACAAGAATCTGACCGTGCAGGCCGAAAAACCAGAACAGCTGAATAAGAAGTACCGCCACGATCGTTGCCGGAAGACCTCCTCCCAGTACGGTGAGTGGTTCCTGCAAAACGGTATAAATGAAATTCTGTACCGTATCAAAAGGCGTTAAGCCAAAAAGAATACGGATGATAAGAAAGAGAAATAATGTCATCGCAATCGGGATGAGGGCACTGAATGAACGGGTCACAGCCCCCGGGACCCCGGCCGGCATTTTTATCGTCCAGTCCCGGTTCACAAAAAACCGGTACACTTCCGCTCCGAGAAAGGCCGTTAGTATCCCGAGAAACAACCCTTCTGCTCCGATACTTGCGGTCGGAATCACACCACTTGTTTCCTCGACCGTCTGCGGGGTAAGAATCAGAAAACCGGCAAGGGATACAACACCGCCGTATATTCCTTCCCCTCCGGCATGTTCTACCAGTTTATACCCTATACCTATAATGACAAACAATCCCATAATACTAAGAGTTGCAGCAGACGCCGGATTCAGCGCATTCTGATAGGCTGTATACGCCTCCTCACTCAAAAGCTGATCAAGAAACGGAAGATTCGCGATCACAACGAAAATAGATCCGAAAATGATGAGTGGCAGGGCGACCAGAAATCCGTCACGCAAAGCGGTCAAATGACGATTGTTATTCAATTTCTCGGCAATAGGCATTAAAATTCGTTCCAGCAGGTCCATAAACTTACTGTTATTCACAACACGTTCCCCCTGTTTTTCATATTATTTCTCCACCCCTTTTCTCCTTCTATTTCTGATCCATCAGTTCCAGCGCCTTGTTCAGTACGGCTTCCCCGTCAACCCGTCCGTATGCGACAGGATCGATAACATCGAGCGGTATCCCGATTTTTTCTGCTGCTTTGGAATACTTATTTTTCATGAATCTCATCTGCGGGCCGATCAGCAGCACATCGGCCTGTTCCATTTCCGTTTCCGCTTTGTCCTGAGCCACGGCCCAGATACGAACATCCATATCTTTTGCTTCAGCCGCTTCCTCCATTTTCGAGACAAGAAGACTTGTCGACATGCCGGCAGAGCACGCCAGTAAAATATTTGTCACGGGGCATCTCCTCCTTCTTTGATTATCTTCAGTTTATGGGAAAAGGCGCGGTATGAAAACGCATACTTTTTCCGTTAAGAAGCGGAAATCGTTTAAAGAACAAGGGACGGGGGATTTGTGAAACATTTAACGTTACCCCCTTTTTTGTTATAATGAGGATGGTTATAATTGTTAACGTTTTAATCTTTGGACAAGACTTAGGATGTAAGGTTTTATATCTCAGCACAGAAAGGTGATCATTTTGAGCACAAAACCAAGAATTGTCGTAGTCGGCGCCGGATATGCCGGCATGATGACGACAAAACGCCTCACCCAGCAGCTGCAGCCGCAGGAAGCGGACATTGTCCTCGTCAATAAGCATAACTATCATTATCAGACCACATGGCTGCATGAAGTGGCAGCGGGAACAATTGACCCAAACCGCGCCCGGATTATGATCAGTGATGTGATCGATACGAAACGCGTGCAGATGGTGTATGACACCGTCACCGAACTTCAGCCGCAGAATGAGCGTGTCATTCTCGAAAACGGCGAATTATCCTACGATTATCTCGTCGTATCCCTCGGTTTTGAAACGGCGACGTTCGGTATTCCGGGGATTGCCGAGCATGCATGGAAGATTGAGAACATAGAGAACAGTAAAGCCATTTATCATCACATTGAATCGCAGTTCATCAAATACGCAAGCGGCGAAACCGAGGACGACACCGCACTGAATATACTTATCGGCGGATCCGGTTTCACCGGCATTGAATTTCTCGCTGAAGTGGTGGAAAAAGTGCCGGAGCTTTGCAGCAAGTACGACATTGACCAGTCCACGGTCCGCATCATTAATGTGGAGGCCGCTCCGTCCATTCTTCCTGGTTTTGATGAAGAACTGATTGAGTATGCAGAGAAGAACCTGTCAGACCGCGGCGTAGAATTCCGTATCGGAACGAAGATTCAGGAATGTACACCGGACAGCTTTATCGTCGGCGATGACAACGAAGAGATTAAAGCCGGCACTGTCGTCTGGACAGGCGGTGTTCAGGCAAACCCTGTCGTCGGACAGTCCGGTTTCGAGCTGACCAAAGGAAAAGTGAACGCACGCGATGACCTCCGCGCACCAAATTACGACAATGTATTCATGATTGGCGATACGTCCTGGGTATGGGACCACGAAAACGACAAACCATTTCCGGTCAACGCCCAAAGTGCCATTCAGGAAGCTGACACCTGTGCTGCGAACCTCCATGCGCTCCTGCAAGGCAAAGAAACAAACAACTTTGTTTTTGATAACAAAGGTACAGTGGCTTCGATTGGGAAAGGCGACGCCATCGGCACCATTCTCGATGACTACAAGCTGTTCGGCAAAAAAGCACGACTCATGAAAAACGTCATCGACAACCGTTACCTGTTCCTCGTCGGCGGACCAAAACTGATTCTCAAAAAAGGGAAAGTCCGTTTCTTCTAAAAGAACACAGAAGGAGGAGAATAAAATGAAGAACTGGTTCATGATTATATCATTGATTTCCGTCGCTGCAGCCGCCATTTACACAGCTGCGAGCCGCTGCATGGAAGGAAGCCGCGACTTCCGCTGAATCGCCGGCCGGCATAAACAATAAATTAAAAATCCCGAACTATCTTTTGTGAATCGTTCGGGATTTTTTGCGTATGATTCACCGCTTTGCCTGCACTACAAAGCATAACAACGAGGTGTTTGGAGATTGGATTCGTTTATTCCGGAACGGGTCGTCGGTTCCGTGGACACTAAGATTGCCGCTCCGGCAGATAGTGTCTATTGATCTTCGCCGGAGGACACTAATTTCTGATTTCCGCAGGATAGTTTCCACATATCAGCGTCCCATGGACACTACGTATTTATTTTTCGATTAAGTCCATATAATTGTGTAAAAAGAATGGGACATTTCCATTTCGTCTACAATGTTTTTAACACCAAAAAATTGTAAAGGAGAAATGGAATATGTCCCAATTACAGCTTAACCTAAATCTGGACGAGCTAAAAGACTATGTCATGAATTCTGATTTGTTATCGATTTACAAAGCTATGATCGTTCTTGTTTTGAATGAGTATATGGAAAAGGAGCGTGATGAGCACTTAAATGTCTCTCCTTATGAACGATCGGATCAACGACAGGATTTCCGAAACGGCTACTATGAACGGGAACTGATGACCCATATCGGCTCCCTGCAACTCAAAGTACCACGCACACGGAATGGAGAATTTTCCACGGACGTTTTTGAGAAATATAAACGCTGTGATCAGGCTTTCACCCTAACGATGCTGGAGATGGTCGTTCAAGGTGTCTCCACGCGGAATGTGGACACTGTGGTGCGCCAGATGTGTGGCGAAACCGTATCGAAATCGTTTGTATCCACCCTGACGGCAAAGCTGGATCCCGTTGTACAGCAGTGGACGAATCGTCCCTTGAACACCGAATATTACCCCTACATTTTCGTTGATGCCATGTATATTAAGGTGCGGGAGAACCGTAAGGTTGTGTCCAAAGCGGTCTACATCGCTACCGCTATCCATGAAAAGGGCAAGCGGGATATCCTGGGGATGAAGGTGAGCCACGAAGAGAGTTATGAAGCCTGGAAAGAGTTCTTCCAGGAGTTGAAAGGGCGGGGACTGCAGACTCCGCGCCTTATCATATCCGATGCCCATGCCGGATTAAAAAAAGCAGTTCAGAAAGAATTCATCGGAACCTCCTGGCAGCGCTGTACGGTCCACTTTAAAAAGAATCTTATTCAGGGTATGCCGAAGAAAAATATAGGGGAAATAAAAAATGAACTCAAACACATCTTTGATGTAGATACGCCAGAGAAAGCCCGGCAGCTCAAAGAAGACTTCGTGAAACGGTATAACGATCACCCCAAACTTCAAACCGTCATTAATAAACTGGAAGATGGGTTTGACGATGCGATTCAGTATATGAACGAGCCACTGAAGGTTCATGTCTATATTCGGAGCACCAATTCGCTGGAACGATTGAACCAGGAACTCCGCCGCCGCGAAAGGGTCATCCGCATTTTTCCCAACAGTCAATCAGCGTATCGCTTATTGGGCGCTGTATTAATGGATTACGCAGAGGTTTATCATAAAAAACGGCGACTGGTCGACACACTCTGACCCCCGCGACGCGGCGAGCGAAATGGGAGGGAGGGGGATGGCCTTAAGGCCATCCCCCTCCCTCCCATCAAAACCACCTCAAAATGAAGCGCCCGTTAAAAACGGTAGACGATATTTTACACAAGATCAGGGGCTTGACTTATTTTTCGATGGTAGTGTCCATGAAAAAACTGAGCTTATGCAGCATCAACCAATCCGTTGGCCCAGTTGGTAAAATGCTTTTTCCAACAGCCGAACTTGTTGTTCACTCGTTTCAGACCCGTGGCTTCGCAGCCGCCGAATCCGTGGTGGGGTTTTTCCGTGAAAGCGCGGCTTCCCGGTGTTCTCATACAATAAAACGCCCGCAGCAGCCTCGGGCGTTTTTTCGGACATCGAGTCCCTCGAACTTGTTTTTCCCTGTGTTACGGGGAATGCGCGACCCCCGTCTTCTTACCTTCTCGTGTTCCATGACGACATTCCCCGCTTCTTCTTCGCTTTCCGCCGGGACATGATCTGCATGACAAGATGGACGGCAAGGATAAGAATACCGATGACGGTGGTCAATACAATCAGATTTTGTTCATTTTTTACGAACACCGCTGCATACACCCAGATGAAGACGAGGGAATACCAGACGTCACGGTTCACTCTGGTGAATACAACGGCCACGGCAGCCAGAATGAGAAGCATGAGTACCGTCCAGGCTACTTCCCCCATGCCGAGAAACGGCACGATATCATTCCAGACAAACCAGGTGAAAATGTTAACGACAGTGGCCGCGGAAACCCAGCCGATGTAAATGGAAAACGGCAGCCGCGCAAAGCCGGTCCGTTTATGTTTCCAGTAAATAATCTGATAAATACGGATTAAGGAAATGAGAAGCAGCACAATGACGAGCGTCGATACAAGAATCCACTCCATCGTGAACGCGACAATCCAGGCGCTGTTCAGGAGGAAGTTGATAGGGATCCACACCTGTGTATCCCGGTAGATATCCCCCTTCTCCCGGCGCTGAAACGGTGCGCGGAGAATCCATAAGAGCACCAGAACATAAATCAGGCCCCAGATGGAAAAAGCGTAGCCGGCAGGCTGAATCAAAGCCGGTTCCTGGTTGGCCGTAATGCCTACATTGGTGGCCGAGGAATAGTTCACGGCAATCATGAGAATAAAAAATAACAGATTAACAAGCGTGATTCGGATCATGGATTGTCACAGCCTTTCTTTCGTCGTCTATTGATTTATCGATGGCGGCCCTGCACGAGTAATGGAAGCCGCGCCGTCCCGTGCTTTATCTCTTCTTTTTCGAGATGGCGTCGAAAGCGGTACATCACAAAGCGGTGGGCTTTCGCCTGCGTGTATTTATACAAAAACCACGGCAGCGACGGCATGTAGTCATGGATGGCAATGATGCATTCCTGCCTGCCCGGGATTTTCCGGAATTCCAGCCTGCCTCGTTCATTCTCTGCTTTATCATCAAACAGCCCGCCGGTGATGTAGAAAAGGGCACGGTCCGGCTGGCTGCGGTCTGCCGAATGATGAAGTTCGAGCAGGATCCAGCCGCGGAACCGTATCTTTATGACACCGTCGAAATCATCCTGAACGCTGAGCAGCGGATGGATTTTACGCGAGAGCCACTCGGCATAGTAATGCGCCGTCCATAGTGCTGTTTTGCCGTGCGGAAGCGGAATCCGCTGTACAGACCGTACATCGTTGTCGATATCTGGAATGGTCAGCTCTTTCAACCGGGCGGCGGGGTGTTTTTGCTGCTTCTCTTCCAGGGATTTGCGGGCCGCTTCCCGGAATGGGGTCGATCCCGCGCTGATGCCGCTTACCATATTTTCCGGCCTCGCGATCATCGGGTGAATCAGACTTTCAATCAGCGGATATACCATTTCCCTCGGCGAGTTCGACACAAGACTGACCCAGAGCCTGGATAAGTTCACGGTCATGAAAGGAACCGGAATCATTTTCGGCTGTTTTCCCATGACTTCCGCCGTCTCTGTTAACATGTTTTTGTAGGTCATCACTTCCGGACCGCCGACGTCAATCGAGCGGTCATAAAGATCCATCCAGCCTGCGCAGCGGACGAGCGATTCCAGCATGTCACCGATATAGATCGGATGCGTCTTTTTTCTCGTCCATTTCGGAAGCAGCATCACGGGAAGACGGTTGACCATTTTAGCAAGAATCGGGAACGACGACCCATTCGGTCCGACAATCAACCCCGCCCGAAGTGTCGTCACCGGCACTTGATAGGAAGATAACACCTGTTCTACTTCAAGGCGGCTCCGGATATGGCGGGAGAGGTGATCGGCATCGGGGACGAGTCCACTTAAGTAGACGATCTGCTTGATTCCCTGCTTTTCAGCGGCCTGTGCGAAATTGTCCGCCAGAATGACATCCATATTTTCAAATGTGCCCTGCGTCAATTTGGCCGACGGTTTCATGGAATGAACGAGATAATACGCATAGTCCGCCCCTTCCAGCGCTTTCTCCGCGTCCGCCATCGAGAACAAATCACACGAGCGCCACGTCACATGTTCGGTGTCTTCTTTATCATCGCCGTTTCGGGACAAAGCGATAATATCGGCATAAGGGGTGAGCTGCTTCAGCAGATTCCGCCCAATATAGCCGCTGGCACCGGTTAATGCAATTACCGGTCTTCGATTGGTGGCTGTCATAGGGGGGAACTCCTTTATCGGTATAGTGTATACCACCTCTATACCCGTCTATGCTCCAATTTAGACAAGTGATCTTTTCTGAAGATCCGGCAGCAGCATTTTATCCGCTGAATGGAAGTGAATATCCGCCAAATTCGTCTAGTTATCCGTCAAAACACGCCTGTTATCCGCCACCGCCCGCGTTATCCGTCAAACTCCGCTCATTATCCGTCGTTGTGCATTTAATATCCGCGGAATCAAGTGCTTTATCCGCGGAGTGCCTCCAGCGATAACGTATACGTCCTATTTTTATTAAACCCTGAGTGCGGAAGATCTAGATGGTAGAGCAGTTTGTAGGCAACATCCGGGGATTCAAGCTTCATAAAGGTACGGAATTCTTTATTGGTGATGGTGGATTTGTGAAGAAGAAGATAATCGATGAGAGATGGAATATGAGCCCGGGGATGCAAAGAATGACAGACACGACAGTACCACCTGCCCCGCTGTCTCGGCAGCGGCAGATGATAACAGTCCGGGCAGTGTACGCCGGAGAGTAAAAGACGCGGATCTACTTCATTCGGAATATCCGGGATATGATCCTGGTGGTGTTTCATTAATTTACGGGAAATTTTCTGCATCTGCTGTTTTGTAAGAGTAACAGCCCCGTATTTTTTCTGGAGAGAGTCGAACGTATGGGGAAGAGCGGCCGCCCGGATAATAGAATGGTAAATATCTCGGTGCGCGGGATCGGTTTTAAGTACAGCAGACGGATTACTGATGACAACAAACCCCGGAACCGGTGCCTGGGGAAGTTTGTGACGAATCAACCAGTTCTGCAGCTGACTCTGCTGTCTCTGAAGTTGCAGCATCGGATCGGGAAACGCTTCTTCTTTGTCATGCAGCGTGCGTATGATTTGTTGAAAATCACGGTCAAAATACAATGTCCCCGCTATATTTTTGACCTCAAGGATAAGAAGAAAATGTGGGGTGATCAGCAGGGTGTCGATTTGAAAAAAAGTGTCCCGTTCACCGGGCAGTCGGAGATCATGCAGAATATAGCAATCACCCGGCGGCAGAAAAGCCAGATAATAGTCTATCGATGCTTCTCCGCGGTAACCGGCCCGACTGATGGCAAGCTGCTCCTCCAGTTTCGCCCGCTCCGGATGAGCAGCCGGCAGACGCCGCAGCAGCGCTTCCCATTTTCTGATTTTCCACGGGATTTGTCGTTCTTTTTTAATCAGGTGAATCACCTCTTTCGTTTTGTCCTTTCTATTATTCGACTTTTAACGAGGATTCTCCTTTATTTATTCTGTCGTGAAATGTATCCGTCGTTTCAAGGTGGTTATCCGCGGAATAAGGGGCATTACCCGCCAGCTGTGGCGTTATCCGCCAAACTCTGCTTTTTATCAGCTGTTGTGCATGGAATATCCGTCAAATCACGTGCTTTATCCGCCAAACCACAAACCACCAACCACCCCACACCAAAAAAATCCCGCTGTCCTCGCAGCGGGATCTGTCACATTTATTCTTTTTTCGATAACTGCAGGGCTTTCTTCACGTCTTTCAGGGAATTGGATTTCCCGTACAGCAGCACGCCGCCTTTATAGACTCTGGCGCCGGCCACCGCCAGTAAGAGAATGGTGCCGATCAGCAGCCCGAACGACAAAGCGGTTTCCCATATCGGCACCTCCAGCATCGTCACCCTCAAAAACATGATCATCGGTGCGAAAAAAGGAATGAAGGACGTGACCGTCACAAGCATATTATCCGGTGCATTCAGTCCGAAAATCGCGATGAAAAACGCAATCATGATGAGATAAATAAGCGGCGCCATTAACTGGTTTACTTCTTCGGTGCGGCTCACAAGAGAACCAATAGTCGCCGACATTGTTGCATACAATAGATAACCGAGCAAAAAGAAGATAATCGCGTAAATGAACGTACCGGCTTCCGCATGCTGCAGACCGAAATACTGAAACACGCCGCCCGTCAGCTGGTTCTGATTCGTCTGAAGCATCACGTAGCCTGCTGCAAGGATGATGCCGAATTGCGTAAGACCGAGCAGTGCGATTCCTGCAATTTTGGCAAACATCTGCGTCACCGGAGAGACGCTCGAGACCAGGATTTCCATGACCCTTGATGATTTCTCGTTCGCGACGTCCATCGCAATCATGTTGCCGTACATAATAACCGATAAATACAATAAGAACAGCATCACATACACAATACCGCGGGCGCTGTTTTGTTCCTCCGCCGATTGCGCACCCTGATCCTGCTCAAGCGCCGATGTGTCAAAAACGACCGGAGACGTGAGCTGTTCCACCACCGCCGGATCCACGCCGGCGTCCGCTGCCGCCATGTTCACTTTCACCGGCTGCAATGCCTGCTGCAGGCTCTGGGACAACGCGGAGGAATTGCCCTGCATCGAAAAATACGCCGCCTGCGGCTCGCCGCTTGGCATCGTAATGTTCAGGAAGCCATCGAATGTGCCGCCTCTTACCTCCTCTTTGGCTTCTGCCTCCGATCCTTCATAACGCTGGAGCGTTACATTTCCACCTGTGTTCTGCATATTGTTTCGCAAATCCGGAAAAACGTCCCCGGTCTCATCCAGCACCGCCACACGCTGGCCGGCGTCTTCTCCTCCGCTTCCACCAAAGGAAGACAGGATCGACGGCATATTCCCCGCAAGAAAAATGAACAGAACAGTGATAATGGTCGTAATGAGAAAGGATTTGGCTTTTACCCTGGTAAGATACGTATGACTTAAGATAATACCAAATTTATTCATACGACGTGCCCGCCTTTTCAATAAAAATATCATTCAATGAAGGCTCTTCCAGTTCGAATCGGCGTACAAATCCTCTGCCCTGGAGCGTCTGGAAAATATGTTCCGCCGTCTCTTCCCGGTCGATCTGCAGCACGTATCCGTCCGGCACCTCGGCAAAGGTTACAACACCCTCCACCTCTTTCAGATAACCAAGATCAAAATCAGCATGGATGCGGAGATTTTTTCTCCCGTAGGAGCGTTTGATTTCTTTCAGACTGCCATGTACAATCGGATGTCCATGCTGCAATATGCAGACATGCTCGCACAATTCCTCGACATGTTCCATCCGGTGGGAAGAAAAGACGATACTTGTGCCCATCTTCTTGACGTCCAGCACCGCCTGCTTCAAAAGTTCCACATTGACAGGATCCAGACCGGAAAACGGCTCATCCAGGATCAGCAGCTTCGGCTGATGAATCACCGCGGAGATGAACTGGATTTTCTGTTGATTCCCTTTCGACAGCTCTTCCACCTTCTGATCCATATAATCCGGCACCTGAAACCGCGCGAGCCAGCCTTCCAGTTGTTTCACAATATCCGCTTTCTTCATGCCGCGAAGCCGCCCGAGATATATCAACTGGTCCCGGACGGTCAGTTTCGGATACAGGCCTCTCTCTTCGGGAAGATACCCGATCATGCCGCTGCCCGCATATGTCATTCTGCCGCCGTTCCAGTATACTTCTCCTTCTGTCGCTTCAAGCAGTCCGATAATCATACGGAACGTTGTTGTTTTCCCGGCACCGTTTGCCCCGAGCATGCCGAAAATCTCTCCCTCCGGAATCTCGAGCGAAAGATCACGAACCGCTGTCGTCTCTCCAAATGTTTTCGTAATGTGATCCAGTGTCAGCGTCATCGGCGCCCCTCCTTCTTCTTCCTTTATACTATACTTCTACGCACAAGAGAAGGTTTTGTTTCAAAGCGGCTGAACGCAAAAACCGGCAGATTATCCATCTGCCGATTTTCTTCCCTTTATTTTCATTCCCTCTATTATAACGTTAAGCTTTTACACAATGAAACAGACCATCATTTATTCTGAACCGGACAACTCAGATATTTTAACTTCCTTGGCAATTTCATACCAATCGGTTGATGTTTCTTCGACCATCGACCCCTGCAGATTTCCTCCCGTTTCCCCGTACACTTCCTGAATGTAGGGTGGTTGTTCAAATGCCCTCATCGCCACATTGACGTACGGATCAGCGTCTTCACCCAGATTGTCTTCCCCTGGAATAGGTGCCCGCATCCGGAAACTTCCGTCCGGCCGAACATAGTCGTAGTCGTTATAACCCGAAATAATGTAGTTATCTGCATCAATACTGGCTAGTATCTTCGCACCTTGCAGAATGTTACTCTGTCCTTCTATGTATACAAAGTCACCTTCTCTTTCTGCGTCAAAGTCCAGCCATGCCTCCATCTCTCCATAATCTTCGGGCGGCTCGTTACCAGGAGGTTCTATCGTTATCGTTTGATCTTCTTCCCCCAGAACGTAATCGGTGTAAAGAATATGCTTTGGTTCGCCATTTTCCCGTTCTTCATCCGGATCGATTCGAACAAACGGTCCTTCCAGGTTTTCTCCGTATTCACCATAAGCTTCTACCATTTCTTCCTTTTGATCGTCCGGGCTGTATGTAATCATGAGATCCAGTGGTTCATCAACATTCGGATAGTCCACTTCACCGGAAAAAGATCCATCTTCTTCCACCGTGATGTTTGTCCAGTTCGAAAACAATATGTTTTTCACCGCATCAAAGCTTACAGTCAAATCCGCGCCCGGTATTAGGTTGGTTGTTCCTTCGATTTGGACGGCATCATTATCCCAGCTGAACACAATCTCCCCGTTTATGTCCACTCGAGGATCCCCCTGATTTTCCATCCCTTTTTCTTCTTTTGTACTGCCTTCTTCCTGCTTCTCCGTTACGTCCTCCTCTGTTTCTGTCTGATCAGAAGATTCTGTTGCTGCCGGATTTTCTGAACTGCAAGCGGTTCCTCCAACAACGAACACTAGCAGACTCATAAAAAGCAAACTGTTTTTTCCCATCGTCTTCCCCTCTCTCCAGCTTCAAAGCTTCATTCCGTCTCTTCTGGTTTAATAATTATTTCCACGCGGCGGTTCTTCGCACGATTTTCTTCGGTATCATTGGAGACAACCGGTTCCGTTTCCCCAAATCCTTTCGTGGAAAAGGTAAAATCGTCCATCGTTTCCTCTTCTAAAAAGTAAGCCTCGACCGCTTCTGCACGTTCCTGGGAGAGCTGCTGATTGTATGACGCCTCTCCCTGGTTGTCGGTGTGCCCATGAATCTTGACTTCCCCTGCTTCATATTGCTCCAGCTCCCCGCTGATTTCTTCCAGTAAAGCCAGTGCATCATCACGAAGCGTAGACTCATCAAAGTCAAACAGGAGATGATCCGGCACGTTAATCGTGATTTGCTCTCCCATACTCACCCCTACTTCTGGAACGGTGATCTCCGGCGCACTCACTTCAGGAGCTGATACTTCAGGTGCAGACACTTCAGGTGCAGATACTTCAGGAGCAGACACATCGGGAGGTGAATAATCAAAAGAAGAACCAGAGTCTTCTTCGTTATCTTTTTCCTCCTCTTCTTCCTCTGCTTTCTGTTCTTCCTCTTCCGGCTGCGCTTCATCGGCTGACTCCTGCTCCTGCGCTTCTTCCCCCGTGTCGGGTGCAGACTCACCGGATGAATCAGAATCATCCTCTCCGGCGCACGCAGCTAAGACTATCACGAGTAAAAGGAACGGCATTCCTGATTTTTTTAACATCATATCCTCCCTGTTTTAGAAAAATGAACGGATAATCGGCCAGTCGTTTTTCCATTCATAGAACAAAAGACCGAATATCATTATAAATAGGCCAGTCTGAAAGTGGACAAACCTCACTTGGTCTTCCTCAAAATACTTGCGAACGAAATTGGTAATTGATCCTATACCTACTATAAATAGCAAAATCCTCAAGGATACACTCAACCATGGAATGGCAAAGAGGTCTTCTGCTACCTCTAGCATGAAACCAGCCATAAAAAAGGAAATAACTCCCATTCCAATAAATATAACAACACATACATTTAATATCTTCACTAACATACGTATTCCCCTATACGGCTATTTGTTTTCATCGATGTTATGTTGAAGTTGGTTCTGTATCGGCGCAGGCTACATCTTCAACAGGGAGGCTGCCGCTTCACCTCTGCTTATTTAAAGTGTTCACGACAGACGAACATACTAGAAATATGAACTGATAATCGGCCACCCGTTTTTCCATTCGTAGTACAAAAGGCCTACTATCATTATCAATAGGCCAGTCTGAAAGTGGACAAACCTCACTTGGTCTTCCTCAAAATACTTGCGAACGAAATTGGTAATTGATCCTATACCTACTATAAATAGCAAAATCATCAAGGATTCACTCAACCATGAAATAGTAAATAAGTCTTCTGCCACACTTGGCGTAAAACCAGCCATAGAAAAGGAAATAACTGCCATACCAATAAATATAACAACACATACATTTAATACTTTTACCAACTTTAGCCCCACCTATCTGCTCCGGTAAAAGCGTACATCCGCTGCACAATCCACTTAAGTGCCTGACAACGAATACAACACTAAAACAACGAGTTCATGATCGGCCAACCATTTTTCCAGTCAAAAAATAACATTCCGAATATAGTTACCAATACACCATTGCGAAAGTGAACAAGCCTCACTTGGTCTTCTTTTTATGCATCCGGAACAAATTGGTCATCGCACCAATCATTAATATCAACATAAACAGCCTCATAAAGATGCTGAACCATGAAATGGTAAACATCCCCAACTACGAATTGATACTTCCTAAAACCAAAAAAGCAATCCCTATACCAAAAAATAAGACAACACATACATTTAATATCTTCACTAACATACCCATCCCCTATACGGCTATTTGTTTTCATCGATGTTATGTTGAAGTTGATTCTGTATCGGCGCAGGCTACATCTTCAACAGGGAGGCTGCCGCTTTACCTCTGCTTATTTAAAGTGTTCACGACAGACGAACAAACTAGAAAATTGAACTGATAATCGGCCAGCCGTTTTTCCATTCAAAGAACAAAAGACCAACTATCGTTACCAACAGGCCAATCCGAAAGTGAACAAGCCTCACTTGGTTTTCCTTGTAATACTTGCGAACAGCATTCGTCACTGTACCGGTCCATACCATAAATATCAAAATTCTCATGGATACACTCAACCATGAAATGGTAAAGAGGTTTTCTGCAACCTCTGGCGTGAAACCAGCTATAGAAAAGGCAGTAACTATCATACAAATAAACAAAACAACACATACATTTAATACCCTCACTAACATAGGTACCCTCCTATCCTCGCGAACGACTATTGGTTTTTTCATCGATGTCATGCTGAAGCTGTTCCGTATCGGTGTGGTCGACATTGCTTACGTTTCCATCCATCAAACGGTTCCAGCCATTAGAGAACATATCACCCAGTTTATGAAACCCGTTCATTATTGGTTTTTTGAAAGTGTTGGTGAATGCGGTCTGTTTGAAACCATTGATAACATCGACAGCAATATTCAAATTTTTCTTTTGTGTTGAGGTCATCGTTTTTCCAATCGTTTGATTAGCCATGGTCGTCGAATAAGATCCCAATGGGAAGAAGATAGCAGTAATCAACGCACCGGTGAGAAATGATGAGAGGGTCAACCCATCGCCAAGAGCCCAGTCACCAAGGGTAGAAGCACCTCCTCCTATTCCGGAAGCTGTGAATACCCTCTTCAATTTGTTCGCTAGACCAGGAGCCATAAATCCGCTGCCCAGTACAGCCAGGGACCCGCCAGTTAAAGTACCTGCTGTGATGTCCACCAACGCTTTTTTCATGTCAAAGGCTGAAGGATCTTCTAATAAAATAGCAAAATGTTGAAGAGAGGGTATACCTCCCCCGACAATAGCCCCCCATTTCATTTGACCAAAAACTCCGGAAAGACTTGCCCAGCCGGCTGATAATTTTGTCATCGCCCATCCGGTAAACCTACTGAGCGCAAGGTGGGATCTTGTTCCCAACATGATCGCTGTCCGTGTACTGAGCAGTGCTCCAGCACTATATCCTCCCAGTGGAATGAACACGGTTCCCAATGCAATGGCGCCGGCGGTGAGCGCATTAAAGTTATCTCCACCGACAATCGCACCATAAATCGCAGCACCAAGTGCTCCAATTCCTGCCAGGATAGCAAGCGCTGTGCCCCCAATGCCGAGCAGGAGCGCACCGCCGATAATGGCACCGGCAATTGCTAATCCAACTCCGAGTCCTTTGAGTAATCCCTGGACCCAGTCAGGCGCTGCATTCCACGCGTCAACCGCACCACTTGATAACAAATCAGCAAACATCATGCTCATGCCGGCGGGGGAGAGTGCAAACAGCCCTTCCCCTAATGACTTCAGAAAATCTCCTATTGAATCAGGGTTGGTAAGGCCTTTAATAATGCCTTCCATCTGCCCGCTGTACTCTTTTATTTTCTCACCGAGATTCGGGGCGATTTCTGATACCGCATCTCCCAGCGATTCACCTGCGTTCCCAACAAAATCTCCAAGTGATTCACCTTTGTCGCCTATGAATTCCGCAACCGTGCTGCCGCCTTCTTTAACGGTTTCTTTTCCCCAGCTCCAGAGACTTTCCCAAAAACCGGGGGAATGGTCTCCTGGATTTCCACCGGGTATGTCTCCACCACCATGATTGCCTCCGGAAAACCCGGTATCTCTTCCTTGATTTTCTGTTTGAGTTAATTTCGGAGCTTCTTCTTCATATTCAAACTCTATGTCAGATGCAAATGTGGTATGAACAGGAACAGCCAGGCGAAAGATCATGCATAACACCATTAGAATAGCTGCGGTTTTGTATAAAACGGTCAAAATCACCCCTCCTGTCTTCAATTATTAATGGCATGAACCATATTGAAATTGAACGTTTTCCAATATTGGAATCTCAGAGGACGCTTCGGTACGAATGTTTCTTTCCCCTGGTGCAAATGCTTGATCCGGCACTGTGACAAAAGTCGTTTCAGTATTGACCGATGCAAATATTTCAAATGATTGTCCATACGGAAACTTCATTTCAATGACTTCCTTCGCTCCATTTTCCTGAGCGAAATAATTGGCTTTGTCTTCAATATCGGACCAATTGTCTTTAATAGCGCCACACATTATGTTAGTTATTTCTGCATCGGTAAAAAAGAAGAGCAGTGCTTCATTCGTTAACGTAACATCGTCATCCATGATTTTATCTACGACCACGTCGGGCGCGCCTCTGCTCTCTGCTTCCTCACGGATACTCACCTCTTTATCTTGTGCCGCCTCTCTTACTTCCTTGGCAAAAGAGCTGAACTCTTCTTCAAGGCGTTCCGATAATTCTTCGTCATAGATATCTTTTGCCTCGCTGGAAGCAGCGACTGCTGCGGCATCTGCTGCGTTTTGACCGGTATTTTTATATGCATAGGTAGAAAATATATCAAAAAATACAAAAGCAAGAAAAACAAAGCATATGACAATAAAAAGGGACAACATCATTGCATTTCCCCGTTCATTTCGTGCATAAGAAAGCTGCGATTTAATCATCTTCTTCAGATTCATAAGGCATCGTGGCGCTTCCGGTAATTTCATAATCCAACTCACCTACATATGGGACATTAATCGTTTTCAGGGCAACATCCACATTAACGCTGACTTCCTCTCCATAGGAACTAGACATCACATCCTTAGAAATATGAAGAACTTCAAGCCCTCCGGCTGAGTTATGCACACTCGTTTCTATGTCGTCGTATTCACCGGAAACCGAGGCAACTCTTGCTCCATCACGCGCTGCTCCTTCTGCAACAACTACCGTGTACGCTGCCAACGCCATCTGCCAAACAAATAAGAAGGCAAAGATGATGAGGGGAAATGCAGCGACGAATTCAACAAGCTGAGATCCTCGTTCATTTTTTACGTATTTTAATAGATGCCGCATCCCATCATCACCTCCATGTATTTTCTTTCACTTCTTATTCTCCGGATCCTATACTCTCAACAAACTCTGCAATCTTGTCTATAATCGCACTTGCAATCGTGTTATTACCTTCCATATCATTTAAACTTGTTACAACCATACCAACCAATGCTACGCCCAGCAGTCCCAGCATGATCCATTCCAGCGATACCGATCCTTTTTCATTGTCCATATACGTTCTGAAGAATTGTTGTACTTTCACATACATGCTTACCATGATTCATCCACTCCTTATTGTTTTCAGTTTTGACTTCTGTTCCATTCAGCTGCAGCTTCTCTTAGTTTAAGAAAATATCGAGGCCGAATACCTCAGGGTTATACAGGAAGTTTAAGAAAAGCAGACCAACAACGAGTATAAATACAGAAGGTACAATGGTCAGCGTTGTAATCACTGTCACTTTCGGACTGGCCTTTGCTGCCTTTTCTTTTGCGCGAAAACCTCTGGTGTTTCTTAGATCATCTGCCTGCACTCGGAATGTACGGGATACTGGAACTCCAAGATCACCTCCCTGAATTAATGATTGAATCAGCATCTCCAGCTCTTGTGCATCATTTCGGTACAGCAGGTTTTCGTAAGCTGTCACCCGTGGTACGCCAAGATTAACTTCACTTCCGAGGCGTTCGATTTCTTCCCCGAGCGGCCCTCCCATTTGCTTGGCTACTTGCTGCATCGCTCCATCAAGGGACGCACCTGCCTGCAGCGAAACACTTACGACATCAAGAAAATCTGGAATTTCCATGCTGATTGTTTCCTGTCTTTCTTTTGCTTTCACCCGAAGCCAAACATCCGGCGCGAAAAACATCGCCACAGGAAACAGTATCAGTAAATAAACAGCGAATGGAAAGCCGAGTATAAAATAGATCCAGCCAAACACATAAGCAGAAATCCCAAGGATATAGCGCATCCCATAAAAATCCTGCAGCTGCAGCTGAAATGGATTTCCCGCTTTAGCAAGCAAACGTTCATACTGTTCGTGTTTTCCGAATAACGGATACTTAACGGCCGTTGGACCAAGATAGACTGCGCCTTTCACTAAAGGTGCCATCAGTAGTTCCTTCCATGACTTTTTCCGCTTTTTCTTTTTTTCTTTTGTCCCTACATAGCTGTAGAACTGCTGTTTTTTTGCAACGGCCATCCATATATAAATAAAGCCGATTAACAAGAGAAACAGCACCCCGGCTATAAGCAGAAAGGCAAAGCTTAGTATCGCATCATTCATTGGCTACACCCTTATATTCGTGACCTTTTTGATTGCGTAGTTACTAATAGCTAATACGATGGCAAAAATGACCATTAAAACAAGACCGGGCAGGGTGAACAGCGGATTCAAAAATCCGGGAATAATTAAATTCAGCATAATGGCTGTTATTATCGGTAAAAGCGGTAATATAAGCGCGACATATTTTGATTCTGCTGTCACGGCATTTATTTCTTTGTAGACCCTCCCTCTTTCTTCCAGCGTCCCGGCCATCACGTCCATAACCTCTGCTAAATTCCCGCCGATGCGGCGTTGAATGAGCACCGTGTTCATCATCACTTTTACTTCACGGCTGTTCACTTGTTCGACAAAGCGGTGGATCACGCGCTCGAAGCTGTCACCTAAGCTTAACTGTCTGGACATTTTCGCAAATTCCGGTCCAGCGGGCGCTTTTAATTCTTTGCCCGTCATGGCAATTCCCTGCTGCAAGGTTAGTCCTGCCTTCACCGTGTTACCGATCATTCGGCAAATATCCGGAAGCTGCTGATTAAATGCCTCGGAACGTTTTTCACGCTTCGTTTTCAAATACACATTGGAACCGATTTTCACCACCACATAAGCGACGACAAGATCAACCGGGAACATAAGCACTAGTACAAAACGGCTTACAAACCATAAAAGGAAGAAAAGTACAATGCAGATGGCGGCATATTCGGAGGGCATTATCGGGACGGCCCCTTGTTTTAACTTCTTATCCAGTCCCTCCGCTATTAACGACTCATCAAATCGGTCACCTAATAGAAAAATAAAACTTCTTCGTTTTTCTTCGTCCTGCGTGTGAAACCACGTTTTCACCCTTTTTCGGGGTTTGGCCATCCGGTACATTTTCACGATGTAATAAAGAAAAACCACAAACGAAAAGCCGGCAAGCGAGAGTACAAGATATAAAATCATCATGCCAGTTCCCCCTCTTTAAAGAAGGCATCCGGCAATGCTTGTCCATAGGCCCGCAGACGTTCTGAGATTTTTGGAACATAACCTGCCGCTTCGAAGTAACCGGCCACGTTTCCTTGATCGGAAAAACCCATCTGTTTAAAACGAAAGATTTCCTGAATCCGAATCTCTCCATCTTCTTCAAACACTTCAGAAATAGCGACAACTCTGCGCGTTCCATCCATTAATCTCTCTGTCTGCACAATCACATCAAGAGCACCGACAAAATAATCGCGGATAACATCTACTGTCAGCGGCAGCCCTGACATAATCACCATCGCTTCCAAGCGTCCAAGGGCGTCTTTCGGAGAATTAGCGTGAACGGTTGTCAGTGACCCTTCATGTCCGGTATTCATAGCCTGGAGCATATCCAATGCCTCAGAACCACGGACTTCCCCGACAATCACCCGATCCGGTCTCATGCGAAGCGCGTTTTTCACGAGGTGATTAATCGTAATGGCACCCTCTCCTTCCATATTAGGCGGACGTGCTTCCATGCGGACGAGGTTGTCGTAGTTAAAACGAAGCTCCGCCATGTCTTCAATCGTAACAATCCGTTCGCCTTCCGGAATTGATTCTGACAGAACGTTTAAAAGAGTTGTTTTCCCGCTTCCCGTCCCCCCGGAGACGAGTATATTGGTTTTTGCTTTCACCAAAGTCTCTAAAAACTTACCCATCTTTTCATTTAACGTTCCAAAGTCAACTAAATCCTGCAAAGAAAACGGGTCTTTGTTAAATTTACGAATGGAAATGATTGGACCGTCGATGCTGACAGGAGGAATGGCTGCGTTCACCCGGCTTCCATCTGGAAGACGCGCATCTACCATTGGTGAACTTTCATCAATTCTTCTCCCAATTGGTGCGATAATCCGGTCGATGATGTGATGGATATGTTCTTCGTTTTTAAAGCGGACTGATGTTTTTTCCAGTTTCCCTTGTCGTTCAATGTAAATATCATCTGGACTATTTACCATGATCTCCGTAATATCATCTCTTTCCAGTAACGATTCCAACGGACCGAAACCGACCGAATCGTGAATGAGCTGCTGGATAATCTGGTTCATGTCGTGACTTGGAATAATTACTTTTTCTTCCTCAATCATTTGCGACACCAGGCGCTCAATGCTCTGCTTTTTTTCCACAGGGGGAAGCGTAATAATTTCTTCTAAATTTGCTTCTTTAATTAACCTGTCTTTATAGTGCCTCACCCAGCGGTCAACAGTCGTATCTTTGATCGCATCTTTGTCTGTGTTCGTCCATTCCTTTGAAGACGAAGGTTGTTGAACTTTTTCCAGCCAAGACACAGCAATCACTTTCCTTTCACCTTTACAAGGTTCTTTTGAACGAAACGGTTGATATCCACGGTAAGTTTCGTTTGATTGACTTTCCCTTTTTTCGTGTAAAAAGGAAGTCCCATATTAATGAACGGCTGAATCCCGTAAAAGTCAGCTCTTACTTTTCCTGCAGCTTCTATACCAACAATATTTTTAATATCTTTTTCTGTAATCTCGTTCTTTGATTCTGTCTTATTTATGATGAACTGGAAGTTGTCCTTAGCTGTAAGCTGCAATCGATCAAGTAAGGCTTTTGTTTGTTTAAACGTGCGAATCGCCATCGTATCCGGTGTTAACGAATAATAGATTTTTGTCGCTTCACTGAGCGCAGTATATGTAACGGTCTGAAAGAAAGAAGGAACATCTACAATGACATAGTCATAATGTTCTTTGCACAGTTGAATGACCTTTCGTACTAATTCCTCTGTTATTTCTTCTGCTTTTTCAGGATCAGACGGACCGGTCAATACCTCAAGTCCGGTTTGTTCCTGCTCGGTCGTCACGTTATAAATGTGGTGAATCGAAAGTTCATTTAACACAGGCAGAAGGTCACTGTAATTCCGAACAGGTTCTAATGCCATCAACCCTTCTACACATCCAAACTGAGCATTTAAATCGAGAAGAAGAACGCTTTTGTCGTACTGGGTTTTGAGGCATTGGCTAATCATAGATGAAAGAAGCGTTTTTCCACTGCCTCCTTTTGCGCTGTAAAAAACCAGCACCTCTCCTCCAATCGAATTCCCTCTGGTAATCGTCGTCGCTTGTTCGATTTTTTCCAATCCGTATTCTATCAGCTCATCAATCCGCTCCCATTCATCCGGCATGAGAACAACATCTTCAACACCCTGTTTCATCCAATACCTTACATTTTCAAATGAACGTTCCTGAAGCAGCCCAATACATACGGAAGCCCGTTGAAACGTGTCCGGACTTTGCCTGTCAAAGACATCTTCTCCAACGAACAAAAAATGATAAAGCGATGATTCATCGATGGTTATCCCGCCTGTATCAACGTCCATATCTTTGTTTTCCAACTGCTCTTTGAGCGGCTGTTTGAGTTGCTCGTTGTTTGTTAAGATTGCAGCTCTATATGTACTCAAGATTCTGCCTTCCTTTCTTCCTGCTGCTTCCCGTTTTCGTTATTTGTTTCATCTGTATTTTCGTTCTCATTGCCGGCTTCTTGATTCTCACTCGTTTCTTCCTCATCGCCTGCCTCCTGCTCTTCGTTTCCGCTTGGTGCTTGAGGATTTTCATTTGGATTTGTCTGTACTTGATTGACAAGAAGGACACGTATTTGTTCGGCTGTGTTTTGATAATGAATCAAATCTTCCGCCTCTTCTATCGGTAACGAGACTTTGATACTAGCTGGTATGTCCTCCTCTTCGTCTGGTTCTGTCCGCTGTACCACATCCACCGAAGTAAACAACCTTCTCGTACGTTGGTCAGAATTAGAGGATGAATAAGAAACGATAATATCGACTTGATCTCCTTCTGCAACCGCCTGGTCCAGTACTACATTCTCCGTCGCATTCAGCCACACGACCCTTTGATCGTCTGGTACATCGACGGTTGAGCGTAAAATGTTCTTTGTCATTAGATCTCCTTGTTTTACCGGAACGATACTGATTGAACTTTCCATTTCTGATGCTTCTCTTACATAAGATGAAATATCGGTCGAAGCAGGAACCTCTTCCCATGAGATCATGTCTTCATTGATTTCTGTATACGTTGGAATATCCTCATCTGCCACTGCTACCTCAATCGTTTCCCCCAGTGAGGCCTGAACATTTCTTATTTCATTTAGAATAAGAGCCGTTGCTAATACAGCCAATATAAAACCAGCAGCAAGAAAAATCATTGCCTTCCTTTTCGCATCCAGCATGTTGTTTCATCTCCCATTCATGTTGATTGATGCCGTTTGGCAGGTTCAAACATTTGCACATACGGTACATTTACCGGAAAAGCTTCATCTTTCAATGCATAGGCAGGCATCTCTTCCAAAGACATTTCCGTCGCTTTTGTCACCACCCAGGTATTGCTTTTATCCGTGTCTTCCTTTACATCGTCCCAAAGCGCATACAGGGTGTCTTTCTTTCGAGCTTCCAACTTACCAGAGTCATGAATGCGGACCTGGGTATACATGTCCTGCTTTTTCTTTCGATAGACTTTATGTAATGTTCGTTTCTTAAAGATTGATTTAATATTTGGTGTGAACACCCATCCAGAGGCACCAGCTGTCCACGATTTTATGTGTTGTCTAAGCTCTTGGTATGTAAGGCCTATGGTTGAAAACTGCTCTTTTTTCTTTACCAGTTGGTTCATAATAAAAAGCGTTTCTGCTCTATTCAGTGCAGCAGGCAGCGGATACAGCTTTCTGTCCGGCTGAAAAACATTCTGCACACGGCGGATCACCGGATGATTCGTATAAGAGGGGTCATAAAAATAAATAACCAGATCAGCGGTCGAATCATGCTGAAAAACGTTGGAAAAGAATTCAATCTCGTCTTCCATAGAATACGGGGAAAATCGCAGGTTTTTAGAAAATACAGTCGAAGATTGATCCTTTACATACTCTTCAAACGTCTGGTTTGGCTTTTTCGTTTTCGCAGGCTTTATAACGTAGGAAATATCGTTTTCAACCTGAAAAGGCAGAGAGCTGAATCCAATAGTCTCGTCCAATACAATAAGCATGTTTATCATCCTCAATTATGTATGTATATAATAGTCACCTTAAAAAAGCAGTCATGAATGGATACAACCTAATAGATATTTTTATCACAGGAAAGGTTTTCCTTCAATTCATTTTTCTTAAAGAGATGTTTCTTGGTGATAAAAATAAGACATTGGACATACATCTTACGAAACAATAAAAATATGTAACTGCCAGTGATTTATTTCTCATTTAAATAGTTTTCATTTTATAACTATTTTCATTGCTGGAATATTTAATCTTACATTTCCTTCATGGAACGGGCTGTTACTGTAATTTGATAAGAAAATAATGGATACGAAATGGCACTAACGTAAAATAGGTGATACGACTATTATCTCTTTTTATATTTGATACTTTTTACCTTTTTTCGTCACTTCTATTACAATATCCGACACTCACTAATTTGCAAAAAAAAGAGCAGGGCGCGGCCTGCCCTGCTTTTTCTCCGTTTTGTTTATTGTTCTAAAAGTCATGGGTCTTTTTTAAAGGTGCAGGAAAATATACCTTTAACCAAGCCAAATGGTGTTGGTTTTAATAAAAGTGCTTCTTTCGTAGTAAGTGGGATATTCCGCCAAACTTTACGTTTCAAGCTCAGTAAGCTTGCGCAGCCACTGACTGCCGGTACATCTCTGCAGCGAATGAACGCCACAAATGCATCACTGGCTGCAATCCATGTTGCTTCTGGGAACGTTCCATTTGACCTAAACCAAAAAAGCATAAGCATCCCAAAAGGAACACTTATGCTTTAATTCAGTTCATTCGTATGTATGGTGGAGACGGTGGGACGTGTAATTCCATGCTTTCGCTATGGCACTGACTATATCTTGAACCTGAAAAGTTCAGGTTCCCCGGCGTATTATACGGAATGTAAATTTGCGTCATTGCAGTATTCCGTATCCTAGTACCACTCGGAAGGCGGCCTATAAGTCGATACACGGCTGAAGGATTACTCCTCATACCGCTCGGTGTTGCCATCCTGCCGTATCTGCAGTATCAGGTTTCACCGATTAAGCCGGATTATTCACTTATGTGTTGCCACATAAGGCGACTAGTTACTAATCGAACCCACGTCCAGAGATATCGCTGACTGAGCTTCTACGAGCGTAGTCACTATATTATGATTCGCCGCTGCTTTGGCTTAGTGACAAGCCGCTGCAGGGCTAGTCTGATTGGTCTCTTCTGCCAGCCTCAGACGGTGGCTGGACAGCGTAGCCCACTATTAGTGAGACCCCGTATCACTCCACATGGGCGATGGAGAGCGGGATCCGCAGAAAACTGCTTATGCAGCTACTGCGAGGTTTTCTTCTTGTTTGCCAGTTATTATTGGCGTGGGCCTTTTTCGAGGCCTGCCCAGCTCGGCTCGCAACTCAGCCTCGACCTATCTCTGTCGAAGCCGTGTCGTCCCCATTTGTAAAGAAAGGAGATACGTTCAAATCTCCTTTGGACAATTTATTATAACACATACACACACAGATGCAAGGGGTTATTCCCCTTTCATCTGGCGCCGTACCGCCCGGTCCATTTCGCGTTTGGCATCTTTTTCTTTAAGAGCCTGGCGTTTGTCGTATTTCTTCTTCCCTCTCGCAACGCCAATTAATACTTTAGCGACACCGCGCTTAATGTACACTTTCAGCGGTATAACCGAATAGCCGGGTTCCTGGCTTTTGCCGATCAGCTTGTTGATTTCCCGGCGGTGCAGCAGCAGTTTCCGCGTCCGGAGCGGATCGTGGTTGAACTGGTTCCCCTGTTCATAAGGACTGATATGGGCGTTATGAAGAAATATTTCCCCGTTATCCACCTTCGCGAAACTGTCCTTGATGTTGATTCTGCCCGCGCGGATTGCCTTAATCTCCGTACCTTTCAGCGCCATCCCGGCTTCATACGTTTCTTCGATAAAAAAGTCATGACTCGCTTTGCGGTTCTGCGCGAGTACTCTTGATTCCGTTTTTGTCGCCATCTCCCGTTCACCTACTTTACTTCGTCATTTCTATATCGTAGCAAAACAGGATAAAAACCGTCAACACAGGACCGCTTCCACCTTTTCCGAATGAAAGGCATGTCCTGCGCCGAGGAGGCGGTTATTTTTTCTTTTTGTTCCCTTTATTTTTCGGGGCATTCTGGTAAAAAGATTTATTGTCCCCGTTGTTGTTTTTACCTTTTTGTTTCCCCTTCTTTGCTGTCGGGTTTTCTTTTTTGGAGCGGTCGCCGCCTTCAATAACGGTTGGACTGTCTTTTTTCTTCCGTTTTTTCGGTGGTTTCATGCCGACGATTTCAAAATCAATATCCGCTTCGTCGAGATTGACCTGCAGCACCCGGACCTCAACCTGATCGCCGATGCGGTAGATATTCCCGGTCCGTTCTCCGATGAGCGCGTACTGTTTTTCATCATAGTGGTAGTAGTCGTCCGTGAGATAGCTGATGTGGACCATGCCTTCGATGGTATTCTCAAGCTCTACGAACAGTCCGAAGTTGGCCGCTCCGCTGATGAATCCAGTGAATTCTTCGCCAACCTTATCTTTCATGTACTGCGCTTTTTTCACGTCATCGACTTCGCGTTCGGCATCGACCGCGCGGCGTTCCATTTCCGAGGAATGCTTGGCGATGTCGGGAAGTTTTTCCCTCCAGGCTTCTTTTGTCTTCCCATCGAGGTTCTTCTTTACGAGGTATTCGCGGATCAGACGGTGGACAATCAGGTCCGGATAACGGCGGATCGGCGACGTGAAGTGCGTATAGAAATCCGAAGCCAGCCCGAAGTGGCCGAGGTTGTCCGCATCATAGCGGGCCTGCTGCATCGAGCGAAGCAGCACCGTATTAATCACTGCTTCTTCCGGTTCTCCTTTTACTTGATCGAGCACTTTCTGCATCGCGCTTGGGTGAATGGTGTTAGCCGTTCCTTTTACGACGTAGCCGAAATTGGTAACAAACTCAAGAAACCGTTCGAGTTTCTCGGAATCGGGGTCTTCGTGCACACGGTAGATAAACGGCACATTCATCCAGTGGAAGTGCTCAGCCACTGTCTCGTTGGCTGCGAGCATAAACTCTTCAATCAACCGCTCCGCCACAGACCGGTCGATAAGTTCCACGTCCTGCGGTGTTCCGTCCTCGTCGACTTTCACTTCCGCTTCTTTGAAGTCAAAATCGATGGCGCCGCGTGCGAACCGTTTTTCCCTTAGAATTGCTGCAAGCTCTTCCATCTGTTCAAAAAGCGGTACGAGACTGCTGTATTTTTCTCTTGTTTCTTCGTCCTGCTGCTCCAGAATAAGGCGCACGTCACTGTACGTCATGCGTTCATTCGTGCGGATGACACTCTCGAAAATGTCGTGATCCACGACCTCTCCTTTTTCGTTGATTTCCATTTCACATGACAAGGTGAGGCGGTCGACTTGTGGATTCAGACTGCAGATGCCGTTGGAGAGCCGGTGCGGAATCATCGGAATAACCCGGTCCACGAGATACACACTCGTCGCGCGATCGTAGGCTTCTGTATCAATCGGGGAACCCTGCTCCACGTAATAGCTCACATCGGCAATGTGGACGCCGAGCTTGTAGTTCCCGTTATCAAGTCTCTTCACCTGCACCGCATCGTCCAGGTCTTTCGCGTCGGCCCCGTCAATAGTGACGATCGTTTCGTCCCTCAGGTCCCGGCGCTGTGCTATTTCTTCGGATTTAATTTCATCCGGTGTGTTATTGGCGTGATCCAGCGCTTCTTCCGGAAAGTCACCCGGAAGCCCGTGTTTGTGGATAATCGTTAGAATATCAACGCCCGGATCATTTTTATGCCCGATGATATTTACGACTTTTCCTTCTGCGCTGAAACGGCCTTCCGGGTATTTCGAAATTTCCACGACCACTTTATGACCGTCCACAGCACCATTTTCAGCGTCCTGTGGAATGAAGATATCATTGTTGATATGTTTATCGTCCACTTCCACAAAACCAAAAGAGCGGTTATCGATGTACGTTCCCACCACTTTGCTGACGCCGCGCTCGAGAATACGGACGATGGCACCTTCGGGTTTGGAACCCGAGGATTTCTGCTGCACACGCACGAGCACGGTATCTTTATTCATGGCACCGTTCAGTTCATGCGCCGGCACAAACACATCCGCTTCTTCCTTGTTTTCCGGCAGAATAAAGGCAAAGCCGCGTTGATGGCTCTGTACTTCCCCTTTCAACAGGTTCATCTTTTCCGGAATGCCGTAACGGTTGCTGCGGGTGCGTACGATATCGCCAGATTCTTCCATTTCATTTAAGGCTTTCATCAATTGTTTCGTTGCTTCGCCGTCTGTCATCTCAAAGGCTTCCTGTATTTCTTCGACCGACATCGGTTTGACGGCTTCTTCTTTCATATATTGCAGTAATTGCTGCTTCTCTTGCTCATCCATCTGGTTCATCTCCTTTCGTATCGTATGATCTGATAAGCCACGCCTGTTGATTTACCATATAAAGGAATGGGAAAGGATTCTATGAGGAGGGGACATCTGTGATCAAAGCATGTATCCCCCTTCTTTTTCGTTGGATGGAGCCGTCTGCCCGACTCCAGCGGGAGAAGCGTCAGCCGAAGATCACCGGGTGATTTTCCCGGTAGCTGAGGCGACGCCCGCGGAAAGCAGGCAGGAAAGGCGGAGTCCAACGAAACGCTTCCTATATTTGCATAATCAAAAGCCGTGCTGATAAGCATTTTTTTATTCTATTTGTCTGATTCCCAGTCCAGCCGCTCCAGAAACTGATAAATGTCTTCATGGAGCTGTTCTTTTTCCGGACCATGAGTGATAACGTGGGAGGAATGTTCGTACCACTTCAATGTTTTATCATCGGAGGCGATATTGTCATGAATGACATTTGCGCTCTCAGGATGCACCATCGTATCCTGCACGGCCTGGACGACAAAAGCCGGTGTGTAAATCATATCGAGGGAATCTTTCACTTCGTCGATCGTTTCATTGATGGAGTAGAGCGTGTCGACCGGCAGTTCTTCAAACGATGCCATTTCCTTTTCAATCTGCTCTTCGTCTTTGTCCTCCATTTTTTTGAAATCACGCGCATACTGAAGTACACCTTGGTAGAGACGCTCTTTATTGTCTGTTGTAATGGCAGGGGCGCACATTGGTATGATACCCTTCAAATCAAACATGTATCCCGCCTTCAACGTCATCAGACCACCCAGGGAAAGGCCTGCCACGGCAATTTCTTCATAGCCTTCGTTTTTCAGGTATTCCACTGCCTTTTCGACGTCATACCACCAGGCGTCTGTGTCGGCTTCCATCAATTCTTCCGGAGGAACACCGTGACCGGATAAAATCGGTGCATGGCAGGTGTATCCTTTTTTCTGCAGAAACCTGCCAAGCATCCGGACATCCGCTGAATTTCCTGTGAATGCATGAAGCAGCAGCACAGCCCGGTTTCCTCCTTCAAAGGTAAATGGTTTTGGTGGCACTATTTTCATCGTAGGTTCCCCTTTCTCTCTCTATGATTCCTATCTTCCAGGTATCAATATACCCTGTTTTACGCGATTCAAGCCCCTTCTTCAAAAGAAAAGCTTTTACGTTGAGCTGCACCGGATTCGCCTGCAAAGCATAAAAAAACAGCAGGAACTGTGTGGATCCCGCTGCTTTCGTTTATCGGCATACGATATTTTCTGTTTACAGAAAGTAACCAAGTAGCAGAGTAAGCACAAAAAACAGTACAGCCAGTACGACAGTGGCACGGCTTAAAAAGGCTTCCACCCCGCGTGCTTTCTGTTTCCCGATCATCTGCTCTGCTCCGCCGGAAATAGCTCCGGATAAACCTGCGCTCCGGCCGGACTGCAACAGCACAACGGCAATCAGCGAAAGCGACACAATAATCAACAGTACGTAAAGCAACGTTTCCAAACCTGACACCTCCACGTCCATTTCACACTACCATTAATGTAACACAACCCTGTCCCAATGGCAAATATTCCTTAAAAGAAACAACAGAGAGGGGGGGCTGTATCTTTTGATACAGCCCCCCCCAGTGGCAGAGTGCTTATTTGTTCAGGTTATAAAAAGCCTGTTTGCCTGGATAGATGGACGTGTTTCCAAGCTCGTCTTCAATCCGGATTAATTGATTGTATTTTGCCACCCGGTCAGTACGGGACGGCGCGCCGGTTTTGATCTGGCCGGCGTTAACCGCTACGGCGATGTCTGCAATCGTAGCGTCTTCGGTTTCACCGGAACGGTGGGACACAACAGCTGTGTAGCCCGCACGTTTTGCCATTTCCATCGCGTCGAAGGTTTCAGTAAGCGTACCAATCTGGTTCACTTTGACAAGAATGGAGTTGCCGACTCCTTCTTCAATACCGCGGGAAAGCTTGTTGGTGTTTGTAACAAAGAGGTCATCGCCGACGAGCTGAACTTTGTCACCGATTGCGTCGGTAAGCTTCTTCCAGCCTTCCCAGTCGTTTTCGTCCAGACCGTCTTCAATCGAAACGATCGGATATTTCTCGACAAGCTCCTGATAGAAGGAAATCATCTCATCCGCCGACTTCACGACGCCTTCGCCTTTCAGGTTATAGCTTCCGTTTTCATAAATCTCCGAAGAAGCAGCATCCATGGCCAGCTGTATTTCTTCTCCCGGCTTGTATCCTGCCTTTTCAATGGCGGTTACAATGGTCTGCAGCGCTTCTTCATTGGAACCAAGATCCGGCGCAAATCCACCTTCGTCGCCTACACCGGTGTTGTATCCTTTGTCTTTCAGTACTTTCTTCAGGTTATGGAAAATTTCCGCACCCATACGAAGCGCCTGTGGAAAGTTCTCTGCACCGACCGGCATGATCATGAATTCTTGAATATCAACGTTATTGTCGGCATGCTCGCCGCCGTTCAGGATATTCATCATTGGTACCGGAAGCGTCTTGGCGTTAAATCCGCCGAGATATTCGTAGAGCGGAATGCCGAGGTCATCCGCTGCAGCATGCGCGGAAGCCGATGATACGCCGAGAATTGCATTGGCTCCGAAATTCTCTTTATTGTCGGTGCCATCAAGCTCCAGCAGCAGGTCATCGATACCGGTTTGATCGGTCACTTCCATCCCAATTACTTCCGGTGCAATATCTTCATTGACGTGATCCACCGCTTGAAGGACTCCTTTGCCCATGTAGCGGTCCCCGCCGTCGCGCAGTTCTACGGCTTCGTGTTCTCCTGTCGAAGCACCGCTTGGGACGAGGGAGCGTCCAAAGGCTCCTGTTTCTGTATAGACTTCCACTTCCACGGTAGGGTTTCCGCGGGAGTCAAGCACTTCGCGTGCGTATATGTCTGTAATCATACTCATTTCTGCATTACTCCTTTGTTATTTTATTAGGGACTGTCCTGTCATTTCTTCGGGTTTGTCCATCTGAAGCAGGTCCACCGCTGTCGGGCATAAATCGGCAAGAATACCTTCCTCCCGAAGGGTCAGCCCCTGTTTGGTCACAATGACGGGAACCTGATTTGTTGTATGAGCTGTCATCGGCTCGTCTTCAAGCGTAATCACTTCGTCCGCGTTGCCGTGATCGGCGGTGATAATCGCCTGTCCGCCTTTTTCGGTAATCAAATCCACAACCCGGCCAAGGCATTCATCTACCGCTTCCACGGCTTGAATGGTGGCGTCAAGTTTCCCGGAGTGTCCAACCATATCCGGATTGGCAAAGTTCAGGACGATAAAGTCATGACGATCAGCGTTAATCTCGTCCAGAAGAGCCTCCGTTACCTGATAGGCACTCATCTCCGGCTGCAGGTCATAGGTGGCAACTTTCGGAGAATCGATGAGAATGCGGTTCTCTCCTTCGAATTCTTCCTGGCGTCCCCCGTTGAAAAAGAAAGTGACATGGGGATATTTTTCCGTTTCCGCAATCCGGAGCTGGCTGCGCCCCGCTTCAGCGAGTGTTTCCCCCATTGTGTTCTTAAGGTCCTGCGGAGGGTAGGCGACTTCGGCCTGCACCGATTCACTGTAGTTCGTCATCGTGACAAAGTGCAGATTCTCCGGAGCTTTCTCCCCGGTATCAAAACCGTCAAACTCTTTACTCGTGAACACTTCCGACAGCTGGATGGCACGATCCGGGCGGAAATTGAAGAACACGACGGCGTCTTCATCTTCAACGAGTCCGGTTGGTTCCCCGTCTTCGTTTTTCAGCACGCAGGGTTCGAGAAACTCATCCCAGATTTCATTTTGATAAGATTGTTCGATCGCTTCTTCCGGGCTGTTAAAGGCCGGACCGTCTCCGTATACAAGCACGCGGTACGACTTTTCAAGACGCTCCCAGCGCTGGTCCCGGTCCATCGCATAGTAGCGCCCATGCAGACTTGCCAGGCGGCCGACACCGATGTCCCTCATTTTCTGCTGAAGCTGTTCCACATACGACTTGGCCGTTGTCGGGCCGACGTCGCGGCCGTCCAGAAAACCGTGCACATACACATTTTCGACGCCTTGAGCCTTGGCAGTGTCGAGCAGGGCAAAAAGATGATGGAGATGGCTGTGAACGCCCCCGTCGGAGAGCAGCCCGTAGAGATGAAGGCTGCTGTTATGTTCTTTAGCGTGTGTCACAGCTCCAGTCAGCGCTTCATTCTGGTAGAACGTTCCTTCTTCAATGGCCTTATTGATGCGCGTCAGGCTTTGATACACCACTCTGCCGGCTCCGATGTTCATATGGCCGACTTCAGAGTTTCCCATCTGTCCTTCCGGGAGACCAACCGCTGTGCCGCAGGCTTCAAGACGGGTATGGGGATACATGTTCCAGTACCGGTCAAAATTCGGAGTAGCTGCCTGCTCCACAGCGTTGCCTTTGGTCTCCCCGCGGAGGGCATAACCGTCCAGGATAATCAGTGCTACCGGCGCCTTGCTCATTTTGCTCCCGCCTCTACAAGCTTAAGGAATGCGTCCGGCTTGAGGCTGGCTCCTCCGACAAGCGCACCATCAATATGTTCTTTTTCCATGTAGCCGTCGATGTTTTCCGGCTTCACGCTGCCGCCGTACTGAATCCGTACTTTTTCCGCTGTGTCCTGATCATACAGTTCCGCCAAAACTTTACGGACCGTGCCGCACGTTTCATCCGCATCTTCAGCGCTTGAGGACTTCCCTGTACCAATGGCCCAGATTGGTTCGTAGGCTACGACAACGTCGGAAGCTTTCTCCGCACTAATTCCTTCGAAACCTTTTGCCACCTGTCCGCGTACGACCTGTTCTGTTTCATTGTTTTCACGCTGTTCAAGGGACTCCCCGCAGCACATAATCGGTGTGATACCGTAGCTGAACGCAGCATGGACCTTCTGGTTGACGCTTTCGTCGGTTTCATTGAACATCTCACGGCGCTCGGAGTGTCCGATGATCGAATACGTGATGCCAAGGTCTTTCAGCGCAGCCGGACTGATTTCACCGGTGAATGCGCCGCTTTCTTCAAAATGCATCGTCTGGGCCCCGATGTGTACATCCGAGCCTGCTGCTTTATCGTTCATTTCCTTTAAAAACAGAGCTGGTGCGCACACTACCGTTTCCACTTCGTTACCGGAAGGGACATGTCCTTTGATTTCTTCGATGAAGGACACGGCTTCTTCATGCGTTTTGTTCATTTTCCAGTTTCCTGCAATAATCGGCTTTCTCACACGTAAAACTCCTTCCTGTCTTCTGTAAGTTTTATCTGTCATTCAGTGCTGCGACACCCGGCAGTACTTTGCCTTCCATAAACTCAAGCGATGCTCCGCCGCCTGTGGAAATATGGCTCATCTGATCGGCGAGACCAAATTTCTCAACAGCTGCCGCCGAATCGCCGCCGCCAATAACCGTGTAGGTGTTGTCAGCCTGCGCAAGCGCTTCGCCTACGCCTCTTGTACCTTTGGAAAACAGGTCAAATTCAAACACACCCATCGGTCCATTCCATAGTACCAGTTTGGAGTTCTGAACGACATCGGTATACGTATCGATCGTTTTCGGTCCGATATCAAGCGCTTCCCAGTCGGAAGGGATATTATCAATGTTGACGATTCTGGTATCCGCCTCATTGCTTAAGTCATCCGCGATGGTGACATCAAGCGGCATATAAAAGTTGACGCCGTTTTCTTCGGCTTTTTTCATATAGTCTTGCGCCAGCTGCAGTTTATCTTCATCCAGCAGCGATTTGCCGATTTCGTATCCTTTGGCTTTGACGAATGTATAGGCAAGTCCCCCACCGATGATAAGGTTGTCGACTTTATCGAGCAGGTAATCGATGACTCCGATTTTGTCTTTTACTTTCGCGCCGCCGATAATAGCGGTGAACGGGCGGTCCGGATCTTCAAGCGCCTGGCCGAGCACTTCAAGTTCTTTTTCCATCAGAAGTCCGGAAACCGACGGCAGATGACGGGCGATGCCTTCTGTGGAAGCGTGGGCGCGGTGGGCGGCACCGAATGCATCGTTGACATAAACATCCGCAAGGGACGCGAGGTTTTTGGAAATAGTTTCATCATTTTCTTCCTCGCCCGCTTCAAAGCGGAGATTTTCAAGAAGCAGCACTTCTCCTTCAGTCAATTCTCCCGCTGCTTTTTCAGCTTCTTTTCCATAAACTTCATCCACTTTTTTTACGTCTTTCTGGAGAAGTTCTCCAAGCCGCACCGCTACAGGGCCGAGACGCAGTTCGTCGTGGGCTTCGCCATCCGGACGGCCGAGGTGGCTTCCGAGAATGACTTTTGCCCCTTGATCGATCATATGCTGAATCGTCGGCAGAGCAGCCCGGATCCGTGTATCATCCGTAACCTCTCCTTCTTTCATCGGTACGTTAAAATCAACACGGCAGAAAACCGTTTTTCCTTTTAAATCGATATCTCTGATCGACTTCTTATTCATGAAAGAGCCTCCTTTATTTCCTTCCCTTTTGTCCATGTTCCCGGAGAACCAGGATGAAAAACCGAAAGTCTGCGGGGCATCCGCAGAAAAGGTCTTTGACATGGAAAAGAAAGGGAGTATCTGTTACTCCCTTTCCGTTATTTTCCGGTTTGTTTTACTGCTGTTTGGCCATATAAGCAACAAGGTCTACGAGACGGCTGGAGTAGCCGAATTCGTTGTCATACCAGGAAATGACTTTTACCATGTTGTCTTCCATGATCATGGTGGAAAGCGCATCTACCGTGGAGGAAGTTGGTGTGCTGTTGTAGTCTCCTGATACGAGAGGCTCTTCACTGTAGCCGAGAACGCCTTTCAGTTCATTTTCGGAGGCTTCTTTCAGCGCATTGTTTACGTCTTCAGCCGTTACATCCTGTTCAAGCTCTGCAACAAAGTCAACGAGGGATACGTTTGGTGTCGGAACACGCATCGCAGCGCCGTTAAGCTTGCCATCCAGTTCAGGAAGGACAAGAGCAACCGCTTTGGCAGCACCTGTTGATGTCGGGATGATATTCTCAGCAGCTGCGCGCGCACGACGGTAGTCTTTATGCGGCAGGTCGAGAATCTGCTGGTCGTTTGTATAGGAGTGAACCGTGTTCATCAGACCACGTTTTACACCGAACTTGTCGTGAAGAACTTTCGCTACCGGTGCAAGGCAGTTTGTTGTGCAGGACGCATTGGAAACAACGTCGTGTGCTGCTGGATCGTACGTATTTTCGTTAACGCCCATAACAAACGTAGCGTCTGTTTCTTTACCAGGCGCGGAGATGATAACTTTTTTGGCGCCGGCTTCAAGGTGCTTGGCAGCGTCGTCGCGTTTTACAAACAGACCGGTCGATTCAACAACCAGTTCAACGCCGGCTCCGCCCCAGTTGATGTCAGCCGGATTTTTCTCCGCTGTTACGCGGATTTCTTTCCCGCCGATTACGAGGTTATCGCCGTTTACTTCCACTTTTTCTTCAAGACCGCCGTGCACGGAGTCATAACGGAGAAGGTGTGCCAGCATTTCCGCGTCTGTCAGGTCGTTGATCGCTACAACCTCTACATCGTCATTTTTAAGTGCAGCGCGGAATACAACGCGTCCGATCCGTCCAAAACCATTAATACCAATTTTCGTTGCCATAAATAAAATCCTCCCTTTAATAATAATTCCTTTATTAACAGTCCGTCGGCGTCCTTCTGGAAGCGCCGGCAGAATGTGAGCATGATCAACATCCGGGACGGGTCAATCCCCAAGCACCGCCTGGGCGGCCCCTTCATCTGTAATCAGTACATCACTCGGTCTGTAATTCATGTAGGCGCTGATAGCCTCAGCCTTTGAAGCACCGCCTGCCACCGTTATTACTTTCTGGTTTTCCTGCAGTTCATCAAGCTGAAGCCCGATTGTCTTTTCCTTATGAACGATTTGTCCATTCCGGTCAAAATAGTACCCAAATGCTTCTGCTGCTGCCTCTTTTTCCTGGAGAATGTGAAGGATGTCATCTTCGGCTCCTCGGCGCGCTGCCATGGTCGAGGCCGCTCCAACGCCGTGAACAACCACTCCTGCGCGCCGTATCAGGCGCAGGAGTTCTTTAATGCCGGGTTCCAGTACGAGAGACTCTCTGGCTTCCCGGCTCAGCTGATCCGGTACATGCAGCAGCCGGTAGTTCCCTTTTGCTTTAACGGCCATCGTAGAGCTGATGGTGTTGGACTGGATTTCCACCTTTTCACCAAGTCCGCCGCGGGCCGGGACAAATGTAACGGAACTGAATTTTTCATCGGGGGTCATCATCTCTGCCACATCCGCAAGAGTTGTTCCTCCTGCAACAGCAACAATATCTTCCGGCTGCAGCATGTTTTTCATCTGCTGGATGCAGGCTCTTCCTAATTCTTTTTTTACCCACGAATAGCGGTCACTATTCCCGGGTACGATAATGACCCGGTCAATCTGAAGCCGTTCAGCTACTTCTTTTTCCCGGTCGGCAAGGCCTGTGACAGATTTCATCGTCTCTTCCAGACCTTCAAGCAGCGCTTCTCCGTCTTCGGTCAGCACCATACCTCCCGATCCGATATGGATGAGGTTCTGTTCTTTTAAAAACAGCACTTCACCTCGGAGAATACGCTCCGAAATCTCAAGGCTCCCTGCCAGAGTCCGTCTGCCGACTGGCTGCATCAGACGCAGGTACTGAAGAATCCGGTATCTTTTTTCCATCACCTCTAGTACATCCGGCTGGAGTTTTTTTTGTAATTCAATTAATTGTCGCATATGTACTCCTCACCAGATTCACATACGGGACAAAAATTGTCCCGGTGTGACATTTTAAGTCCCGCTTAAGGGCAAAAAAAGAAAGGTTCCTCTCTCTTATATTTTATCAATATATGAACAGACAGGCAATAAAAGTTTTTGTTTATGATGCCCGTGTTCAAAGCTGCAGAAAATATTCTTTCCCACCGGTATCATCAGAAGTTTGAATCCTTGAAAAAACGGATAGTATACAAAAGGATTACCGTTTCCCTTATCGAATAAGAAAAGATAGTGAAATCTCTTCCGGTAAATTGTTCGAGGTTTTTGTTTCCATCGTGTACAATGAAGGACGAAACATCATTCAGTAAGCAGTCCTTATCATTTGACCAATATTGACCATTAGGGTATGATGGGATCATCAGCTGAGCAAGGGCTGCACGCACTTAACGAAGGAGGATGTAATACATGAACTTGATTCCTACAGTAATTGAACAGACCAACCGCGGAGAACGCG
This sequence comes from Salibacterium lacus, assembly GCF_042684865.1. Taxonomy (NCBI): domain Bacteria; kingdom Bacillati; phylum Bacillota; class Bacilli; order Caryophanales; family Bacillaceae; genus Salibacterium; species Salibacterium lacus. Next base: position 1,555,241 of record NZ_JBHUML010000002.1, read on the forward strand.
CGTACGACATTTATTCAAGGCTGTTAAAAGACCGCATTATCATGCTGGGTTCCGGCATTGACGATAACATTGCCAACTCGGTGGTGGCCCAGCTGCTTTTCCTCGCTGCTGATGATCCGGATAAAGATATTTCCATTTATATTAACAGTCCGGGCGGCTCGATTACAGCAGGCATGGCTATCTATGATACGATGCAGCACATCAAACCGGAAGTTTCCACTATCTGCGTAGGTATGGCTGCCTCCATGGGCTCCTTCCTGCTTGCTTCAGGTCAGGAAGGCAAACGCTATGCGCTTCCTAACAGTGAAGTCATGATTCACCAGCCGCTTGGCGGCACGCAGGGTCAGGCAACAGATATTGATATTCATGCCCGCCGGATTCTTGAAATCCGCTCGAAACTGAACAGTATTCTGTCCGAACGTACCGGCCAGCCGATTGAAGTCATCGAGCGCGATACCGACCGCGATAACTTCATGACAGCTGACGAGGCAAAGAACTACGGCCTTGTCGACGACGTTCTGTACAAATAAGTTTGTCCCATACGCTCCCGATTATCCCGGATAGTCGGGAGCGTATTTATTCTCAGCCCATTCCTTTAAAGAATGGCAGCGCACTTTTGATCCAGCATAAAAAAACCGGCACCTTTCAAAAAGGATGCCGGTTTTTTTATTCCTCTTTTTCCACAAAGCGGGCCAGTTCTTCCGCTGCTTCCTGTTCATCTTCTCCATCCACCGAGAACTTAATCGTTTCCCCGGTTCTCGCGGCCAGACTCATGATGCCCATGATACTTTTGGCGTTCACTTTTTTATCTTCTTTTTCAATAAACACATTGGATTGAAAGCGGTTTGCTTCCTGAACAAATAAAGCGGCGGGCCTGGCCTGCAAACCCGTCTTTAATCTCACTTCAGCTTTTTTTTCTATCAACCGGTATTTCCTCCCTTTCCTTATTTACTCTGCATGCACCCCGTTTTCCGGTATCACAATCTCTTCCCCGTTGCGTATCTTCTCAGCCAGCTGATCGATTTTGCGAAGCCTGTGATTGACGCCGGACTTCCCGACAGGGCCGCTTGGCACCATCTCTCCCAGTTCTTTCAAGGTAACATCCTGATATTTCACCCGCATCTCTGCCATCTCCCGGACTTTCTCAGGAAGGTTTTCAAGACCGATGCGTCCTTCGACAAGCTGAATGTTCTCCACCTGCCGCAGTGCCGCTCCAACCGTCTTGTTCAGGTTGGCTGTCTCACAGTTCACCAGACGGTTCACCGAATTACGCATGTCTTTCATGATTCTGACATCCTCAAAATAGAGAAGGGCCTGGTGGGCACCAATCACATTTAGAAATTCCGTTATTCTTTCACTTTCTTTAATGTAAAGGATAAATCCTTTTTTTCGTTCCAGACTTTTTGAAGAAAGATCAAATTCCTGAAGCAGTTCCCTGAGAGACCGGTTATGTTCTTCATACAATGAAAATATTTCCAGATGATACGAAGAGGTTTCCGGATGATTAACCGAACCTCCTGCGAGAAACGCTCCTCTCAGATACGCGCGTTTGCAGCAGGTGTCTCTCAGTATATCGCGGGATATCGTGCGGATAAAACGGTAACCATCCTCCATGATGCTTAAATCCCGGAGCATGTGCCTGGCTTCCTCTACAATCCGTACGATATATACATTGTTTTTTTTCAGCCGCATTTTTTTACGTACCATTAATTCGATGATGGTCTCGGGATACACTCTTTTAATAAGTTGATAAATACGGCGGGCAATAGCCGCATTTTCCGTTGACACATCAAGAACCAGTTCCCCGCTGCTGAAAGAAATCGAACCATTCATGCGTACAAGCGCGGCAAGTTCCGCCCTGGCGCAGCAGCCCTCTTCTTCAAACCGGGTCAGTTCTTTTTTTGTCATAGCTGCAAAAGATGACATTTTATCACCTTCACCGCCTTTCCCTTTCCACCTGTCTGACCTCTCATTACATTTGGGCAAGCAGCGACTGCGAGACTTTTACCGCATCATGACGGAACAAATCGTCCCGGTAATGCATAAAAGCATCCTGAACAACGCGGCAGCCCAGACCCTTCACCCGGGCTTCATCAAAAACGACCGGATAGGCCGATTCTTCCTTGTAATTGGCAAGTATTTCAGAAGGTATCTCGGTATTATTAACAAGCACCGTTTCTATCAGACTGCGGCCGGTATGTTTCTGAATCGCTTCGACATGGTCGGCGACTGTAAAATAATCAGTTTCTCCGGCCTGGGTCATTCCGTTGCAGATATACACCTTCCGCGCCCGGGCTTCTTCCACCGCTTCTGCAATCCCGGGGACAAGCAGGTTCGGAATGACGCTGGTATACAAGCTCCCGGGACCAAACACTATCACATCCGCTTCCCTGATGGCGTCAAGACTCTGCTCGAGCGGATGGACGGTGTCGGGCGAGAGGTATACCCGGCGTATCCGTTTCCCGGAATTGGGAATATTGGATTCTCCGGATATGATCGTGCCATCTGTCATTTCCGCATGCAGTTCAATGCTTTGATTGGATGCCGGAAACACGTTCCCCTTCACGTTCAGCACGGTACTTAATTCACTGATTCCTCTTGCGAAGTCCCCTGTGATGGATGTCATACCGGCAAGAAGAAGATTCCCGAGGGAATGACCTGTCAGTCCGTTTCCATTTTCAAACCGATGCTGAAACATCTGCTCAATCATTGGTTCCACTTCGGCCAGTGCCACCAGTACATTTCGTACATCTCCCGGCGGCGGAATATCAAGTTCTTTACGCAATCTTCCTGAACTGCCGCCGTCATCGGCTACTGTCACTATCGCTGAAATGTTAACAGGAAATGTTTTCAGTCCTCTTAACAGCACGGACAATCCAGTCCCCCCGCCGATGACGACAATATTTGGTTTCTCCACGATGACTATTCCTTCCCTTTCTCCATATCGCGGTGGGTTTTATGCACAGCATATCCCCCGGCGAAATAATCAGCTGTATATTCGGCCAGCGCGACCGAGCGGTGTTTGCCTCCGGTACAGCCGATGGCAATAATCAGCTGGCTCTTTCCTTCCCGTTTGTATTGTGGAAGCATAAAGCTTAACATATCAAGCAGTTTTTCCATAAATTCTTTCGTCTCTGTCCATTTTAACACATAGGATGATACTTCTTCTTCCAATCCGGTTTTTGGCTCGAGGTGGTCAATATAATGAGGATTGGGAAGGAAACGCACATCAAACACGAGATCAGCATCAATCGGCAGACCGTATTTGTAACCAAATGATAGAATATTAACCGAGAACGCATCCTTTTCCGGTGCTGAAAACGTCTGTATAATTCTCTCCCGCAGCTGCTTTGGATGCAGCCCGGTTGTATCAATAATCTGGCGCGCCCGTCCTTTCAGATCTTCCAGAATCTCCCGTTCCTGATGAATTCCCTCAAGCGGTGTCTCCGCGGCTGCAAGTGGATGAGAACGACGCGTCTCTTTAAAACGCTGGACAAGCACGTCATCTTTGGCATCCAGAAATAGAATGTGAGTGCTTAAATGAGCTTTCAGCCGCAGGTTATCCACCGCTTCAAATAAGTGGTCAAAAAATTCTCTTCCCCTGAGGTCAATAACAAGCGCCACTTTATTCATCTGCCCGCCTGAATTTTCAATCAGTTCCACAAACGTGGGAATCAGCGCCGGCGGCAGATTATCCACGCAGTAATAGCCCATGTCTTCAAAACTCTGGACGGCAACAGTTTTGCCCGCTCCGGACATACCGGTAATAATGACAATATGAATATCCTCCTGCGGTTGTTCCATTTGTATATCCTCCCCCTCGCTATCTGCCAATCACAGCTCCTCCTTATCAAAATGAGAATGCAGGAGATGGAAATCCCGGTCATAGTGAAACGTGCCGTAAAGGATTCCTGTATCTTCCAGAACATGACGAAAAATCGTCCGGTCCCCCTCAGCCATCGGAAGGCCGGCCGTTCTTTGCACCGGAACCATCTCCAGTTTTCCTTCCGGCGACTCTTCCAGCATCGTGCCGCGGCTGGACCGGGCTTCAAAACTGAACATCATCCACTCCGAGAACAGATCCTTATGATCCATCACCATAAATGTGAAAACTCCCCGAAGCAGTGGATCAAGCAGTGTCAGACCTGTTTCTTCCCGGTATTCCCGCAGAACAGCTTCCCTTACAGATTCTCCTCTTTCCATTTTTCCACCCGGCGGAACCCACCAGTTCCGGCTCGGTTTCTGCAGTAAGAGAACATCTTTTGTATTGTGAAGAAAACAGTTTGTTATCCGCTGCATGGTACTCCCTCCGCTCTTTCTCTTCTCAGTATACTATGCAGGAGGGCATCTGCTCAATTTTTTCAGTAAGAACAGACGAAGAGAACCCTGCGGCAGACAGTAAGGAATCCGTTTTTTCTGTCAAAAAAAAAGAGCACAGGCCTATGCCTGCGCTACTCCATATCATATTTTAAAGGGGGTCAATTACTGTATTCATCTTATCATGTTTACTGTTTCACAGTAGTTACAGTTCCGTTAAAATCCCTTTAAGTTTTGTAAAGAGAACGTTCAGACATTGACCGTGCTCATCAGTTCTTCGACGTATTCCTGAGCCGTCTGCGCTGCGATGGATCCGTCTCCGGTCGCTGTCACAATCTGGCGGAGTGATTTTTCGCGGAGATCTCCCACTGCATAGACTCCCGGAATTTTTGTTTCCATTTCTTCATTCGTTTCAATGTAGCCTTCTTCGTTGGTGATACCAAGTCCTTTGACGGCATCATTCAACGGAATCATCCCAATATAGATGAAAGCACCGCTCGTTTCGAAATCGTAGTCCTCGCCGGAATTCAGATCGGTGAGTGTTACACTGCCGACTTTGCCGTCTTTATCGTTGATTTCTTTGACGACATGGCTCCATTTAAAGTCAATTTTGTCGTTCACAAACGCCCGCTGCTGCAGGATTTTCTGCGCTCTCAGTTCATCCCGGCGGTGGATCACCGTTACTTTGGAAGCAAAGCGGGTCAGGTATACCGCTTCTTCGACAGCAGAATCCCCGCCGCCGACGACAACGATTTCCTTGTCACGGAAGAAAGCTCCGTCACAGACCGCGCAGTAGGATACACCGCGGCCGCCGAGTTCCGATTCACCGGATACGCCGAGCTCCTTGTAGACAGCACCGGTTGCCACAATGACCGAACGGGCTTTGTATTCTTTTTTGCCGGCCCGGACAATTTTGTAGTCTTTGTGATCTTCAATTTCTTTCACGTCGCCGTAGGCATACTCGGCTCCGAATTTCTTGGCGTGGCTGAACATTTTATTAGAAAGGTCCGGTCCGAGAATGTGTTCAAACCCGGGAAAGTTCTCCACATCTTCGGTATTGGCCATCTGTCCTCCAGGGATTCCCCGTTCGAGCATCAATGTCGACATTTCCGCTCTGGATGTGTAAACAGCTGCCGTCATACCAGCCGGACCGGCGCCGGCAATAATAACATCATAAATTTTTTCTTCTGTCATGATGATTCACTCCTCTTCCTCCTCCATAATATCCCCTTAGGCATTCGTACACATGCATTTGTGTCTGCTTTACGGCTATCTTAAGCAATTCCTGCGCTTACGTCCAGAAATGTGCCTGATGATTTACAGCAGGGGGCCGGACCATAATTCGTGCATCACATCACTGGAGAATAACAGATCATGTTCCATCTTATCCAGTAGAACATCTGCTCCTGTGTGGTCTTTGGCGCGGGCGGTGTTCCATCGTTTCTCCACTTCCCGCACGTAACCGGCCTGATAGGCAGCAGCTCCGTAGTAAAAGAAAAATTCCGCTTGTTCAGGAGCAAACCGCTGCCGGTACCTGTGGAAGAAGTATAAGGCGTCCTCCCCTTCTTCCAGCAGCGTAAGTGCCGCTGCTGTCCGGTATAAGTGGTCACGGTCAAGCGGGACAATGTGTTTCAGCACATCGGTCATCTCTGAGGATTCCCTGTCCCTGCCCGCTTCTTTATACAAAAGCGCAAGCTGGCATGCTGCCGGCACGTAGTAATGCTCGTGCCAGACTTCTTTTGCATACACCAGTGCTTCCTCCACCTGTCCCTTTAAATACAGAACACGGACCAGACTGCTCTGGGCTGCCGGATAGTACGGGTAGGCGGCGATAAGATCTTCCAATGTGTTCCCGGCTTCAAACAGACGGTTCTCTCCTATCATACGAAGCGCTCGTTCATACGTTATAATGAGTTCATCATCGGCTTCGGAATCGTCTGAAAGAGAACCTTCCTCTTCATTTTCGGTTTCCAGCATTTCCAGAAGATACTTTGCATCCTCGGCAAAATCCCCCTGCGGTGCCAGAACAAGATACTGCCCCGCTGTTTCCCCGGCTTTATCAAACAAGCCTTGATAGGCATAATTATTGGCCATAAAAAAATAACATTCATACAGCGTTTCATCGAGATGTTCAAGGACATGCGACAAAAGGTCATTAGAGGCAGTATAGTGGCCCATATCAGAATAGATGGCTGCCAGCTGACACTGAAAGACGCCCTGTTCCGGATTCAATTCCACAGCGCGTCGAACATATTTAACGGCGCGCTCCAGCTCTTGTTTCTGGTAAGCATGAACGCCCCGCTTGAAAAAATAATCACTATGATGAATAAATGGGATTACCTGTCCCTGAGATTGTTGTGTTTTCACCGGCATCCCCTCCAACGGAGAAAAGCATTCGCGTTGAGCCTAGTATATCATCAAAGAAACCGTAAGAAAAGTGAGGGGATTAGAAGTCTCCGCCCTGCAGCAAATTCAAAGTTTGGCACAGCATTGATCTTAGTCTTTTTGGGGCGCTGCGACATGTTCACCTGCATTCCTGCCGCCCCGGGAACGGATGCAGCGTGAGGCCGGCGTGATAGGAGGCAGCCAATAAGAAAAGACGGAGCGGGATCTTTCTCCCAGATTCCGTCTTTTAGAATAAGCTGTTACTTCCCGTGCCGTTCATTCAGTACCTGGAGTACATCGTTAAATGGAAGGCGCTGTTCCCGCAGCAGGACAAACAGATGATACAACAGATCGGCACTTTCCATGCTCAGTTCTTTCGAATCCCTGTTTTTAGCGGCGATGAGCACTTCGCTCGATTCTTCCCCGACTTTTTTCAGAATTTTGTCCACGCCTTCGGTAAACAAATACGTGGTGTAGGCCCCTTCGGGCATTTCAGCGGAGCGCTTGGCAATCGTCTGTTCGAGAGTGTTCAGAATCTCAAACCGCTCCCCGGACGCCGGCGTCGTTTCCGCGTGTAGAAGAGATTCGGTAAAACAGCTGTATGTACCTGTATGGCAGGCCGGTCCGTTCGGGATGACTTCCACCACAAGCGCGTCCTGGTCGCAGTCGTACCGGATATCGGTCACCTGCTGGGTATAGCCGGAACTTTCCCCTTTGTGCCAGAGCCTGTTTTTGGAGCGGCTGTAAAACCACGTCTCCTTCGTTTCCATTGTCGTTTGAAGCGATTCTTTATTCATATAGGCCAGTGTCAGCACTTCCCGGCTTGCCGCATCCTGTACCACAGCGGGAATCAGTCCGTTTTCATCAAATTGAAGGTCGTCTATATTCATCGCACCCGCACTCCTTTTTCACGTAAATGCTTTTTCACTTCTTCGACGGATGTTTCTTTGTAATGAAAGATGGAGGCCGCCAGCGCTGCGTCGGCATTGGTTTCGGAGAACACTTCGCTGAAATGTTCTTTTGCTCCGGCGCCTCCCGAGGCAATCACCGGAACAGATACGGCGTTGTTTACCGTTTCGGTGAGAGAGAGGTCAAATCCGTCTTTGGCTCCGTCCTGATCCATGCTCGTAAGCAGAATTTCACCGGATCCGCGCTTCACCACTTCCTTCGCCCAATCCGTCACTTCCCAGTCCGTCGGTGTTCGTCCGCCATGGGTATATATTCTAAAGGACCCAAGTTCTTCATCAAACTTCGCATCTATGGCCGTCACCATGCACTGGGAACCAAAATAATCCGCCCCTTCACTGATCAGCTCCGGCCGTTTCACCGCGGCGGTATTCAGTGATACTTTGTCCGCGCCGGCTCGGAGAATCGTGCGCATGTCATCGAGCGTGTTAATGCCGCCTCCGACCGTGAAAGGAATGGCCAGCGTCCCCGCCACTTCTCGAACAACATTCACCATCGTTTTGCGTCCTTCGTGAGACGCGGAAATGTCGAGAAAAACGAGTTCATCTGCGCCCTGCTCGTCATAAAAAGTAGACAGTTCCACCGGATCTCCGGCGTCACGCAGACCAACAAACTGCACCCCTTTCACGACACGACCTTCCTTCACATCCAGACAAGGGATTATCCGTTTTGTAATCACGGCCTGTTCACCTCCTGCAGTGCTTCTTCCAGGTTCAGCTTCCCGGTGTATACGGCCTTTCCGGTGATGGCCCCTGCAATGCCGTCCCCGCGGTGCGCGGCCAGTTCTCTCACATCCTCAATCCGGCTCACTCCGCCGGAAGCGATGACCTCTGCTCCGGTTTCCCGGGCCAGCTCCGCCGTTGCTTGGACATTCGGTCCTTCCATCATGCCGTCCTTGGAAATGTCGGTAAAAATAAACGTCTCTGCTCCGTATTCCACCATTTTTCTGCCGAGAGCCACCGCTGTCACATCCGACGTTTCAAGCCAGCCGTTCACCGCGATACGACCGTCCCGTGCATCCAGTCCGATGGCAATCCTGCTGCCGCCGTAGCGGGCAAGCATGTCTTTGGCAAAATCCGGATGGTGAAGCGCCACACTGCCGAGAATGACACGGTCTACACCGCGTTCAAGGTAATAGGCCGCGTCCTCTTCGGTCCGAATCCCGCCGCCTGCCTGTATGTTCACATCCAGAGACCGGGCAGCCTCCACGATATGCGCGTGGTTCACGCGCTGTTTCTCTCTGGCGCCGTCCAGGTCAACCATATGAATCCAGGAAGCCCCCGCCTTCTGAAAGTGCTCCGCCATAGCTGCCGGGGAGTCTCCGTAGACCGTCTCTTTTTCATAATCTCCCTGAAGAAGACGAACGCATCTGCCGCCGCGGATATCGATGGCCGGATAAAGCTCGAATTTACTCATAAGTGTTTCTCCCTTCCGCCACAATACGGCCGAAGTTCTCGAGAATCTTCATGCCGATGGTGCTGCTTTTTTCCGGATGAAACTGCGTGCCGAGTACACGCCCGCGCCCGACGACCGCCGGAACGTTTTCATAATAATCACTGTCAGCGACCAGCACATCGTCGTCTTCAGTTTGAATCACGTACGAGTGGACAAAATATACGTGACCTTCTTCCACATCTTTTAAAAGATCATGCTGCGGCTGCTTAAAGATAAGCTTGTTCCAGCCCATATGCGGTACTTTGTACGCCGTGCCGTCTTCTGTTATGCCGGGGAAGTGTTTCGCATAACCGGGCAGAAAGCCAAGACCGGCTGTATGTTTGTTTTCTTCACTTCCGTCAAACAGAAGCTGCATGCCAAGGCATATCCCAAGCAGCGGCCGGCCGTCCGCCGCCCATTTTTTGATAAAATCCTCCTGGCCTTTTTCTTTCAGCAGATTCATCGCATCGTGAAACGAACCGACTCCCGGGAGAATCAGACCATCCGCTTTGGCAAGCTCGTCCGGATCTTCCGACAGAAAATACGAAAGATCCAGCCGCTCCAGTGCCTTGCTGACACTATGGAGATTTCCCATTCCGTAATCAATAACCCCGATCATGTCCTTTTCCACACCCTTCCTTACAACATTCCTTTTGTCGAGGGGACTCCTTTCACCCGGTCATCCAGCTGCGCCGCTTCATCGAGCGCTCGTCCAAGCGCCTTGAATACAGCTTCTACGATATGATGGGTGTTGTGTCCGTAATGGACGATGACATGCAGATTGATTCTTGCTTCCAGTGCGAACTTCCAGAGAAATTCATGCACCAGCTCCGTATCAAATGTACCAATGGATGCAGCCGGGAGCTCCGCCCGGTATTCCAGATGAGGACGGTTGCTGAGGTCAACAACCACCTGCGCGAGCGCGTCATCCATCGGGACCATCGCCTGGCCGTAACGGTGAATGCCCTTTTTATCCCCAAGAGCTTCCTGAAAGACATGGCCGAGACAAATGCCGATGTCCTCTGTCGTGTGATGATCATCCACGTCTGTGTCGCCGTCTGCATCAATCGTGACGTCGAAATGACCATGTTTTGTGAATAAGTCAAGCATATGTGTTAAAAAAGGGACGCCGGTCGAGATGGATCCGTTCCCTTCCCCGTCCAGGTCCATATCCAGCCGGATATCCGTTTCTTTCGTTTTTCTTTCAATGGAACTGCGGCGTGCTGTCATTGGTTGTCTCCTTTCCCGCGGCGCTCCACGGCGCGCGCATGACCTTCCAGTCCTTCCAGACGGGCGATTTCAGCAATATCATCGGCATGTTCTTCAAGCGCTGCACGACTGTAGGAAATAACACTCGATTTTTTCGTAAAATCATCCACACTGAGCGGACTCGAAAAACGGGCGGTGCCGTTTGTCGGAAGCACATGGTTCGGTCCCGCCATATAATCGCCGACTGGTTCCGAGCTGTAGGGACCGAGAAAGATGGCGCCCGCGTGCCGAATCTTTCCGAGCAGGGCGTGTGGATCGTCCACAAGCAGTTCCAGATGCTCTCCGGCAAGCTGATTCACAGCCTCAACGGCCTGCTCCATTGTATCCGCAAGGTACACAGCTCCGTGATTGTTCAGTGCTGATCCGGCGATATCTTGTTTTGGGAGGGTCTCAAGCTGTTTATCGACTTCGGCTTTCGTCCGCTCCGCTACGCTGCGGGAAGTAGTGACAAGCACGGCCGAAGACATTTCATCATGTTCAGCCTGGGAGATCAAATCCGCCGCTGCCAATTCGGGGGATGCCGTTTCATCGGCAAGCACGACGATTTCACTGGGGCCTGCGATCATATCAATATCCACCTGCCCGAACACCGCCCGTTTTGCAAGAGCGACAAAAATATTGCCGGGGCCGGTGATTTTATCCACCCGGGGGATGGTGCCGGTACCGTAGGCAAGAGCTGCCACCGCCTGAGCACCGCCTGCTTTCAGAATGCGGGTGACACCAAGTTCAGCCGCCGTCACAAGCACACCGGGCGTCAGGTTTCCTTCTGCATCCGGCGGGGAGGTCATAATAATCTCTTTGACACCGGCAGTCTGGGCCGGGATGACATTCATCATAATCGTCGACGGATAAGCAGCCTTCCCGCCCGGCACGTAAACACCGGCACGATCGAGCGGCGTGATTTTCTGCCCGAGCATCGTTCCGTTTTCCTCTGTCGTCATCCAGGACTGCCGGACTTGTTTTTCATGGAAAGAGCGGATGTTTGTAATCGCCCGGCGCAGCGCTTTCAGGGTTTTTTCCGAAAAATTCTGGTACGCGTCTTCCATTTCCCCGCGAGTGACAAAAAAGGAATCCATGCGGACGCCGTCATATAATTCCGTCATTTCACGCAGTCCTTCGTCCCCTTTCTCCCGGATTTTTGCCACAATCGCTTCCACCGTTTCTCTTTCTTTTTCCGTATTCTGTTCCAGGTTTCGTTCCAGGCTCACTTCAGCGCCGAGTTCCATGATGTTCATTGTACGTCCTCCTCTATCACTTCCGCGAGCCGCACGGCTATTTCATCAATCCGGCTGTCTTTCATCCGGTAACTGACCGGGTTCACAATCAGCCGGGAGGTGATGGATACAATCGTCTCCAGCTCCACAAGGCCGTTTTCCTTCAGCGTCTGACCGCTGGAGACAATATCGACAATACGGTCGGCGAGACCGACAAGCGGAGCAAGTTCAATAGAACCGTTTAATTTAATAATTTCCACCTGTTCGCCTTGTTCCTTAAAATACCGGGAGGCTAGATTCGGATACTTGGACGCGACTTTCGGGTTGATGTCTGTTTTTTCATACCCGGGAAGCCCCGCTACAGCCATGTAGCACGGGCTGATTCCAAGGTCGAGCACTTCATGCACGTCGCGCTCTTCTTCTATCATCGTATCCTTGCCGGCTACGCCGATATCAGCCACTCCGTGCTCCACATACGTCGGTACGTCCATCGGTTTGGCAAGGATGAACCGCATACCTGCATCTGGGGCGTCGACAATCAATTTTCTTGAATCATCAAATTCCGGAGGCAGGGAAAAACCAGCCCGGCGGAGAAGTTCGACCGCTTCTTCAAAAATCCGCCCTTTTGGCATCGCTATTTTTAATGGCTCTGTCATCAGCCCTCGTCCTCCTTCTTCGTTCCGTTCAGATCAATCCATTCACTGAAAAGACTGCGCAGCTGCTCCACATTCTCCACGCCGTCCTCATCCTGAAGCACCACCCGTTTTCCGAGATTCCGCTGCCGGCGCGCCTCTTCCACCGCTTCGCTTCTTCGTTCACGGCTGAATAAAATGCACGTCTGAGCGGGTTTTTCTCCTGTATAGCCGAGCGCTTCCACAAGAAGGTCGAGACGGATGCCGAATCCGGTGGCGCGGCCCGGGCGTTCGAATTTTTCAAGCAGTTCATCGTACCGGCCGCCGCCTGCCAGTGGAAAACCAAGCCGGCTTCCGTATCCTTCAAAGACAACACCGGTGTAGTAACTCATATGAAGCACAAGGTTAAAATCAAAAGTAACGTGCTGTTCCACTCCATAGCACTCCAGCACATCACGGATCTGACGGAGGTTCTCGAGTGCTTCTGCGGCGTTGCCGTTATGAACGAGCGCGTCCGCTTCATCCAGTTTTTCCGCCCCGCCCCGCAGCTGGAGCAGCCCCAGCAGACGGTTTTCGTCCTCTTCGGGAAGCTCGAGCGATTTCACGTGCTGCCGGAATCCGACATGATTTTTTTCATATAAAAAGCGGCGCAGATTGTCCACCTGGTCATCGCTTGCGAGAACATCAAACAACAGGGCATTGACGTAACCGATATGGCCGACCGCCACCTGGAAATCTTCGAGTCCCGCTTCTTTCAGGGCGGCTGCCATCAACGCAATCACTTCTCCGTCTGCACTGGCGGTGCTGTCGCCTACCAGTTCCACGCCCATTTGTTCAAATTCAGCCGGCCGGCCGCCTTCGCGCTGCTGGGCCCGGAACACATTGGTGTGATACGACAGACGTATCGGAAAAGACTGCTCCTTCAGGCTCGATGCCGCAACTCTTGCGATCGGCGCTGTCATATCAGGACGCAGAACCAGGGTATGTCCCTGCTGGTCCAGCAGTTTGAAGAGCTGCTGGTCAAGAATGGCCGAGGCACGGCCTACCGTGTCGTAGTACTCCAGAGCGGGTGTTTCGATGGGAAGATACCCCCAGCTTCCAATTTCAGACTCCAGGCGGTCCGCCACCCCGCGTTTTGTCTGGTAATAAGCCGGAAGTGTATCCCGCATGCCTAGTGGTTTTTCAAACATAAATGGCTGAGTCAAAACGGGAACTCCTTTCGTATCGATGTATTTTGTTCACTGCATCTATTATGTATGCAGGGAAATAGTAGATTCCCTTTTTTCATTTCAAAATAGAAGAAACACGATGCTTTAGTCTGCTAATGCAATAGAGAGATAAAGTGTATATCATGTAGTTTACACCCCTTCGCAGGCCGCGTCAATCGGGAAAGTAACCGATGAAAAAAGCCCTTTTCCGGCGCAGACGGGTGCACTGGTAAAAGGGCTATCTGGAGGTTTGAAGGAGCTGAAGCGGATTTCCTCCGACAACGGTCCCGGCCTCCACATCTTTATGGACGACCGAACCTGCCGCTACCACCGCATGATCCCCGATCCGCACCCCGGGCAGAATAGTTGAATTCGCTCCAATCATGACGTGGTCGCCGATTTCAACGGCACCAAGCCGGTATTCGGTAATCAGGTATTCATGCGCGAGAATCGTTGTGTTATATCCGATGACGCTGTTATTTCCTATCGATATCTTTTCAGGATACATCACATCCGGCATCATCATTAACGCAAATGCCGTTTTGTCCCCTACCTGCATGCGCAGAAAAGTTCGGTACATCCAGTTTTTAAGCGGCAGAAAAGGAGTCAGGCGGGCGGTCTGAATGACAATGAAATTTTTGACGACTTTCCAGAAAGACACCGTTTTGTACATCTGCCACAGGGAGTTCGAGGACTCGACCGGATACCGCTCCGTACGCCTCATGCCTGCTTCACGCCAAGATACGAAAGAATGTCCGGCATTGTCTGCAGCATAATATCCGGCTCATAAGACTGCAGGTGTTCTTCTCCTTTAATGGTCCAGGCCACACCGGCTGTCGTCACCCCGGCGTTTTTTCCGGCAAGAATGTCATACTTGCTGTCTCCGACCATCATCGTTTCCCCGGGCTTTGATCCGAGCGCTGCCATCGCCCGCTCGAGCGGCTCCGGATCAGGTTTTGCCCGTTCTACATCGGCAAGCGTAATAACGGTTGGAAAATAAGGAGCCAGACCGGACGTCGCAAGGCCCATCAAGGCTGTTTCCTTTCGTTTTGTCGTCACCACAGCCAGATGATAACCCTGCTCGTGCAGGGTCTGGATGGTTTCTGTGACTCCCGCGTATTCTTCCAGCAGCGCATCATGATGATCAAGTGTGAACTGCTGATACATCCCAATCATCTCCTCCGACCGATCAGGGTCGATGGCGCGGAAATTCTCGGGAAGGGGGGTGCCGATAAAGCCGATGATATCCTCCCGCGAATACCGCCCGGGATAATACGCGTCCAGCACGTGTTCAAACGAAGATATAATGAGGGGATTGGTGTTCACAAGCGTACCATCAAAATCAAACAAAATCGTATCTACCTTCATAGGATGCCTCCTCACGGTCCGTTTTTACTTTTTCCTGCTGGATGAAGATTTCTTTTTTGGTTTGGGCACTCCGCTTCCATCCTCATCCAGATAACGCGCGGAGGCAAGGCCGGTTTTCCTGCGGTAGGCCCACACGAGAGCCGAACCAATAATCAGAACAACGGAAATGACCTGGGCAGCCTGCAGGGTGTCACCGATCATCAAGCTGTCTGTCCGCATCGCCTCGATAAAAAAGCGGCCGGCGGAATACCAGATGAGGTAGCTCAGGAACAGTTCGCCCCGCTTCAGATTAACGCGCCGGAGCAGAAGCAGAAGAATAAGCCCGAGCACATTCCAGACGGATTCATACAGAAAGGTCGGGTGATAATAGGTGCCATCAATGAACATCTGCTCGATGATGAATGGCGGAAGCTGCAGGTTCTCCAGAAAATCCCGGGTGACCGGGCCTCCGTGTGCCTCCTGGTTAATGAAGTTACCCCAGCGTCCCACAGCCTGTCCCAAAATAATACTCGGAGCGGCAATGTCTGCCATTTTCCAAAACGATACCCCGCGTTTTCTTGTGAATATGACGGCTGTGAGGGCGGCTCCAATCAGTCCGCCGTGAATGGCAAGACCGCCTTCCCATACAGCCAGTATCTCCCCGGGGTTATCCGCGTAGTATCCCCACCGGAAGATCACGTAATAAAGGCGGGCGAATAATATCGAAACCGGAATGGCAAAAATAAGAAGATCTGCAAAAATATCTTTAGGAAGGCCTCGTTTTTTCGATTCCCGGTTAGCAAGCAAAAACCCGAAGAGGGCTCCGAGCCCGATAAGAATGCCGTACCAGTAGACCGGCCACGACCCGATTTCAAACGCGACACGGCCAATCGGTGGTGCTGTATATATCATCTGTCTTCTCTCCTATCCTTAAAAATCCTCCCGGTTCCCCTCTTCAATGACATCGGTGAGACGGTCGGAAAACTGCTTTGCTGTGTTGATTCCCATTCGCTTCAGACGGAAATTCATCGCTGCCACTTCAACAATAACAGCCAAGTTCCGCCCGGGCCGGACAGGAATCGTATACTTCGGTATTTCCGTGTCAATAACCTGAAGGGTTGCTTCTTCCAGGCCGAGACGGTCGTATGCTTTGTTTTCATCCCAGAGTTCAAGATGGATTGTCAGCCCGATACGTTTAAAGGGACGCACTGCTCCTGCTCCAAACAATGTCATTACATCAATGATACCCAGTCCCCGGATTTCAAGCAGGTGCCGTATCAGTTCCGGCGCGCTTCCGACAAGCGTATCTCCGTGCTGCTGGAAAATTTCAACCGAGTCATCCGCTACAAGCCGGTGTCCGCGGCGGACAAGGTCCAGGGCGGTTTCACTTTTACCGACCCCGCTTGCTCCGGTTAACAGCACACCGATACCGTAGATATCAACGAGAACCCCGTGAACAGCGGTGGACTTTGCCAGCCGTGCCTCGAGAAAGTTGGTAAGCTGACTGCTCAGCCGCGTTGTCGTTACATCTGAACGCATGACCGGAACACCCACATTCTCGGCGCTTTCCAGAAGTTCAGGCGGCGCAATCAACCCACGTGAAATAATAATGCCGGGTGTGTCATATGTACAAAGGTTCGTCATTCGTTCATTTTTTTCTTCTTCACTCAGCTGCTGGAAAAAAGAAAGTTCGGTGCGTCCAAGGAGCTGCAGCCGTTTGGCGGGATAATACGTAAAAAACCCGGCCATTTCGATTCCGGGCCGCGAAATGTCACTTGTCGTAATAGCCCGGTATACCCCGTCCTCCCCGGCGAGCACCTCCATATTGAATTGTTTTACTAAATCATTGGCGCTTACTTTAGGCATACATACCCCTCTACCTTGGTCCATCCCGGAGGACCATGCTCCGGAATCGAATCATCAGAATTTTTCTAGTTATGCTTCTATTATTGTAGCACGATTTCACCGTCTATTGGAAATCAGGTTTGGGAAAGGTTATGTCCAGCCGGGCAGATAAAGGGGCAGGCAGTGGACGCTAAATCATGGAACAGAAGCTTTAGTATCCACAAAAAGTGCTGCAAGGGACATTAGACCGGCAGCCCGGACGAATAGGGACCCCCGGCCGTTCTCAAGGAACCACTACGGCCAAGTTTTGGCGCCGTAGTGTCCACAATAATGATGTTTTACAGACACAAAGCCTTTCTACTATCTGACAGCAGACGGAGACGAAGTACCGGATACCAAAAGAAAGAGCGCTTCCGACAATCATTTTTGATCATCGGAAACGCTCTTCATCCTTTAGAGACTCAGGACCGCTCCCTGCGCAGCGGCTCTACAATAAAGTTGTTGATAAGCACATTCAGCAGAGCAATAAGTACCGCTGCGAGCAAAGCCATGCCAAAGCTTGAAATCTCAAATAAATCCCCCATCAATTCGGATGTGAGCATGAGCAGTGCCGCATTGATGATAAAAACAAAGAAGCCGAGTGTCACTACCGTAATCGGCAGGGTCAAAATGACAAGCAGCGGACGAATCAGCATGTTAATGATGGACAGCAGCAGCGCCGCGGTAAACGCTGCCCCGGGACCATCCAGTTCAAAACCGGGGAAGAAACCGGCCACGACCATCAGGGTTACCATGTTAACGAGAAACGGGACGAGACACCCCATTATTCTACAGTGTCTCCCTCATTCGGCAGGACAAATGTGAGCACAAGGTAAGCGATGGGAACCGGGAAAAACCATGTTACAAAAAACAGAACAACGGTAATAATGCGGATCAGCGTCGGATCCACTCCAAAGTAATCGGCAATTCCGCCGCATACCCCGGCCAGTTTTCGGTTTGTCCGGCTTCGAACTAATTTTTTCATCCTATCTGCCTCCTCAGCTGTCTTCGGGTTTCACAGAAATGGATCCGGTCTTCGTCTGTGCGTTCAGACGCAGACGCGGGGATGCTCCCATATTGGATGTGAAGCGCAGCGATTTCTGAATAAAATCTTTCTTCTCTTCATGAATCTCCATATCGCTTAACGAATGATTATAGTTGCCCACATTGGTACGAAGGTGCCCTTCTGTTCTTATTTCCCGGGGTACTGTAACAAAAATACTCCCCGTTGTTGCAGAAAGGGCGGCTCTTGCATCCTGACTGACTCTCATTAATGCATCGATGGTGCCGTTGACCGACTCCGCCTCCAGATCGCGTATATCTGAATTCAGTTCAATCGTGCCGTTCATTGTTTTCACATCACCGACATCCAGACGGCCTCCCGTCACTTTGACCGGACCGTTCACCGTTTCGAGGTGACATTTCATCGTATCCGGCTGTGTGATGGTGAGACTGCCGTTCACGGCTTTGGCGGAGAAACTGTTTACTTTTACATCTTCCCCTCTCAAGTGCCCGTTAAACGTGTACAGATGCAGGCTTTCATACGTCCGGCGCGGGACATACATTACGGCGTCGACTTTCAAGGCTTTCGTTCTCGTGTAGAAACGCAGATGCGTGTCGTCCACTTCAAACACTGTTTCCTTCAAA
This sequence comes from Salibacterium lacus, assembly GCF_042684865.1. Lineage (NCBI taxonomy): Bacteria > Bacillati > Bacillota > Bacilli > Caryophanales > Bacillaceae > Salibacterium > Salibacterium lacus. The sequence goes on from NZ_JBHUML010000002.1 coordinate 1,573,544, forward strand.
AATTCCCGGCGTGCCTCTTCCCGGGTCCGGCTTTTGTATACTTTTACGTCACATTCAAGTTTCACATCCGCTTCATCCCAAGGTTTCCATTCGAGTGATCCATTTTCCAGCGATATATCAAGAGACGTCTGTTCCATGTTTTTGTGCTGGAAAATATGATGCACTTCCTGGTATGGACCGAAATTAAAATCCAGATCCAGCTCTTTGATTTTCCGGACAGCACTGTCGATGAAATCAGAGAAACCGGTCGCTGCCCCTGAACTGTCTTCCTGCTTTTCCCGGTCCCACTCCGTATCCCAGCCCGAACGGCTGTCCTGACGGTTTCCGGAAGCCTGGGTCGGCAGACTGGTCTCCGCGGGAGCTTCTGTTTTCTCTTCATTCTGCCGGGAAGCACCTGACTCCGGACCGGAAACCGACCGGCTGTTTTCCTGCGTCTCTTTTTCCCCGTCGTCCGAATTCATGGCTTGCAGCAGTTTGGTTCCGTCTTCAGGCGAAATCTTTCCGTCTTCCACCATTTTTAAGATCAGCTTGCGTTCTTCCTCCATGATTGATCCCTTCCTTTTTAAGTAATATGAGGGTACGGTGCAACCATTCAGACTGTCTTACCTGTTTTTACGCAAACGGTGCCGGTACGGTTTCAGCTTCCCGGGAAAAATCAGCCGCTGCGCCGGCCGGCTTCGGGCAGCGGACGGACAGCGCCGTCTCAGGATGAAGACGGCTCGGCGACCTGTTCGGCTTCCGCCAACCGATCAGCCATGCGCCGCTTTTCGCGTTCGAGTATCGGCTTGAGGTAATAACCGGTGTAGGAATCCGCATCCCCGCCCACTTTTTCCGGTGTGCCGGATGCAATAATACGGCCGCCGCCGTCTCCTCCTTCCGGTCCAAGATCAATAATGTGGTCGACGGTTTTAATCACGTCGAGGTTATGCTCGATAATGATGACTGTGTCCCCGTTATCCACAAGACGCTGGAGTACTTTCATCAGACGGTCGATATCATCCACATGAAGCCCTGTTGTCGGTTCATCGAGAATATAGAGGGACTTACCGGTGGAACGGCGCTGCAGCTGACTTGCGAGTTTCACCCGCTGCGCCTCGCCTCCAGACAGGGTTGTCGCCTGCTGTCCGAGCTTAATATACCCAAGTCCGACATCATACAGTGTCTGGATTTTGCGCTGGATTTTCGGGATGTTTTCAAAAAAGTCCAGAGCCTCTTCCACCGTCATCGCGAGAACATCCGCGATATTTTTACCTTTGTAGCGTATGTCCAGTGTATCACGATTGTACCGCGTGCCGCCGCATTCCTCACAGGTGACGTACACGTCAGGCAGAAAGTGCATCTCAATCTTGATGATGCCGTCTCCCTTGCACGCCTCGCAGCGGCCGCCTTTCACGTTGAAACTGAACCTGCCTTTTTTATATCCCCGCGTTTTCGCTTCATTTGTCATCGCAAAAACTTCGCGGATGTCATCAAACATGCCTGTGTACGTAGCCGGGTTGGAGCGCGGTGTCCGGCCGATCGGCGCCTGGTTGATGTCGACCACTTTTTCGAGCTGCTCGATGCCTTCCACTTTTTTATGGGCGCCGGGCTTTTCTTTGCCGCGGTGAAGCTTTTGGGACAGGGTTTTATACAGGATATCATTAATCAGCGTACTTTTTCCGGATCCGGACACGCCGGTCACAGCGGTCAGAAGACCAAGCGGAATGGACGCGTTCACATTCTGGAGATTATTTTCTTTTGCTCCTTTGATCTTCACCTGTCGTTTATCCGGTTTACGGCGCGCTGCCGGGAGCGGGATGAATTTTTTCCCGGAAAGATACTGACCGGTAAGCGAACCTTCATCCTCTTTCACTTTTTCCGGCGGTCCTTCGGATACAATATAACCTCCGTGGACGCCGGCTCCAGGACCAATGTCCACAAGATGGTCGGCCGCGAGCATCGTATCTTCATCATGTTCCACAACAATCAGTGTGTTGCCAAGATCCCGCATCCGTTCCAATGTCCGAATCAGACGGTTGTTATCACGCTGATGCAGGCCGATGGAAGGTTCGTCGAGAATGTAGAGCACGCCCATCAGAGAGGAACCGATCTGGGTGGCCAGCCGTATCCGCTGCGCTTCCCCGCCTGACAGTGTTCCGGCTGCCCGGCTCAATGTCAGATAATCAATACCGACATTAATCAAAAAACCGAGACGTTCCTCGATTTCACGCAGAATCAGACGTGCAATCGTCAGTTCTTTCTCCGAGAGATTCAGTTCTTCAAAGAACTGTTTGGCATCCTTGATCGAGAGGTCTGTTACCTCTCCGATGTGCCGCCCCGCTATTTTGACAGCCAGGCTTTCTTTCCGGAGCCGGTTCCCGTGACAAGTCGGGCAGTTCGTGCGGGCCATATACTGCTCCATCTGATCCCGGATAAAATCCGATGCGGTTCCGTAGTAGCGGCGCGAGATATTATTCAGCACGCCTTCAAAGTAAATGTTTCGTTCTGTGATACCGCCGCGGTCATTTTCGTAACGAAACGTCATGCGTTCGTTATTGCTGCCGTGCAGCAGAATGTCCAGTTTCTCTTTCGGCAGGTCTCTCACCGGAACCTTCATATCAATATCGAAATGACGGCACGCAGATTCAAGCAGCTGCGGATAATAATTGGAACTGGTCGGCTCCCATGCTGCAATGGCATGATCATTCAACGTCCGGTCCCAGTCAGGAATGACAAGTTCTTTGTCCACTTCCAGACGGCTGCCGATCCCGTCACACGTCGGGCACGCACCAAATGGACTGTTGAACGAGAACAGACGCGGTTCCAGTTCACCGATCGTAAATCCGCAGTGCGGGCAGGCATGATGCTGATTAAAGAGCAGCTCTTCACCGTCCATGACGTTTGCCATCGCTTTGCCGCCGCTTAAATCAAGTGCCGTTTCGAGGGAATCCGACAGCCGTGTTTCGACTCCCTCTTTTATCACAATCCGGTCCACTACCACTTCAATATCATGATTTTTGTTCTTCTCCAGGTTGATTTCTTCACTTACTTCACGCATTTCCCCGTCCACGCGGACACGGACGAATCCTTTCTGTTTCAGGTCTTCGAGCAGTTTCACGTGCTCTCCTTTACGTCCGGAAACGACTGGTGCGAGAATCTGCATCTTCGTGCGTTCGGGAAATTCCATCATACGGTCCACCATCTGCTGCACCGTCTGCGAAGAGATTTCAACACCGTGGTTCGGGCAGATCGGCCGTCCGACTCTGGCGAACAACAGACGCAGGTAGTCGTAAATTTCTGTGACAGTGCCAACCGTGGAACGCGGGTTGCGGCTCGTCGTTTTCTGGTCTATGGAAATCGCCGGGGAAAGGCCTTCAATGGAATCGACATCCGGCTTCTCCATCTGGCCGAGAAACTGACGGGCGTAAGCTGACAGGGACTCTACATAACGGCGCTGGCCCTCGGCGTAAATCGTGTCAAAAGCAAGAGAGGATTTCCCCGAACCTGACAGTCCTGTCAAGACGACCAGATTGCCGCGTGGAATGGTTACATCGATGTCTTTCAGGTTATGGGACCGTGCTCCCTTAATCTCTAAATTATCTACCGGCATTGTACGTCATCCTTCCGCTTTTAATTCAAGTAACATGTCACGAAGTTCCGCCGCCCGTTCAAACTGAAGATCTTTGGCGGCCGTCTTCATTTCTTCTTCCATCTCATCGATTACTTTCTGCCGTTCTTTTTTGCTCATCTTATCGAGCGCCGGTTTGTCAAAGTCACTCGTTTCCTCGGAAGAAATCGTCGCCTGGATCAATTCCGGAATTTCTTTCTGGATTGTCGTCGGCGTAATATGATGAGTGTCATTAAACTCTTTCTGGATTGCCCGGCGCCGGTTGGTCTCCTCCATCGCCGTATTCATCGAGCGGGTTATCTTATCTGCGTACATCACGACATGTCCATTAGCATTTCTGGCCGCACGCCCCATCGTCTGAATAAGCGAGCGTTCGGCACGGAGAAATCCTTCTTTGTCAGCGTCCAGGATGGCGACGAGGGAAACTTCCGGTATGTCAAGGCCTTCCCGGAGCAGGTTAATGCCGACCAGCACATCAAATTCACCGAGCCGCAGCTGCCGCACGACGTCAATGCGCTCCAGCGTCTTCACTTCGGAATGCAGGTATTTCACACGGATGCCGACTTCTTTTAAGTAAGACGTCAAATCTTCGGCCATCTTTTTCGTCAGCGTCGTGACCAGCACTCTTTCCTTCCGTTCCCGGCGTTCATGGATCCGTTCGATCAAGTCATCAATCTGACCTTCAATCGGCTGGATTTCAATGGTCGGATCAAGCAGACCGGTCGGCCGGATAATCTGTTCCACCACGCCCGGGGAATGTTCCAGTTCATACGGCCCCGGAGTTGCCGAGACGTAGACCGCCTGCTGCATCCGGTTTTCAAACTCATCAAACTGGAGCGGACGGTTGTCCATGGCGGATGGAAGGCGGAAGCCGTGGTCTACAAGCACCTGCTTGCGGGCCTGGTCGCCTTTGTACATGCCGGTCACCTGCGGAAGTGTCACGTGGGATTCATCAACGATAAGCAGGAAATCCTCCGGAAAAAAGTCCATCAATGTGTAGGGGGATTCTCCGGCGCTTCGGAACGTCAAATGACGGGAGTAGTTTTCGATCCCCGAGCAGAAACCCATTTCCCGCATCATTTCCAGGTCGTATTTCGTGCGCTGTTCCAGGCGCTGGGCTTCCAGTTCCCGGCCGTTATCACGAAAGGCCTGCAGCTGTTCTTCCAGTTCCTTCTCAATATTTTCGATGGCGCGTTTCATCTTCTCTTCGCGGGTTACAAAGTGGGAAGCCGGGAAAATCGCGACGTGCTGGCGTTCCCCGAGTACTTCTCCTGTCAGCGCATCGACTTCGGTAATCCGGTCGATTTCGTCACCGAAAAATTCAACGCGGACACAGTGTTCATCCCGGGACGCCGGGAAAATTTCCACCACATCACCGCGTACCCGGAATGTTCCGCGCACAAAATTCACATCGTTTCGTTCATACTGGATATCAACAAGGTCCCGCATTAAAGCGTTCCGTTCCTTCTCCATATCTTTACGGAGCGACAGAACAAGCTCGCGGTACTCCTCCGGTGAACCAAGTCCGTAGATACAGGAGACACTCGCCACGATAATCACGTCATTTCGTTCAAAAAGCGCACTCGTGGCAGAGTGGCGGAGTTTATCTATTTCATCATTGATGCTGGCGTCTTTTTCTATAAACATATCAGTGGAAGGAACGTAGGCTTCCGGCTGATAATAGTCATAATAGCTGACAAAATACTCGACAGCATTGTTTGGAAACATCTCTTTAAATTCATTGTACAGCTGGCCTGCAAGTGTTTTGTTGTGAGCCATAACGAGGGTGGGCTTATTCACATTCTGAATAACGTTGGATACCGTAAACGTCTTCCCGGTACCGGTCGCACCAAGCAGGGTCTGGTGTCTTGTGCCCTCTTCAATGCCTTTTGTCAAAGCTTTTATCGCTTCCGGCTGGTCACCCTGGGGGTCATAGCCGGAAGCGAGATCGAATGTTTCATTCATCGCATTATCCCCCATTTTATACACTCAAATGTATTCCTTCTTATCTATTACCGCTTATACATTATACCACATCTTCCATCAAATTAAACGGCTTGTTCGAATATATGTTCGTTTTTATTTCGAGTAAAAAGACATGGTTCAAGCGGGGCACAGTATGCAGAAATAAGCTCCCATAAGAAAAGACGGAGCGGGATTTGTCACCCCGGCTCCGTCTTTTCAACGATCCTTTTCCTATCAACCCTGTATACCGGACGCCGGCAAGTCGTCGTTTTCTTTTACCGTCAGTACTCCGATTTCGTGATGCTCATTATCATATAAGGCGGACTGTACGTGGCGGCGTTCCCCGTTTGTATCCATCACTTCCAGCCGGCAGTGGGCGGAATTTTTCTGAAGAGCATAGTAAAGTTCCTTTTTCGAATGAACCGGAATGTTGTTCACTTTCCATATAATCTCTCCTGCGGTCATGCCCATTTTTGCTGCCGGCGACTCCGGAAGAACGGCCAGGATTTTCACCCCGCGGGAACCCGGCTGAAAAAAGGGCTGCCTCCCGTGGTCTTCCATGCGCTGCCAAACTTGAAGAGCTGTGCGCAGCACAAAGACGGCAGCTGCCGTGTACAGAACAGCCTGCGGATAGTAGAAGGAGAGCCCCGCTCCTGCTCCGGCGGCAAGACCGAGCAGGCAGAGCCGTCGTCCCATCTGCTGCAGAGCTGGTCTTGGCAGCGTATGATAAATCGTGTAGTCCGTCCCCACAGCAAGAGGAAAGAAAAAGAGTGCCAGTCCTCCCTCTCCAACCGGAAGAAGCGGCCACCAGGACACGGCATCAAGCATACCTCCGGGAATAAAAAAGACGGAGGGAAGGAGCCAGATCCGCCGCATCCGGTGCGCTCCGAGCCATTTTCCGCGGCTGCTTTTCACCGTCAGCGGCGAGGTGAAAAACCGGGCGCTCCGGAAAACGAGCACGCTCTCCAGAATAATCAAAACAGCGAGCCAGAAGAGCACTGCCTGGTAATCAGATGCTCCCAGCTCCTGCAGCCACGCATCCACACGGGGGCTTCCCGTATCCCAAAGCGGGAGAATCAGAGCCAGCAGAACCGCTGCACTGACCGTGAATGCCGGGGACAGCCACTTCACTCTTCCAGACAACAGAATCAAACCTGTGAAAAGAGAAAGAAGCACGAGAAAGGAGAACGGGACTGTAACACCGAGGAGCAAAGCGGCTGCAGAGCCGGCAAGACCCGCAGCCAATCCCGGGAGCAGCGGTGCGGTAACGTCAAATACCGCACGAAATACCCGGGTGTGAAAGTCGCGGCGTTCTTTCACCACTCTGCGCCATCCAAGAACGAACATGACAATCGGAATCAGATAGGTCAGCGGATGCGCGAAAAAACGCCCTATCCCATATAACAGCTCCCAGCCGATATCATTCATCCCGGTTCCTCCTTCTCCAAGCAGACCTTCCTTTAAAAAAGAACGTCCGGCTGATTTAGGAAGCCGGTGCCACTGTTCTTCCCTGCTGACAGCGCCCGGCCTCTTTGTTCCATTACTGGTTCGTCAATTTGTCATTCATCAAATCCAACGCTTCATTGAACTGTCTGTCGTTTTCACGGTTCTGCACCTTTTCCATCAGATCCTGATTCATCCGCCCGGCTGTTTCTTCGTCAATCGTACCGGTAACAGGCAGTTCGCCGGCAGATTCCTGGTAACTGCGCACCGCTTCAGACGTCTGTTCATCAAAATATCCGTCCGTCCGGCCCGGGTTATGACCGAGAGCCTGCAGCATCGTCTGAGCGGTTTTCACCTGCTCTCCGTTGGTTTCTATGGTCAGCTCCTCTTCCGGAGACAGTGCCGCAGAATAGAAATACTCAGGCTGCTCCACTTCCACCGTAGGTTTGACGCCTTCCTCGTTAATCCAATTGCCGTCTGAAGTAAGCCATTTAAACATCGACAGTTTCAGCCGGCTTCCATCTCCGAGCTTCATGGACTGCTGTACCGTTCCTTTGCCGTATGTCGTCTGACCGACGAGATCGTATCCGCCCGCCTCTTTCAAAGCGGCAGCCAGAATTTCAGAAGCAGACACACTGCCTTCATCAATCAAACCAACGATCGGATAATCTTTCTTCTCTTCAAGCGCAGAAATCGACCGGGTTGTTTCCCCGTTAGGATCTTCAATTTGAACAATCGGTTCTCCTCCCGGAATAACAAGATCTCCGATGCTCTGGACGCTGTTCAGATAGCCTCCCGGATTCCCCCGTACATCAATTAACAGCCCGTCAATATCCTGCTCCTCAAGGTTTGTCAGCTGCTTTTCAAACTCTGAAGCTGTATTTTCGGAAAAAGAAGTCAGTTCCAACAGCCCGATGGTCCGCCCGTTCTGCTCTATCGTGTCGGATGTCACCGTTTCAATTGGAATTTCATCCCGTACCACATCAACTTCAAACGGTTCCGAGGCACCCTGGCGCTGGATCGTCAACGTCACTGTCGAGCCTTTTTCCCCGCGGATTTTCAGCACGGTCTCATTCAGCGTGCTTCCTTCCGTGCTTTCCCCATTCACTTCGAGGATTTGATCATTCGGTCTTAATCCTGCCTTCTCCGCAGGGGATCCCCCGAACGGCGACACGATGGTCGGTGTGTCATCGACCATGCTTACTTCCGCTCCTATTCCTTCAAATGAGGATTCAAGAGATTGATTGAACTGGGAGGCTGTTTCCTGATCCATGTAAGCCGAATGAGGATCATCCAGCTCATTCACCATTCCTTTCAGTGCCCCTTCCCAGAGCGCCTCTTTATCGACATCTTCCACGTATTCCGATTCAATCATCTGGTAAACCTGCTGTACTTTGTCCAATCCATCCATGGACTGCTTCTCTGTATTTTCGGTCTGTCCGGAAGCACTGGAGGCGGCGGATGGTTCACTCCCGGCCTGTTCGTTTATATTAATTCCGGCAAAAACGCCGCCGGCTCCGGCAATAAGTACGGCACCGGTTACCACTGATGCCAGTTTTACTTTCCATTTCATGTTTTACACCTCAGCTCCATCATTAAAATCACCGCGGGTCAGAGAGGTTTTTATCGTCTCTTTCATTCTAGCATGAATTCACGTATTCCAAAAATAAATTTTCCATGATGCGGCGGTCTGTGAAACGGTTCCGTTATCATGTCATCATATAACGAAAAAAGGGACCGTCCCATGAGACAGCCCCTCTCTTTTCATTATGGCAGATAGTTTCTTGGGTTGACCGCGTTGGATTTGGCTCCGTTCCATGGTCCTTCATGAACTTCAAAGTGAAGATGTTTCCCCTGGGACGCACCGGTATTACCCATCATTCCGATATTTTCGCCGCGGGATACGCTCTGTCCGCTGGATACATTCGTCGAGGACATGTGGGCGTACAGCGTTGTTATCTGCTGCCCGTCCACCTGATGGGAAATCATCACGGTGTTCCCGTATCCGTTCATGTACCCGGCTTTTACTACCGTTCCCCCTGCTGCGGCAGAAATCGGGACGTTGGGGCGGCCGCCCCCGCCGATGTCAATGCCGTTATGCATGCGGCCCCAGCGCTGTCCAAATTCGGACGTGTACGTGCCGGTCGCCGGCCGCATTAATGCACCACCGCTGTCGGAAGGAGCTTCGCCCGCTGCCTGTGCTGCCGTGCCGCTGGACTGTTGTTGACGTATGGCTTCCTGACGTTCTTTATAATTCTCCAGTTCCTGTTTGGCAGTTTCTTCCTGCTGCTTAAGAAGTCCTTTTTCATCTTCCAGCGAGAGCAGCGTTTCCTGGAGGGAATGTTCCTGGTTTTCCAGATCTCCGAGTATGCTGTTCTTTTCCCCGCGCCGCTCTTTCTGATCGGCTTTCAGATTTTCAAGTTCCGTCAGCGAACCTTCCAGGGAACTGCGCTGCTCTTCCACTTCTTTTTTCGCATCTTCAAGCTCATTCTGGTCTTTGATATGGGCTTGAAGTATGTCTTTGTCCTGATCGGCAATCGTGTTCAGCGCCGATACCCGGTCCAGAAAGTCTCCGAAACTTTTTGCTCCCATCAGCACTTCCAGGTAATCGACTGAGCCGCCGTTTTTGTACATGGCGTTCACGCGTTCCTTCAGTAGTTCATCCCGTTCCTCGATTCGTTTCTGAAGTTCATCAATCCGGCTTTCGAGCTCTTCGATGCGCTGTTCCGTCTCATCGATTTCTTCTTCTTTTTTCGTAATTTTATCGTTTGTTTCGGTTATTTTTTTATCCAGTTCACGGATTTCATCACTGATATTCTGTATTTCTTCTTTCAGTGCTTCGATTTCCTTTTGTGTTTCTTCAGAATCCGCCTGGGTGCTCTCCTGTTTATCCTGCAGTTCATTAATTTTCGTACGGAGTTCTTCTCCGTCTGCCGCTGCTGCAGGAGCTGAAGCGGCAAGCGCAATACCGGAAGCGGTCATCACCGCCGCCAGTGTCTTTAACCATCCCTTTTTCATTCCGACAGTTCCTCCTCTAACTCATTCCAACTGTATTTATTTAGACTTTCAAGAATTTACGCACCGACGTGATGCTTCCCCATACACCTACCAGAATGCCGATTCCAAGGAGAACGGCGGAGATCTGCAGAGTTAACGGATAGACGGGGAGAATCTCGGCAAAGTCAATGCTCAGCCTCTCCGCGTAATTGCTGTAAAGGTAGTGATACCCTCCTGTCACAGCGGCAATAGGAATAACCGCCCCGAGAACACCAAGCAGCAGCCCTTCGACGAAAAAGGGCCAGCGGATAAAGCCATTCGTCGCACCTACCAGTTTCATAATCTGTATTTCCTGCTGTCTGGCGACAATAGTCAGTTTAATCGTGTTGGATATCAAAAACATCGCCGTGAACATGAGACCTACAACAAGCACCAGGCCGGTGACACGAAGAATTTTGGTTACATTGAAGAGCTGCTCTACAACTTTTTCTCCGTAATCGATGGAATCAATGTAGGAAAGTCCGGACGCAGCTTCTGCCACCTGCTCGGTCTGCTGGGGTTCGTCGGCCTGCAAGATGAACGCATCATTCAGAGGATTTTCATCCCGCAGTGATTCAAATGCTTCACTGGACTGCCCCAGACTGTCAATCAACTGGTCGAGCCCTTCATCCTTGCTTAGATATGTAACACTGTCCACATGCTCCAGATTCTGAAGCTTCTGTTCGAGTTCCGCCTGTTCCTGATCCGATGTACCAAGCTCAATATAAACCCGGACTTCCACATCTTCTTCCACTGATGAGATGAAACTGTTCATGTTCATGATCAGAAGCAGAAATACTCCTACAACAAACAACATGATAGTAACCGCGCTTACCGAAGCGAAGCTCATCCAGCTGTTCCGTCCAAGATTCTTGAGGCCTTCTTTCCCGTGACGTGCAAGGGTTCTACCTTTCATAGCCGTAGTCCCCCTTCAGCTCATCACGGACAATTCTGCCGGACTCGATGGCAATCACCCGTTTCTTAATCGCGTTTACAATCTCGCGGTTGTGGGTAGCCATGAGAACAGTAGTACCGTTTCGATTAATGTTTTCAAGAATCTCCATGATCTCCCAAGACGTGTCCGGGTCAAGGTTACCGGTAGGCTCGTCCGCAATGACGACACGCGGATTATTGACAACCGCCCTTGCTATGGAAACACGCTGCTGTTCTCCGCCTGACAGTTCATCCGGAAGAAAACGTGCTTTATTTTTCAGCCTGACCACATCAAGCACTTCCATGACCCGTCTGCGGATGACATCTTTTGGTTCTTCAATGACTTCAAGCGCGAACGCGACATTTTCAAAGACCGATAGTTTCGGAAGAAGCTTGAAATCCTGAAAAACGACTCCTATCTTCCGCCGGAGAAACGGGACGTGTTTTTCTTTGAGGGTCATCAAATCGGTTCCGTGGATCTGAATGGAGCCTTCGGTGGGTTTTTCTTCCCGGTAAATCATTTTAATAAAAGAAGACTTGCCTGCGCCGCTCGGTCCGACAACATAAACGAACTCTCCCTTTTCAATGAGAATGTCAATGCTGCTAAGTGCGCTGACGCCGTTGGCATACGTTTTCGATACATTATTCATTTCAATCAAAACAATCACTTCCTGAAGCAAACATACTCTTTAGATGGTTTTTCGTGGTGGTTGTCCACTTTCTTAATAGGTGACAAATTTCCGGCAGAACCGCCAGCATAATAGGTGTTTTCCCCGGACGATACCGGAAATCGTGTTGAATAACATTACGTTTTGTCTTTTTCCATCTCACATTATATCATCTTTAACAGCTGAAAAATGCTAAAAAAGTATTACATTTTGATTTCAATGAAACTTCACTTGATTACTATATATATAGAAAGTCTGGAATGATGGAGCATGAGAAATCAGCAAAATGTAATAGAAGGATTGAAATTTTCATTTATGAGGAAAAAGTCCTTCAACAGCCAAACGGCGTATGCAATAAAAAATCCGAGCGATATCAAATGCTTCCACGCAGCATGATGATTATCGTTCGGATTTTTAGTGGAGCTGTATTTTTTTGCTTCAGTCTCTATTGATTCGCGATCCAGGCGGCCAGGTTCTCAGCTTCAGAGCCACTTACCAGACTGTCCGGCATGCCGGCGGCGCCATTTTGGATCATGCTCAGCACGTGGTCCTGCGATAAATCCTGTCCGGCCAGCGGCGGTCCGTTCATACCTTCCAGATTTTCGCCGTGGCACTGGAGACAGTTCTGATCGTAGGCACTGCGGGCTGCTTCAGCGTCTACAGAATCTCCGCTGCTGTCAGCACCGCCGCTGTCTGCGGAGTCTTCTGTTTCCCCGCCGCCGCCTCCGCCGCAGGCACTGAGGGCAAATACAAAAGCTGCTACCAGTGTCATTACCATTTTTTTCATCATTCATGACCTCCCAAACATCTCATTTTATCTTTTATGACGTTCCGTTATTATACCCAGCGACCTCATTTTTGAAACCCTTTCCGAGCACTTCCGCAGCATCGGTGACCACCACAAATGCCTCGTGATCCGCTGACTGCACCCAGTGTTTGAGCGTGGCTACTTCATTTCGGTTCACGACGCAGAGAAGGACGGGTCTTGCGTCTTTTGTATAACCGCCCTCTCCCGGCAGGTACGTGACCCCGCGGTCCACCTGGTTTAAAATGACGCTGCGGACTTCTTCTTCTTTCTGCGTGATGATAAGCGCTACTTTGGCATATCCGATACCTGTCTGCACGATATCAATCGTCTTGCCGGTCACAAACAGCGCAATCAACGCGTACAGCGCGTATTCGATGCTGAACACAAAGGCTGACATGGTCACAATCAGCCCGTCCATCATAAACACGCAGGCTCCAAGGGATACGCCGGAAAACTTATGTATAATCTGCGCCAGTAAGCCGGTGCCGCCGGTGGACGCTGCTGCCCGGAATACCAGTCCAAGACCGGCTCCGACTCCAATGCCGCCGAATACTGCGGCCAGAAGCGGATCATCCACCCCTGCATCCAGATGGCGCGTCACATAAATAACAAATGGCAGAAACAAGGTGCCTGCCAGTGTTTTCCCGCCGTATTTCCATCCTCCAAGCAGCAGAACCCCTGCAATAAACAACGGTATGTTGAGCACCCACATCGTCACCGCCGGTTCTATCCCGGATACTTCATACACAATGGTGGCAAATCCGCTGAGACCGCCGGAGGCAATCCGGTTCGGGAGCAGAAAAAGGTTATAGGATAATGCCAGGATAGTGGATCCTGCCAAAATATAAACCGTCTGCAACGCCATCCAAAGCTTTTGCGGCATCGGCTCCCGTCGTTTTCTCCAGTTCATCATTCCTGTTTTCCCTCACTTCTTGTTGCTTTGCAGCATAAGGCTGTTTTCTACGGACACAAAGTCCGGGGTGCCCCTGCTTCAGAGGCACCCCCTTTCTTTTAAATATCCATGCTTGCCCGCAGGTATCCATCTATGAATGGATCAATATTTCCGTCCATCACTGCGGAGGTATTTCCGATTTCTTTATTGGTGCGGTGGTCTTTTACCATATTATATGGATGGAAGACATAAGACCGGATCTGGTTTCCCCAGCCGATTTCTTTTTGTTCGCCACGGATTTCATCCATTTCTTTCTGCTGCTCTTCGAGTTCACGCTGATACAGTTTCGAGCGCAGCATTTTCATGGCGGCATCTCTGTTTTTCAACTGGGAACGCTCATTCTGGCACGTCACGACAATATTGGTCGGAAGGTGGGTAATCCGCACCGCCGAATCGGTTGTGTTGACGTGCTGACCGCCTGCGCCGCTGGAGCGGTACGTGTCAATCCGCAGATCTTCGCTGTTGATTTCCACTTCGACGGTGTCGTCCATTTCCGGCATCACTTCACACGAGGCGAAAGATGTGTGCCGGCGTCCCGAAGAGTCAAACGGCGAAATCCGGACGAGCCGGTGGACTCCTTTTTCAGCTTTCAGGTAGCCGTAGGCATTGTGGCCTTTAATGTGCAGGACGGCACTTTTCAGACCGGCTTCATCCCCGTCCAGGTAATCCAGCACATCGACGGTGTATCCCTTGCCTTCCGCCCAGCGTTTGTACATGCGGTACAGCATCTGAGCCCAGTCCTGGGATTCGGTGCCGCCTGCACCGGGATGAAGTTCCAGAATGGCGTTATTTTTATCATATGGTTCACTGAGCATCATGTTCAGTTCAAAGTCATTTACGCTTTTTGTCAGATTCTGTACGCCTTCTTCAAGCTCTTCCATCAGATCTTCATCGTCCTCTTCTTTCACGAGATCATAGGTGAGGACGAGATCATCATAGGCCTCCGAGAGTTTCCGGTATCCTTCCACCGAATTCTTCAAGACATTGGATTCATCAATGACTTTTTTCGATTCGTCCGGATTGTCCCAGAAACCAGGTTCCGTCATTTTCTGTTCCAGTTCAGCTATGCGCTCTTCTTTTTCAGAGAGGTCAAAGAGACCCCCTGAAGTCCGCCAGACGCTGGCGGATATTTGACAATGCATGCTGTATTTCAGCCATATCCATCGCGTGTCACCCCTGTTTTAATAAATTACTGTGCCTGTTCCGCGCGTCCGTGGCAGTGTTTGTATTTCTTTCCGCTGCCGCACGGACACGGCTCGTTCCGCCCGACATTTTCTGTTTTGCGGACCGGACGGCGTTTACTGTTGTTTTCATCGCGTTCGGTGTTCTCTCCGTGAACAGCTTTGCCTTCCGCAACTTCCTCGCGTTCCAGGTTGCTGCGGACCTGCGCCTTCACGATATACATAGCCACTTCTTCTTCAATGGAAGCAACCATTTCTTCAAACATGTTAAAGCCTTCAAACTTATACTCCCGGAGCGGGTCGTTCTGGCCGTAGGCGCGCAGGTGGATGCCTTCGCGGAGCTGGTCCATCTGATCGATATGGTTCATCCATTTGCGGTCGACAGCGCGGAGCAGCACCACCCGTTCGAATTCCTTCATCGTTTCTTCAGGCAGTTCTTCCTGCTTCTGTCTGTAATGGGTATATGCTTTTTCAAGTACCGTTTCGATGATTTCCTCCGGTTCCATGCCGTGAATGTCTTTCACCTCAAGGTCGTCCGCCCAGAGCACCGTTCCTTTCAGGTAGTTGACGAGACCTTCAAGGTTCCATTCTTCCGGAACTGTTCCTTCCGGTGTATACTGCCCTACCGCACGTTCCACGACGGACTTGATCATCGGCTGGACGATATCCTCAAGGTTTTCGGACTCGAGCACTTCATTGCGCTGGGCGTAGATGACATCACGCTGCTCACGCATCACATCGTCGTACTGGAGGATCTGTTTCCGGGCGTCAAAGTTGTGGCCTTCCACACGCTTTTGCGCCTGCTCCACGGCCCGGCTGACAATTTTGCTCTCAATAGGCTGATCATCTTCCATGCCGAGCTTTTCCATCATGCCGCGCATGTTATCGGTACCGAAGCGGCGCATCAAATCATCTTCCATCGAGAGATAAAACTGGGAAGCACCCGGGTCTCCCTGACGACCGGAACGTCCGCGGAGCTGATTATCGATACGGCGGCTTTCGTGACGCTCCGTACCAATCACAAACAGACCGCCGAGATCGGTGACACCGTCTCCGAGTTTGATGTCGGTCCCGCGGCCGGCCATGTTGGTCGCGATAGTCACTGTACCGGGCTGGCCGGCATCTTCGATGATTTTCGCTTCGTTCTCATGGTGCTTGGCGTTCAGCACGTTATGCGGAACGTTGCGTTTCTTGAGAAGCTGGGAAATCAGCTCGGACATTTCCACACTGACAGTGCCGACAAGAACCGGCTGGCCTTTTTGATAAAGCTCTCCCACCGTATCGGCAATCGCCCGGTGCTTACCTTCTTTCGACTTGTAAATCATGTCCGGCTTATCATCTCTGATGACCGGTTCATTCGTCGGTATCGACGTCACGCCCATGCC
The DNA here is from genome assembly GCF_042684865.1 of Salibacterium lacus. Lineage (NCBI taxonomy): Bacteria > Bacillati > Bacillota > Bacilli > Caryophanales > Bacillaceae > Salibacterium > Salibacterium lacus. Next base: position 1,589,522 of record NZ_JBHUML010000002.1, read on the forward strand.
GTAAATATTGCGGAATTCTTCTTCTTCGGTCTTTGCCGTACCGGTCATACCGGCAAGTTTATTGTACATCCGGAAAAAGTTCTGGAAGGTGATCGAAGCGAGTGTCATGCTTTCTTTCTGGACTTCGAGACCTTCTTTTGCTTCAATGGCCTGATGGAGACCGTCACTGTAACGGCGCCCTTTCATGAGGCGTCCGGTGAACTGGTCGACGATGACGACCTGCCCTTCGTCCACGACGTAGTCCGAATCCCGGTTCATTGTCACGTGGGCTTTCAGGGCCTGGTTAATATGATGAAGGAGCTGGACGTGATTCTGGTCAAACAGGTTATCGATGCCAAAGGCCTGCTCGGCTTTGTTGACACCTTCTTCGGTCAGCTGAACGTTTTTTGTCTGTTCATCATACGTATAATCTTCTTCCAGCTTCAGCCGCCTGACAAAAGCATCTCCTGCCATATACATTTTCGTCGACTGCTGCACCGATCCTGAAATAATCAGGGGTGTCCGCGCCTCATCCACTAAAATCGAATCCACTTCGTCGACAACGGCAAAATGAAGCGTGCGCTGCACCATGCGTTCTTTGTACAGCACCATGTTGTCCCGCAGGTAATCAAAGCCGAATTCATTGTTCGTTCCGTACGTGATGTCGGCTGCATACGCTTCGCGTTTTTCATCTTTGGTCATGCCTTTCTGGTTAAGACCAACCGTCATACCGAGAAAACGGTACAGTTCACCCATATCTTCGCTGTCACGCCCGGCAAGGTAATCGTTGACTGTGATGACATGTACACCTTTACTGGTCAGTGCATTCAGATACACAGGCATGGTGGCGACAAGGGTTTTCCCTTCCCCTGTCTTCATTTCCGAAATATCGCCCTGGTGCAGCACGATACCGCCCATTAACTGGACACGGAACGGCTTCATTCCGAGCACCCGGTACGCTGCTTCCCTTACTACCGCATAAGCTTCCGGGAGCAGGTCCTCAAGCGATTCTCCGTTCTCGTAACGTTGTTTGAACACTTCCGTTTTTCCGCTCAGCTCCTCATCCGAGAGCTTCTGCATCTCTTCGTCCCACTGCTCAATCTGTTCTGCCGTTTTTTCCAGTTTTTTCACACTTCGTTCGTTTGTATCGCCTATTACTTTCTTTAATAAGCCGATCATGCCGCGATCATCGTCCTCTCTTTTGGTCGGGAAATCTATAAAGTATAACGCAGGTTCCGCATTTCACAGTTATTGTTATTTTATCAGTTTCCTCTGCTCGTTACAACGTGGAGGAGAGGTTGACGGTGTGAAAAAGGCAGGCTGTGGCTGTGAGCTTGGAGGGCGGGGGCCGGACGATTAGTGTCCGTCGGCCGCAGCCGGAAAGGCAGCATACCAAAAAAACTCCCGACTATCGTTTCAGATAATCGGGAGTGCTTATTACACTTCAGCCAATATTAGTTATTCCGGCTCAATGAGCCCGTACCGCCCGTCTTTGCGGCGGTACACGACGTTGGTGTCGCCGTTGACCGAGTTCGAAAAGACGAAGAATCCGTGACCGAGCATGTCCATCTGCAGAATGGCTTCCTCGGCATCCATCGGTTTCAGGTTAAACCGTTTGGTCCGGACAATCTGGTTATCCTCTACGTCTTCCTCTTCTTCCTCGGCGAGACCATTGCCGTTGGAAAGACCTCCGTTGGCAATCTCTTCGTTGAGGGCTTCAATGTCCTCTTCTTTAAACATATGCTTTACTCCGTCGTTTTGACGGAATTTTCGGTTAACTTTCGTTTTGTGCTTGCGGATCTGGCGTTCCAGTTTTTCCACCACAAGATCAATTGCCGCGTACATGTCGTTATGCTCTTCTTCGGCACGCAGGAGCAGGTTAGGCATCGGAATGGTCACCTCTATGTTATTTCCGGTATTATGCACCTGCAGCTTCACGTGGACATCCGCGACCGGTGTTGTATCAAAATAGCGTTCCAATTTGCTTACTTTCTTCTCTACATAGCTTTTCAGTGCCGGAGTTACCTCTAGGTTTTCACCTCGAATATTGTAATTCATCAAGTAAACTCCTCCTTTCGTTACTCCTAGTTTCTATATTCACTTTATAATCCCCTTCTAAAACTCAAAATTCGTCAAAATTTTTTACAACATCTTAACAAAGTGTGACGAATGTACAGCTTGGCAGGGCTTACCGCCTGTCATCAGGGAAAATCAAAAAGGGAGGGGGACAAAACCATCTATGGATAAAATGTTCCGAACGATTTTTCTATGAATCGTTCGGAACATTTTTGGTGTCCGGTTTTTATCCATCGTTTTATTTTCTGTCCCAGTCTCTTGTCATTCTTACAGACCAATGGAGATATATTTTGTTTCAAGAAACGGCTTGATGCCTTCATGGCCGCCTTCACGTCCGACACCGCTTTGTTTCCAGCCGCCGAATGGGGCCTGGGCGGCAGACGGGCGTCCATCGTTCCACCCGACAATGCCGAATTCAAGGCGTTCTGCTACTTTCACACCGCGGCTCATGCTCTCGGTGAAAAAGTAGGAGGCAAGCCCAAACGGTGAATGGTTCGAATGACGTACTGCTTCTTCGTCGCTCGATACTTTCTGGATTGGAGCGACAGGACCGAATGTCTCCTCTTCCATAATAATCATGTCGCTTGTGACATTCTTGAGGACCGTCGGCTCATAAAACCAGCCGCCGTTTTCTTCCCAGCCACGTCCGCCGGTAACAATTTCCGCTCCTTTATCGACTGCGTCTTTCACGTGGCGGTCCACTTTCTCCCAGCCTTCTTTATTAATCATCGGGCCGATTGATGTACCTTCGGCAAAACCGTCACCGACCTGAAGTTTCTCTACTTCTTCTTTCAGGCGGTCGACGAACGTATCGTATACCGCTTCTTCTACGTAAACACGGTTGCCGCAGACGCATGTCTGCCCGGCGTTCCGAAACTTCGATGCGACCGTGCCGTCGACGGCTTTTTCCATGTCCGCGTCGTCGAGGACGATAACCGGTGCGTGGCCGCCCAGTTCAAGCGACAATTTCTTGATATCGGAAGCGCCCTGTTCCATCAGCTTCTTTCCAACTCCGGTGGAACCGGTGAATGTCATCTTCCGCACAGCCTGGCTGCCCATCAATTCACCGCCGATGGCTGCTGCATCTTCTCCTGTAATCAGGTTGAATACACCATCAGGCAGTCCCGCTTCTTCGCAGATTTCAGCGAACCGCACGGCCGAAAGCGGCGTGTCTTCAGCCGGTTTCAGGACAACCGGGCAGCCTGCTGCAAGAGCCGGTGCGACTTTTCTTGTTACCATCGCCTGCGGGAAGTTCCATGGGGTGATTGCAGCGGTGACACCAACGGGCTGGTGCAGCACCATCATCCGCTTGTCCGGTGAACCGGTCGGAATCGTATCGCCGTAGATCCGTCTTCCTTCTTCAGCGAACCATTCGAGAAAAGAAGCCGCGTAAGCCACCTCGCCTTTTGCCTCTTGAAGCGGTTTGCCCATTTCCAGCGTGATCAATTCTCCGAGTTCATCCTGTCTTTCCATCATTAAGCGGTGTATTTCTTTTAAGTAGGAAGCTCTGTCGCCCGCACTCCGGTGAGCCCAGGACGGAAAAGCATCTTCTGCGGCTTTGATGGCTTCTTTCGTTTCTTCGGCTCCGCCATCAGCTGCCTGTCCGATTTCTTCATTGTTTGCCGGATTTTTGACCGCGAAGGTGCCGTTGGCTGCTTTTTGCCATGTACCGTTTATAAAAAGGCGTGTCTCCATGAAAATCTCTCCTTTAATCATGTCTCTTTGTACTACATACCCGGCTTCGGATATTCCTATGCAGTTTCCGCCAAATTTTTCTACATGGAAATAGTATCGTCCTTCTGTTTCGGCTCTCTTTTTCTTCTGTAAAGTCTATCCAACTTCCTCTTTGTATGATATATTTTAGTGACAGGCTTACGCAGGAGGAGGAAAAATCATGCAGCGGATTCTTACAGGCATGTATGGTCTCCTGATCGTTCTGCTTCTCGCATCCTGCATGTCAGAAGCGGATACAGATGAAAACGGGGACAGCGCCGCCCCCTCTGAAGAAGAACCGGATGACACCGAAGATACCGAACCGGCAAAAGAACCGGAGAAGGTCATGCCGGCGGGGGACGTTCTGCAGCAGTCTATGGACAAGATGAATGATATAGAAAGCTACACTATTTCAACAAATATGAACCAGCACCTGGAACTCGATGGGGAGCAGACACTCCAAAACCGGTACCGCTCCAGTACGCTCGTCAATCTTGATCCGGTACGGTATCACGAATCATCCACCATCGAAAAAATCCAGACGACCGCGGAGGAAACAAATAACAGCTTCGTCGAACTGGAGCGTTATTTTACAGACCGGGGTTTTTATATGTTTGACTCCTCGGAAAGCCGCTGGGTGCAATTCCCGGAACAGTTCAACGAGGACTTCAAGTCTTTTGACAAATCGTATGAGAACCCGGGCCGCATTCTTGAAATGATTGAAGCCTACAGCAGTAACATCCATATAATAGAAGGAAACCGTCATTATCAGCTTACGTTCAGCGGCGGGGAAGACCAAACCCAGGAAATCGCCCTTGAAATGATCGGCATGGTTAACACCGGCTTCTCTTCTTCGATGGAGGACATGATGTACATGGCGGAGATGGAAGCCTTGACGTTCCAGCTTCAGATTGACAAAGAAACATTCTACCCGAAAAAACTGAAAATGAACCTCGACATGAACATGAATAATGCAGAAGGTGAGCCGAATGGCTCGGATCACCTTGTTGTCGCGCGTTATTCTGATTTCAATGAAACAGAACGTGTCGAGATTCCAACGGACGTCCTGAACGTTGCCGAGGGCATGGAATTGGATGAATTCACTGGATTTGAGCAGATGGAAGAATTCGACTCCGTGGATGGGATGGAAATGGAACAAATTTACGAAGACGACACCACGGAATCCCAGGATGACCCTGCGCTTGACTTCGACCTGAGTGAACACCTGAACGACGGCAGCGGCAGTGGAGAAAATGAAGATACGAACGAACAGCCATCATCCGGGGATTCCTCCGGGTAGGAAGCTGTCCTTTTAAAAGGACGGCTTCTTTTTTATGGGACGTGGCGCGGTTGGATACAGGGAGCGGTGTTTCTCGATCGATTCTCGTAGTTTCTTGATTGATTCGATGATTTCTCGATCGATTCCCGGCACGTGCGGGGATTTCTTGATCGATTCTCTGGATTTCTCGATTGATTCTCCACATTTCCCGATTAATTCTCCGAATCTACCAATTGATTCCTGTAAAAGTGGTCCACGATGATCCTCCAGCAGCGCTGAAAAGCGGGGCGTTGTGTTTCTCGATCGATTCTCCCGATTTCTTGATCGATTCGATGATTTCTCGATCGTTTCCAGGATCGTGCGGGGATTTCTTGATCGATTCTCTGGATTTCTCGATTAATTCTTCGCTTTTATCCATCGATTCTCTGCTTTTCTTTATGGATTCCGGTAAAAGTGGTCCACGATGATCCTCCAGCGTTGAAAGCCGGGGAGGAAATCCACGGTCAGCGCTGACAGTTTCCATGTCGCAGAGTCCATATCAGGAATAGCGCGGGCTTTTCCCAGTTTTTCGTGGAAGGCGTCCATCTCTGCGCCCCGGTCTGCTTTCTGCCCAAACAGATGCATCAGCGTGACGTTACCTTCCGCGAGCGGCGTGAATCCGTCCAGCATCTGCTGCAGCAGACGATCTCCATTTTCGTCCAACCCTTCCCGGTAAAAATACGCGACCGACGCAATACCTTCCTCAACCGTTTCCAGATAGCCGAGATACTGCTTGAGAAAATCCTGTTCCGCCTGCTCGAGCGGCATATGCTTCACCAACCCTTCTGTTGTTTTGAGAATAACACAACGATAGCACAAAAAAACAGCCGCACGAGGCGGCTGCCCACTTCAATTTTTCTTGTCAAAAAACACACCGTCCACCGTCGTCCCGGAGTACGGACGCGCATAATGCCGGTTAGACTTCTTTTTCTTGTGCAGCTGCTGCATGACAAGCCGCAGTTCTCCGCGGGACGCCTCCATCCAGCGCTGAATTTCCTCATTCATCTTGAACATCTCCGCGCCGAGCTCTCGTTCTTTCTCAGAAAACGACGTCTGCTCTCTCATCTTCTCCAGCAGTTCCGCCCGCTGCGCCAGATACTGTTCCAGTTTCTCCACGTACGTGCCGCGTTCCTCGATATGCTTCGGCATCGGTTCTGCCATATGATCGTACAGGGCTTTCGTGACATCATAAAGCTCTTTCACGACAGCCATATCAAGCCTGGCCTCCGCCGCCGAAGCGCTCCTGCCGGTCTTTCTTAATAACTTCTTTCCACGTATCACGGAAATCAACGACAAGATCCCGCGCTTCCTGCAGCACATCACGATCGTTCTGGACGTTCGCGTCAATCAGCCGGCGGTGGATAAAGTCATAGAGACTGTACATGTTCGCGCCAACTTCCGTATCAGTCCGAAGCGTCACCATCAGCTCGCGGATAATATCCTGCGCCCGTTTAATGAAATTATTTTTATCTTCGATCTGCTTGTCCTGCATCGCCTGATCCGCTTTATCAATAAACTTCACGCATCCGTTGTACAACAGCAGCGTCAAATCCCCGCTCGACGCGGTTTCGAGCGCATTCTGCTGATATGGATTGGCCGCTGGTTTCTGCTGCGCGCCCGGCTTCACACTGCCGATTGCCGTTCCCCCGGAGGACGCCGATCCCGGCGTGAACGTCTGATTTGTATTTTTCCCTGTCGATTTTCTATAGTCTTCAGCCTGTTTCATCGTCTGTTGGTAGGCCGTCTGTGCGTTTTGAAAGGACATGATCCCGTTCCCCCATTTTCTTAATGAAAAAATGTTCTAAAGCTTATATCGGCGGGAATCCGTAATGCTTTAGGAGAAATTTTCGCAAAAGACGGGCCGCCAGACAGAAGCATACAATTTATTGCTCTTCCCACTGCTGCCGGGCAAGCATGGGAAGCAGGTTGTCAAAAATATGAGTGTTATCGTCATGGATGGAATATCCGCCGTAATACGGGCTCGTCCGGCGCGTCACCTGGAATGCTTCCATCCGTTCATACAGCGTCTCCGCCAGCTCCGTCTCGCCGATTTCGATCGCATACATGACAAGCAGCGCGTAAATGGCAGGAGATTCGTAAGAAACGACCGGTTCTGCTGTGTCCAGGTCATACATCCCGTGCATGAGCCCGCGCTCTTCCAGTTCCGTCTCCACAAACGCCAGAAACGGCTCCGATACAGTGCCTGCTTCAGCCTGATGCAGCGCCGCAAGTGCCTGGTCGAGGATATTCACCTCTTCATCATACTCATATTCCCCGCGCTCCACGTTGTACGCTTTTGGATAAAACGGACCGGACAGCGGTGCATCCATTAACAACGCACCGGTCGCTGCCACCGGTCCGGCCGACAGCATGTCCGCTTCAGCAAGATCCTGAAGCAGCGCGGCATCAATATAGGACAGCGTGATGGTATCTTCTGCATACTTATCCCGGCGCTCGTAAAAATCGGTCAGCACCCCGTCATATATGTTATGGTTCTCCACAAACGTCAGTATCTCCCGGGCGGTTTCTTCATAATAGTCATTATCCCAGCGTTCGGCCGCCTTCATCAAAACCCCGGCAATCCGAATATCATCAATCAGAGCATTCGACGTCACATCCGCTGTTCCGTCCTCCTCCAGTTTCCAGTACACAAACCCGTCTTCTGCGAGAAACAGACGGCGGAACTGGGAATAAGCACGGTCGAACCGTTCGTCGTCATCTTTTTCATACACATACTCCATCCATAAGCCAAGCGTTTCCGCCAACGCTTCGCGTCCCCTCACCTCATCTTCGTCTTCCTCTCCGCCTTCCTGGATATAAGTCGCAAGCGTCCCGTTCTCATTCGTCAGCCACCGCGTGAGAAAACGTTCCGCTGCTTCTTCCGAGAGGCTGCGTGTGTTGTCATAGAGCCGGTACAAGCCGGCCGCTGCCGCCAGTACCAGCACCAATACAAGGAAGAATACCGTCACCTGCTTCACCCCGCTGCCTCCTGTTTCTACCTGGATACAACCTTCTGTCCTCCGCTTGCCGCGGCTTGACCCTGCAGCACATCAATGATTCGGCGCGCGGCGTCTCCTTCGCCAAACGGATTGCGCACTTCGGCCATGCGCCGGTATGCCGTTTCATCCTCAAGCAGCGTACTGCATGCTTTAACAATCCGCTCTTCCGACGTGCCGACAAGTTTCAGCGTCCCGGCTTCCACTCCCTCCGGCCGTTCCGTTGTTTCCCGGGCGACAAGAACAGGCTTGCCAAGCGCCGGAGCTTCCTCCTGAATCCCGCCGGAATCGGTCAAAACGAGAAAGGAATGCTTCATCACGTGCACAAATTCCGCGTAGGCGAGCGGTTCCACCAGATGAATCCGGTTCCGTCCAGTCAACACCTGCATGACGCTGCGGCGAATGGCCGGATTTTTATGCACAGGGAAGACGACCTGCACGTCGTCATACTGATCCACGATCCGCTCCAGCGCCCGGTAGATGTGCTGCATATCCTCCATGTTTTCACGCCGGTGCGTCGTGACGAGAATCGTCCGCCGCCCGTTTGCAAAAATCTCCTCCAGCTCCGTACGGCACCGGACCGGACGCTCGGAAATTTCAAGCAGGGCATCAATAACTGTATTGCCGGTGACCGCGATCGAAGCCGGATTGACATTCTCGTTTATCAAATTCTCCCTGTTTGCCTCCGTTGCCGCGAAATGATACGCCGCCATCCGGCCGACAAGCTGCCGGTTCAGTTCTTCCGGAAACGGGGAGTAAAGGGTGTTCGTGCGCAGTCCGGCTTCCACGTGACCGACGGGAATCTGCTTTAGAAAGGCAGCGTACGCGCCGACAAAAGTGGTGGTTGTGTCCCCGTGCACGAGCACAACATCTGGTTTTTCCTGCTCCAGCACAGGCTGCAGCCCTTCAAACAGACGCATCGTCAGTTCCTCCAGCCCCTGTCCCGCCTTCATCAAATCAAGGTCGTACTGCGGTTTGAGACCGAATAGTCCAAGCACCTGATCGAGCATCCCGCGGTGCTGGGCGGTATTGACGAATACACTTTCCATACCCGGAGTGTCCTGCAGGGCTTTTATAACCGGTGCCATTTTAATGCCTTCCGGTCTTGTGCCGATAATCGTCATCACTTTCATAAAAAGGAACCTCCTTCGATTAAGATGTTTTCGCCCGTTTTTCTTTTTTTACCTTTTCGCGTCCGCTCGTCTGAAAACGCTGCGTCTTGTACCAGGTCACTTCCTGTTTCGTAAACATCCGTTTCGCTTCAAGAAAAGTGGCGTGAACAACGAGAGCGAGCCACAGCTGCGAGTAGGTAAAGTACATGAGCACCGCGGTACCGGCGTTTTTCAACGTCAACTGCCCCCGTTCAAGACTCAGCGCCAGCAGCACTTCTACAAGAAAGAGCAGAAAACCGGTAACAAGCAGGACGTAGGACACCATGCCGATCGTTAAATCAAGATCAACAAACAGGTTCGTAACAAAAATCGTATGCGACAGCAGAATACCTGTGAAAAATAGCAGATACGTGAACAAAAAGTAGAACAGATCAAGGGTGATTTTCCTGTGTTTCAGCCGGTGCAGGCCGAGCAGGTATTTGCCGATCACGTATTCATTGCCCCTCGCCCAGCGCATCCGCTGCTTCCACCATACTTTCAGGGTTTCCGGCTCCTGCTCCCACGTCACCGCCGCTGGAAAAAAGCGGATGTGCCAGCCGAGGTTGTAGACGCGGAAACTGAGTTCTGTATCTTCCGAGAGCGCCTTTTCATCCCAGCCCCCGAGTTCATCGAGAATCTCCCGGCGGATCGCAAAGTTCGTTCCCGGGATCGTCGCCAGGCGGAACCAGAACCAGCGCCCGGCCTGGGCGAGCCACTGAAAGGTCAGGGTTTCCATATTAATAAGACGGGTGAGCAGATTCCGGCCGCCGTTTTGTACCCGGAACTTTCCGACAACCGCGCCGGCGTCCGGATCCTTGTTCAGACCAAGGGCGAGATACCACACCGCGTCCGGCTCCGGCATGTTATCCGCGTCATACACGGCAATCACATCTCCGCGGGCGCGCTTCAGGCCCTGGTTCAGTGCTCCAGACTTCCCTTTTCCGCCCTCGGGCGGACGTGTATGCACCGCGTGGATAAACGAATAGCGCGCCGCAAAGCCTTCGACAATCTCTCCCGTTGCGTCACTTGAGTTATCATTCACCACAATCACTTCCAGTCTGTCTTTCGGATACTGCAGCGCCGCCATCGCCTTCAGTGTGTCGGCGATAACCATGTCCTCATTATGCGCCGGAATGAGGATGCTGAAGGAGGGGAGTTCCCCGGGATCCTTTTCCCATGCTGCTTTCAGCTCCCGGTGGCGCCGGTGGTGAAGGTAACCGCCCTGCATAAGAAACATGTGGTAAAACAACATGAACCATATAATGAAGAGAGACATATACAGGAGAAAATCAGCCATGATGAATGTCCTCCTCCTTTTTACGCTGCCGGACGGCATAGACACCGAACAGCAGCACCGCCGACATGCCGACCCCGGCTATGCCCCACATCGACTTCTGCGCCAGAACTTTGGCGTGGTACACAGGATAGTCGAGGGACGCTGTCATTAATCCGGTTCGGTCAATAGTGGTATCAATGGTTCCGTCTCCGCTTGAGATCACGACGTTCTCCGCACTCGTCGTATTCTCCATCTCTTTCAAATCCATCCATTCCACATTCGGAATCTGTTCCATTTCCCCCAGCAGCTTCTCCAGCCGCTCCACCCCGAGATAAGGATGGTAGAAACCACCTGCCATGCCGCCGTCTGTCACCTGATACTGATGCACGCGGTCCATCATTTTCTGCACTGCCTGCTCATCGTCCGGATGCACGTAGCTGAGCGTTTCCGGCAGCAGGTTCATCCCGTGGAAAAACGTAGGATTCGAGGCAAGCGGTGTCGTTTCCATCGTGCGCCAGTCCTTGTCATGCAGCTGCACCTGACCGACGTACGTCGAAAAATAATCGGATACAACATTATAACCATTTTGCGACATCGTATAATGCGGCGCTTCAAACGCAAGCGGGTACAGCCCGTAATTCGCAAGCTCCTGAATGCCGCGGGTCAGGCGTTTTTCAATATACTCCCGTTCAAAAGCAAGGTTCTCTTCCTGCCACACTTCATAATCCTCCGGGCTGTCAAAATCCGCTTCCGTTCTCATATCCGGATTTTCCTCCTGCCCGTGGTAAATCGGCATATCGTGCTCCACGTCCCAGAATTCAAATCCCTCCCCGGTTTCACTGTCACGGAACTGATGGGTATAGCCGTGCAGCACGACGCTCCCGCCGTTATCCTGCATATACCGAAGCGCCTGCAGTACCTTCGGAGAATCACTGAAATGCAGTTCCTCCCCCGTCTCCGGATGCGTATACACCGGAATAACCGCCATCATATACGGAATATTGTGCTCTTTCAGCAGCTCCGCCACATCCATCAGCTGCTCTGGATCCGCCATCGGGTGAATATCTTCCAGGCGGATGAACGCCGGCGTGTCGTCCGGTGCCTCTTCATCAAATATTTCATACAATACCTGGCTGAAATACGTCGAGAACGGCGGCACAAGAGAATCAACGGCTACATGATAATGACCCTGGTTTTCCACGATGACCGGCTGTTTCGTCTCCGCTCCGAGTCCTTCCACAATCACCCGGGTTCCTTCCTCGATCGTGATCCCATCCAGTTCATGCGGCTCAATCTGCCGCGTTTTATCCGGCTTCCCGGGCATCGACAGAGCCGTAACCGTTCCACAAATCGCCGGACCGACAAAATCAAATCCTCCTCCAAGCTCCGCCGTGTTATAACCGATGGCCGTGACCGGTCCGTTAAAGGTGTCGATTACCTCCGCCGTCCGGCCGGGAAGTGTTTCTTTTGTGACACCGTAATAAAAGATGTGCGACTTTCCTTCAGTGTCCCCTGCTTCAACGTCCGCAGCGTTCTTAAAAGTAATCGTGTCAGCAAACGCCCCAAGCGCCATATCGAGAAGGCGCACATCCGCATTCACTTCTCCATCCGTCGTCGTATACAGAACAAGTACGTCCTCTTCCTTTTCTTCCGCCGCCTCTGCCAAAGCTGGTTGGATCCATAACATGATAATCATTGCAAAAACCATCAGACGTGCCTTCCCCTTCATCATGCTCCTCCTCTGTTCTTTGACGTTGTTTTTTGTTCTCAATAAAGAACATAAGATATTTCTATATAGAACACAAATCCCATAGAAACCGCCCTGCTATGTTTATTCGCTATTAAGAACATATATGCATCGAATTTCGTCGATTTTCTTTTATTTTTAAAATAATTAAAAACAGATCGCTACTTATACAGGGGAAACACCCGTAATAATGGATTGTTCCATATGTTCACTATAACGCACATTAAATATAAAAAAAGAAGCCTTCCGATGCGCTCTGTCATCGAAAGGCTTCTTTTTCATTGACGGCAATGCTATTACATCATTCCCATACCGCCGAGCTGCTGCTGGATCTGCTGGGCCTGCTGGTTGGCATCGGCGATCGCCTGCTCCATCCGGGTGAACTGATCATAATACCGATTTTCGGTACGTGTCATACGGCGTTCAAAATCACTGATTTCGTCGTCCATCTGATTCATTTCCCGGCCTATCGTAAACTGACTCGGATCTAATGTGTTTGGTCCGCCGGCACGTTCAGAAATATTATCCACCGTCTGATCCACTTGTTCCCGGAGACGGCGGGCCAGCCCTTTATCTTCAGCATTTTCGCCGTCTGAGGCAAACAGCTGATACACCGATTCCGCATCCTGGGAAATGGCCTGCTCCAGCTGATCTTCATCCACTTCAAGCTTTCCGCCGTCCTGGTAGTTGCTGGTCGTTGTTATTCCGATTTCTGTCAATTGATCAAAAGACCCGCCGGTATTTACTGTGTCATAAAGGCTGCGCCGCATCGACGTGGTTGCATTAGACAAAATGTCATCACTGCGGAGATACCCGCTCTGGGATTTCTCCTCCCATTGTGAGATTTCTTCATCACTCATCTCACTGCGCTGGTCATCGGTCAGCGGCGGATACTCCCGGTCGCGCTCTTCCGACAGCTTGTCATTTGTTTTTTCAATCAAACTATTGTACTCATCCACGAAATTCATAACCGTTTCCTTGATGCCTTCTGTATCCGGACTGACCTGCAGGGAAGCTGAATTACCGTTTTCTGCACTTGTTCCATTCAAGGTAATTTCGATGCCGTTTTCTGTAAATGTATTGGATCTTCTATTAGTTTCAATACCATTCAATGTAAATTCAGCATTTTGCGCTCCTCTGTATTCTGTATCAGCAAAGGAATTGAGGTTCAGTTGATTCGTTAAAAAATCGCCTTCGAAGGCCATTTCATTGCCGCCTTCATTGAACACTCCCGTTTCACTGCGGGTGACGGAAATATTCCCCGTCTGTTGATCATAGAAAGCACTTACTCCGGCATCAGACCGGTTCACCTCTGACAGGACATCATTCAAGGAATCGGATCCCTCGAAGCTGAATTCTTTTTTCTCTGCTTCACCATTTTCGTTGTACGTTGTGATGCCAAAATCAATGGTTGAGCCTTCATTGTAATCGTCAAACTGGTCTGCCAGTGATGCTTCAGGGTCAACATTCCCACCACTGCCACCTGTTATAGACGAACTTGACTGTACAGAAGCCGCCTCCGCAAGCTGGGTGACATCGGATACCGTGAAGGTCCCACTTTGTGCATCCGACGCCGCCGATGCCGATACCAGACTTTCGTTACTGCTGGAAGTCTGCTTCGCGGACAAGCTCGACCGCATAAACATATTGTCAAAAATCGAGGTGCTGAAAGACCGATACTCCCGGTTCATCTCCCGGTAATCTTCCATTTTATACTGCATTTGCATCTGTTCCTGCTCCATCTTAATCAGCGGCTGACGCTCCGCCCGCATCAAATCGCTCACCGTCTGGTCAATGTTCATGCCGGATGCAAAACCTGTAATTCGATTCGTATTGCTGCCCATACCACTATCCATGATTGGTTCCTCCTCTTGTGATAGAGAACATCATATCCCGAGTTCATTTCTGTAAGTAATATCGGATAAATCTTCATAAAATGAAGAGAAAACTGGAAAATAGGTAGAAGGTCGGAACGAAGAAAGGGGCTGTATCAAAAGCCATTAAACGTTAAGAAGGCATCCGCTGCAGGCGGACGCTTGCCGCGGGCAGCGCCTCAGCTACATGGTGGTAAAGGAGGATCGGCTAAGTTCGGCACGTCCTGTGCCGACGCCGATGTGACTCACATCGTGTGAGCCTCCGTTTGATGGGATCTTCGGCTGCTGCTTCGACGAACAGGATGTTCTAGTGCCGGCGTTGGTCACAGGACGTGACCGGTTTTAGCCGGCGAACTGCTAAAATGGCGTCGCCGCCTTCCGCTTCTGCCTGGGGTGAATTTTCTATATTGGTGAAAAAGGAGCTGTACCAAAAGGTACAGCTCCTTCTTCTCACCGGTCAGGCTTTTTCGTCCACAATCAGTCCAGCCTGCTGAAGGATTGCTGCCTTCATATCCAGAAATTTTTCCGGAGGCACTTCGCGGATGACTTCATCGGTGTCCCGATTAAGTACTTGAACATACACCTGTTCCAACTTATCGTGAACATTGAACTTCAAGTCGGTAAACGTCATCTCAAGCAGTCCATTCATCTCATCGGCCTGCTCCTGCAGCGTTTTCATATCGGGCATCATCGAAGACTCATCCTGCGCTTTCTCCGAAACTGTTCCTGAAACAGAATCATTCGTGGACACCTGTCCCCCGGCAGCCTGACCGGCCCGCATCAGATCAGATACTACGGTACCCGACACATGAGCACCCATAACCCTTCCTCCTCCCTATACAGGCTCACGCATTATATCGGATAATTTTTGAAAAATTGCACGCCTCCATACAAAAAAAGCCCTCCCTTTTGAAAGAGAAGGCTTCCATCATTCCATTAGACGGAAAGATCAACAGATGCACCTTTGTGCGGCTGGGCCGCCTGTTGAATAGCCTGCGCACCAGATTTATCAAGCATTTCGGTCATCAGATTGTTCTGCTGCTCACTCGTATCCATCGCTTTCTTCATGATCGACATGTTCGCCTGCTGTTTCACCTGCGCCTGGCTGTGCGCGATCGAAGCTCCTGCGATATCCATGGAAACACCTCCAAACCGAGAAGTAATTGATTCCATTAATTATATCGTCAATCTATTATAAAGCTTAAATGTCTTTAAAATTATCTTTACTTTTAATTCCAAACACTTTCCTCATATTCGCTTATATAATCTAAATGCTCCACTGATATATTATTTTTCATAAAATTAATATACTTGGTTTGAATAGTTCGTTGCAATGCTAAAGGTAAATTCACTTCTAATATTTCTTCTCCCGGATATGATAGGTTAAGAATGTCATACATATCCTCTACCTGTGTTTCATCTGCATATTCTACAAATCTTCTGTAACCCACTGGCCCCCATTGGAATATTGGGAAATAATTTGATTCTTCTCCTGCTGCATACGGTATTCTTTTGAGTTAATTAGAGTATCTGTTAATATTGTAGAAAGTTTATTTAAATGAGAAAGTAAATGGGTTCGCTTTAAATCCAAAGAAGGATTAATATTCTCTTGAATTCTAGTTTTAGGGAAAGGTACTTCAAACCTCTCAGATAGAAGCTTCCAAAATTTATCTTCATCGTTCTTAAATAGTTCATAAGGCATAATATAAACATTAGAAAAATATCTTTTGTAACAATTCACGATATGTTCCAGATCCATGGAGTGTTGCAAAAAATCAAAACTTTTTGTCATAAAATCTTCCATAGTTCCGTGTGAACCTTGTTTTATAGACTGTACATATATAGATTGTATCCATGAAATTGGATCTCTTACTACTAATAAAACATTGGGGGTAGATTTAGATAGCTGGCTTAATGCAGAACTCGTGTAATTTATAAAGTCAGGAATCTTATGGTGTAATGCATGCTGATTCAAAAATGAAGTTGAAAACCCCTCATTACTAAGTACTAATTTCTGTCCTTTTTGATAAGGGATATCAAGTTTTATCTGATCGACAGCAGGTGGTGCAGGCAGGTTTTGTTTAGTTATGGAGTCTCTAAGAACGTTAAGATAATTTATTGAACCTTTCCAGGACAATGAAAATTTATCATCTTTCATCCAAATGTTCTGCATATAAGTAGTACCTGTTTTCATCATTCCTATGTGTATGAAACCAATGTCCATGTCAAACGCTCCTTTCTTTATATTTCGAATTTGTTTTACAAATCAAAGATTAATCATTTAGTTTACCACGTTCTCTTAATAAATAGTCAGTTATCATAAAATCTTGTTCTGTATCGATGTCATAAGAACGCTCTTTCGGCATAATGTATGGTACTGTTTTTTCTTTTATGAATTGGCTGAACTCTACAATCCAATTAGTATCGGCTGCATATACCGCCCCATTAAGAGAATACACATTCGGCAGCTCTTGTCTTAAAGAAGCAGCGTTTCTGAATAAAGGAATCATTACTTCTTCATCCTCAATTCTATACATCCAATAGGGTGATTTATCGGCTTCGGTTACTGTTACACAGGAAGGTGCGCTGGAGTTCAAAAGTGTTTCAATGCACCCATCTATATCTTCAACAGTTCTCAGTGGCGAGGTAGGTTGTAACAATACGACAACATCATAGCCCGGAAGTTCATTTAATGCGTGAATAACAGGGTTGATGCCAGGTGTATTATCTTCTGCAAGAGTTTGAGGACGGATAAATGGTACTTCGCAGTCGTATCGAGACGCTACAGATATAATTTCTTGATCTTCTGAAGATAGTATTAAACGGTCTATATATTTGGATTTTTTTGCTTCTTCAATAGTCCAAGCTATTAAAGGCTTATCAGCTAAATAGCGGATATTTTTTCTCGGTACACCTTTAGAACCTCCTCTAGCAGGAATAATAGCTAAGATCTTCTTTGTTTTTTTATTACTCAATTAAAATACCTCACGGTAATCATTATTTGCTTGCTGATAATCATCGTACCTTCCAATATCCAGCCAATATTCACGCAGAGGAAAAGCAGATAACGAGTAATTCTGCTCCATCATTTTTCTGAAGAGCTCCGGCATATCATAAAATTGGTTGTAGGGGATAAGTTGCAACAGTTCAGGATCAAGTACATAAATTCCTGCATTTACGAATTCTTTGTGCAGAGGTTTCTCTTCTATGCTTGTGAGTTGATCACCATTGGTCCGGATAACCCCATACGGTACTTGAAATTCATATTCTCTGACACACATCGTGCCATAAGATTGATTATCTTCATGGAATCGGAGCAGCTGCTCGAAATTAATAGTAGTTAATAAATCCGCGTTCATAACGAAAAAAGGCTCCTTTATTTCATCTTCCAGCAACGATAGTGGACCGGCTGTACCAAGGTTTATCGATTCATCTATGTATGTGATAGACACTCCAAAAGACCGCCCGTCCTGGAAATAATCTTTAATTAATTCACGTTTGTAATTAACGCATAGATATATGTCTGTAAAACCATACATTTTAAAACTTTCAATTATTATTTCCAAAATTGGTTTTTCTCCTATCTTTAATAGCGGCTTGGGCATCGTTTCTGTTAGAGGTCGCAGCCGTGTCCCTAACCCTCCTGCCATCAGCACTACTTTATTCCGTTTCTTCGGAGCTTTTTTCACTTCTTGTTTAGAAATAACATTGATTAATTGATAATCATCGTTAACAACAGGAAGATGCTCCACAGTTGAATGTTGAAAAATAACTGTTGCATTTTCATCACCAACAGCAACAGTCGGGTTTGGGTTCATAATTTGTTCTGTCTTTTCATCAAGAGAGATTCCTTTCAGCAAACCACGTCGCACATCTCCATCTGTAACTGTTCCTAATAAACGGTTATTATCATCTATTACGGCAGCAAATTGACTTGCAGCCTGATCTATTATTTTCATTGTTTCCATAATAGAGCAATCAGGTTGTACTATTAGTTGTCTCCATTCCATCATGATGAAAATCACCTCTCTTTTGCAGGGACACCATAAACTTTTTTATTGTCAGAAACATTTTGCACCACAACAGATCCCGCACCAATGATGGTAGAATGCCCTATTTTTACTTCATGAATTACTGAAGTACCCGTACCAATAAGTGATTGATCCCCGATAATGACTTCTCCGGAAAGAACAACTCCCGGTGCCAAGTGAGCATGGGATCCTATCCGGCAGTCATGATCTACACTTGCTTTTGTATTTACTATGGAGTTATGACCTATACTCGATTCTGGTTGTAACACACTTCCCGCCATTATCTGCACACCTTCTCCTAATTGGACAGAGGAAGATATAATGGCGGAGTTATGAATAACAGATAAAAATTGATATCCTTTATGTTTAAAATACTCGAATAATTGCTTTCGTAATTCAGGAATTTTCGTCGAGCCTACACCGTTAACCAGCATTATATCATTTGGATCATAAGATTCTATTACGTCATCTTCCCCTAAATATGTAAGTCTACTTCCCTCTTCTTGAGGTGCTGTATAACCTAATATATAATAACCTTGGTCATCCAATATGGAGACTAACACTCGCGCATGACCACCATTTCCAATTATAATTACCGGGCATTTCATAACATTTCTCCTGCTTTGTAATTCTTCTCCGCTGTTGTTCCGAGAATGCTCCATAAGTATTTCGGAGAAGTACCATTTCCCGGTCTTTTAACAGTAATATTATCTCTTGTGAAGTACTGCCCTTTTTGTATATCTCCCACCACAACCAAACTCTTTCGAGCAGGGGCAATATTATTTTTTTCTATGGAGAGAGAGTCTTTTTGATAAACACCCTGTGCCTTCTCAGCCAATCGAATTCCTGCCACCATATCTTTTAATTCATTTGGTTCAAGTGATGCCAGGTGATCTGGACCCGGGAGATTTCTGTCCAACGTGAAGTGTTTTTCAATCACCAAGGGAGTGTATGAGACCGAAGTGATCGGTATGGCAATGCCTTCAGAATGATCGGAAAAACCGGTAGAAAGATTGAATGTATCTTGTAAAAACGGTATAGAGTGCAAGTTTATGCTTTCTGGAGGAGCAGGATAACTGGTAGTACAGTGCAGTAGAGTAACATATCGTTTTAATAATTGTTGTGCTTCTTCGCTGGGGTAGAAGTCAGCTACTTTTTCCGGATCCATATTTGTTTTTTCAGCGTACCCGTAAGCAATATAAGAAAGGGCTTCTTGAATCTCAGCGATACTCGACATCCCTGTTGATAAAATGATAGGTAATTGTTTGGTGGCAGCATGATACAATAAGGGCACATTGGTTAAATCTCCGGATCCGATTTTGATTTGCTGCACCCCGATATCATCAACAAGAAAATCCACACTGTCCTCATCAAATGGTGTAGATAGAAATTCGATATCTTTTGAATCACAATAGTTTTTTAGATGGACGAAAAGGTCACGAGTAAGTTCGAGCTGTTTCAGCATCTCATATTGAGATAATGTTTCACCCATATTGTCTTCTTGATACGATGCCTGTTTTGCATCCCTCGTCACCAGCTTTTCAGCTTCGAATGTTTGAAATTTCACCGCATCAGCGCCAGCTGCTGCAGCCGCGTCTATCAATTTTTCAGCAGTATTCACATCGCCATTATGATTCACGCCGGCTTCAGCAATAATGTATATTGCCATGAATTACTCACGCCTTTCTTTGATCAACATAAATGCTTCCGCCGCTTCAAACCCAGAAGCACTCCCACGAAGGTAAGCCAATGAACGTATAGCTTTGTCACTACGTGGAAAAGGATGGGGTTTTATTTCTGATTCATAGATATTCATGATTTCTATTTTTTTGTCCAAATAAGGAGTTATGTTTTTGAATACGTTAGGATGAAAGCCATTTACGGCTGGATCATGGGAAAAATTCGTTTCCGACAAGGTTTCATATGCCAACACACTTTTTATACTTGGGAAACGAAACCATTTTGTACATGCCATTACTGCATCATACACTCTACAGTGGTCGGTATGCGTATCATATCGGTATGGGAGATATATTGTTGTAGGTTGTTCTTGTTGAAAAATATCAGCGACACCTGATATCATCTCTTTCAATTCAGTTTCATCCAGAGAAGCCGCGGGAAAGTTCAATTTATGCAGTTTGGAAAATTGATATTCTTCCGCTGCGCGTTTGATTTCTTCTTCTCTATTATTCCGAAGTACAGCAGAGTAATCCTCACTCATATCAGTAAAAATAACCCATTGGATGTCATCATTATTGTCTCTATGCTGTAACAAGCTGCCTCCACAACCCAGCGTCTCGTCATCTGGATGTGGCGTTATCATCATTACCCTTTCCTTCATGCTTTCATCCCTTTTCTACATCAAATATTCCCCTGCCTCAGGTAATGTTTGAAAATCATGTTCGATCAATTCTATTATTCCATCAGAACACTTAACTTGAATACGAGAGCCATTTACAGCAACAACCTTGCCAGGTTCAATATTTACAAGTGTTTTATTGCTCACTTCGACCGGAAAAGCTTCCAAAACTTTTATTTCTTGTGTTTGATATTCTACATGGGCACCTATATATGGCGATGTTAATGCACGAACTAGCCGGTCAATGGCTGCTGTTGACATCCTCCAGTCAATACGACCATCTTCTTTACAGCGTTTCCGCCAATAATTAGCATGGCTATCGTTTTGTATTACCGGAGTCACGTTATCTTTTGCAAGGTGGTATGTCATTTCAATCATTTGATCTTTAGCTGTATGTATTATTTTATTATACAAGGTCCTGGCATTTTCACGATTCTCCAGCGGGATTATTGACTGACTTATTATTTCTCCATCATCGGCATTTTCTTTCATATAAAAAAAGGTGGATGCTGTTTCGTTCAATCCTAACGCTAGAGTCCATACGATGGGGTGCCTCCCCCTGTTTTCAGGGAGTTTCGTGGGATGAAAACCTATCACCCCTTTTTCCGGAATAGACAGAGTATCTTCATTTAAAAGATGAGACCATCCAAAACAATAAATGATATCAGGTTTTATGTGTTTCAACCAATCATTCATCTCTGTTTTATTTTGATTATAATTAAATAATGGAATATTAAATCTCGCCGCCAGCGGTTTTAGTGATTGAAAATCTGAATGAAAAGTAGAGCTTTCTTTTGTAACCACTCCAACAATTTTGACTCTGTCATTTGCATTTTCTAATAGATGGTTAAGCAGCTGATAGCTTGTCTCTACACATCCAATAAATACGATATTCAGTGTTTCCACCTCCAATCAAAAAAGGGCTTGGGAATTAATTTCTGCAAATCGGCTTTTTTAATAGTATCAAATATAATATTTGCCGCATTTCCATTCCCATATGGAGATTGAACTGTATGCAATTTCTTTTGAAACTCATCTGTTCCAGCCTGTTTTACGGCCCGTATAATTGCTTCAGAATCATTAGCACATGAAATAACGGATTCTGGTTTTATTCTACCTTTTTGTCTATCACCTATATCAATCGTCGGTTTTCGAAAGTAAGGAACTTCCAATATTCCACTGGAGGAATTGCCAATAACAGCATCTACATATTGTATTACACTTAAATACCTTAATTGTCCAAGGGAGTCATATAGTTTTACACGATGAGGATACTGATCAGCATAGCCTTTTATCGTTTCATTTATCATTCTCCCTTCAGTATCTGCATTTGATTTTGTGAAAATAAAGGCAGCATCAGAGAAATGTTCGACAACATGCATAATATTCTCGATGCCTATTTTTGCTTGTTCTCTGTTTAATGTCTCTGGATGATAAGTAACCAAGTATAGCGTTCCTTGAAAATTTAAGTCCAGAGATTCCATTAATTCATTTCTATTCATTAAAGATATTTGTTTGATATTGTCCACCCCAGGTGCGCCGGCATTAATGACCGTCGACGGCTGTTCTCCCAGTTGAATGACTCTTTGTCGATACCTTTCTGCCGTAACAAAATGAAGATGAGCCATTTTTGTTATAGAATGGCGGATGGGATCATCTATTAAACCTTCCGTGAGTTCTCCTCCATGAATATGAGCAACCGGTATATTAGCCGGCAAAGCTGCCTGAACAGCTGCCAGTATCTCGTAACGGTCACCTAAGACTATTATAAGATCCGGCTGCAGCTCTTCATAGGCGTCGGAAAAACCAATCACTCCCAGGCCGATTGATTTGCTGATGCCTGCCGGGGTATCACTTGATAACAGTATTTCCACTTTTTTTGTAATGGTAAATCCGTCTTCTTCAATGGTTTGGTACGTTAAACCGAACTCAGGGGATAAATGCATTCCTGTTACAATAAGTTGAAATTCAATGGAATCATCGTTTTGTAACTTTTTCATTAAGCCATAAAGCAGTCCATATTCTGCCCTGGTGCCGGTTACGACAGATATTTTCATTTACATCACACCACTCGGTAAATTAATGATTCTCGCATAAAGACTCTCCGTCTGAGTTAAGTCCATTTTCGGCATATTCCGGTACATCTCTAAATAATGCATCGGCTTCCAAACCGGTCTTGCCAATATCTGATGGTCATGAAGTTTCTTTATTATACGATCTCGTTGTTCCATATCCGGCTCATTAAGTAACAGTCCATTTAACCAATAGTTACTCCTCGTTCCTGCTCTTTCTTTAATAAAAGAAATGCCTGATATGTCGCTTAAAGCTTCAGCATACTGCCCGGCCAGCTTCCGTTTTGTCTTTAAAAAGAAAGGCAGCTGTTCCAATTGCGCACACCCTAATGCAGCATTGATGTTGGGCATTCTGTAATTATAACCAACTTCATCATGAACAAATTCAAAGGAGTGAGAAACCTTCGCAGTGGAAGCAAGATGTTCAACCTTATCCGCCATGTCTTTATTATTGGTGAGGAGAGCTCCCCCGCCTCCAGTAGTTATAATTTTATTACCATTGAAACTCACTGCTGCTATGTCTCCGAGTTGGCCGACATGTCTGCCGTCTTCATAAGATCCCAAGGCTTCTGCCGCGTCCTCAACAATTTTTAGGTGGAATCTGTCTGCTGTCAATCGCAGTTGATTTATGGCTGCTGGGTGGCCAAACGTATGCATAGGTACAACCGCTCGAATCCAGCGGCCGGTATGTTTATTGTAGCTGCCCTCAGAAGTGATAACTGCGTGTTGCTTTAGGTACATTTCTAACTTTGACACATCGATACCCAGCGAACTCTCTTCTACATCTACGAAATGAGGAACAGCTCCAGTGTGGGAAACAGCATTAGCTGTTGCAACAAATGTCAACGCCGGCACCAGCACTTCATCACCCTGTTCTACACCTGCTGCAAACAAAGCCAGCTGCAGAGCAGCGGTTCCGTTGACAACAGTAACAGCTCTATTAATTCCTGTGAATGAACAAAGATCCTCTTGGAGCTTGTTTACATAAGTGCCGGCGGATGAAACCCATGTAGATTCTATCGTATCCTGAACATACTTCGATTCATTTCCTTGAAAGACCGGCGCGTGCAGTGGTTTAAGTTCATCATTCTCCGGCAGCACATGCTGGACTGCCTGCAGTATTTGCGATTCCAGTATCATATATTATATCTCTCAGTTTTATAATTTTTTAAGTTATGTTTCTGCAAAAACCAGTCCGCTGTCTGCTTTAATCCAAGTTTCAATCCTTCGACGCCTGAATAATTTGGTTCCCAGCCGATGAGTTCTTTAGCTTTCTGATTGGCTGCCCATAATCTTTCCACTTCACTTTTGGCAGGACGGATTCGTTGATCTTCTGTTTCAATATTCAGAGATGATACATCCATAACCTCAGCTATGTAGTCTACCAAGTCCCCAATCGATACCTCATAATTACTTCCGATGTTAATAACCTCACCAATAGAAGCTTCATGTTTCATCATATGAATAAAACCAGTTACTGTATCGTCGATATAATTAAAATCCCTGGTTGGATGGATGGATCCTAACTTTATATCGGTTTTTCCTGCAGCTAACTGTGTAATGATTGTTGGGATGACAGCACGCGCAGACTGCCGAGGACCGTATGTATTGAACGGACGGATAACTGCAACAGGAAGATCAAAAGACCGGTAAAACGATAATGCTATCTGGTCAGCACCGATTTTAGATGCCGCATAAGGGGACTGACCCTGGGTAGGATGATTTTCATCAATCGGAACATACTGAGCAGTACCATACACTTCGCTTGTAGACGTATGAACAACTTTTTTTACATTCTGCTCGCGGGCTGCCTGCATGACATTCAACGTTCCCTTAACATTCGTGTCCACATAAGTATCCGGGGAATGATACGAATACGGAATCGCAATCAACGAAGCCAGATGCAGGACAGCATCACATCCCTTGACCGCTTCTTTCACACCATGAGGATCCCGTATATCACCGCTGAATACGTCCAAACTGTGCTGTAATTCCTCCGGGCTGTCATCCAGCCATCCCCACGAATTAAACGAATTATATTGAATAAAAGCCCGGACATCGTAACCGGCTCGAATCATTGTTTCCGTTAAATGAGAACCTATAAAACCATCTGCACCTGTAATAAGAACCTTTTTAAATGTCATAGTTACTCCTCATTTAATTTATTATGAGTTCTTGATTTATAGTGTTATATACTGAACGCACAATGCGCATGTTTTCGCTGCATGCGTATAAAAAAGATCCGACCACTTGAAGTATACGTTCCGCTTTACTTACACTGTTTTTTTCAAATTTGACGTTCGATATTGTCTGTATATAATTTTCCCATTTATTTCTTTCCATAGGTTGTAAGAACAGCTGGAAAACTTCATTTTTCCTTAGCTTTTTCATATCTTTATCAATTTGAGTGAAAATTTGAGAGAGCATGGATACATCTGTGTTTTCTATGGTTTGATTTAAATTTTTCAGTGTTTTGCTTATTCTTTGTATCAATGAAAGAGCATTCTGCACTTCTTGATCCAGCAATTCCAGTTTTTCAAAAGTATATTGTCGATTATAATTATTTTGAGCAGTATTACACCATTCATCTGTTATTTTATTTTTTTCTAAGGTCTCCAATAATACATGATCCAAAGGCTGAAAAGGTGCACCTGATATAGAAGCTCCCCCTTTCGTTGTATTTATCACTGTGAAACCTTTCATAGCAGATAGTAAAAAGTGTTCAATCTGTCTTCTTGATTCCTGAAATGCATAATTTGTTGGAATTTTATTTCCATATACATCATCTACCATTTCTTCATATTCATTTTCCTGAACATCGTTTGATACGTGCGAATAGGAAATACTGTCCGCATACCGTTTATCATCCAAAAATCCGAGATTCTGCCCTGTTAAAATAATAGGATTACATCCAAGGTTGCCTAGCATCTGCATAGCCAGAACTGCAATGGTTGGTGCATCTTGAACTACTTTTAACTTATTATTATCTTCCCTTTGTAAACAATGGGGAGAAAATGTATCCTGGTTTGTGATCATATGAAACTTATTATCACCAGGGTAATTCTGCAACACTTCATGAGCTATACTGGTACCAAATATTAAAGGAATACTATCAATTTCCTCATCAACGATTTTTTCAAAAACCCGTTGATTTAATGTACTTGGATCATAAGAAATAGCTGCATCGGGATGTATATTATGATAAAGGAGAGAATTTACCGCAGATCCTACACTAAATACATGAGCTCTCTTATTCTCCTTTATATCTCTTATATACTCTATATCTTCTTCGAGTGATGGTCCGGCTGCCACAATTACAGCAGGCTTATTTTCAAAATAACCTTTTGAAACATCATGTAGTATATTTGGGGTCTTCAGGATGTCAGGGCTGTTGATCCAACTGTTCACCACCCAGCGTTTCTCGTACGCCATATTTGTGTGCAGGGTACGCTTTCTGTTCTTCACACTTTGTTTAAATGATGCTGCGAATTTTTCATATAATTCCGGGAAGTTCTGTTTATAACTTGGCAATTCGATTAGAAGAACTGTTCCGGTAATCTGTTGGGCCAGGTGTGTAACATTCTGATGTACAGCACCGTCATGAATATCAAAATAGATATTATTTAACTGTTTGACCGGCAGTGCATCTGTGATGGTTTTCACAGTGAGCAAATGATAAAAATTAGTCGGCGATGGTTCATAAATGGTATACTCTTTCTCTGGATCTGCTGACATTATTTCATTGATATGATATCCCATTCCAGTTCCATAGAATAAAATGTGATCGTAATTATGCAGCAGTTCTTTATACTGTGCTGCAATTGTTTTAGCCTCTCGATCAGGGGCGTACTTACTGTGAAAGGGATAAGACTGATTTCCTTTGTTAAGTTCTAATATGTCCATACCATTTTTGGCTTGAATCACCTGGATGGAATCATTCAGGTTCATTTCATGTTCTTTCAAAATTTCTCTGGTTTTCGGAAAATGTTTTCGTAAATAATTGATATTATCAATTAACATCATCTCGTGTCCCTCTTTGATCAATATAAGTTGTTATACTCTGCTGCAACTGTTCCAAGCCTGGCAGTATCTCAAATTGCATGATATCAGCTGTACTGATGTGATCATTTGATTCTACAGCATTCATCAGTTCTTCTAAGTGATTATTTATCTCTTTTTGGTTGTGAACAAATTCGGCTGTATCAAATGACTTTTCTACAGACTGATCAACCGTTTCGATAGAATCATTTATCCATTGTATTCCCTGCAGAAATTCCTGAAATTTTCTCCACGTGGTTTCCACCGGTTCTGTGTAAAATTCATGAATAATCTTCTTCACTTCTCTGTTAACATTTAATAAATATGTTTCCAACAGCAATAGAACGTCATTCAAAAATTCACTTTTTGTTTTTACGACAACTTCAACTATTTCTATATCTTCTGCATTATCTTGAAGAAAGATATCAAGCTTTTCATAGACTTCCCGGCCATCAACATTTAAATGACTAATAAAATATCCTGTGTCTTCAAGCTCCATTCGAACCGCCTTATCTATTGCTTCTACATCATCAATGTTATGAATATATGTTCTATTTAGCACGCGTAATTCCATTAACTAAAACCTCTTTGTAGTCTTTTACTTATTATATCGTATTTCAGCCTTAAACATTAATAGCAATATAAAAAAACTCCGGTTGATAACCGGAGTTTTTCTGACATCTTATTGTAGAAGTTGAAGAACTTGCTGCGGCTGCTGGTTTGCTTGCGCGAGCATGGACTGCGAAGCCTGTGCCAATGTGCTTGCACGAGTCTGCTCCATCATTTCCTTCGCCATATCTACATCGCGAACACGTGATTCCGCTGCCTGCAGATTTTCGGATGAGTTATCCAGGTTGGAAATGGTATGATCCAGACGGTTCTGGCTTGCACCAAGTTTGGAACGCTCTGCTGAAACACTTTCAATTGCATTATCAATGGTTGTAATGGCTGACTCTGCAGATTCTGCAGTGTTAATATCAATACCTTTTTTGGCTGAAACATCGATGTTACCGGAGCCATCATTATTACCTACAGATACAGAACCATGTGTGAACGATTCTCCCAAGTCTATAGCACCGGATGATGCTACAGACGTGCCACTTCCAAGTTCTTCTGCAGCTGTCCCGGAAGATAAACTGTCAAAACTTTGTCCACCGCTGCTGACAGCTACTATATTACCTTCATCATTTTCCAGTCCATAATTAGCTGCATTTCCACCGCTAACTGTGGTACCTTCTTCCAATGATACTACATTATATGATTCACCTGATGCAATTGCACCTGCATCTCCTGATGCTAAACCACTAGCTCCATCCATACTAACTTCGGTACCAACTTCAAGAGCTTCAGATCCCATATCTTTGATATTGAGAGAAATATTCTGCCCTTCATTGGCACCTGTCTGGAACTTTTCTTCGAAACTTCCGTCCAGAAGTTTTTTCGTGTTAAATTCTGTATTTTGTGAAGTCTGTGTAATCTCTTCAGTAAGCTGGTCCACTTCTTTCTGAAGTTCCGCACGGTCAGCGTCGGTGTTGGAACCGTTAGCTGACTGAACAGCAAGTTCACGAGTACGCTGAAGCATGCTCTGTGTTTCGGAAAGGGAACCTTCTGCTGTCTGGATCATGGAGATTCCGTCCTGGGAGTTACGGCTCGCTTGATCCAAACCGCGGATCTGCCCGCGCATTTTCTCGGAAATCGCAAGGCCGGCTGCGTCGTCAGCTGCTTTGTTAATACGCTGACCGGAAGATAGTTTCTCCATGGACTCCTGCATGTCGTTGTTGTTCTGGTTCATCTGATTGTAAGTATTGAGCGCCGGAATATTACTGTTAATAATCATAAAATAGTTCCTCCTTGAGTTTGTGTTTTACGTTCCGCTGCCACGTCCTTGTGGCGGAAACGTCCGCTTGGGTGCTCGGAAGATCCTGTCGGCCGCCAGGTTCTTCTGCGCCCTTACACCCTTTATATCGGCAGGGATGTTCCATGTTTTAGCATCTTTTTTATCTTTTTTGGAGAAGGATTGTTTTTTCTGAAAGGAGGTTGTTCTTTTGTTCTGCACATGTTTCCTATAATATTGCAAAATTGTGAGAAAATAATGGATTTTTCTGTAAAGCTGTGGTTATATAGTAGGTATAGATTCGGCACCGAGACTTTTCATCTACTATCAAAACAGGAGTTGAACAATGTGGAAAGTACACTGGAATTTAGAGCGGTATACGAAGTGACAAAGAATACAGTCGGGGTCGTGTCGATGCTGGACGGGGAAGTCAGAACGAAAGTATATGAAAAAGATGGTTCGATTATCTTCACGAAGCAGCCGGTGGATAGCATTTTGGAAGAGGCCTGCCTGGAAGGCGGGTCGTCGATGGCGGGACGGCTTACATACGTCAGGAAGAAGCTTGGATTTAAGTACCGGCGGCCGGTTCCGGTCCATGAGAAAGAGGGAATCTATGCGTTTCCATTGCATGGGAGCCCTGGAAATGAAGACAGTTGGTTTTTCTATTCCCATATCCTCCGCGCGGAAGTGGACAAATATGACCAGCGGACGTATCTTGTTTTCCGGAACGGGCAGCGCGCGGAGGTGAACGCTTCCTATTATCACGCACAGCAGCAGATTCTGAAAACGAGCCGCTGCATCACGATGATAAAAGCAAACGAGGAACAGGTGCATTAATCAAGATATAAGGATCCAGCCTTTTTCAATCGCACGTTTTATCGTGTGGGTGCGGTCATTCGCGCCCATTTTTCTCGTGAGATGACTGACGTGGTTATTTACGGTGGCGACGGCGAGAAAGTTTTCCTCCGCTATTTTGCGGTTGCTTTTGCCCTCGACGATTTTCTCAAATATCCGCAGCTCCGCATCTGATAAAATGGTGCGGATTTTTTCAATATTCAGATGAAGTTCGCGGATGGTTTCTTCGCGTTCTTCGTGCAGTTCTCGG
This sequence comes from Salibacterium lacus, assembly GCF_042684865.1. NCBI lineage: Bacteria > Bacillati > Bacillota > Bacilli > Caryophanales > Bacillaceae > Salibacterium > Salibacterium lacus. Next base: position 1,619,091 of record NZ_JBHUML010000002.1, read on the forward strand.
TACTGTTTCACCAAATGCGGCTGGAACATTGGATCTATATATATCGGGAATTGCTGGGATTGCTGAAAGTGCTTTAACCACTGGCTTTCCTCCCGATCGGAAGCCAAAACGATGGAGATTTCATAAGGAAGAAGGTGCTTTACCAGTTCCTTTTTGTCCGACGGAAGATTGAGTCCCAACCTGAAATACGTCTCTGCTGCCTGCAGTTCATGGACTTTCTCATAGATTGTCTTTTCATTACAGGTCGATTGATAGATGGTGTTTTTCTTCAGTCCACCTGCTAAAGCATCCATTAAATGAGATGCTTCTGTTTCGACCAGTGGTTTGTCCAACTGCGCCGCAGCCCTTTTCATCCGGTCAGACCCATCAAAATCGAGAAAAAGGGTGGGGAGTTTCGCCGCTCCATAATCGTTCTGATATACGGTCCTGGCCATTCCTTGATTCCCCCTGATTATTATCCTGGCTTAATGAGAGTGTTGGTTTTAATCTGCGTATCGATTTCTGGCAGTATTTACTCTTCTTACGTAAATATTACCTTCCAACGGGGTTTTGCGCAAGGAACGACAGTACCTTTCTTCCTGATTATACAGATTCCGCGACCCAAAAAATCCTACCTTGAGCCTAATTCAGCCAATATTCGACGAATTTTTTATTTTTTCAATTGTTGGGAAAGAGCTTCCAGAATGGATAAATTATCATCGCCGGCGGCTTCGTTGTTTTCTTCCTGAATGGAAAGATAGACTTCGCGCCGGTGGATGTCCACGTGACCCGGAGCATTAATGCCGAGTTTGACCTGGTCGCCTTCGACGGCGATGACCTTGATCTCGATATCCTCCCCTATCTGAATGGATTCGTTCGGTTTTCGTGTTAATACGAGCATATCAGCGAACCCCTTTCTGCTCCGCGTGTTCCTCCTGCGGAAAGATGAAATGCTTTCTCTCGTACGGGGATTCGCTGAGAATGTGCTGTTTACCTTTCTGGTGTTTCATATTGAGGAGCACTGGAGCCTGGAGGTTGGCCGTTGTTTTTGAGAACGGCTCTTCCAGGGTGAGCATGACAAACAGCGCCACATCTTCCTCTTTTTCAATCTCGAGCTGTTCAATGACTGAATCCGGCACTTCCACCTGGTAATCGTTAAAAAACTGAAATGGATCTGTCACGACAAATGCAAGCTGCGGGGTGTGTACAGACTGCAGAATAAAAAATACCTCATCGCTGCTGAAGGGGAGCAGTACGAATGCTGTCTCGTCTTCAAACGCGGGGAGGCCGTGGTCAAAACGTATGATACTATTGTCGTCAATGGTTACTTCTCCAAAATATTTCGTATGGATATTCAAGGATGTATCCCCTCTTTATCGGTTGTGATTACAACGTACGGTTGACTTCAAGGCCGCGGACGTCAAACGAAATGTCGGAGCGCTGTCGCAGGTAGTGCTGTACTTCCCAGCGTGGAATGTTGGTCTCCGGTTCGTGCGTCTGTACATCATAACGGGTCTGCGGCCGTTCGACATCAAAGCGGACGTCATGCGGTTCCACTTCAAATTTCACCGATTCTATGCTTTTTGGAATCCAGCCGGGTTCGAGTTCGTGCTCAAACATACGACCGTTCTTTTTTGCCAGCTGGGCGAATACTTTGCCCCCGCCCCCGTTTTCATGAATGGCTTTTATCTGTTCGCCTTCGCGGGCGGTCTTGGCCATGTATTCCGAAACGTTCTGTTTCGCTTCCTGCAGCCACTGGCTTTGCTGCTCGAGCGGAGGGACCATGCCTTTCTGCCTTCGCGCTTCCGACTGATCGATGTGTACTTTTGCCGGCTTGATGGAGATATCCACCGTGTCATGAAGGTTCTGTTCGATGTTCACCTCAGCCGGGCGCTGCTTCATTTGCATCGGCGGTCGTGAAATATTGGTGCCGATTCTGGCATCTGTTGTCCGTATTTCAACCATCGGCATGTTCATTCACACCGCCTCCTTATTCGTTAACGCAGGAAATCCATAAGTGTTGGCTGGATGATACGTGCGCCTGAAGAAAGCGCGGCCTGATGCACATTTTCCTGACTCATCAGGTTCATGATCACTTTCTCCATATCGGCGTCTTCGTTCTCCGACATGATTTCTTCTGCTGTTACTTCCTGCTGACCGAGCCGGTTTTCAATCATTTCCACGCGGTTCTGGCGGGCACCGACTTCCGCACGCTCGTTTACGATGTTATCGATGTGATTGTCCATCGTGTCAAGATGGTTTGAAATTTCTTCTGACCCAGCGTTTTCATCACGAAGTGTAGCGCTGAGGCTGGTGAGATCCTGAAAAAGACCATTCTGGAACGTGTTTTCCGGATTGGAGTTTACCGGCATTTTCACGCCCTGCATGACTTCCATTTCTACATCATTTGTATTTGCATCAGTACGGGTCATTACTATTTCTTCTTTATTTACCGCATCGGCGGTCCCATTTTTGGAGATTCCGGTTAAGTTCCCTTCCCCATCATAATTCAGCTCAATCGTATTACCCGCATCGTTTTCAAACTCCGTGCCGCCGTTGTGCTCGTACACTTCCCCATCATTGATGACCTGATAAGCAGCAAGATCCGCATCTGCTCCTTCTTCCGGTTTAAGAACAGGGGGAGTCGTTGTTTCGGTTCCATTAAATATATGTTTGCCATTCACCTCAGAGTTCGCCATGTCCGCAACATGCTGTGTCAGCTGCGTGACTTCTTCAGCTATATTTCCACGCTGTCCTTCTTCATAGGAACCATTCGCGGCCTGAGTCGTCAGTTCACGTACACGCTGCATGGCATCAGTCGTCTTACCCAGCGCGGAATCGGTGGAATCCATCCAGTTATTCACTTCCCCGACGTTACGCTGAAACTGCTGAATCTGGTTCGTTTCCCCGCGGTACCGGATGCCGCTCATGGCAACGACCGGATCCTGGGAAGCTTTTGTGATCTTTTTTCCGGTGGAGAGCTGTTCCTGCAGCACACCCATCCGCTCGAAACTCTGATTGAGGTTATTAAGCGAATTCTGTGCCAGCATCGATTGAGTTACCCGCATGGGGGTCACCTTCCTTCATTCACGTATTATCTTCCGACGCGTCCCATGTTATTGATAATCCGGTCGAGCATTTCGTCGACCGCGGTAATATTCCGCGCGGCTGCGTTATAGGCCTGCTGAAACTTAATCATGTTCGTCATTTCTTCGTCGAGCGAGACACTGCTCACTTCCATACGGCGGCTGTCGACATTGTCGCGAAGCGTGGCGCTGTTATCCATCATCTGCTTTGCTTCCGCCGTCTGTACCCCGTATTCGCCTATGAGGGACTGGTACTCCTCGTCGAAATGATCTTCTTTGATGTTCGAGAGTTCTGTCGCATTGGAACCATCTCCGGCGTTACCATCCGAGGAAGCGGCTATTTTATCCGTATCCTCTTTAATCGCATCCGTCACTCCTATGTTGGAGGCAGCATCTTCACTGGAACCGGCATTAACATTAAAAAAAGCCGGGGTTCCTGCGTCAGTTGAGTTATTCAACCCTTCTCCTTGTTCATGCTGATCATTGAACTCCGTGGCAAAATCATGAGCAAGTTGGTCGAGTTGATTTTTCAGATCCGGATACGTGCCGCTTAAATCATTCCCTTCTGCATCCACTCCATCATGCATCTCAAGCATTCCGGCAAGCGATCCCGGAGATTCTTTTATGTCTATGGAGTCTATATCTTCACCGGTTCCATTACCATTTTCCCAGTTCAAAGAGACGTCACCAATTTCGTCGGAGTCTTCCTCTATTCCAATCGAGCGGTGATCCAAGTTTTCACCGTCTATAAGCTTCAACTCCGTATCAGCGTTTCCATCGCCGTTGGAGTCGTATGTCATCCGCTCTCCATCACCATTAAGAAGATAAACGTTCACTTTACCTTCCGCGACATCACTCGCGAGACCCTCGGGTTCCATTTTCTCCACTTCGATATTCATCCGCTTCGACAAATCATCGAGGAGGCGGTCGCGCTCGTCGTACATATCATTGGGCACCTGCCCGTTCGGTTCAACATTGCCGATCTGTTTGTTCACGCTGTTGAGGTTGCTGAGCAAAGAGTTGATCTCGTCTTCATTGGTTCCGATCTGGTTGGCAAGATCCGCTTTGTTGGACTCGAGCGTGTCGGACATGTAATTGAACGAATCCGCAAGCGCGACGCCCCGTTCTTTCACGACCGCGCGGGCTCCGGAGTCTTCGGGGTTCGTTGATAAATCCTGCAGGGCATCGTAAAACTGGTTCATCCGGCTGGAGAGTCCCTGATCCGACGGTTCATTCAGCAGTTCTTCCGTCCGCTCAAGCGAAGAGTGGCGGGCTTCCCAGTACCCCGACTGGGCGTTTTCGCCGCGGAACTGCTGGTCGAGATAGCCTTCGCGGATGCGCTGGACGGATTCGGCCTCCACACCGGTTCCGATCTGCCCCGGCATCTGCGGCGCATTGCGGGCGGCGGCTGGATAAGGTTCCGTCTGTCCGAAATTGACGCGCTGGCGGCTGTACCCATCTGTGTTGGCGTTGGAAATATTATGGCTGGTCGTTTGCAGCGCCGCCTGCTGGGTTCTCATGCCGCGGCTCGCTGTCTCTAATCCATGAAACGTGGACGTCATGCTCTCTCCTCCTGTTTTTTAAGGGTTATTATGCTTTGGAATCAAAAATCGAAAAGCCGTCTCTCTTTTTTGGTTTCTGTTCATCCGGATGGCTGTAATGCACCGCTTCCGGGTCCGGCTGGATCATATCCAGGGTCATCTGCACGAACTGGCGCGAATCCTCCACCATCTGCCGGTTTAACGCTTCCTTGCTGCGGAGGGAGGCCATTTCCTGCAGAAGACCCTGCTGCAGCTGCAGGAGCGGCTCATGATGACCTTCGGGAAGGTACTGAAGAAGAACGCTGACCGTCCCTTCTGTTTCACCGGCTTCCCGGCTTTTTAGATAGGAATCCACGGCCTCCTGCCGTTCTTTCTCCGTTTGTTCTATCGCGCGGATCTGTCGGCTCTCCTGTTTCAGAAGCTCTGCCAGTTCCTTCGTCTGGTTCGACTTGATCAGTTCCGTTTTCCGGGCGGACATCGTATTCAGTTCTTTATGCTGCTGCACAAGTCGGGCCATCGTTTCAAAAATGGCTTTTACGGACATAAGCTACCCCGCTTTCTATCCAGAACAGACACCGATTATTTACCGGACCAGAAATCCAGAAATTTCTGTGCGGACTCCTGTGCATCGAACTTGTAGTTTCCGGAGCGCACGTCGTTTTTCAGTTCTTCGATCCGCTCACTGCGCGCCGTTTCGATATCGCCGCTCTGCTGCATCTGCTTGGCCTGGCTTGATATTTCCACTTTGTCTTGTTCCTGCTGCTGTGTTTCCGGTTTCCCTTGACGCTGGGCGTCGGCTTGTTTTTGATACGGGTTGTTGACCGATCCTAGTGGATTGATATTCAACACGCTCACCTCCCTGTATCGTTTCATCTATAATAAAGTTAATGGTATCTCACCTGTATCATTTATTATATCGGAAACAATGCGCCGGTTTTAACCGGTACAAATGTCTCAATTCAGGCGGTTGTCCATGGAATGATAGGTCTGGTGGCGTTTTCTTTCTTCTTCCTCTTTCTCCAAACGCTCTTTTTCCCGCTCTTCTGCCTGCAGACCACTTTCGATGCCGCTTTTGCAGGAGGAACATATCCGGCCTTCCCTTATGGGACTTCCGCACGATTCACACGAATACGTCAGATTCGGAAACTGGTTCAGGTGAATGCGTCCTTCTTTAATAAAACGTGTAATGTCCTCTTCCGGTACGCCGGTTCCTTCCACGACTTCCTCCATTTTAGCCTTCCGGTTATCGCGTTTTCGGATGAATGTGTATACTTTCTGAAACATATCTTCTACTTCTTTGTGGCATTTATTGCATACCGGCCGCAGGGATTTAACGAAGAGATCCCCGCAGCGCGGGCAGTTTTCCAGACTCTGCACGTCATGTCCTCCTTTTTTTCTATCCTCTTATCAGTGTAATGGAACATACATCGGCCGCACCGTTTTCCACAAGAGGAAGCGCTGCTTTTCTAAGTGTCAGTCCCGTGGTGTATATATCGTCAAAAAGGACAAAATGTTTACCTTCAATGTCTTTTTTATCCACCCTCAGCTCAAACGGCCGCGACGTAGAAGAGAGCCGCTCCGCCCTTGATTTCTTGCTTTGTTTTTCTTCATGGGTCGAGCGCACGAGAATGTCGGCCGGCTGCGGGGTGCGGCGCAGCGACAAGCCGGCAGGGGTGGTAAACGAGGCAAGGATGGCAGCCTGGTTAAATCCTCGTTCCTGCAGGCGCTGCGGACTGAGAGGCAGCGGAACCGGCACCGCACCGGCAGCATAGGTGAGGTACAGTTTACGGATCCGGTGGCGAAACGATGCAGCAAGCACAGCGTCTCCCCTGTATTTCCAGAGCGCCGTCCAGTCCTTCATCGCGTCATTGTACGGAAAGAGGGAAACATTCCGGCGGAGAATCCCCCGCCAGTGCGGATCGGCTTCCCAGCGCTCACAGTCCATGCAGCGGCCGGGATGTTCCACTGGCCGGCTGCACGTCTTACAGGCCGGCTCCTGAATCGGTGTAAAGAGGGACCGGCACGCCCGGCACAACCCTGAATGGTCAGGGAATAACAGGGTTCTCCAGCTTGCAGTGGATGTGTCGGGACTCCCGCAGTACAGGCATTCTGCCATATCAGCGCTGCACCTCTTCTCTATTCATTGACGTAATATGACGTTTTGCCGCGGTCATCGTCTCTGTCTTTCCTGCGTGAAAAAAGACGACATCCCCATCTGGATGATTTGCACTTCTACCGGCTCTCCCGGCTATTTGAACGAGGGCGCTTTCTGTAAAAATGGCAGCTTCCGCGCCGAGGACGGCGACGTCTACGTTTTCAACCGTCACGCCGCGCTCCATGATGGTCGTTGTCACAAGGAGCGGCACGTCTCCTTTCCGGAAACGGCGGACGGTGTCATGGCGGTTGTCGTCGGTGCTGTGTACCCCTTCGACAGCCGGTTCGATTGTTTTCAGGGCAGCTTCGACCTGTTCGAGCACAGAAATGGAAGGAACAAATAAAAAGGCAGGGGTCCCGCTGTCGATGCGCCCGCGGCACCAGTTTTCCACCGCGGCGGGGAGGCGGCCTTTCTGAAGCAGCCGTTTCCATGAAGCGGCCCACTGGAAACGCGGCACCGGGAGCGGATATCCGTGATAACGGCGGGGGATGCGCACGCATGGAAGCTGCTTTCTTTTTACCTGCCGCTGGAGAGAGACAGGGGGTGTTGCTGTCAGCCGGATAAGAGCGGCATCCGGACGGGCGGCTTTGGAGACAGCGTACACAAGCGATTCATCGGCCGAGTAAGGAAAAGCATCGACCTCATCGATGATGACCGTGTCAAAAGCGTCTGTGAACCGCATGGCCTGGTGGGTGGTGGCTGTTATGATCCGGGCCGCTTTCTGTTTATCTTCACTTCCGCCATACAGCGCAGCAAGAGGAATGTCCGGAAAGGCAGCTTGGAGTCTTGGTGCCAGTTCAAGAACCACATCGGTGCGCGGGGCGGCGATCAGAACGGTTCCGCCGAGCTCCAGTGCTCGTGCGATACCTTCGAAAAGCACCTCTGTTTTGCCTGCTCCGCAGACCGCCCAGATTAATATTTCTTTTTTTTCTTCCACAGCCTGTACGACGGCGCCGGATGCTCTCTGCTGGCCGGGGGAGAGGGTTCCCTGCCACTGAAGTACTGGTTTGTCCGGCTTTGGATAAACAGGGGAAGCGGTCCAGGAATAAAGAATGGAACACGCGCAGATTCTTCCCATCTTTACGCAGTGGCGGCAGTAAACGCACTGCCGTCCGCAGCGGGCACATGGAATAGTACCGAAACGGTCCCGCTTGTTGTTCCCGCAGCGCCGGCATTGGTATGTTTTTTTGTATGGAACGAGACCGGGACGCGCCTGCATCCAGCCCGCGAGAAGGAGTGATTTCAATGTATGGGGATCGGTGTCTATTTCGTCGAAAAGCAGTTCTTTGCCGCTGTCGCGTTCCTGCAGATAGTGGTACGCGGCAGGGAGAGGCGTGCCGGGGTTGGGGGAGAAAGGCAGCATGGGGAGGCGGCTGATTACGTCCGGACCGGCAGTCATCTGCATGGTTTGCTCCACCCAGGGTACGGGCAGACAAACCGGATCCGGACGACCGGGAACAACCGCATGCACAACATCCATCGGCATCTTCCTTTTTTTAGTGGGATAAAAGACAGGATTCAGAAGGCAGTCTGCACCAGCCGATGCCAAGACCGCCTTCTCCCAGATGCGTACCGATGACCGGCCCGAACCAGCCGGTATCCACTTCGACATTGGGATACGCATCCGTCAGCTGCTTTCGGAGACTGTCCGCTTTCTCCGGCCGGTTGGCGTGAATCACCGTGGCCCGTACCGGTTCGCCGGTCCGGGCATCTTCATCAAACAGCTGCAAAACACGGTTCCACGCTTTATTTTCTGTGCGCACCTTTTCAAACGGAACAATCAGCCGGTCGTCAAAATGCAGGATGGGCTTGATTTTAAGCAGACTTCCAACGAGAGCCTGCGCGCCGTTCAAACGTCCTCCGCGGTGGAGATGGTTCAAATCATCCACGATGAAATACGCCCGTGTCCGCTGTTTCATTTTATCAAGCCGCTTTAGAATCGTTTCCGGATGCCCGCCGCTGCGCGACATCGCAGCCGCTTCCAGCGCGAAGTAACCCTGGGGCATGCAGCTGATTTCAGAATCGAAAACATACACGTCCAGGCCTTCGACTTCCTCTCCGGCAGCGGATGCGGTCTGAAAGGTACCACTGATGCCGCTTGAAAGTGTAATGACTATTGCGGCATCATACTGCCGGGCCAGGGTTTCAAATGTTTCGATGAACAGACCTGGTGCAGGCTGGGAGGTCGTCGGCATGTTGGACGTCGTTCTCAGTTTTTCATAAAAAGCTTCCGTGGAAAGTTCTACTTCTTCCTGAAGGGCCTGTCCGTCAAAAATAACGTGGAGCGGGAGCACCGTTATACCGTTTTTCTCTGCTTTTTCTTTCGGCAGATAGGCTGTACTGTCTGTCACAATGGCAGTCGAAGTCATAGCAGGACCCTTTCTTTTTTCCGTTGGATCGGTATTACCTTACTTTTACCCAGCCTTTTTTAATGGACTCTACAACGGCCTGGGTGCGGTCGTTGACGTTCATTTTCTGTAAAATATTGCTCACGTGGTTTTTAACGGTTTTTTCGCTGATGTAAAGAGTCTCGCCGATCATCCGGTTGCTGTAGCCATCCGTCATCAACTGCAGCACTTCACATTCACGCCGGGTAAGAATATGGAGCGGCTTCCGGTATTCGACTTCCTTGTAGCCGATTTCCGCTGCCGGGGCTTCCACATCGGCATCACCATAAGCCAGGCGCCGGTATTCCTTAATCAGATTATGGGTCACTTTCGGATGGATGTAGGCGCCGCCGCGGCCGACTACTTTCACCGCTTCAATCAGGGCATCGGCATCCATTTCCTTCAACAGGTAGCCTGCTGCTCCCGTTTTCAGAACATGGGTCACGTAGGACTCATCGTCATGAATCGAGAGGATCAACACTTTCACATCCGGATATTTCCCGATTAAATCGCGTGTTGCTTCCACGCCGTTTGTCCCCGGCATATTCACGTCCATCAGGACAACGTCCGGATCGTTTTCTTCAACGAGAGATACGACTTCGTCCCCGTCGTCGCCTTCTGCAACCACTTCGAAGTTCTTCTCCATATCGAGAATGCGTTTGACTCCTTCTCTAAATAGCTGATGGTCATCTATAAGTACTAATCGTATCATCTGTTCTTCCTGTTCCTGCATGGATCGTTTCATCCTTTCCTGTTTTCGTCTCTTCTGTTTTTTATTCTGTTACGTTTAAGCGGAATCACTGTCCTGACCCGCTGAACCGTCAAACGTCAAATGAAGCATGATGACGGTTCCTTTACCGGGAGCGGAATCAATCGTCAATTCTCCGCCAAGGGCGTTGATACGTTCCCTCATCCCCATCAATCCGAAAGAATTCTCATTCGCAGCGGATGGATCAAATCCTTTTCCATCATCTTTTATGACGATAGAAACATAGGAGGGTTTCAGTTCAATTTTCACTTGAACATCGGATGGTTCTGCATGCTTGTAAGCGTTCTGGACGGCCTCCTGCACAATTCGGAACAACCCGACTTCAAGATTTGGAGAAAGCCGGATGTCACTCTGCCCGAGAGAAGAGAACCGCACATTCATGTTTGTGTCTTCTTCCAGGTTACTCAAATACTTATTCAATGTAGGGACAAGACCGAGATCATCGAGCGCCATCGGACGCAGGTCATAAATAATCCGCCTTACTTCAGCAAGGCTGGACTTGATCATCGTACGTAGATCCTGAATTTCTTCCAATGCTTTGTCCATTCCCTGCTCATTTTTAACTCTTTCCACGAGTTCCGAACGAAGGAGAACATTGGCAATCATCTGGGCAGGGCCGTCATGAATCTCCCGTGCCACACGTTTCCTTTCTTCTTCCTGCGCTTCTATAATCTTCAAGCCGAATTGCTGTTTTTCTTTCGCATCTTCGACCATTTCCCCTACTTCTTTGAGATCACCGGCCAGAAAATTGTACACAACCGTGACCTGGCTGACAAGCGTTTCCGCACGCTCCATGGTTCCTTCAAGCTGGAGAAGACGCCGCTCAATCGTATCGCGGCGTTCGCGAAGCTGCTTTTCTTCCTGCTGCAGCACCGCAAGATTCACCTGGAGCTCGTTTGCCCGTTCATAGGCTTTTTTTACATCTTCATTCGTGTAATCTTTAAAATGACGGCTGACTTCGGCGAGACGATTTCTCGCAAAACGGGCCTGCATTTCTGTTCTTTCCGTTTTATCAATGACCGAGGCCACGTTGTCGCGTACGTCATTCAGTTCTTTTTGAAGCGATTCATATTCTTTCCTGGACTTCTCGCTGATTTCAAAAATCTGTTCCTTGCTGTCACCAACAGTGCTCAGCATCTGGTCGATAATTTCATCCAGTGATAGCTTTGTTGACAATAGTGTCACCACGCTTCTATTGTTTGACAGAACCTCACAGTTCGTTATGATTATTTTAGCACACTCTGAAGGACCTATAACCCTTTCCTAAGAAAAAATCAAACTTTTCCATATTCTGCGTTTATTTGAGAAAATACTTTCTCTACCTACAGGATATCATGTCTAATGCTTTCATAGTTTTACAATATGATTATAGTATAATTACACCAAAAGGAGGAATGCTCCATCATGCCGGATACCTATTATACCGTAAAACAACGAAAAACGAATGAAATAACCATTAATAAGTCCCGTTTCATTGCCCACCTCGCTCGTGTTACAACCGAAGAAGAGGCACAAACCTTCATTGATGCTGTAAAAAAAGAACATGCCGGCGCGACACATAACTGTTCCGCTTATCTGGCGGGCGAAAATGATGAGATTCAAAAAGCGCACGATGACGGAGAACCATCCCGCACCGCGGGAGTCCCCATGTTGGAAGTACTGAAAAAGAAAGAATTAAAGGACACATGTGTCGTTGTTACCCGCTATTTCGGCGGAATCAAACTCGGTGCGGGCGGTCTGATCAGAGCTTACGGGCAGGCGGTCAGTGCAGGTCTTGAAGCTTCCGGCATTGTGCAGCGGACACGTATGAAAGTGATGAGCGCTTCGGTGGATTACACGCTGCTCGGCAGACTCGAAAACGACCTCCGTCAGTCTTCCTATCTGCTGAAAGATATTTCTTATGAAGACATTGTGACATTCTACGTGTATGTGCCGGCCGGCGGAGAAGAAGCATTCACTTCATGGGTGACAAACACCGCTAACGGTCAGGTGGAGATCAATGAAATCGAAGAAACATACCTTGAGCAGGATGTAACCAGTTAAGGGGAATTTTTCGACATAAGGCGGCATTATTTCCCCGGAAATAATTTTTTTGCTGGAGAGTGTAACGATACCCTTGGTTTCGCCGTCTCATAGACAGAAGCATAGTAAGGCTTTTTTTCTGGAAAAATAATATATTTACGAACGTAGTGCGGTTATGTAAAATGATGGAGACGAAACATCCGGGAATTTACCTATATGAAGGAGAATACTATGGCAGACAGCGAATTTCATACAAGAGTAGGGCGGCGCAAGCGGAAAAAACGCCCTGTGTTAAAGACATTTATGATTCTTGGGTTGGTTTCCTTCGTGCTTCTGGGCGCGATGGTCGGCTACTTCGCCTGGAAGTTCACCACGGTCGCAGCAGATACCCAGGAAACATTGGAACGGGGCGATAAATCGGAAAAACGCGATGTCGCTGTGGATCCAAATGAAGACAATATTTCCGTTCTTTTTATGGGTGCTGACGACCGGGACGGCAAACTCCAGGGACGCACCGACGCGATGATTCTTGCTACGTTCAACCGGGGAGAAGGATCGGTCAAGATGACGAGCATTCCGCGTGATTCCCTGGTGGATATCCCGGGTCACGGCGAAGATAAGATTGCGCACGCTAATGCATTCGGCGGCACCGATCTTGCTGTCGAAACAGTCGAAAATGCGTTGAATGTGCCGGTCGATTATTATGTGAAGCTGAACTTTGAAGCATTTATCGAGATCATCAATGCGCTGAACGGCGTGGAAGTCGATGTTCCGTTCGCTTTCACGGAACAGGACAGTGAAGGCAATGACAATGCCATTTCTCTTGAAGAAGGCACGCAGATGCTGGACGGCGAAGAAGCTCTCGCTTTTGCGCGTATGAGAAAGCAGGATCCGCGCGGTGATATTGGACGCGGAGACCGTCAGGAACAGATTATTTCTGCTTTAATCCAGCGCAGCGCCTCCATCGGCTCCATCCACAAATACGATGATGTGATGGAAAGCGTGCAGAACCATATGAAGATGAACTTCACCGTCGGCGATCTCGTTTCCTTCCATAAATATGCCGGCTCTGTCGACGACATTGAACGCCTGCAGCTGAAGGGATCCGATGTGAGATACGATGGCATCTATTATTACCAGCTGCTCCCGGAAGTAACCGAAGACGTATCACAGAAGCTGCGGAACCACCTTGAACTGGACGAAGAATCCTCTTCGGACAACAGCGCTGAATCTCCTTAAAGGAGGTTCAGCTTTTTTGTGTATGGGGGCTGGAGACTGGGCCCGCGGTTGTGTTTCTCGGTCGATGCTCGGGATTTATCGATTGATTCTGCTTTTTCTCGATTGATTCTCCCCCATTTTCGGTTTTTCTTGATCGATGCTCCAAGTTTCTTGATCGATGCTCCGGATTTCTGCATCGATTCAGGTAGGCATCGCTTCATGGAAGCGAACCCCTGCCCCGCTTCCGGAAACGGTGCTGCCTGCGCCCCTTTATCGATCGATCCGCTCTTTTCTCGATTGTTTTTTCCCCATTTTCGATTTTTCTTGATTGATTCTCGGGGTTTCTCGATTGATGCTCCGGATTTCTGCATCGATTCGGACATGGACCGCTTCCTACCAGGGCAGCCCTGCTCCGCTTCTGAAAACAGAGACACTGCGTCCATTTATTGATCGATGCTCTGAGTTTATCGATTGATTCACTAAATATCGGTCAGATCATAGACTCTTCCTTTGTTTTTCCGGTTATGTGGAACGTTCAGGGACTGGAGCAGCCGGCGGGTGAACTGGCTGGAGGGAAGGTTAAGAAAATCGCAGCATTGCTCGGTGGTAAGGAATGGATGGATAAGAGCATTATAGTCCTGAAGCGCAGACCGAGGCGCGTCTTTTGAGCTGAAGCCGCAGAAAGGACAGCACCAGTGCCCGTTTCTGCCTTTTTTCATCGGCAGTTTCGCGCATTCCGGGCACTGCACTCCGCGTTGCACATCACCCGGGGTGAGGTCGAATTCCTCCAGAATATCCACTTCTTTCGGACGACAGGCTGAGATCAGCTTGTCCGAAACCCTTTGGATGGATGAAAACGGTGTGGCTGCCTTTCCTTCCCTGCGCTTGTATGTTTCGATTTCAAATGGAAGCTGGGCGGCGTGAATGACATTGGTGAGAGGAGCCTGAATAATAGTAGAGGGAAAGCTGATGACAACAAGGGGATAGATGGGCGGGAGAACGAGGGAATGGTGTTTCAGCCACTCTTCCAGCTGCAGCTTATGCCGCTGCACTTGCAGACGCGGGTCCGTAAATCCTTCCTCTTCTCCGTGCAGCCGCCGGGTCATCTGATATCGGTGTTCATCAAATTGAAGCGTGCCGGCCAGATTTTTCACTTCTATTATTAATGTGAACGACGGGGTGAGCAGGAGGGTATCCATCTGGAAGTGGGACGTCCGGCTGAAGAGGCGCAGGTCATGCAGAATAAGATGAGGGGGATCGAGAAACGATAAATGATAGTCGATGGCTTTTTCCCCGCGGTAGCCTGCCGCATAACGCAGGTAATTCTGTTTCACCTCGTCCCGTTTTGGGTGCAGCTCCAGCAGCCGCCGCTGCAGAACCTCCAGTTTCTCGAGAATCTCCGGTTTCGTCCGGTGTTTTTTGATCATGGCGTCTTCTCCTTTTGTATGTGTCTCTTTGATATTCGACGAGTATTCGCTCGTTCCTTCTTTTTTCTCGATCGATTCTATCGATTTATTGATTGATCCGCTCTTTTCTCGATTGATTCTCTGAGTTTCTTGATCGATTCTCCGGATTTCTGTATCGATTCGGGCGTGTACCGCTTTATACCAGCAATCCCCTGCCCCGCTTCCGAAAGTGGAAATGCTGCGCTCATTTCTCGATCGTTTCTCCCGATTTATTGATTGATTCTGCTTTTTCTCGATTGCTTTTCCCCCATTTTCGATTTTTCTTGATCGATTCCCGCCGTTTCTTGATCAATGCTCGGGATTTCTGCATCGATTCGGGTGGATACCGCTTCACACCAGCGAACCCCTGCCCCGCTTCCGAAAACGGAGATGCTGCGTTCATTTCTCGATCGTTTCTTCGGATTTATCGATTGATCTGTTCTTTTCTCGATTGCTTTTCCCCCATTTTCGATTTTTCTTGATCGATTCCCGCCGTTTCTCGATCGATGCTGGGGATTTCTGCATCGATTCGGATGGATACCGCTTCATAATCAGCGAACCCCTGCCCCGCTTCTGATAACGGAAGAGCTGCGCTCATTTCTCGATCGTTTCTCCCGATTTATTGATTGATTCTCTCGTTTCTCGATTGCTTTTCCCCCATTTTCGATTTTTCTTGATCGATTCCCGCCGTTTCTCGATCGATGCCCGGGATTTCTGCATCGATTCGGATGGATACCGCTTCATAATCAGCGAACCCCTGCCCCGCTTCTGATAACGGAAGAGCTGCGTTCATTTCTCGATCATTTCTTCGAATTTATCGATTGATCTGTTCTTTTCTCGATTGCTCCCCCCAATTATCGATTTTCTTAATCGATTCCCGCCGTTTCTTGATCAATGCTCGGGATTTCTGCATCGATTCTCATAAAAATGATAAAAAAAGCTCCCTGCCGGAAGCAGGGAGCGGTATTTATGGTCGTTTCGGTGGATTGAGTTTGTTCATCAGACGCATGACCGGGCGGTACTGTGTGTTGACGAGACCGACGAATTCGGCCATCAGTTCAATCGCGATGAGAAGAAGCATCATAATCACAAGCGATACCCACAACGTGGAAATGGTGAACATGACGGCGGACATGCCGAAAAACAGGCTCATCGCGTAAATAATCATGACGGTCTGCCTGTGAGTATAGCCGAGCCGCAGCAGGCAGTGATGCAGATGCGACTTATCCGGTGCGGAGAGAGGCTGTTTGTTCACCACCCGGCGTATGATTGCAAAAAACGTATCAGAAATCGGTACCGCCAGTATAATAACCGGCACGACGAGTGAAAATATCGTTACATTCTTAAACCCTAAGAGCGAAATGACGCCGATCATGAACCCGAGAAAGAGCGCTCCGCTGTCCCCCATGAAAATCTTAGCGGGGTTGAAATTGTGGACGAGAAATCCGAGTGTCCCGCCGAGCAGCGCAATGCCGAGAGCGACGATGAAAATGTCTCCCTGTATGATGGAAAGTACCGACACGGTCGCCAAAACGATGGAGGACACCCCTCCGGCCAGTCCGTCGAGACCGTCGATCAGGTTTATCGCATTTGTAATACCGATAATCCAGAGCAGTGTGAGCGGAATGCTGAACCAGTTCAGATACAGCCGGCCGTCAAACGGAAGGTTGATAAATTCGACCTGGACTCCTCCCATAATGACAATGACAGCTGCGGCAATCTGACCGAGCAGCTTCCATTTTGCGGATAACTCCATAAGATCATCAAGAAATCCTGTGATGAAAATGATGGTGCCCGCTGTCAGAATATACGGCATATAGGCATTTTCCGGCTGCAAAATGAGCAGTCCGACGAGAAAGGCTGCATAAATTGACAGTCCTCCTAAACGGGCCATGGCTCCTTTATGAACTTTCCGGTGATTCGGCTGATCCGTCGCTCCGATTTTAAACGCCAGTTTCCTGACCACCGGAGTCAAAATGAGCGAAAGAAGAAAACAAGTGGTCAGCGCCAGTCCAGTTATCATTTTGAACCTCCTCCATTACCGTTACCTATTCTGCGAAGTTTTATGTATGTTGTATATCACAGGGCAAATCGTTCAGATATTCACCTTATTTTTTCTAATCAAAAAACGCATTCCACCGAATTATATCATATTTTGCATAAAACCGTACCATTTCTTTATAAAATTTTTTGATTTCTTCTTTCTACGTATTAGACGTGTTTTTTTCCATGAAGGTTTCATATCTATTTTTAGTTCGGAAGAAATCTTTTTTCTTCCGCTGAAAATTGGTATAATTTTCTCCAGCACATGTTTTCATATTTTACGACATATTTCCTGTGAACCCTATTGTTCTTTTTCATAGTTTCATAGGAAAGAAGGAGGATGAAGATATAATGAAACGTTATTTTCTGGCAGGGGCGGCAAGCTCTATTCTTGCTGTAGGCGCTGTTGTGACCACTCCGGCACTTGCTCAATCGGAACCGGTTCTTGCAAGCGTAGACTGGGTCGTTTCCCAGATTGAACCACTGGAGGAACGAATCAATGATCTGGAAGAACGTATTGGTGAACTGGAGAGCGACGTCGAAGAGCTGCAGCAGCAGGAAGAAAACTAGGTATCTATTTTGAATCTGTACATAGAAAGAAGGATCTTTAGATGTATAAAAAAATAACCGCAGCCCTTCTGTCGGTTCCAATTGCCGCATTTGCTGCGTCCACAGCCGGTGCCGAGGAACCGCAGGATTTGTACAACGAACCGATGACGATTAAACTCGTCCCCTCTTCCAACTTTAACGCCGAAATTCACGGCTCCTACCAGCTGATCGACCAGGCTGACGGAGAAACCGTTGAAATGGACAATGATATTCAGTTTCGGTACGGCGAGGACAATGTGACCGTGAAAGTTTCGGATGATGACAGCACCATGCACACCTCTTCGGAAGGTTTTATCCTTCAGGAGGACGGCGTGTCGGACAGTAATTACGTGGAGATCAGCTCCGTAAAACGCGCCGGAACCTCTTTTCAAACGACGGCGTACCGGGGATCTTTCGTAGTGGACCCGGAAGAGGAGCGCAGTCCCGACGATGCAGCAGGCGAGGAACAGAACCGCAGTGACAGCGAACAGCCGGATACAGTGGAACGCCTCCAGTTATTTAACGTGCTGGACATGCAGGATTACTTGAAGGGTGTCGTGCCGCGGGAGATGTCAGCGTCATGGCCGATGGAAGCGTTGAAGGCCCAGGCAGTTGCCGCCAGGAACTATGCGAAAGTAAACATGGACGCAAACGAGTTTCTGTATGACACGACCACCCACCAAGTCTACCACGGTTTATCCGGAGAAAGCAGCCGTCCCAACCAGGCGATACGGCAGACGGATGGAATCTATGCCGAATACAACGGTAGACTGATTAATGCCTATTTCCACGCTAGTTCCGGGGGGCACACTGAAGACAGCGAAAACGTCTGGGCCAATGAAGTGCCTTACATACGCGGAGTGGACGACCCTTACGACACCCACAGCGCCAATCCAAACACGGAGTGGACCGAAGAAATCAACCAGGAAGCCGTCAGCGAAGCTGTCTTTCCTGATAGCAGCTGGGTATTGTCGGATCTTGAAATTGTCTCAAAAAGTGAAGCCGGCCGCGTGCAGCAGATGCGTGCTGTCGGTGTAAATGAGGAGTCAGGAGAAACGACAGAGAAGATGCTGCCGGCAGGCTCTAATTCTGCCGATTCCATCCGCTGGGACCTCGGAGCTACGCTGCGCAGTACGATGTTTGATGTATCCAAAGATACAAACAGCGTTTCAGTAAAAACAGCAGACGGCTCCGAACAATCTTATGATTCTGCTGTCGGCATGAAGATCCGCCAGTCCGACGGATCCGATGAAGCGGTGGCCTATGATAATGTGGCCGTCCAGACCGGGTCCGGTGTTGAGTACCTGAAGGCCTCCGCCTCCGCTTACACGTTCACCGGAAGAGGCTGGGGACACGGCCTCGGCATGAGCCAGTGGGGAGCCTATAACATGGCCCAGCAGGGAATGAGCTACCGCGACATTCTTAACCACTATTATACGGACATTAATATTGTAGAACGCTGAGATTAAACGACCCCGGTCGGTTCATTGCGAACCGCACCGGGGTTTTTTGTATGTTCGGCCGAGGAGAGTGGATTTCTCGGTCGATTCTCCCGATTTCTTAATTGATTCTCTCTTTTCTCGATTGCTTCTCCCCCAATTATTCATTTTCTTGATCGATTCCCGCCGTTTCTTGATTGATTCTCGGGATTTCTCGATCGATACTCGCCGTTTCTGCATCGATCCCGGCGGGCGCCGCTTCATCGCAGCAATCTCCTTAAAACGGAGCCGCCAGCGCCCTTTTCTCGATCGGTTCTCCCCATTTATCGATTGATCCGCTCTTTTCTCGATTGCTTCTCCCCCATTTTCGATTTTTCTTGATCGATTCTCCCGATTTCCCGATCGTTTCTGCCCTTTTCTGCATCGATTCTCCGAGTTTCCCTATCAAAAACCCCGGCGGGCACACACGGCCGCCGGGGTTCGTCTTATTCTACTGCTCTATAAAATAATCATTCATCGTGCGCGACATGAAGAGGGCGAACTGGGCGCGGGTGGTTGTTTCGTTTGGACGGAAGGCGTCGCCGGCTTCCGAGGTGATCTGCTGATCGGCGATGATGTTGATTTCCTCATAGTTCGGGTAATCTTCGCCGATGTCGGTGAACGAATGCTGCGTCCCGGCGTCCGGCAGATCATACGCCTCAACAAGCAGCGCCGCCATCTGGGAGCGTTTCAGGCCCTCCCCTGCCATCATCTCGCCGCCGCTTCCGGTCATGATGCCGTAATATTCCAGTGCGGCAAGGGCATCATACGCGTGATGGTCCGGGTTCACGTCCTCCGCCTTAATCTCATAGTCTTCCGGGGCTTCCAGATCAAGCTCGGCTGTCAGCATCTTTGCGGTCTGAGCACGGGTGATCGTCTCCCCGGGTTCAAAGTTACCGCTCGGGTAGCCGCTGATGACGCCCTGATCGGATAAGTACTGAATTTCTTCAAAAGCAAAATAATCCGCGCTGACATCAGGATAAGTCGGTTCTTCCGGGATGGTTGGTTCCCCGGCACCGAGGCTTTGAATGTCGCTCTCCAGGTCATCCATACGCTGCTCGGTGGCAGCAAGGCTCTCTTCGGTTTCAGCGAGACGCTGTTCTGTCCAATCCACGCTGGCAGCATTTTCAGCTTGATCGGCCTGGGCCCCGTTTCCGGAACACCCCGTCAGAACAACTGCGCCAAGCAGGCTTCCGCCGAGCATGGCGTACTTCCACTTCATTCCCATGATGATCTCCTCTCCTTCCAGTCGCTTATTTTCTTCCAATTCCGTGATAAATGATACCTTCGGCTTTCATGATGCCGGGATCCAGTGCATTGCGTCCGTCTATGACGACAGGGCGTTTCAACTGCTCCTTGAACTGGGAGGCGGTGAGTGCTTTGCATTCCGCCCACTCGGTGACAAGAAAGGCAGCGTCTGCATCTTTCAGGGCATCGAGCGCCGTATCGGCATAATGAACGTCAGCTGTGATCATCTGTTTCGCATTATCGACAGCCACCGGGTCAAAAGCCTGAACGTTCGCCCCTTTTGCATCCAGATCTTCAATAATTTTCAGCGCTGGTGCTTCCCGTATATCATCGGTGTTTGGTTTAAAGGCAAGCCCCAGCACCGCAATCGTCAGCCCTTCAATGTCATCGTCGAAAATCCGCGTGAGATGTTCAATCATGCGGCGGTTCTGCTGTTCATTTACATCATTGACCGCCTGCAGCAGAGACGGGTGGTAGTCTTTTTCCTCCGCCAGGTACTTCAACGCCTTAACGTCTTTTGGAAAACAGGAACCGCCGTAGCCGATTCCCGCTTTCAGGAATTTCGGCCCGATTCGGTGATCCAGCCCCATGCCGCGTGCCACAGCATTCACATCCGCCTCATAGATATCACAGATGTTGGCCATCTCATTAATAAATGAAATCTTCGTAGCAAGAAATGCATTGGAGGCATACTTGATCATTTCCGAACTGCGCGGATCCGTCACCACAATCTGTCCGGTGAGCGGCTGATGAAGTTCTTCAAGCATATCGGACGCCCGGATCGAAGAAGCCCCGATCACGACGCGGTCCGGATGGAACGTGTCTTTCACGGCAGAACCTTCTCTCAAGAACTCCGGCACGGAGCAGACATCAATATCGGCTTCGGGCTGCTGCTTCTCTATAATCTGCTGCACAGCTTCGGATGTTCCGACCGGAACCGTTGATTTATTGACGATGACTTTATACGTATCATTTACTGCTCTGCCGATTTCCTCGGCCACTTTATAGACAAACGACATATCAGCAGCTCCGGTTTCGGTTTCCGGAGTGCCGACAGCAATAAGAATAATATCGGACTCCCGGACAGCCATCCCAATATCGGTGGTAAAGGAGAGTCTGTTTTCTGCTTTATTTTTTCCGACAAGTTCTTCCAGACCCGGTTCATAAATCGGTATTTCGTTTTCGTTTAACCGGTCCACTTTTTCCTGAACATTGTCGACACATATCACCTGATTGCCAAGCTCCGCAAAACAGGTTCCGGAAACAAGTCCGACATATCCTGTTCCAATAACGGCTACATTCATTTTGTTTTCACAACCTTCTTTTTTGCGTAATCCAGCAGATCATCGATTTCCCGGAACCGCAGCAGCTTCATAAACACAATCAACAGTACGGCTGCGGCTGCTCCGCCGGAAAGTAAAGCTATGTAGGGGTTCATGCTCCCAACGAGCTGTTTAACTGCATACAGCCCTCCCGCCATCAAAAGGAGGAGCGCGGCGGGTTTTGCGATGGTTGCTGCCCATGGTACATGAGACACCTGATGTAATTTTAACACAGATCGGGTCCCGAACAGGAGAAGACAAAAGTTGCATATCGATGCGATGGATGTTCCCCAGGCCACACCGGCGGCACCAAGAGGGTCGAGAAGAAGCAGGGCGATCCCCGTGTTAATGCCGAGCACCGACAGAAGACTGACGACCACCGGATAAATGGACCGTTCATACGCGTAGAAAAACCGGGTGACATACACGTTCGCCGCATGGAAAAACATTCCGATAACAAGAATCTGGAGAAGCGGTACTGTCATCGCTGTCGATTGATCGGTAAAACTGCCGTACTGAAACACAACGCGGATGATGTCTTCCGCGAAAAAGACGACAAATACCGCGACGGGGAGAATCGACAGCGCCATCCAGCGCAGCCCTTTGCCGTAAAGATTGCTGATGCCTTCCTGTTCGCCGGCGGCCACTTTTCTTGACAGCATCGGATAAACAACCGTCGTCACCGCCATCATAAGAACGCTCTGCGGCAGCTGCACGATTTTTGCCATATAGTTCAGGGCAGATATACTGCCTTCTTCCAGAAAAGAGGCAAACACCCGGTGCATCAGAAAATAAAGCTGAAGGGTTGCCCCTCCTAGGAGGATGGGGACTCCCAGTTTAAAGGTGCGCCATACTTCCGGACTGCGCCTGAAGCGGAATCCAAAGTGAAAGAATCGTTCCCGGCGGATAAGATAAACGAGAAACGCGCACATGAGCGCCGCGCTGATCACCGCTCCCCAGGCGTGGGAAAAAGCACCGAGCCACGGGAAAAAGACGACGGCGATCGCAAGAAACGATCCGTTTAACAGCAGGGTGGCAGCTGCCGACCAGGTAAATCGGTCATTCACATTTAACAAACCGGTCAGCCACATGGAGATCATTAAAAAGAATGTCGCAGGCGCCATTATCCGGAACAGGTCTGTTGTCAATTGAAACTGCTCCGCAGAAAGGCCGGAGAACAAAAGGCCGATAACCTGATCCGAAAAAACAACCAGCCCGGCGCTGAACAGGACAAGTCCCAGCCCGAGCCATGCAAATACCTGCTCCAGATAGTCCCGTCTGCCAAGCGGCCCTTCTATTTTCGTGTAGACGGAGATAAAGGCGGTTGTCACCGCTCCCCCGACCACGACATAAAAAAAGTTCGGAAGGGTGTAGGCGGTGATAACACTGTCGGCCGCTTCGTTTGTTCCAAACTGATAACCGATAACAATCTCTCTGAATATCCCGAGAAAACGGGACAGCAGATTAATAAAGGCGACCGCCCCGATGACCTGGATGAGCCTTTTGCCTTTCATGAGTTACACGTTCCTTTCGGGTTCAGGCGTCATACCCGGTTGATGAAATCCCGCAGGATATCAAGGATGTTATCCCTTCCGCTCACAAACGGAGCCGGTTCAAACGTTTTTGCCTCCTGCAGCGCCCGCTCCAGACCTGTTGGATGATCGATCGCGATAATATGGCCGGTCGACTGAAACTGTTCCACAATTTCGGTCTGATGATCGTCATTGTGCTCGCCATACGCAGAAAGACGCGGCACAGCGATCACCGGTTTTTCTTTCTTCACACCAGTGATAATCGATCCGGTGCCGCCGTGAGAGACAATGACACGGGCTTCATCAAACGTTCGTTCCATTTCATCAAACGCAAAGAACGGAGTGAGATTCATGTCCCCCGATGAATAGTTGGTATGACCGGACTGAACGACCACGTTTTCTGTCACGATACCGTCGTCAATGAGGCGCTGCATTTCATCCAGCAGCCTTGTGAAAGGCAGTTCATGGGTTCCCAGTACGACAAAAATCAATAGATCGACCCTCCATGCACCGCTTTCGGGTAGTGTTTGAGCATCGTTTCCCATTGTACGATAAACAGGTCGGCAATGGGATACACGAGACGTCCGGATAACGTCGGCGACGAGGTTTTGGCAAAGCTCTCAATAAAGACGACCTTACGCCGGAAAAGTTTCGCAATCCAGCACATCGGTACAGCGGTATGCACGCCGGTGGTAACCACGACATCCGGCCTTTGTTTCAGAAAAATACCCAGTGATTTGAGGCAGTTGAACGAGAACTTGAAGAGGTAGCTCACCGGGTAATTCCGCGCTCCGTAAACGAGAAAGGACATCGGGTGCTCTGTTTTCATTCCTTCAGTGACAACGGTTTTTTCGGTGACGAGATAATAGTCATATTCCTGAAAAAGCGGCTTCAACTGCATCAATTGCGTCAAATGGCCGCCGACAGAGGAAATAAACAATACGGATTTCTTTTTTTTACTCATAATTTTTCGTTCCTTTGCTGTGCTTGTCGGTAAATCTCCAGCACCTGTTCGGTGACCGTTTCTGCGTCATTTGCGGCTGCCTTTTTGTACCCTTTTTCGATCATCGCCGCGCGTTTGTGCCTGTCTTCCAGGACGTGCGCCATCTGTTCGGCAAGAGATACCGGGTGTTTCGGTTCTGTTACCGCTCCGGCGCCTCCGGAAAGAACCCGGCCGAGACCTCCGGTGTTTGTTCCGACGACCGGCGTTCCGCACGCCATGGCCTCTACCGCGACGAGGCCGAATCCTTCCATATGCGAAGGCAGCACGAACAGGTCGGAAGCTGCCATCCATTCCGCTGCTTCCTGCTGGGTTTTGGCTCCGTGAAAGGTCACAGCCTCGGCTGCATCAAGTTCTGTGAGCCTGTCTTTCAGCTTCTGCAGGTACTCTTCCTGTTTCGCGGGCCCGATGATATGCAGGCGGGCATTGGGCAGCTCATACTTTACTTTAGGAAAAGCCTCTATCAGGTCTTCGATTCCTTTTTCTTCAATGATATTACCGACGTACAAAATATGTTTTTCATAAGGAGATAGTTCCAGCACTTCCTGCATATCCATCTGCGGCCGTGGATAAAACACCCGGCTGTCCACGCCCATGCTGAACATGGAGACCTTATCTTCCGGGACACCAAAATCATCCACCACCTGTTGTAGCAGGTCCTCTCCCACCACGATGACATGCGCGGCATCCTGAAGAATCCGCTTCGTCTGATTTCTGATAAAACGACCTTTTTTGGCCATTTTATTCAAGTCGCCCCCGTGGCAGGTCACGACGTAAGGGATGCCGAATTTTTTGGCCATCATCCGTGCCGGTACGCCGGAAGGAAACGCGTAATGGGCATGAATGACATCGAAATCCCGTCCGGAAGCACGCAATCTCCGGAAGGTGCTCCACATCCAGGAGCTGTATTTTTTAAGGGCATTCTTTCTGCCTCCTTCCGGATTGGTAACGGCTGCGACGTCCACCTGGTTCCCCTTATTCATTAAGGCTTCCACCTGGTTTTTGACGAAAATGCCAAACGTCGGAGCAGAAGCGGAAGGATACATGTTGCTGATCACAAGAATCCGCATAGCTTATTCCTCCGTCTTGTCGTATTTATACCAGTTCACCGCCACGGCAAGAAACAGCCAGAACAAAAGGGCAATCTGGTGATTTTCCCAGGCTGTGGAGAGCGTCCCCATCAACAGCCAGGCAACGGTGAACGTGATGATGAAGAGCCCGACCCACCGGTGCTTCGGATCAGCTGCATGGGTCATTTTTGCCATTGTCTTTAAAATCGCCACGAATATGAGCGCCAGCAGGAGGACGCCGACCACGCCGTATTCAACAAGGACGTAGAGTGCGTTATTATCTACGGTTCCCATCGTAGTCGGCAGATCTTCATGCATGAACTGATGCATTTTCGAGTTAAATACAAAGGCGGCGTTGCTTCCGAACATGCCCGGCCCGACGCCGATGACCGGACTGAATGTGAAGACGGTAAGTCCGCTTAACACAATCAGGTACCGGTAGTTGCTGGAGAGGTCAAACGTATTCGCATTCCGCTGGGCGAATCCTTCAAACATGAACAGCGCCGCCACATACGCCAGGGCAAATACGAGAAATAACCCTATTGCCCCGTACAGCATCATCCGGAACGCTTTGTTTTTTCTGAAAATCAGACCAACAAGGCCGAAACAGCCGATCATAGCAAGAAATGCCTGGCGAGAGAACGTCAGTCCCAGTCCTGCAAGCAGGAACAGTCCAATCGCACTGTAGATCAGCAGTTGTTTTTTCGTCAGCTCCTTGCGGTACACAAACAGGTAGATCACAAGCAGCAGAATAATCCCCATGAGATATCCGCCGAGGGTGTTACTGGAATCCATGAACCCGAAGGCGCGGACTTCTTCTCCAATGGACACGCTCCTCCGCTCTTCCACGTCCCGGAGCGGAAGCGGGATTTTGAAAAGAATCTCAAAGATTCCCGCCGCCGACTGAAGCACACCGAGCCCGAGCAGGACATGAAAGACCTGCCGCACGAACCTGCCTGGAATATCAACAGCAAGCAGAATGAAAAACAGTATCAGAAACTGAAAGATGGCGCGCACCCCAAAGACCCCTTGCGCAAAGGGAACATTGTTGACAAACATACTGAACAGCGCAAAAACGAAAAAGACAATCAGACTGGTGTTCAGTGGATTTTTCAAGCGCTGCAGCAGGCGCCGGCGTCCGATATCCGGATGCAGGAGCACCACGGCGGCCATCAGCATCAGCAGCCCTTCGGTGACGTAACCGAGCAGGGTGGGGATAATAGGCAGCCAGTTCGACCATATTCTTGTGAAAAGCAGCTCAAACGACGTCCATATGACAATCGCCATCGTTGCCATAAGAAGCAGTTGATTCGTCCTTTCTGCCGGCAGGTATTGATAAAATAGGTTATTCAGCCTCTTCATCCTAGTCTCGTCCTTTCAGGCGGAGCAGATTCATGCCTTCAGCCGCTTGTTCTTTCAATGCTTCGGAAACAGTTCGGACCTCCACCTGCAGGCGTGCCCAATCCTGTTCCGCTTTTTCAAAAGCCGGCAGAATCTGCGTTAAATCTTCTACATCCGCTGTATAATCCTGGTGATTGATTTCTTCCATAAAGTCTTTTACTTTCTGGTGGTAGGCTACGCCGATGACCGGCGTCTGTGCAGTGACCGAGAGAATCAGGGAGTGAAGCCGGGTGCCGATAACAAGGTCCAGCGCTGCCGCTTCCTGCGCGATTGCCTGCGGCGTAAGGTTCGCCTCCTGAATATGTACATCGTTTCGGTGGTTCATGCGTCCGGCAATGGCTTTTGTCACTTCCACATCCTCGGGATACTTCGTCGAAAAGAACGTAACCTCCACTCCTTTTTTGTCGATAAGTTCATCAAGCGATGCAGCCATCCCGTCCAGATACGCCTCGTGCCTGGCGGTGTCTGCCTGCGGCCAGTACTGCGTACTGAAATACGGCACAGCCGTCACTCCAACGCTCTGCACCGCTGCTGACGTTTCATGAACCGTGTTCACCGGCACGGAAAAGGCCGGATCGTATATGACGTGAATATCCCCCGGTGCGCCGATCTGCTGAAGCAGCCGGCGTGACTTCTCATCCCGGACAGCAACGGAAGATGCCGCGCGAAGAAGACGTTTAATAAAGAACGCCCCTGTCTTTGTCTTAATCGGACCAGCTCCGACGCCGTGGACTGCTACCCGGCAGCCTGCCCGCTTTGCTGTCAGCCCAAGGACGCTGTATAACGGAGCGTCCCGTTTATACATGTCCATTAAGAGACCCCCGCCGCCAATGATGACAAGATCCAGATGTTTCATCACCTTCCGGCTTTCACGTATCGTTTTCAGACCGGACTTAAGCGTCCCCCCTTCTTTGTATAAAAGAGGGTAAGATACCGTGCCGTGGCGCTCTTTTGTATTGGCGGGGTCGTTACTGAACACCACGATGTCTTCTTTTTTTACGCCTCCCTCCGTTGTCAGTTGATGGAGGAGTCCGGCAAGAATCGCTTCATCGCCGTTGTTGTTATGCCCGTAATTGCCGATAATTCCAACCTTCATATGTTTACGTACCTGACCTTTTCTTATATGTAGAATCGCAGAACAGTGCTGCGTGCTTGTGCAGGCACGCAGCACATACATTCACCTTTTTTTCCATTATACACCCGATATCTGCTCAATCCTAGTTTTGATTTTTTTACAACATCGTCTTGGTTAATAGAAAATACGAAGCCGCTTACGCTGCGGGCAAAAAGACTCATTTATAGACAGACAGACTCTGAAAATGTCCCCAAAACTCATATTGCGGACATTTTTTTGCCGGCGGGAGAAAAAGTGTCCGCAAGTCCCCATTTTCGACCCATTTCGGCTCCTGAAGTGACAGATTGTGGTTCCTATCTTGTGTTACCAGACATTCTGCACTAAAACGTGTCCATAAAAAAAAGAGCCGTCCCGTTTGGAACAGCTCTCTTCCTGGGTACACGTACCGTTTTTTCTCTTATTACGGTACCCTGTCGTTCATTGCCGCTCAACTTGGTCTTTCAGAAAAGCATCGACGTCCTGGCGCTCCGGCATGCCGCCCTGGGCTCCCATTTTCTGCACGGACAGAGCAGAAGCGGCGTTGGCCCAGCGGCAGGCATCTGCCAGTGGATACTGCCGAGTCAGTGCAGCCGCAAGCGCCCCGTTAAACGTGTCCCCCGCCCCTGTCGTATCCACCGGTTCCACCGGGTAGCCGGGGATATGCTTTTCCTTGTTGTCCTGGGTGAACAGCACACCGTCCGCCCCTTTTGTCATAATACATCTCGAACGATAGATGGATGGATCGGCTTCATTCTGAAAAAGGTGCAGCAGCTCATGTTCATTCGGGGTAAAATAATCGACGTTATCCAGCAGCGCTTTCGGGAGATGCTGGACCGGTGCCGGGTTCAAAATAACAGTCGTATCGTGCCGAGCCGCCAGTTCTGCCGCTTTCGTGACGCTTTCCACCGGAATTTCGAGCTGCAGCAGCAGGATGTCACTGTCAGCAATCACGTCTTCATGTGCTGCCACAACCTCCGGAGTAACCGCAAGATTGGCTCCGGGCACGACAATAATGCGATTATCCTGCTCGGCTAAAATAATGGACGCTGTACCCGACGGCTCATCAGGGACCGGCTGCAGATCCCGGGCGGACACGCCCTGCTCCTTCATATGCGTTGTTAACCGTCCGCCAAACACATCACTGCCCACGCGGCCGACAAAATGAACATCCGCCCCCAGTTTCGCAGCTGCCACAGCCTGATTCGCGCCCTTTCCTCCGGGAATAACGGAAAAATCTTCTCCAAGAATGGTCTCCCCCTGCTCCGGCATACGTTCCGTACTCGTCACAAGATCCATATTAATGCTTCCCACGACTGTAATTTTTTCCGGCATGCCTATCACCTCTGGATTATTATTGCTTTCTTCTATTGAAATAAAAAGGAGCCTCTCTGTGAGAAAGGGCTCCTCTTACCGGAAGATGCCGCTTCGTGGCACGCTTTTATTCCGGGGTGTAGAAATTCTGGGTGTAATACGGCTGCTTTCGTATTTCGTCGAAAGCCACACCGACACCGAGACGCCCGTACTTACCGAGCAGTGCTTCGCGGTGTCCTGTATCAGAATTCATCCAGCTTTGATGCGCCTTGATAGGACTGACCTGGCCGTAGGCAATATTCTCCGCTGCATTTCTGTACTCGATGCCGTCTCCGGACATCCGGTCAAACGGATCTTCCCCGTCCTGATTTTCATGGGAGAAAAAGTGGTTCGAAGCCATATCAACACTGTGAGATCTTGCTGTCGAAGCCGCCTCTGCGTCCCATGTCAAAATACCTCTGCTGTAGCGCTGGCGCTGGGCATTGGCCAGATGAAAAGCAAGGCGCTCATAACTCTCCTTTAAACTCTGGTCCGGCTCGGCATAATATTTCCGAAACCCTTCTTCCACCTGGCTGTCGATAACGAGTACCGCTGTAATCCGGTGATCGCGGTGTTTATCGTAGAAAAAGGTTTCATACTGCCCATCTTCTTTATACGTTCCTGCTTCCTTGGTATCTATACTAAAGCGGGCACCGCCTTTTTGAATATGGGAGAGCGGATCCCCGTAAGCATCGATCACGTCCGGCTTCGTGTCATCCATTTCGATATTACGCGCGCCCTGCCATGTATCCTGGTTCGAATAGGCAGCCACCACTTCGTTATTTTGAACACCAAACTGTACGTACTCATTATAGCGGGTGTGATACAGATACCAGTCAAATCCGTAGCGGCTCTCAAGCACTGCCTTTTCCTGCCCGAGTTCTGCTTTCATCGACTCCTTGGAGTCTCCCAGCGCAATGCCCCGAAAGTGCCAGACCTGTTCTTCACTGTCCACACCTGAAGAAGGCATGTGAACCTCATCCACCCGGAACTCCTCACTTAATGCCCGGGATAAAAAGACAGAAAACTGAGCTCTTGTTGTGTCTTCTCCGGGACCGAAGCTGCCATCTTCACGGCCGCTTGTTATCCGCTTTGCTCCCAGCGTTTCAATGGCGTCAGCTGCCCAGAAATCTTCGGACACATCGGAAAACATTTGTTCCATGCTTCCTTCAAGCCCAAACGCGTTCGATAGAACAACAGCCATTTCAGCCCTTGTCAACGAATCGTCCGGCTCAAATGTATTGCCGCTTCCGGTCATAATGCCTGCTTTGGCGACTGCTGCTATATAAGGGTACATCGCAGCCCCTTGTTCAACATCCTGGAAATCAGAATCACCTTCTTCCACCAGCTCCAGATCAAGCGCTTCCGTGAGCATTTTCGCGGTCTGAGCGCGGCTTACGTCTTCCTGAGGCTGGAAGGATCCATCTTCATATCCAGTTATAATACCCTGATCCGCAATATATTCGACCTCTTCTGATGCCCAGTAGGTTTCATTCACATCGTCAAATGTTTCTTCAGCAGAAATTGAAAATGAAGAAAAAGCCAGCACACAGGCTGCGGTGATAGATACATAGGTTTTTGGTTTCATTTGTATTCCTCCGTTTCCCCGCTTACAAGATATCTTCTACTCCTCTATCTTAGTTATGTAATATTACCTTCATTTTACCATTAATAAACAGGAAATGTAGGGTGATTTCTCGTATTTTCCTCATTATTTATTGAAACTGGGTTGACTTTTCAGATATTTGGTTTAAAATTAATTATACAAATTGAACAAACTAAATATATTAAACAAACGATAAAAGGTGGGTTATCATGTCTTCCGAATGGGATAAGCTCGAAGAAACACGTGATGTGATGGAGAGCGCCATCGCCCAGTCAATGGTTATTTACGGCGTCACCCCCTCTGTCGGCCGCATTTACGGAGTGTTGTATTTTGCCGGCGAACCGATGTCGATCGATGAAATCAAAGTACAGGTGGCCATGAGTAAAGCATCTGTCAGCAACGGGCTCCGCGAGCTGCAGGAAACAGAAATGGTAACCAAAGTATGGAAAAAAGGAGAACGGAAAGATCATTTCATCGCTGAGAAAGATTTTCTGCGGAATTTCATTAATTATTTTGTGAAAAAGATTCGGCAGGAGCGCAATCTATTGATGAAAGCCGCTGAACAGACAAAACCGGCTCTCCAGGAAATGGCGGAAAAAACCGATGATGAAACGGTACGGGAAACAGCCCGCCGAGACCTGGAACTGATACAGGAAGCTCAGAATTATCTGGACTGGACCACCCGTTTTGCCAACACCCTTGAGTCCAGAGAAATGCTGGAATATATTCCGCCGACAAAAAAAGAAATAAAGGAGTTCCACAATGAATAAACAACAGACCGCTTTAGTACTCATCGATCTTCAAAAGGAAAGCAACTTCGGCTTAATTCAGATGGACGACGTCATTGCTAACACTCAAACCCTGATTGATGCCTGCCGCCGGGAGAATATTCCGATCATTTATACCCGGCAGATTAACCGGAGTGATCAGGCCGGGCTTTCTAAAGATGAACCGTTGAAAGAAGACGATACACCGTATTATTACGCCTCCCACACCGAAAACATCGAAATTTTTGACGAAATTGCGCCGGAGAACAGCGATATCGTCATCGACAAATACCGCTGGAGTGCCTTTTATGAAACGAGCCTGGATCTCATGCTGAAAAGTCTTGGGGTTGAAGATCTTATTATAGGGGGTGTCGTAACAGATGGCTGTTTGATGACGTCCGTGTTTGACGCTTATTTCAGAGATTATCATGTTCATCTCGTCAAAGACATTTGTACTTCTTCCAATGAAGGATCTCATATGGCGGCTATGATGATTATGGCCAACTGGGTATATAACCTGGAAGTCTATGAAACCAAAGAGCTTATCAAACGGTTTAACAATGAATCGTATCAACACTGGAGCTGCGACCGTCCGGATTCCCTTCCGTTCACACCGGAAACGATGCGCGAATCCTATCAGCAGCTGCAACCACGAAAGGAAGTGCAATAACATGAAGAAAGTATTACGATTTTTAACTCCGGCAGTTCTGGCAGCACTCACGGCCTGCGGCGGAGGCGGTGAAGAAGCTTCCGAGAGCGGAAGTTCCAGTAACGAAGGACAGTCCGAACAATCAGAACAGGAAAGCAGCAATGATAAAGGGGAAACCATCACCTTCGGAAAAACATCCTGGACCAGCACAGCAGCGCCAACCCAGATTGCAAAACAGCTGCTGGAGGAAGCAGGATATAACGTAGAAATCGAACTCCTCGATCAGCCGGTAATCTGGGAAGGCATGCAGTCCGAAGAAATTGATTTCTTTATGGACGCCTGGCTCCCGTACACCGAAGAGCAGCTTTGGAGTGAATACAAGAGTGATCTTCAGAAAGTATCCACCAGTTACGAACAAGTACCAACCGGCTGGGTGGTACCGGAGTATGTAGAAGCAGAATCGATTGCGGATATTAAAGAAAATCCGGAGAAGTTCGGTGGTAAAATATACACAATCGGTGCCGGTGCCGGCATTGTTAATACATCGGAAGAAGTCATGGCGGATTATAACCTCGAAGAAGCCGGATTTGAACTGCTGCCGTCCAGTGAAACAGCGATGATCAGCGAGTTAAAGTCAAAAATCAGCAATGAAGAACCCGTCATTATCACCGGCTGGCGCCCGCACTCCATGTTTGTTGATTATGATTTGAAGTTCCTTGAAGAACCGAAAGAAAACTTCAAATATGACAACGTATATGTGCTTTCTTATAAAGGCGTTCAGGACAAATACCCGGAAGCATATGAGATTCTGTCCAACTGGAGTATCAGTGTCGAGGACCTGGAACAGATGATGTATGAATACGCCCAAAATGATGTTCCGTTTGAAGAACTTGCTGCAGACTGGATCGAAGAAAACCCTGATAAAGTAGACGCCATGATGGAAGGACAGGAATAAAAAGAGTCCGAAGCACAAGAGAATAATGATGAATCTAAAAAAGGTTCCGATTATCCACAAAGGATAATCGGAACCTTTTTTGCGAATCAGGTAGAAACGCAGCCGTTCTTCGTACTCCGGAGTACAGAACTGCAAATAGAAACAAAAAAATCCCCATTCGGATGTTTAATCTTTCATCCGAACGGGGATTTGCATGGCAGTTACCAACTGTAATAGTCGTCGATACCATTTACGACTGCCTGTGCCGCTTTGTTCTCATAGCCGGATTGTTTCATCCGGTTGGCGTCATGGGTGTTCGTGACAAAACCAAGTTCAATAAGTGTACTTGGCATCGTCGTATTACGGATGACGTAGAACCCGGTGTTTGAGACCCGGCGGTAATTCATATCTGTTTCCCGAACGAGCCGGTCCTGGATGGACTGGGCAAGTTCACGGCTTTCTCTTGCTCTGTGGCTGCCGTCGTAAAATGTCTCGGCTCCGTTGGCAGAGGCCGTTGCCGCATTGGCGTGGATACTCACAAAGGAGTCCGCATCCGCGCGTTCAGCGATATTCACCCGGCCGCTCAAGCTGACGAAGGTATCATCGTCTCTCGTCATGACAACATTGACACCTTCATTTTCGAGTTTGGACTGCACACGGAGCGCCACATCAAGAACAATGTTCTTTTCGATAATACCGTTACCCTGGGCGCCTGGATCGTGATCGCCGTGACCCGCATCTATGACAATGGTTTTACCTGCCATGCCGCTCTCACCGGGTTCCCGTTCATCCAGGTAACCGCTGTGGGTGTAGGCCCAGTCACCGTTATACTTAATGAGGACCCAGCTTCCGTTGGTCTCTTCATAAATCTTCACGGTCTCGCCGCGGCTGAGACGGCCGAGCGAATCATTGGATGCACTCGGGCCTTCCCGGACCATCAGGGTGGAGGCGGTGACTTTGCCTTCCAAAATAGGTTCGGCAGAGCTGTTTGTGTTGTCCTGGTCCGAATCCACCTCGTCCACATTGGTGACATAGTTCCCGTGAACATAGCCCTCACCACCGTGGCCGTCGATTTTCAGCCAGCTGCCGGTACGTTCATGTACATCAACGGTACTGCCGTCCTGAAGGGTGTACAGCACACCGTTTTCCGTTCCGGGACCGCTCCGGACATTCAGCGGCGTATCGGCATCAACAACACCTTCATAGAGTACGCGGCTGTCCGTTTCTTCCTGAGGCTGTTCCTGACTGCCATCGTTTCCATCTTGAATATCCCCATTCATCGCTCTGGCGATGTAGGCGGAAAACTCAGCCCGTGTTGCAGCTTCATTGGGATTGAACTGTCCTGAATCTTCTATGATATCTTGATCAACGAGGGTTTTTATGTACCCTTTTGCCCAGAAATCATTATCTATATCTTCATAATCAACCGATCCTGCTGCATTTTCGGCATCCTCACCAAAAAACGCACGGGCGGTTACTGCTGCGACTTGTGCTTTCTCAATATTGCCACCTGGATTGAAGTGTCCGTTACTGCCTTGAAAAATATCGAGCTGTGCTGCTCTTTCGATGCTGTCATAAGCCCAGTAACCAGCGTCTACATCTGAAAATGACGGGGAACCGGCGTACGGTGCCTGCTCATTCAGTGCGTTGGTTATCATAATCGAAGCCTGTGCCCTTGTCAGAGATTCATTCGGCCGGAAGGTTCCGCTGGCATCACCGGTTGCTACCCCTTCTTCTGCCAGATACTCAATTTCATCCGCCGCCCAGTGACCGGACCCGACGTCGGAATACCGATCGACTGCTTCCGCTGTGTTTCCACCTGCTACCGGCAGAACAGTCAGAATCAAGGCAGACGCAAGCCCTGCTAATATATTATTTTTCAAAGACCTGTTCCTCCTCTCT
This sequence comes from Salibacterium lacus, assembly GCF_042684865.1. Lineage (NCBI taxonomy): Bacteria > Bacillati > Bacillota > Bacilli > Caryophanales > Bacillaceae > Salibacterium > Salibacterium lacus. Next base: position 1,653,697 of record NZ_JBHUML010000002.1, read on the forward strand.
GTTGTTTTCCCCATTGCTGTGATTGTTGTACTTCGTCCAGGGAATGCCTTTGAATGGTGAAGTACTTGTTTTCATGAAAAAGTTCCAGACATATGAAGAGTCCGGCATCTTTATCCAACCCGTTCCTTCTGCTCCATAGAATATCATGACTTCACCCCGGAGACTAGCAGATTTCACGAAAAGATAGAAAATGGTAAAATACTAGCGTCTCAGGTTACACAACTGTTACAAATGTGATCTTACTGTAATGTACATGGTAATTTCTGTTCTTTTTTTTCTCCCGATTTTCATATAAAATAAAGACGTTATGATTAACATAAATGACATCAGCGTTTGCTTCATGCGGACGCTCATACCTTGAAAATCAGGTGATATAAACATGAAAAAATATGTAATCAGCATGTTTGGCGCGTTGATCGTTTTGTCGGGATGCTCTACCTACGGCATGAACCAGCATCTGGCAGAGGAACAGCGGATCGACACCCAGCAGTACGCCTATGACGATGAGAACTTTGTTTATGACACGGAAACGCTCCAGGAGCTCGCCGAACGTTTCCGGCTTGACGAGCTGTCGGAAAGCAACGTCAACAGTATTATGGAAGAAGAAATTGAAAACGGAAATTTTAATGAAATTATTATTTATCTGCGGGAACTTCAGGCTGAAGAGGAAGAGGAGGCCGCTGCTTATTCCCAGCGCTATACCGAAGCCCTTCAGGCCCACATTGAGCAGAATGATGACCCCGCCACGGCTCTCGTGGAAGACACTGCGTCATTACTGCAGCAGCAGTATGAGCTGAATCCCGAAAGTGAAGAGAATCTGATTGATTATGCCAACGTACTGATTGAATCCGGGTATAATGTGGATAAAGGAACGCAGCTTCTATTTGACCTGGAACAGCAGATGGAAGAAAACAATGAACAACCCGGACGGGACCTGCTGCTTGCGCTGGCGAAGGCTTACCGTGCTGCCGGTGATTATCAGGAAAGTCTGCAGCGGTATGAAACGTTGACCGCTCTCGATTCCGAAAATCCCACCCATTATTACCGGATGAGCCAGGTGTATGCGGAGATGGGAGACACGCAGGGCGAACAGGAAGCTGTCACCCGCGCCTTTGAGCCTACCTCCGAATTTCTTAATAACTACGGCGACGACTCCTATCAGCTTTACAAAAACTATCTCGACTCCTCCATCGAAGGGGAATCGTAACAACACGGCACCAGCAGTCTCTGATGAGTAAAAAAGCTTCCGGTTATCGAATGTGATAACCGGGAGCTTGTTTTATGGAAAAATTCATCGTCCATCAGCTGTGAAGCGGTGTTCCATGGACACTAGGGCATTGAATCCAGTCGGTAGTGGCTGCCGGCGGCCGGGGCGGAGCCACTATTTTCTTTGCGATAGACTCATAGTGTCCAGAGAACCCGACTCCGTGGACACTACGGGCTCTACTCCCCCCTCCCAATGTCCACAAGCTCCTCTCTCAAGCTTTTTGAAGGATCGTGATCAGCTGCATCTCCCTTTCAATATGCCGGTGTGATAGGGGATCATACAGCATAAAAAAATCCGAACGATATCGAGCGCTTAAAGCAGCACTCCGAATAGTCGTTCGGATTGGTACCTGCCCTATTCTGCTGCCGCAGAACGGTTCTGTTTAATCCGTCATCGCCGCCTTCAAAAACAGCGCAAACTGGGACCGTTTCAGGTCTTCATTCGGCCGGAAAGCTTCCACGGTGGTGACTTCGTTATGATACAGGGTGTTGATTGCTTCATAGTTCCAGAAATCTTCCCCGATATCTTCAAAGGAATGAGAATCCGCCGGTGTTTCCAGTGTTTCTTCAAAACCCGAAACCAGAATGGAAGCCGTCTGTGCACGCGTCATGTTCTCATTTGGACGGATATTCCCGTTACTACCTGTCATAATTCCGTTGTACTCCAGAATACGCATCGCATCATAGCCGAGGTCTCCCGCTTCCATATCAGCAGCCTGCAGCTCGTAATCACCCGGGGCTTCCAGGTTCAGCGCATCCACCATCATGGAAGCGGCGTGGCGGCGGAGAATCGACTCATTCGGCCGGAACTCTCCACCTGGATACCCGCTCAAGATACCACGCACTTCCAGGTAGCCGACAGCCTCTATTAACGGCTGTCTCCGGACGTCATAAAAGTTGGTAATGCTGCCGCTGCGGGCATAGGCACTGGCCATGTAACCATCACGGATATCTGCGTAATGGACCGGATAGTACACAAAATGATTGGTCGGGCTGTTGTCATGGGCCGCTGCTCCTTCCACCTCAAGCGGTGTATAAAGAGAAATACCCCCGACCGTGCGGGCCGTTGTTGAAGGTCCTTCCCGGTAATTTACCTGCATACCGGAATCTTCCGCGTACGTGTAAATATTGTCTCCACTCCGGGCCATCTGAGTAGATCGTGTTTTTGTATCTGTTTTTACTTCCTGCTCTTCAAACCGGATACGGTCTTCTCCGTCCTGATATACTGCGTTCCATTCCGGAACATCAACCTGGCTGCTGCCGAGCAGACTGTTGTTTTCAATGACACCGTAAACGTCTTCCTGGTACACGCTTTCTCCTTCCGCCGGATCATTGCGGCGGTCGAGGCCGTTGTAGGCAAGAATGGCAAAATACCAGTTCTCAAGCACCTGTTTACTGCCGTCATTCACAGTCGGCAGGACAGAACCTGCCCAGTTCCATTTTTCGTTCAGAAGATCGACCCCGACTTCAATATTATAAGCCGTGTCCTGTTCCAGTCTGCCTTGATCAACGCTGCGGTCCTCCAGATCATTTTCATCCAGAGTCACCTGCATGATGCCCACGCCCCCGTCTTCATTTTGGTTCATGACAGGGTTCCCATTCTCATCAAACTGCCGCATAGCGGTTTCCTCATATGCAATCGCTTTAACAATCTCGGGAGGAATGTCATGTTCCAGTGCGGCTTCTGTCAACAGTTCCTTCTTTTCCTTAAAAGACAATGCCTGCTCGTCTGAGCCGCTTCCTTCCTCTTCTGCAGCCCCGGCTGTTCCAGCTGCCGTTATGCTGCCGGCAAGAGCCAGACCTGTTATAAACTTTTTCATCGTTCCTCCCCTTTCTATGTATCTATCTACCTCTTATTATAGCAGAAAATCCTGAATCTTCCTATTTATTTTCGTGCCTAAGAATTAATGAAATAATCGGGGATTTAATGATATACTGAGGAAGTGACTTTTTTGAAGGTAGGCGGAATGGGGATCTTCCACCCGCGGAGGCTCTCTGCCGTCTGCTTCGGAACATCCCCCGACCGGGGATTCAGCTATCCGTGATTGCTTTTTCAAACGGAATGTCACGGATGTTTATACCGGGATCAATAAGGAGAGAGCGCGGCATGTTAGCTTCTTTGAAAAAAATCATTGGAGACGAACAACAACGAAGACTGAAAAAATATAACAAAGTAGTAGAACGGATCAACAAGCTTGAACCGGAAATAGAACAATTGAGTGATGAACAGCTGCAGGCGAAAACCGCAGAGTTCCGGGACCGCCTCGACAAAGGGGAAAAACTGTCGTCCATCACAGAGGAAGCCTTCGCCGTCGTACGTGAAGCGTCCCGGCGAATTATAGGGCTTCGTCATTTTGATGTTCAGCTTCTCGGAGGACTGACACTTAATGACGGTGATATCGCGGAAATGGCGACCGGGGAAGGAAAAACGATTGTCGCTTCCCTGCCAAGTTACCTGCGCGGACTTGAAGGAAAAGGCGTTCACGTCATTACCGTCAACGAATACCTGGCCCGCCGTGACCGTGATTTGATCGGGCAGGTGCATGAATTTCTCGGCTTGACCGTCGGCCTGAACGTTCCAAAGCTCGCCAAAGACGAGAAACGTAAAGCCTATGAAGCAGACATTACATACGGCGTGAGTAACGAGTTCGGTTTTGACTACCTGAAAGACAATATGGTGCAGAGTACGATTGAAAAAGTACAGCGTCCCTACCATTTTGCTATTATCGACGAAATCGACAGTGTTCTTGTCGATGAGGCAAAAACACCGTTGATTATTGCCGGAAAAACCGAAGTTAACCCTGGACTCTATCAAATCTGCGCCAAAATGGCCCGTAGTTTTGACCCGGAAAAAGACTACCTGTTTGACCCTATTACACGTTCTGTCAGCTTGACCGATCCTGGTATTACAAAGGTCGAGCGCGCGTTTGGGGTCGACAACCTGTATGACCTCGAGCACCATACCCTGTATCACTTCGTGCTGCAGGCTTTGCGCGCCCGTGTCATGTTCAGACGCGATGTCGATTACATCGTGAAAGAAGGGGAGATCAAGCTCGTTGACATGTATACCGGTCGCATCATGGAAGGCCGTACGTTCAGCGATGGTCTTCACCAGGCACTCGAAGCTAAAGAGGGACTTGAAATTACCGAGGAGAATAAAACCCAGGCCCAGATCACGATTCAGAACTATTTCCGGATGTACCCGGCCCTTTCCGGCATGACCGGAACAGCCAAAACAGAAGAGGAAGAATTCCGCAACCTGTACGGGATGGATGTTATCCAGGTTCCAACCAATAAACCGAGAATACGGGAAGACCGGGACGACCTCATTTTTGCGACAGCTGAAGACAAATACCGGGAAGTTGCCAAGGAAGTTTCCAAGCGTCATGAAAAAGGACAGCCTGTGCTGATCGGCACGACTTCCATCATTCAGTCAGAGACGATGGCTCGTTACCTTGATGACCGGAAAGTGCCTTATGAGCTTCTCAACGCCAAAAGTGTGGAACGCGAAGTTCAACTGATTTCTCTTGCCGGTCAGAAAGGCCAGGTTACCATCGCCACCAATATGGCCGGGCGCGGTACCGACATTATGCTCGGCGAGGGAGCAGCCGAAGCCGGTGGTCTCTTTGTACTCGGCACGGAACGTCATGAAAACAGACGGATCGACAATCAGTTGAAAGGCCGTTCCGGGCGGCAGGGCGACCCCGGTGAAACACAGATGTACGTCTCTCTTGAAGATGAGATGCTGCTCCGCTTCGGGGAAGAGGATATTGAAGGATTGAAAGAAAAACTAAAAACCGACGAGAACGGCGTCGTGCAAAATGATGACGCCCACACCATTATTAACCGGGCTCAGGAAATGTGCGAAAACGCGAATGCATCGCTGCGTGAATTCACATTAAAACTGGACGACATCGCCAACGAACAGCGCCGCGTCATCTATACGCTGCGTAATCAAGTACTGGAGAGCGATGATCCGCTGCAATCCTGGATAAATATCGTCAAATCCAGCACGAAAAAGCTTGTGGAATCCTACTGCGGGGATGAATATGTACCGGAAGAATGGGATCTGCGGGCACTTGAAACCAGACTCAACCGCATCATCGTAACCCCGGGCATCCAGCTCCCTAAGAAGGCGGAAAATCAAAAAGATATCATGGAGCTTGTCGAAGAAAAAACCGCTGCCTTCCTTGAAGAAGTGGAACAGCTCCGTGAACGCAAAGGTGTCCAGAACCAGGCCCGCAAAGTGCTGCTGACCAACATCGACCGGCACTGGCTCAGCCATCTTGAAGAAATGACCCGCTTAAAAGAGGGCATCGGACTTCGCAGTTACGGGCAGGAAGATCCGATGCGGGTTTATACAAGGGAAGGCTATGAATTGTTTTCCCGTATGTATGATTTAATTGAACAGGATGCTTCCGTTCATTTATCCAAACTCATCCGCCCGCTGATTTTACCGGAAGAGGTGAAAAAATAATGCTTCCTTTTTTTCGTAAAAAACGAGACGGAAAACCGAAAATGGAAGGAAATGAATCAACCGTTTCCTCCGAAGAACTATTGAATGAAACAAGTGACACCGAAGGCCGGGAAAAACAGATCGACACGGATCTTTCGTTTCATCCAGAATGGGATGTATCCAAAGAGGATCAGTATTCCTTTCAGTTTCTGAATATGGAATGCCCGCCTCTTGCGCCGAACCAGATTTCGCTTTCGGGCATCAGTCTGCAGCAAAACGAGGAACAGGGTTCGGTTGAGGTATCGGCTTTTATCCGCAGCAGCCTGAATAAAACCATTAAGCTGCACGAAACGACACTTGTACTTCTCGACAGTTCCGAGCAGGTGCTTGGCCGCAAAACCATGGATCTTGAAGAAGCAGGGGACATTCCGCCGTACAGCAGCCGGCCCTGGAACATGACGTTCAGTGATCAGGAACTGTTCACAACCGACATTCCGTCGGAAGGATGGAAGCTTGCGTTTCAGCTGAAACCATCTTCGCGCAAACACAGTCTGGATCTTCAGAACAGCTGGGAACAGTCTCTTGCAGAAAAAGACAAGCATGAACTGCAGAACATGGTGGAGCGGCTCGATCCTCCGAAACCGGGTGAAGTAAATTTCATGGGACTGAAAGCCGTCCAGAAAGACAACGGCGATCTCCATGTGACGCTTCTCATCCGCAACGGCAGTGAGAAAAATGTAACACTGGAACAGATTCCGCTTCAGGTCGAAGACGCCGGCGGTACCACCGTAGCAAAAGGCGGCTTCACAATGAATGATTTCGGTGTCAAAGCCAATACAAGCAAACCCTGGACCTTTATTTTCCCAAGCAGCATGGTTCAGGAAGACGATATTGACCTGAGCAGCTGGAAAGCCTATCCGATTCAGAAAAATACAGCTCATTAAATCGCTGAAACCGGGGATGCAGCGCGCATCTCCCGGTTTTTTTGTACGTCTGGATGATTTCTGCCGGGGTTTTGGTGTTTCCAGCTCAATTCCCCAAGTTTATCAATTGCTCTTTGCATTTTCTCGATCGGTTCTCGGGGTTTATTGATCGATTCTCTTGTTTCTCGATCGATTCTCCTCCCATTTCCGATTTTCTTGATCGATTCTTTCGATTTCTCGATCGATTCCCGCCTTTTCTCGATTGATTCTCCACTTTTATTCATCGATCCTCGACTGCAGAAAGAAACCTGGATCCATTGAGGAGCCGGGTCTATCAATCGGAGCGCAGTTTTTATTGATTGATTCTCCGGATTTATCGCTCGATTCTCTTTTTTCTCGATTGATTCTGGTGGGCTTGCGTGATTTCTGCATCGATTCTCTAGGTTTCTCGATCGATTCTCCAAATTTATCGATCAATTACCTCCCCCCTGCCACAGCGAAAATGTGACCCAATAAAAAAGCTTTCCCCTATTCTATTAGGAGAAAGCTTTTTTCCATCTTATAAATCTTCCAGTGCCCGTTCCATAAAGACGGTGAATTGAGCTCTGGAGACGGCTTCGCCGGGACGGAAACTGCCGTCACTGCCGCGGGCCACGCCGTAGGAGGCAAGTGTTTCGATAGCGCCGTGCGCCCAGTAATCTTCATCTACATCATCAAAGGAACTACTGCTGCTCTCATTTTCCAGGTCAAACGCCCGGACAAGAATGACAGCCATCTGAGCACGAGTCAATTGTCCGTTTGGACGGAATGTATCCCCGCTGCCACGCATCAATTCTTCATCCGCGACCGCGGCAATGTCCTCGTAGGCATGAAAGTCAGTTGTTATATCGGAAAACTCAGGAGACGGACGGTCTCCGCGCTCCAGATCAAAGGCGCGGACCATCATGCTTGCAGCTTGGGAGCGTTTCAGTTCTCCCCCGGGGCGGAACGTTCCATCATTGTATCCATTAATGATACCACGGCCCGCCAGGTATTCAATGCTGCCGGAGGCCCAGTAATCACGGGGCACGTCGTTAAATGCAGACGGCGCATTTACTTGAACCGGTATATCAAAAGAATTGCCGGCCAGTTCTACTGTAATACTTCCGGATGCACTTTCCCCGGAAGCGGTGAAATGACCGCTGCTGTCTATTGATCCGACATCTCCCTGTACGCTCCAGTTGATCCGGCTTTTGTCAAACAGCAGTTTGCGGCCGTCCGACAGCGCAGGATCAGCAGAAAGACGGACCGATTCACCGGTGTTCACATTCAGTTCCGAATGAGAAAGGTTCCATGTGTCAAAGCTGTCCGTCACACTCACGCCGGTAGAGCCAACCTGATTCCCGTCCACACTGGCCTGAATCCGGCCTTCGCCGGCGTTTTCAGCTGTAAACGTTGTGCCTTCCATACTTCCGGCGCTGCTGCTGAAGTTCCAGGTAATATCAGCCGTACTCACGTCAATAGGGTTAAAATACTCGTCCATTCCGTAAACTGTCGAAACATTCATTTGATGGCCGGTGAGAAGGACTCCATCGTTTCGTGATAGAATCAGCTTATCAAGCGGCGACCGCGGTGCTGTACTGACGGCCTGCAGCGTGGAAGAAACGCGGCGTTCCGCGCCGGAGAGCTCGTTCATGACACTTGCGTATCCGTCCCCGTGCTGCCGGGCCACCATCGTCGAAGAACCTCCGCCGTCAAAATTCAGCGCCCGCTCGGCACCTATGTCACGCATGTACTTCGCCATATCACGGATGCTCGCCCTGTCCATCGTAACCATGTAGACATTATCTCCGCTTTCATCCACACCTACAGCGGTACGTTCCGTTTTGGATGTATACCGCCAGCTGTCCGAATTCATCGTAATGGCAAGTTCGCCGTTACGGACAAGCTGCGGCCCGCTTCCGAGCACAAAAGACGCATCTTTCCACTTATCATTAATAGAAGCATTTACTGTAATTTCGTCTCCTATGCTCACATTCTGAAGCTGGTCATACCGGTCTCCGCGGGCGGAGAGGACAAATCCATTCTCCGGAATCGGAGCATTTCCTGCTTCATTGTAAGCACGGATATCTGTCACCGATCCGCTTATTTCGTCCCCGAACGAAAAACTTCCCGGATTGCCGGATGCCGTCTCCACAACAATTTCCATACCGTACTCATTCGTACCGGTACGATTGTTAATGTAAGAGGAGGTGAAAAGAACAGCTTCATTGTCCAGACGCTGTGTATTGATATTATCCACCGTCACAGACGATCCATTCACTTTTGCTGACACATTGGCATCATACTGGCCGATGGCTGCCTTCCCGTTCCTTTTCTCCCCAAAAACGATCGGTTCACTGCGGTAATGTTCTCTGGAATTGGAGATACGTCCAAAACTGATGATTTCATTGTCTTTCGTTATAATACTGAAAGGCAGCTGAGTCGAACCCGATCCCATATCGAAGAAAGAAGCATTCACCGCGCCTATGACTCTATTCCCTTTTCTTGTGTTATTTTCCGCCTGCTGGGACGTGGTACGCAGCTGATCAAGCGGCTCCGGCACATTGACATCGAGCTTGCTGTATTCTTCGGTCAAATCTACCTGAAGAATGTCAGCGCCGGTCGCGTCATCGCTTTCATATGATACCCCCGGTCCCACCTGGAACGAAGAAGCCCCTGCTCCCTGGGCAGCTGAAAAAAACAGCGCCCCGGACACCATGGACACGATTCCGCGGGTCATGTATTTCTTTATTTTCATTATGTATAATCCTCTCCTGTGTTTTATTCTATGAAGCTATGAACATCACGCTAATTGTAGATTATTCCAATTGGTGGAGCGTGTCAATCCAAACCCCAAAAGTTAGGAAAAAAGGTCGAACCTTCAAGCGGGTCTGTTGATAACCTTTTACCACACCTGTCTTTTGTAAAAAGAAGGGAAGGCAGCCGCTCCGCCGCAGTGAAAATACCGCCTGCGCGAAAAGACGAAGCAGGGACCGCTTCCCGTACTTCGTCTTTTCTACTATACTGTCTCATTTTGTACGCGCCTCTTGCAGCAGACTGCCGGCGCGGGCAAAAGCGGTGGTTATTTGGTTTTGTGCAGGACGTCTTCCAGGTAGGAACGGACCGGTTCGTTCAAATCCTCCCGTCCAAGGGCAAAATCGACAGTAGCTTTGACAAATCCAAATTTATCTCCGACATCATAGCGGATGCCGCCGAATTGGTAGGCCAGAACGTCCTGGTTCTGATTCAGCGCCTTTATTGCATCGGTCAGCTGAATCTCATTACCTGAACCTGGTTCGAGGTTGTGCAGGATATCAAAGATTTCCGGACGCAGAACATACCGCCCCATAATCGCATAATTCGACGGAGCCTCGTCCAGTGCCGGTTTTTCCTTTAAATCCGCAAGTTGAAGAACACCGTTTTCATCCTCTTGTCCCTTCGGTTCTACAATGCCGTATTTAGACACTTCTTCATCAGGAACCTGCTGCACACCGACCACAGAAGACTCGTGGGCATCATACGTTTCGATCAGCTGTTTCAGACACGGCGTTTCCGATTTAACAATGTCATCCCCGAGCAGTACGGCAAACGGCTCATCCCCGATAAACCGGCTGGCACAGGCAATGGCGTGACCCAGCCCTTTCGGTTCTTTTTGACGGATGTAATGGATATTAGCCATATTGGATATGTCCTGGACTTCTTCCAGCTGTGACCATTTTTTCTTTTGAGCCAGTGTTTCCTCCAGCTCGTAAGATTTGTCAAAATGATCCTCAATCGCCCGTTTCCCGCGGCCGCTTACGATAATAATGTCCTCTATTCCCGATTCCATCGCTTCTTCTACGATATATTGAATAGTCGGCTTGTCCACAATCGGCAGCATTTCTTTCGGCTGTGCTTTTGTTGCCGGCAGAAAACGGGTGCCAAGACCAGCTGCCGGAATAATCGCTTTTCTTACTTTCACACGTATCACTCTCCGTTCTATGAGCTGTTTTTACTGCTGTTCATCCCATACCAGAAAGACATCACTCGGGCGCGGTGTGATTTCCACCTGACCCGCCGTCTGTGTGCTGCCACTTTCATCTGCTTCTATTATACCTTGCAGAATGCGTTTGGCATCGGCCGGTGCACCGAGTCTTTCTGCTGCCTGCGCCGCCAGTTCAAAGTTCGCTCTGCTTGTTCTTGCCACCGCAAATTCTCTCATTTCACCCTGATAGGCCTGGTACAGATGATAGAATTCCTGATTGGCTGTACCAAAACTGTTGTCATTCCTGGCATAAAGGGTGACACCGGCTTCTCTGTAAAGCGGCCGGACCATTTCGGTATACTGGTTGGATCCTTCAGACGTGAGATCCACCATTTCTTCGGCTCTCCACACCGAATGACCATTGTCATCGATCCGCTTTAAAAATACCGCAGCCTGGGCTCTTGTCAGCTTACCATTCACATCAAAGCGCTCTGTCTGTGTTTCTCCGTCCTGGCGCCCTGTTGTCAGACCTTCTTCAAACATCCAGGCTGCTGCTTCCTTCAATCCGGGTTCACGGGCCTGGGACTGAGCAATGACCTTAGCCACCGTCCCTCTTGTCACGGCCCGGTTCTTCACAGCATTATCACGCAGACCGGGCATCCTCAGTTCATGTTCAGACAGCGTTACATAGGCGGGCTGCGCCCAGTGCTGCAGCTCCGAGGGAGTACCGGTTTCCATGTCGAAATACCTTGTCAGCATGACAGAAAACTGCGCTTCTGTCATATCGTCTCCCGGATGAAACGAGCCGTCTTCATATCCGTGAATCAGGCCTTCCTGCTCTGCCCATTGAATCTCTTCAGCGGCCCAGTAGCCATTGTCCACATCTGTGAATCCAGCTGCATCGGCGGGTATTGTTATGTAAAGAAAAGCAGCCGCCCCACCGGCAAACGCAGCTGTAAACATACGAAGCAGTGCTGGTTTTTTCCTTTGTTTATTATTACCCATTATTATTGGAATCTGATATTCCAGACTCTCTCATCCACCTCCTGACATTTTCTTCTGCCTTATTATACCGTGCTTTCCTTCTTCATGGCTACCATCCATGTACCAAAATAGGAGAAGCAGCACAGGAAAGGCGGATTATGTCGAAACATTGTTGTGGTTTTTTTCGAAAAATCTGGTATATTTATAATAATCTCAGTTGAAAGGAGGACCGTAGGTTTAGTTATTTTATCACCCATCTCAGGAAGCCCCCGATATTTTATGCTTCCCCTCTACATTCTTTTTCCATTAACAACTGTGTTCCTGATTGAACCATGAAAAAGGAAGTATGTTCCGCCATAACAGCAGGTATCTGTTCATGAAAAGAAGCGTCCGCCCCATCAGCTTTTTTGCGCACGATACTGGAATATGCTATGTCATTACCCTCATTATGGATTCAAACCCATCTAAAAGGAGGTCATTCATGTTTAACAATGTGACACTGGTCGGCCGTTTCACCCGTGACCCTGAGCTTACCTATACAAAAGACGGAACCGCAGTATGCAATTTCACACTCGCTGTGCAGCGTTCGTTCCGGAACATGCACGGTGACATCGATGCGGACTTTATCCCCGTCACCGTTTGGCGCAAGCAGGCGGAAAATACATCCCTTTACTGCCACAAAGGAGCACTCGTTGGTGTAACCGGAAGAATCAATACGAGAATCTATGAAAACAAAGACCAAAAAAGAGTACAGATGGTGGAAGTGAACGCGGATCAGGTTCGTTTTCTGAAATTAAACGGTTCCTCTGAAACACGTCCATCTCCTGCAAACAGAGAAGAGAAGCCGCTCACACCGGTGCATCCGTCCGAAGCTGCCGCCATGACAAAAACAACATAACCCCGGTATCCGTCCTGCTTTTCACTGAAGCAGACCCCTGTCTTTCTTCGGAATTTCTCCTCTATTCTTCCTCTTCACACCGCTGAAAACCCCGTTTCAGCGGTGTTTCTGCACGTATTCGTTCACAAAATTCCCGGTTTTTGATTATACTTTTATATCGGAATTATAATGATTATTTGTTAAAATGGAGACAAAGGGATGCTTGTCCGGCACAATGCCTTCCCTTTCAGAATAACACATTACTGATACCACCCGGAGTCCGGAGAACCATTACTTTGCGGCCGTTCCCTTTTTTTGTTCGCGGCTGGTTTGAACAAAAAACAGTCAGGATATATAATGGGAAGAATAGTTAAACTATTTCCTCTGCCGGCCGGAAAGGCTCAAGCAGGGTCGGACACGGGTTAATTTATAAGGAGGTGGAACGTATGGCATTTGTAATCACTCAACCATGCCAGGACGAAAAGTCCGGAGATTGTGTAGACGTATGTCCAGTGGACTGTATTGAAGAAGGGCAGGATCAGTACTATATCGATCCGGACGTCTGCATCGACTGCGGGGCATGCATTGTCGTATGTCCGGTAGAAGCGATTGTGGAAGATACAGAACTCACACCTGAAACAGAACCTTTCCTTGAAAAGGCAAAGCAGTTTTTCGGTACGACATAAAACGTCATAGAGCCAAAGAAAGGGGCATCCACCGTGGATGTCTCTTTTTTACGGTTAATGAGCCTGCGGGTGCAGCCACCCCTTTTTTGTGCTGCTTTGTCAGATTTTCTTCCGAGCAATCCTCATTTTTACACTCTATCACCCTGTCTGGTCTTCTTATTCATGTTAAAATGATGAAAACATACGGGTGAGCAGGAGGGATAGCTTGGATAAACAACAAGTAACAGATACAAGAAACCGGCCGCTTCGGGATCTACGGATATCGGTCATCGACCGTTGTAATTTCCGCTGCACCTACTGCATGCCAAAAGAGATCTTCGGGGACGATTATCCCTTCATGACAGAAAAGGAACTATTATCTTTTGACGATATTGAAACACTTGCGCGCTCGTTCACAATGCTCGGTGTCGAAAAATTAAGAATAACAGGCGGAGAACCACTTCTGCGAAAAGATCTTCCCACCTTAATCGAGAAACTCTCCTCCCTGCCGGGCATAAAGGATACCGCCCTGACAACGAACGGTGTGTTTCTTGTGAAACAGGCCGAAGCGCTGAAACAGGCAGGACTGGACCGCGTGAACATCAGTCTGGATGCTGTGACTGAGCACATTTTTCAGAAGATGAACGGCAGAAATATGAAGCCGCGCGCGGTCCTCAACGGTATTGAGGCTGCACAGGAAGCAGGACTTGGGGTGAAAGTGAATATGGTCGTCCAGCGCGGAGCCAATGACGAAGATATACTTCCCATGGCACGTTATTTTAAAGAACAGGGGGTCACGCTTCGTTTCATTGAATATATGGATGTCGGCACAAGCAACGGCTGGAATTTCACCGACGTCGTTCCTAAAAAAGAAATATACGAAAAATTGACCGGACTGGCTCCTCTGCACCCTGTCGAAGATGCTTATTTCGGAGAAGTCGCCAACAGATACCGGTACGACGGAACCGATACCGAAGTCGGCTTCATTTCCTCGGTATCCGATACGTTCTGTTCCAGCTGCACCCGGGCCCGCATCTCAGCGGACGGCCGGCTGTATACCTGTCTTTTCGCAGAAGACGGACATGACCTCCGCCCTTTCCTCGGGGAGGAGCCGGATACAGCGGGACTTGAAGACCGGCTTTCTTCCATATGGCAGCTGCGCAGCGACCGTTATTCAGAAGAACGGACCGAAGAAACAGTACGGAACCGCCGGAAAATTGAAATGTCCTATATCGGCGGGTGAAAGGAGAGCAGCCGGATGGAATACCGCTACAGCAGACAGGAACAATTCGCGCCCATTGGAAAAGCAGGTCAGGAACGGCTTTCTTCTTCGCACGCGCTGATTATGGGCTGCGGCGCCCTCGGCAGTGCCTGTGCGGAAATACTCGTCCGTGCCGGTATCGGAGCTGTTACACTGATCGACCGGGATATCGTGGAACCTTCTAATCTCCACCGCCAGAACCTGTATGCAGAACGTGATGCGGATGGTTCTGTGCCTAAAGCAGAAGCTGCAAAAGAGAGGCTTTTGGAAATCAATTCTGCGGTGAACATTCATACTTATGTTATCGATGCCGGGTCCGATCAGCTCGACAAACTTGCTCCGAGGTGTGATGTTATGGTTGATGGCAGCGATAATTTTGATCTCCGCTTTATCCTGAACGATGCCGCGGAAAAACACGGAGTGCCATGGGTGTTTGGAGCGGCTGCCGGGAGCTTTGGAATGAGCTGCCTTTTCCTGCCGGGAGAGCTTCCCTGCCTGTATTGTCTCATGCAGGGGATGCCGGACGGGGCGATGACCTGCGAGGCATCCGGCATTATCAGCCCGGCAGTGCAGATGACGGCATCCTTTCAGACAGCCGAAGTGATGAAGCTGTTAACGGGAAACACCGGAGCCCTTCACAAAAAGCTCGTCCTGTTTGATATTTGGAATAACACCCAGCAGCAGTTTGGCTTTTCTTCCATGAAAAATCAGAACTGCCCGTCCTGTGGCACTGTACCAGAGCACCCTCACCTGAATAAAACGGCCCGTTCCAGCATCCGCACCTTATGCGGCAGCAACACAGTACATATTAATCCCGGGGAGGAGGTTCATTACGACTTTCTGATGCTTGAAGAGCATCTTAAACAGCACGGCAAAGTGAAAAAAAATGAACACCTGCTCACCTGCCTGCTGCCGTCACTGCGGCTGGCCATTTTCACCGACGGGCGCATTTTGATCCACGGAACGAACAACCCGGACGAAGCAGAAGCCGTCTATCGTCATTACATTGAAACAGCGGCTTATACCGCAGAAAAGGAGCCGGAAACATGATGGAAAAAAGAAACCCGCTGCCTGTGCAGGAAGCAGTCGCAAAAATCATGGAGCAGCCGGTGAAAGGCAGAACGGAGTGGACCGCTCTGGAAGACGCAGGTGGATGTGTTCTTGCGCAGGATATCCAGGCGGACCATGATGTCCCGCCATTCGACCGCTCCCCGTATGACGGATTTGCCATACGGGCACGCGATACCACGGAAGCCTCCCGCGAACATCCGGTGTCACTCCACGTCATAGGCGACATCGGCGCCGGAACCATATTCGGTGGAACGGTGGAAAAGGGACAGGCCGTCCGGATTATGACCGGGGCTCCGATTCCCGGCGGCTGCGATGCCGTCGTCATGCTCGAACTGGCCCATGAATACGAAGAAGAAGACCGTCAATACGTTGAAGTAAAACGACCGTTTCAAAAACATGACAATATTTCATTCCAGGGAGAAGACACCAAGCAGGGCACGACCGTCATTCAACGCGGAACACTCATCCATCCTGGTGTAACGGCGGTTCTAGCCTCCTTCGGTTACGGGCAGGTCCCTACTGTCCAGCGTCCCCGCATCGGGGTGATCGCAACCGGCAGTGAACTGCTTCCTATCACCGCACCACTGGAACCTGGAAAAATACGAAACAGCAACGCCTATATGATTATGGCTCAAATCGAACAAGCGGGGGGAGAAGCTGTGTCTTTCGGCACCGTGGCCGACGATTTTGAGAAAACTTTCTCCACTGTGAAGGAAGCGCTCCGTTCCGTTGATATCCTTCTCACCACCGGCGGGGTATCTGTCGGGGATTATGACTACATCCCGGATATTTTAAAAGAACTTGGGGCAACGGTCCATTTCAATAAAGTAGGCATGCGTCCTGGAAGTGTCACCACGGCTGCAACGCTTGGTTCACAGCTGATTTACGGATTGTCAGGGAATCCTTCCGCCTGCTATGTAGGATTTGAGCTGTTTGTGCGGCCGGTTATCCGAAAATTCCTTGGTTTTTCCGCTCCGCACCTGAAAAAAATGAAAGCCCTGCTCGGAACTGATTTTCCCAAACCCAATCCATTTATGCGGTTTGTGCGGGCAGAGCTGAAAGAGGAAAATGGGAGCTGGAAAGCGTATCCGGCCGGTCTGGATAAATCCAGCTCGGTTACCTCACTGTCTGACGCATCAGCTTTGATTGCCCTTCCCGGGGGAACAAGAGGATACGAAAAAGGAATGGAAGTGGATGTATTACTCCTTCATTCCATGGAAGGCAGTGAATGGCCATGGGACAACATTGTCCGGTCTTACAGGTCGTAGGATTCCAAGGAAGCGGAAAGACGACACTCATGGAAAAACTGATTCAACGCGCCGCCCGGTATGGTATGAAGCCGGCGGCTTTGAAACATCACGGCCACGCGGAGCCTTTAAAACCACCGGATTCCCGTCCAAAAGACAATATGCGCCATCATCAGGCCGGAGCTTTCCTCACCGCGGCATCAGGAGCCGGCCAGCTGCAGATGGACGCGGATACCAGCCGGACCCTGCCGGAACTGCTCGCGTTCTATCAGTTCTTTGAACCTGGTATCATTTTTGTGGAAGGATATAAACAGGAATCTTATCCAAAGGTAGTGCTGCTCCGGAACAGCAGCGACCGTTCCCTGCTCCATGAATGCAGCCGTATCATCTGCGTAATCACCCCTGACTCCCTGGAGGAAGATACGGATATCCCCTGTTTTCTACCACACGACGAAGAGCATTATCTTCCTTTCATCCTGAACGAAATGGAGGTGCCGGACAACTATGGCTCTCTTTGAAATAACGACCGATCCGATTGCCGCCGATGCCGTAGCGGGTAAAGTGAAACGTCCGGAAGCCGGAGCTGTGGTAACGTTCAGCGGCACCGTCCGGGAATGGACAAACGACCGCCGGACACTGAAACTGGAGTATGAAGCATACCACAGTATGGCGGTAAAACAAATGGAAAGAATCGGGCAGGAGGTGCAGGACAGATGGCCGGACACCCGGACAGCCATCACCCACCGCGTCGGTGAACTTCATATTACAGAAACCGCTGTTGTCATCGCCGTCTCTTCCCCGCACCGTCGTTCTGCTTATGAAGCAAATGAATATATCATAGAACGTATCAAGGAGCTGGTACCGATCTGGAAAAAAGAATACTGGGAAGACGGAACCGCATGGGTTGGAGATCAACTTGAAACACACCCCTATTCAAAAGGAGGGCCCCCGCTCCATGATTAATATACTATTTTTCGCCCGTCTCCAGGAAGAAGCCGGCCGGGAAAGCCTCCACGTGGAAAAGGCCGGATGCACCATCAGGGAACTGAAAGAATGGCTCAACGAAGAATACCGCCTCACCGGATTGAATCGTACGATGACCGCGCGGAATGAAGAATTCACAAACGAGGATGCGGTCATAGCAGACGGCGACACCATCGCTTTTATCCCGCCGGTGAGCGGAGGATAAGTACCGGTAAACACTGCAGCGTTGATTACAAAAAAGGAGCCCATCCCAAATCGGGTGAGCTCCTTTTTTATCGTCGGCTTTTATTCAGCTGGTGTTAGGTCCTCGATGGAATCAACATCCATGTATTCCGGAACAACCAGACCGGTGCGTACACCTTCCAGGTTATTACCAAGGTCTTCAAGGCTGTCTTTATGTTCTTCATAAAGATCACCGTGTGTCAGCGGAAGCCACGCAGCAACCATGCCGTCTGCTTCTCCACCGGCAACGGACTGCCACATTACTGCGTTGTCAAGCGGAGTTGTGGTTACTTCGAATCCCATGTTGGAAAGAACTTCGCCTACAACGTGAGTAGAAGCAACTTCTGTCTCCCATTCAACGTAAACGAGTTCAATTTCTTTGCCGTCTACCTCTTCAGCACCCTCTGTCCAGGAATCAACCATGTCCTGATTTTCCTCAACGAAGGACGTCGCTGCTTCTTGTGGAGAAGCACCATTTTGGACTTCAAGCATAACGCTGTTCATGGATTCCTCATCCCACTGGAACTGATCAAGAACTGTGTATGCGTTTGGCATATCTTCTTCCAGTCCCTGACGGACCATTGTCTTGATATTTTCAGCGTCACCGAATACATTTTCCGGATCTTCGAGGTATTTCAGGTCATACTCCTGGAATTTCCAGTGTGGGCTCCAGCCTGTTACGATGATTGGCTCTTCATTGTCAATGGCTTCTCCCAAAGCTGTAGTCATCGCACCACTGGAAGAAGTAGCCACTTCCCATCCGGCCAGGCTGTCATACGTTTCTACAGCCTCTTCCGATGCTCCTACAACGCCGGATCCGGCTTCTATACCAGTAATCTGGTAATCCATTTCTTCCCCATAGTTAGCGGAACTCGAACTGTCCTCCGAACTTTCACCGCCGGATTCACTGTCTGTCTGTTCTTCCTCTGATCCACCGGATTCTCCCCCGGAGTCACCCGATTCTTCTTCTCCTCCACTGCCGCAGCCTGCGGCTGCCAGTGTCATTGAAAGACCAGCAGCAAGACCTAGATGTTTCCAGTTAAATTTCAACATTGTTAAAATGTCCCCCTTAATAGTGATATATATGGTTAACTTTTCTATGATGAAAAGTATCCACCGTAGTCATAAAATCATGAAGCCTTTTATTTTGATGTGTTCAAGCTTTGTGTAAAGCGGTCAATAATAATGGCCAGAATGACGATACCAAGACCTGCCACAAACCCTGATCCGACTTCCGCACGCTGCAGGGCGGAAAGAACATCCCTTCCAAGCCCCGGTGCTCCGATCATGGAGGCAATAACAACCATGGAAAGGGCGAGCATCACCGTCTGGTTAATACCTGCCATGATGGTCTGTTTGGCCATCGGCATCTCTACTTTAAACAGCTTCTGGGAACCGGTGCTTCCAAAAGCCTCGGAAGCTTCAATAAGTTCCTCCGACACCTGTCTGATACCAAGGTTCGTAAAACGAACGGTCGGCGGCGTCGCAAAGACGATGGATGCAAAAACACCCGGTACCATTCCAATACTGAAAAAGGCAACCGCCGGAATCAGATAAACAAAGGCCGGCATCGTCTGCATGAAGTCCAGAACCGGTGTGATGATGCTTTGTGCGATTCTGCTTTTGGACATGAGAATTCCAAAGGGAACACCAATAATGACACACAACAGACTGGAAATGAGAACCAGTGTAAATGTAGACATCAGTTGTTCCCAGGCTCCCTGGTTATAAATAAGCAGCAGCCCGACCAGCGAAAAGGCGGCAAGTCCGAATTTCTTTCCGCTGGCGAAGAATGCGCCGATCACAACAAGCAGAATGACAATAATTGGTGGAACGGAAGCCAGGAAATTCGAAGTATTTTCCATGAAATTGCCGAAGTGTTCCTGAATTGGTTCAAAAATGAACGAAAAAATATCTGTAATTGTATCTGTCAGCCAGGTTACCCCTTCAGCGAGCGGTATCTGTGGAACATTTTCCATAAAGTCAAGCATTTTCTGTCGTCACTCCATTCTCTCCTGCCAGTGCACCGATGACGGCGCCACGGACAATCACTCCAAGTAGTTTTCCATCTTCTACTACCGCAATTGGGACCGGAGAATCATAAATCTGTTCAAAGATCTCGTTTAAAGGTGTGTCTTTATCTACCGTAGGAACGTCAGTGTTGAGTATATCATTAATGTTACGTACATCTTGATTCCGGGCATCCGAGGCTGTATCAGCGGTTACATACCCTTTCAGTACACGTCTGCGGTCCGTAACATAAATGCTCGAAAGACCTTCCTCCCGCATTCTCTCCAGTGCCACACGGGGGCCGTGTTTATCGATATCAACTGTTTCCGGACGTTTCATAATATGTTCAGCGGTCAATATCTTCGAACGGTCCACATCTTCCACGAATTTTTCTACATAATCGTTGGCTGGATTAACAAGGATATCCTCCGGCGTGCCGATCTGTACAATGGAACCATCCTTCATCAGAGCGATACGATCGCCGATCCGAAGCGCTTCATCCAAGTCGTGGGTAATGAAAATGATGGTCTTCTGCATCGTTTCCTGAAGGTCCAGCAGCTCATCCTGCATCTCTTTACGGATGAGTGGGTCGAGTGCCGAAAATGCTTCATCCATTAAGAGCACCTGGGGGTCATTTGTCAGGGCGCGGGCAAGCCCGACACGCTGCTGCATCCCTCCGGAAAGCTGTCCCGGTTTCTGGTTCATGTAGCCGTCCAGACCAACGAGTTCCAGTGCTTTTTCTGCTTTTTCACGCCGCTCTTCTTTGTCAACACCCTGGATTTCCAGGCCGAATTCCGTATTGGAAAGTACGGTTCTATGTGGAAACAACGCAAAACGTTGAAATACCATGCTCATTTTTTCGCGGCGGATTTTGCGGAGGGATTCTTTATCCATGGTGGCAAGGTTTTCCTCTTCCACATAAACATTGCCTTCTGTCGGTTCAATCAAGCGGTTCAAAAGCCGGACAAGCGTTGATTTACCACTGCCGGACAAACCCATAATGACGAATACTTCGCCTTCCTCTACTTCAAACGACGCTCGGTTCACCCCGACCGTATTCCCTGTCTGCTCTAAAATTTCATCCTTAGACTTATGTTCGTCTAACAATTTTAGTGCTCGCTCAGGGTGCCTTCCGAATACTTTTGATAAGTCTTCTACTTTAATAACGGGCACTATCTTCCACCTCTTTGTTTGATATAGCCAGATTCTTTTTTTAATCAGTAATTATCGTGACAATATAAAGCATCACGGCTATTATTCATAAAATTGCGATGACTATTTACACTTTACGCTACCAGGCAGAAAGTATCAAACAGCATATGAACCGCATGCAGTTTATTTAAATCGTAAAGTACAAACTGTACGGATTTTATCTCTTTCTTTCTACAAATGGCTCTTCCTATCGACAATTTTGCTCTTTAATGCTCCGTTTTGTCTTTCAACATTTGTCTGTTAAGATTTTTTTAACAAATCACTTATGACTGCGGTGGGACTGTCTGACTGAAGAAAGGGGAACCACAATGGCAGAACATGAAGATGTATTTCCTGCGGGCTGGGATGAACTACAGAGTATCCGGCACCGCTTTATTTCTGTAATGGCACAGAATATGGGACTTTATAATATTACAGAAACGAACGGAAGATTGTACGGTTCTGTTTTTTTCTCCGAAGAGCCGATGACGCTGGATGACATGAGCGAAGCGCTTGAGATGAGTAAAACCAGCATGAGCACCGGCGTACGACAGCTTACGGAAGCTTCCATGCTGACGCGGATCTGGGAAAAAGGAGTACGTAAAGACCTGTATGCAGCAGAAGTGGACTGGTATCAATCGTTCACCTGTGTTTTTGTCAACCGCTGGCGGGAAGCAGCCGACAATAACCATAAAGCTGCAATCGGTGCCAGAGATCAGCTGAAACAACTGCAGCAGAAAACAAAGGACAGCAGGCTGCAGGAGCAGATCAACCGTGACCTGGAGAAACTGGATTATGCCATTCATTACTATAGTTGGCTGGATGAGGTCATTACCCTTTTTGAAAACGGAGATATATTTGAGATTGTACCTAAGAAATAAAGGAAACAGTGTCTTTTGACCTGCTTCCTTTCTATCTGTTTTTAATATGCTTTTTATATGTATATTATGTTATAGTGACATGTACCAGTATTTCTTATACGAGAAAGGGGCGGCTCCTGCTTGGAATTACATGAAATCATTCAGAATCGGCGCGAAATCACCGACTTCAAAGACACACCCATTCCCGAAGATATCATACAGACATTAATGGATGCTGCTGCGCTTGCTCCTGCGGGCAATAATCTTCCTTCCCGTGAATTCATTCTCGTCCGCAGAAAAGAGACATTGGCACGCCTGGCTCAGACGCCGGCCACTGTATCCTGGGTGGAACACGCAGCGGCTGCTATTGTTGTCACCGGCAGGCCGGATGTCAGTAAGTACTGGCTGCAGGATTCTTCCATTGCGTGTGGATTCTTGTGGCTGACCGCTGTAAATCATGGACTGGGTGGTGCGTTCGGGGCCGTATACCACGCCCTCGATGCGGAGGAAACAGAGAAACGGGAAGCACACGTACGCGGTGTCTTGGATATTCCAGAAGACAGACACATTACCGCCATTCTAGGGTTCGGCTGGCCCAATTCCCACCCAGGCCCAAAAACCCCCCCCGAAAACAGCGGCCTTGTACATCAAGAAACATTTCAAAGCTAACTATAGGAGGGGCTGTCTCAAAAGTCTACTAACAGCCCGAAAATACTTCGCTAACATGTTAGGCATGCGCTGCAGGCGGACGCTTTCCGCGGGCAGCGCCTCAGCTTCTTCATACGGTCTATCGCCCGTATGAAGGGATCTTCGACTGCTGCTCTTCCCGCTGGAGTCGCCGCCTTCCGCTCCCGCCCGTGATTCCATTCTCTTTATCAAAAGAAGAGTCTGGGACAGAAGAACATGAGGCGGTAGATAACACGAATGTTCCGGGTCACTGATCAAAAGCCGTATAGAAGCGGTTTTCTTCCGAGGGCCCGAAGGATGGGGGTCAGGTCGGCGCCCGCCAGGAGGTGTCGATCTTAGCCGATCTTCCTCCTTTTGAGCCGTGCCCGCGGCATAGAAGACACGATGAGCCCCAGCGAATCGATGTCGCCCTTGTGCTCTGGAGTAAAAGCGAAGCATTTTGGCGCAGCGGCTTGTCTCAGCAACGAAAAATACCGAACGATTTCAAAAAATTGTTCGGTATTTTTCTATCTTATAGAAGTTTTGTCCCAGACTTTTCTGCTTACCCTTTCACTGAACCCGCGAGCAGTCCTCTTACGAAATACTTTCCAAGCAGAATATAGACAAGCAGCGTCGGCATAGCAGCAAGAAGTGCGCCGGCCATCTGTACGTTCCACTCCACAATCTGACTGCCGGACAAATTCTGCAGAGCCACCATGACCGGCTGACTGTCCGAGTTGGTAATGGTAACAGCAAACAAAAATTCATTCCATATATTCGTAAACTGCCAAATGGCAACAACAACAAAGCCGGTAATCGAAAGCGGAATCATGATTCTTCTGAAAATCCCGAGAAATCCTGCGCCGTCTATTTTTGCCGCTTCAATCATGGTGTCTGGAATACTTGCGTAGAAGTTGCGGAACATGAGGGTCGTAATAGGGAGACCATATACAACGTGGGTTAAAATAAGCCCCCAGATCGTATTGTAAAGATCAATCGTGCGCAGAAACTGAATAAGAGGGATTAAAATACTCTGGTAAGGAATGAACATTCCAAACAACATGAGCGTAAACAACAATTCAGAACCTTTAAACTTCCACTTCGACAGTACATATCCATTCATGGCTCCAAGAAGAGCCGAAAGCAGCGTGGCCGGAATAACAAGATAGAAACTGTTCATCACATTTGGAGCAAGTTCCATAAACGCCCGGCCGTAGCTGCTGAAATCAATACCAGAGGGCAGTTCCCACATCGTACTTAACGATACCTCTTCAAGCGGCTTCAGACTCGTCACGATAATCACGTACACCGGGGATAAAAAGACAACAGCCAGAGCCAGCAGTACCGCGTATTTAAAGATATTCGTCCAACGAAGAACTGTCATCGGTTTTCCCCCTTCCGGTTATACCAAAGATACGGCACGATGAAGACCGCAACCAGTACCAGCATAATAATCGCAATCGCCGCCCCTTGCGCGTAATAGTTTCCCCGGAATGTCGTCTCAAACATATAAACACCCGGTACATCGGTTACAAAGTTAGCTCCCGACCCTGTCATTGCATAGACGAGGTCGAAAATTTTCAGCGAAATGTGTGCCATAATAATAACGACACTTACGGTTATCGGCATCAGCATCGGGATAACCACTCTCCGGTAAACCTGTCCTTCACTTGCTCCGTCCACACGCGCTGCTTCCCGGAGTTCCTCTGGTATTCCCCGGAGACCGGCAAGATACATCGCCAGCGAAAAGCCGGTCATCTGCCAGACTGCCGCAATCACAACAGCAAGGATGGCCACCGGCAGACCAAACTCGATCGCCCCCCACTGAAATCCAGCCAGAATATTTGTATCCGTGTACCATCGCGGCTGTATGCCAAATACTCCAAGAAACTGATTGAAACCAGTGGAAGGGTTCAGAAGCCACTGCCATACCACACCGGTAACAACAAACGACAACGCCATCGGAAACAGAAAAATATTACGAAATATCGATTCCCCTTTCAACTTCTGATCCAGAAGAATGGCTGTCCCCATACCGAGCACAATAACCATTCCAATGAAAAACAAGGTGAAAAAAAGCGTATTCCGAAGGTCCGCCTGAAAGCGGAAGTCACTGAATAAATACAAATAGTTCGATAAGCCGGCAAATGAAAAGTCAGGGGTCAACGTGTTCCAGTTACTAAACGAAACGTACCCCGTCCAGCTGATAAATCCATAGACAAACACGGCAATCAGAATCAGCGAAGGAGCAAGAAAAGCCGCCGCTGTCCACTGATCCCGCGTGATACGTCTCCTGCGTACCGTTTTTCCAGCCATAACAATCCTCTCCTGATACAATCCTGATTTCTTCCTGCGATAAGAAAAGCCCGGCCGTTCTCAGCAGAAGGGCCGGACCCTGTACAGCATGTTATTCCTGCGAACGGGCACTCTCCAGTGATTGCAGCAATCGCTCTGTATCCCCTTGGGTCACAAAGATATTTACTGCCTGATTGGCTTTGGTCAAGTATCCTTCTGATGCAGCCGACCCGTGGGCGAGACTCGGTGCCAGGCTGGCTTCCCGGAAATCTTCAATGGTATCTGTTCCGTACTCATCGTAGTTGCTCTCATCGGCGTCCACCCGTGCCGGTATCGAGCCTTTCAACGGATTGAACGTGTCCTGCCCTTCCACCGAGCCAAGCAGCGCGAGGAATTGCTTCACCTGATCTTCATTCTCCACTCCGCTTGGAAGTCCGAATGTGTCCGAAATCACCATGAAGTTCCCTTCTGTTTCCGGAAAGGCAAAGTAGCCGAAATCTTCGTTTACTTCCATCTCCAGATCGTTACTGAAATAGCCTTTCGCCCAGTCCCCCATATTAATCATCGCTGCCTCCCCTTCGCTGACAAGCTGCGCAGAATCCTGCCAGTTCCGGGACGCATGATCTTCATTGACGTAGCCGAGCATCTGTTTAAACGTTTCAGCCGCTTCTACCACGCGCTCATCATCAAACGCAATCTCTCCGTCCCAAAGCGCCTGATAATCTTCAGGTCCGAGTGTTCCAAGCAGAATATTTTCAAAGATCTGTGTAGCTGTCCAAGCCTCTTTATCTCCAAGGGCAAGTGGTGTCACACCGGCTGCCTGCAGTTCATCAGCAACTTCCATGAATTCTTCAAAAGTCGAAGGCGGCTCAAGACCGTTCTCTTCAAACACACTCATGTTATAAAAAATGACGTTGCCGCGATGAATGTTGACTGGTACCGAATAAATATTCCCATCCTGGCTGACCATATCTATCAGCTCTCCCGGAAATTTGTCCATCAACCCTTCTTCTTCATAAAAATCGTTCAGCGGTTCCATCTTATCCGCGGCCACCCAGCTCTGGTTCAGCTCTTCGCCGGCATGAACCTGGAAGGTGGAAGGCGGGTCATTTCCCTGCATCCTCGTGGCAAGCACCGCTTTAGCATTCGTTCCAGCCCCTCCGGCTACGGCTGCATTTTCCACCGTTATGTCCGGATGCTCTTCCTGAAATAAATCAATGAGCGCATTCAATCCGGCTTCTTCCCCAGCGCCGGTCCACCAGCTGAAAATTTCAAGATCCGCCTCGGAACCATTTCCACCGGACGCTTCTTGACTTCCGCCGCTTTCTCCGGTTTCACCAGTCTCCTGTTCTTCTTCTCCCCCGCTTTCTGTCCCTGAATTCTCAGCTCCACAGGCCGCCATCATCATAATGAGCCCCAGCAGTCCAATCCAAAGCATTCCTTTTTTCATGATTCTCCCCCTTTTCGAGCGAAATTATGATAACGCTTACAAATATAATTATAAAGGGTGACAGGCTGTTTCTATAAGATAAACAATCTGTACATTCTTATGAATATCTTCATTTTTTTAAGATGCTGTTCTGATACTGTTTCGGAGATAGAGAGTAGTGTTTTTTAAACACGCGGCTGAAATAGTTTGGATCTCTATATCCGACCATATAACTTATTTCTTTCAGGCTGTATGTCTGCTTTTTCAAAAGCTCAACTGCTTTTTCGAGTCTTTTCCGGGTAACATAGTCCGTCAGGTTCTCCCCCATTGTTGTTTTAAACAACTGCGAGAAATAGGAAGCACTTATTCCTGCATGTGCCGCCGCATCTTCGAGCGTTAACGAAGCTGCAGGATTTTCATCAATCCATGCTTTCGTCCGCTGCATCTTATCAAGGGAGCGGTAGTACTGCCGGACTTTGATACAGCTCGACCGAATCAGTTCAAACCAGTCGTCATCGCTTTTCATCCGGTGCGGCTCTTCTTCCGGTCCATCGATACGTCTGTCACGGAGTATCTGCTTGATACTATAGTACAGTTCCTCTGTCTTCCTGTTTTTCTCCGACGCCTCCATCAACTGCAGCACGTACGGCATGGCCTTTTGAATATCAGCTTCCTTTACGGCTTCCCGGATTTTATCCAGCGTGTTGTGCGTATCATTTTCAAACGAACCTTCATTTTCCTTTTTTTTCTGAAGGTGAACGAGGGCTTCCACATAGGAGCGGGATAGGTTTCCGCCCTTCCCGGACAGCTTTCCTGTCCCAATCAGAAATGAACCCCCGCGTTCGCGCTGGATTCTTTTTTCGAGCCGCGCTGGTTCATTTAGAGACAAGCGTGAACTGCTTATCATACATACGATGACCTGCTGTCCCTCTTCCTGATTTACAATCACGTCATCCGATGTCCATCTGTTCAGCTCCTCAGCAGTTAAAACAAACGTTTGATGATGTTCTTTTTCGATGACGAGAAAAAAACCGGATTCCATTTCCGGATACAACTCGTTCAACAGGCCGTCTGTCCCTGGTGTATCGTGAATGATATAAGAGAGCAGAAGCTGCTTTGCGCGTTTTAGATTATGCTCCTCCTGCTTCCACTGCTTCCTTTCTTCCTTGATATCTTCCATAACCCGGCGGACTGCTTCCACGGTTTCTTCTTTTTTGCCCGGTTTCAGGATATATTCCTTCACCCCCAGTTTCATGGATTTCCTGGCATAATCAAAAGAATCGTAGGCTGTTACCATAATGAAATGAACGGACGGGAGAAACGTCTGAATTCGTTCCACGGCTTCCATCCCATCGATTCCCGGCATTTTAATATCCATCAGAATAATATCCGGTTCATGCTTTGCTGCAAGCTCCACCGCCATTCTCCCGTTTACTGCTTCTGCGGTAACGGAATGCGAGGGAAACTGTTCTTCCAGAAACCTTCGCATCGCTTTACGTTCCAGCATTTCGTCTTCAGCGATCATAATATTCATCCTTCTCCTCCTCCCGCGGCACCCGGCTCCTGTTTTGGCAGATAAAGCCGGATTCTGGTACCTCTGTTTTGTACCGACGTCATCTCCATTACCTTGTCCGTCTGGTAGAATAATTGCAGGCGCCGGCGTACATTCACCAGACCAAGCCCGGTGGAATGCCCGACATGATCATCATCCGGACGGTCCGGGTCAAATATATGCTGCAGTTGATGCTCTGTCATGCCAATCCCGTCATCCATCACTTCCACCACCGCCTGTTCTGCTTCATTATTGATTTGAACAGTTATCGTGCCCCCTTCTTCCAGCGGCTCTACTCCGTGAATGAAGGCATTCTCAACAAGAGGCTGCAGAACCAGCCGCGGCACACGTACAGACAGCGCATCCTGATCCATATCCATATGAAAGGCAACCCTCCCCTGAAACCGCGTTTCCTGGATATGAAAATAACTTTCCACCGCGTTCACTTCTTCTCTCAAAGCCACCGACTTATCAATGTTTCCCAGATTATACCGAAGGAGCACTGACACAGACTCCATCAGCCTCGATGTATGATCCGCCTCTTCCAGATAGGCCATCTTTGAAACCGTATTCAACGTATTGAATAAAAAATGTGGATTTATCTGATTCTGCAAATGTTTCAGTTCCAGTTCCTTCATTAAATGGTCCATCTCTGCCTTTTCTTTCATTTCTTCCACGTACGTACTGATGTCTTCACGCATCTGATTAAACGTGTCACCCAGCAGTTTCATTTCATCACTGGATTGAATACGGACTGGTTCTCCTTCAAAATTCCCTCCCGACACTTCTTCTGCGGCTTCGGAGAGCTGCTGCAGCGGCCGGTTTAATCCGGCTGCGAACCAGAATGCAAAGAAGACCGCAATCATAACTGTCGTCAGAAACAAAAACATCGTAAAGATCCCAAACGCTTCTTTTCTTTGCTGCAAATCCGCATAGAACTGTTGATATTCTGTCAGTTCCCTATCAATGAGAGTCAGCGTATTCTCCTGAATATAAGAGGCTGTGTTCCGCGTTTCCTGCAGATAAGCGGTGTAGCGCTCAATATCGTCCTGAAGAACAAAACCGACGGTAATCTCACTGTTTTCAATTAAAGAGTCAATCAGATTCAGATAATTCGACTCCTGAATTTCACCTTTTGCAGCCCCGCTTTCCTCCAGCTTGGCCGCCTGTTCGCTTAAATCCGTACGGCCGGCATAATAGGCGTTCAGATTCTCCTGCGATGGATCGCGGACATAAGCGTTGGTATCTTCATAAAGGGCATCGGCCTGCTGGGAGATCGTGTTGAAAAGAAGGAAGCGTTCAAAACTGGTATTATATTCATCCATCAACCGGCTCGAACTGATATATATGGAAACGGAAACAATATGGAATAATAAAATGAATACAAAGAAATAGAAAAGGAGTTTCCCCCGTATGGAAGTGAAAATAGTCTTCAAGATGCCACGTCTCCCTGCCGTATGACTTTTGTCTTCGTGTGTTGAAGCGGCTCGGTATATCCATTTTCAAGCACGTCGATCATAACTTCGATTCCCTTTTTCCCCATTTGTTCCGGGTACTGGGCAATCGTTGCATCCAATCTGCCCTCTTCAATCAGTGTCATCGTTTCCGGCAGAATATCAAAGGCCAGCATAAACGGCCTCTCCCCTACCGTAATATCCTCCACGCCCTGTACCATTCCGATTCCATCCAGCGCACTTGTGCCGAATAGGGCATTTATATCCGAATGCTGTTTTATCATCGTGTAAGCAGCTTCTGCCGCTCCCACTTCAGAAATGTTGGATTCGCGTACATCGACAACTTCCACTCTGTCCCGCCCTGCCACCGCTTCCTCAAATCCTCTGATCCGCTCCTGTTGATTCAGCGATTCCAGATTTCCTGTAATAATACCAACACGCTGTCTTCCTTCTGTGGCCCGAAGCATCTCCTCACCAGCCAGACGCCCTGCTTCCACATTGTCCGTTCCGATATAGGCACGTCGTTCACTATCCGGACGGTCGCTGTCGACGGTAAGAACCGGAATCCCTTTGTCTTCAGCCTTTTCCACAAGCTCCCTGAATCTCGGACCAGGAAGACCCTGCGTCAATATACCATCCACCTCGGCGGCAATCATCTGATCCATCGTGCGGAGCATCTCCCCGCGGTCCGCTTTTTCCGGTCCGATGCTCTCCAGGTAGATATCATGTTCCTCCGCCGTCTGCTGTGCGTGCTTTTCAATCATCCTCCAGTACTCATTGCCGGTTTCCTCAACTAACAGAACGACGTGGTAGTCATACTCCTTGGATAACGTTTCTGTCCCCTCCACATAGAACGTTTCCTTGCCGTAATAAAGCATGAATAAAAAGCAGATTCCAAATACTAAACCTCCTCCGGCGTATAAAACGGTTCGTCTTCCCCCGATCATCCTGTTCCCCCTCTCTTTTTTTCTGTCTATCTCATTCTTTCGACAACCCCTGTCTTTTTCCTTCTTTTTACAAACGAACGTTCGCTTTTCATTTCTGTTCGGTTCTTTCATACTGAAGAAAGGAATGGATTATACGACATAAGGAGGAGTACACGTGGATCCATCTTTTTTAATACAGGGGTTATACGGGAGGGCAGCACACGTTGCACCGCCGGAGATTTTTGAAGGACTGGATTGGAAAAAGGCAGGGGAAAAGCCGGAAAACAGCCCCCATTCGGTATGGGATATGCTGTTTCATATGACGTGGTGGCAGGATCACCTGCTGCAGATGCTGGCAGGGCAGCATCCGCCTTATCCGGAACATAACCAGAGCACGTTTCCGGACTCCTCTCTGCCGGAGAACGCAGAGCAGTGGAACAGCACGCTGCAGCGGTTCCGGGACGGGTTGAAGGAAGCAGAACGTGAAGCCCGAAAGGAACTGGAAGAAACCGGCTTTGATGACAACGGGACAACGAGAGGCGAATTGATGATGGACTTGATTACCCACAACAGCTATCACGGTGCGCAGGCCGCCCAGATCCGGCGGACGACCGGAACCTGGCCCCCGCCCTCCGGAGGACAGACATGGTAAATCCACCCTTTTAAACCAAATGAGAGACGAATTGTCCGCATGTGACGTACTTCTACAGGATAATGACATTCAGGGGCGAGTTGATTGCCTTAGGACTATTCATCCCTCTTTTCCTGCAGCGGCAGGCGCTCGTTGCTGCGTCGACCCGTTCATTTTCCCGCTAGCACACAGCCTCGATTCGTTCCTAATGACGTTTACGGGGGCACGGAACCCTCTAAAGTGCTTTCGGCATCCTTCCTAGTGACGTTTAGGGGTGCACCGGGGGCTCTAAAGTGCCTCCGGCGTCATGCCGAACGACGTTTAAGGAAGCACGGAACCCCCTAAAGTGCCTTAGAAGCCATTGAACGTCCGTCCCCCAACCTGAACGCAACAAACAAACGTCTGCATTTTTCTGCATCTGTACTGCCAGAGCTGCTCCCTTTTCCTCCGTTATACCAACTGACGTCGTGGTCACACCGCGGAGCAGCTCAGGTGCGGTTTCGATTCCGGCAAACGGGGATGGAACGGCCAAGGTCCGTCGGCTTCAACGAGCAGCTGATCCGGTAGTATCACAGCCGCAAGCCGTGCTCCAGGAACGAAGAATGCCGGACGATTCACTTAAGAATCGTCCGGCATTCTTCGCTTCTTTTAAAGATTTTCTTCCAGAGACTTTTATTTACGCTGTTCCTGTCTTCGTTTGGCTTCTCCTGCCAGCACATAGAGAATAATGTTGGAAGCTGTGTGCGCGGAGAAACGGTTC
Organism: Salibacterium lacus; assembly: GCF_042684865.1. Taxonomy (NCBI): domain Bacteria; kingdom Bacillati; phylum Bacillota; class Bacilli; order Caryophanales; family Bacillaceae; genus Salibacterium; species Salibacterium lacus. Next base: position 1,685,412 of record NZ_JBHUML010000002.1, read on the forward strand.
ACGTCCGTTTCCGGATAGACTTCCACAAAGTCCATGCCGGCGAGACCTTTTTTCCCGAATTCATGAATAAGCGTCAGTAGTTCATACGAGGTCAGGCCGTTCGCATCCGGCGGTCCGCCCGGGTTGAACGCGAAGTCGAGCACATCGCTGCAGATAGTGAGATACACGACATCGACATCGGTGGAAGCCTGCCTGTAAATCTCATCGGCCATTTCGTAAATACTGCCGGCTTCACGGATATCACGGGTCGTGATCGTCACGGCACCGGCGTCTTTGGCGTAGCGCCCGGCTTCGGGTTTGTTGCGCGGCCCGTGAATACCGGAATGAATCAAGCTCTCGTTACGGACGCCTTCCAGCTCATAAAGACGGGCAAACGGTGTGTTGCGCGCGTATTTCTCATTGCCGTGTGCGGGCATATTGTCATAATGTGCATCCAGATGAATGATACCGACTTTTTTGCCCTGTTCTTCTACGAGTCCTTTAATGATCGGATACGTAATGCTGTGATCGCCGCCGAGTCCGATTGGAAAAACATCTTTGTTCCACAAGTGATTCCGCGTGAAATCGGTGATCCGTCCCATCGTTTCTTCTGAATCGTTCCAGTTGATCGTGACATCCCCGATATCCCCGAGCGACAGATGATCAAATACGTCAATAAAATCAAGTTCCGGGAGAAAACCAGAGTACCTGCCGGACGCGAGCCGCATCGATTTCGGTCCGAGTTCACAGCTCGTATAATCGCCCCATGTCACGCCGCCTTCCCATGGAACTCCATAAATAACAGCATCGACTTCTTCTGCATCGTTGACTTTTTTGCTATGTAGAAAACCCGGCGTATTGCCGTACACATATTCCATCGTCACACCACCTGCTCCTTTCCTGTCTTTCTTCATTTAAGTGTAGCGAATACATATCCTTCGTGCAAATACCATAATCTATCCTTATATTGACGTTCTCATACGATTTCTTTACGATGGAACACACGCTGAAGCGGTTCAAATCAAAGGAGGAATGCAAAATGGAAACTTTTACGTTCTGGACATGGTTCTGGATCTTTTTCCCGATGCCTCTGCTTGTCATCTGGGCCATTCTATCTTACGTGAAAGAGAATGGAGGGAATAAATCATGAGTCCTGTTTATGTCACGTTTGGCTTATACCTTTTATTATTGCTTACGGTTGGTGTCATTACATACCGGATGACACATTCGATGTCGGACTATGTTCTCGGCGGCCGGAAATTAAACAGCTGGGTGACAGCATTTTCGGCACAGGCCAGTGACTTCAGCGGGTGGCTTCTGCTCGGCCTGCCCGGCGTAGCGTATGCCTCCGGTATGAGTGAAGGAAGCTTATTTCTGGCCATTGGTCTTGCTGTCGGTGCTGCGTTCAACTGGCATTACGTCGCCAAACGCCTCCGGAATTATACATACACCGCAGGCGATTCCATTACCATATCGGAATTTTTCGAGAACCGTTTCCGCGACCAGTCCCACTTGATTCGAATCGTATCAGCTGTCTTTATTGTGATTTTCTTTATGTTTTATACATCTTCCGGCCTCGTTGCCGGCGGTAAGCTGTTTGAAACGACATTTGGTTTCGATTATACCACCGCTCTGACCATCGGTGCTCTCATTATTTTCGGTTATACTTTTCTCGGGGGTTTCATTGCGGTGAGCTGGACAGATTTTATTCAAGGGTTTCTCATGTTTCTTGCGCTTCTCATCACGCCGATTATTGCCATCCAGCAGATGGGCGGTTTCGGTGAGGTTCTGGCTGCGCTCGGACAAATTAATCCGTCGCTCCTTTCGATCGGGGAAACAGTGGAATTCAGCTTTTCAGACAACATATTCTGGGAATCGGCCGGATCCGTTTCCTTTATTGCGATTATCTCTTCGCTTGCGTGGGGGCTTGGCTATTTCGGACAGCCTCACATTCTCATGCGTTTCATGGCGATCCGCAGTGTGAAAGAAATTCCAAAATCCCGGCTCATTGCTATTATATGCGGGCTCGTGCTGCCGCTTTACGGCTCGCTTCTTGTGGGAACGGTCGGGATTGCCTATTTCGGACCGGAGAACCCGCTCAATGATCCGGAACAGGTATTCATTGAGCTTGTCCAGATGACATTTAATCCATGGATTGCCGGAATGCTTCTGGCTGCAGTGCTGTCTGCGATTATGAGCACCATCGATTCACAGCTGCTCGTTTCGTCCAGCGCGCTGATTGAAGATTTTTACCGGGTGTTTATCCGTAAAGACGCCTCCCAGAAAGAACTCGTATGGGCGAGCCGGACCGCTGTCTTTCTTATCCTGTTGATTGCCTTTATTCTGGCCTTTAATGAAAACAGCACCGTGCTGGAACTGGTGTCGTATGCGTGGGCCGGATTCGGAGCGGCGTTCGGACCGGGACTGCTTTTCTCCCTATTCTGGAAACGCACCACCATGCCGGCAGTCGTCACCTCGATTATACTGGGCGGCGGAACCGTCCTTCTCTGGGGATTCACCGGCTCCGATCTGTATGAACTGGTTCCCGGCTTTCTGCTTGCTTCCCTTGCGATTGTCGTGATCAGTCTGCTTGGCTCCAAACCATCAAAAGAGGTAATGGATGAGTTCGAACAGGTGAAAAACATGTAGAAACGCTGTATTCCATACCGGACGCCGGACGTGTTTTACAGCCATTTTCCCTCACAAAGTGTCTGATATTTCCTTATTAGAACCATTCCAGCGTCCAATTTGTCCATAATACAAACATGAGAGACATGTTGAGACGCTTTCTACCGAAAAAATGTCCACTAAATCATTTTAGTGGACATTTTTATATACAGAATGACTGTAAATTTCCCTGCGGTCAGGGTCAGCGGCTGGTCCCGCGGAGTGTCAGGGTGGTGGCAATCTCTACTTTCTTGGCGACGGTCCGCTCTCCGCAGAGTTGTTCCTGGATCAGGTCAACCGCGCTTTCCCCCATTTTTTCCGTGTATACTTTCACGGTGCTGAGCGGGGGATACATGTATTTGGAAATACTGACGTCGTTCACACTGATCAGACTGATCTCCTCCGGGACCTGCACACCGTTTTCATGAAGCACCTGCAGGCACCCGACCGCCATCGTGTCATTGGCGCTGAACACGGCATCCGGCAGATTGTCCCGATGTTCTTCGAGCATGCTTTCCATCAGTTCCCGCCCGGATCCGACGGTGAAGCTGCCGACATAAAACAACGCTGGATCATACAAACCCCGCTCCTTCAAAAAGGATTGAAACGTCGTTTCCCTGGCGTCTTCAATCGGTTCGGATGCAAGACGGTACGTTTCGCGCCCGCCGATGTAACCAATCCGCCGGCTGCCTTCGTTCAGAAAATGCTGCAGTCCCTTTTTCGCTGCCTTTTCAAAGTTCACCGTCACAGCATCATACCACTCGCTGTCCGGAGAAGAATCGACAAACACAATAACAGGACTGACACCTGTCAGCGCCTCCGCCTGTTCTGTGCTGAATTTCCCAACCGCGATAATACCGTCGGTTCCACCTGGTTTCTGCCGGATAAAGTCGTCATAGACATACTTCACGAACTGAATACCCTGCGTTTGACAACGTTCTTCCACCCCAAGCCGGATGGACATGTAATAAAGGTCTTCCAGTTCTTCTTGTTCTGTGTACCAGTGCACGACCGCGACAGAAGCAGAAGCGGGCGCTTTTCGCTTCCCTTTTTTATAGTCCAGCTCTTCTGCTGCTTCAAAAATCTTTTTTTTCGTCGATTCTGTCACTGACAATGATTCATCGTAATTCAGCACCCGTGACACCGTCGCGAGGGAAACCCCGGCTTTTTCTGCAATATCCTTGATGGTGGCCATGTCTATGAATCTCCTTTTTCACTATATGGCGAACGAAAAGGTGGTGACCGCTTTATAGGTTTCTCCCGCCTGCACGAGACAAGTCGGCCGGCCAAGTTCCCGGAACGCTTCCGGGAGGCGCTGGGTTTCAATACAGATTCCTGCGTACGGTTCTCCATCTCCCTGTTCCAGTTCGAGGGTATTACTAAGCTTATTACCGGTATAAATAACGGCTCCAGGTTCTGTTGTATCCACTTTCATCGTGCGTCCGCTCTCTTCTTCTTCCAGGTAAACAGAGCGCCCGCTGTCTTGATCAAATACAAAAAAATGATCAAAGCCGCCGCCTCCTGTATCGATCTGCGGGTGATCCGCATCGAGAACTTCGGCGAGACTGGTCTCCTCTCTGACATCAAACGGCGTTCCCTCTGCCGGAACGAGCGTGCCTGTTGGAATCAATTTATCATCAAGTTCAAACACAAATTCCACCGGCGCCTGAAGCGTATGAGCCGCGAGTCCGCGTTTTTTGTCTCCACTTAAATTAAAATACGCGTGGTTGGTCAGACTGATCCACGTCGTCCTCTCCGGAACGGCTTCGTATTCGATCGTAAGGTTCCCTTCCCGGTCCAGGGTATACGTTACCGTTACCTCCACTCTGCCGGGATAGCCTTCCTCTCCGTCTACACTCTGAAGCGTAAACGAAACAGAAGGCTCCCCGCCATCGCTTTTCACCTCATAATTCCAGAAGCGGTGGCTGAATCCGGTGGAACCACCATGAAGATGATGATCTCCTTCATTCAGGGACAAATGGTGGATTTCATCTCCAAGCTGCAGGCGGCCGTACGGTATTCTTCCTGCCACGCGTCCAACCACAGCACCGAGGAACACGCTGTCCGTCCGGTAATCGGCCGGGTCGTTGTAGGCGAGGACAACATTTTCAAGCCGGCCGTCTTTGTCCGGAACGTACAGTCCGCGGAGCCTGCAGCCAAAATTCAGCACATCGGCACGCACTCCCTGTTCGTTCTCAAGAGTGATCTGAATCAGCGCTTCCCCGTCCCAGTGATCAATGGTTTCTTCTTTAATCATCTTCGATTTCCCTCCTGCTATTTCGTATCATTAATCGTCTGCAGCAATGCATGAATACCTTGTTTCCCGTCTTCCGTACGTTTGAACACTCCGGCATCCTCCAGCACCCGCAGAAATTTCCTGCCTGTTTCTTTTTCCACGATATCCGCCGCTTCCGCTTCGTCTTCCACCGGCTTATGCGCCGCTTTCATCTCCTCGGCCCAGGCCTGGTGTTCTTCTGCGACCGTTTCCTTCCTGCCTAGAAGGTACTCTTCCACTTCTTTCAGATCACCCGCCAGACGTTTTGGCAGTACCGCGAGCCCCATCACTTCAATCAGACCGATGTTTTCCTTTTTGATGTGGTGCACATCTTCATGTGGGTGGAAAATGCCCATCGGATGCTCTTCATCCGTGCGGTTGTTCCGAAGAACAAGATCCATCTCAAACGCTCTTCCTCTCCGCCGGGCAATCGGGGTGATGGTGTTATGCGGGGTTTCGCCGGTATGGGATAAAATCCTGCGTCCCGGGTCATTATACGATGTCCACACATTCAGAATGTGGCTCGAAGCGCTCACTAACGATGCCGGGTTATCCGAGCGCAGCCGCAGCACCGTCATCGGCCACTGGACAATCGACGCCTGGACGTCCGGATGCGCATCCAGCGGAAATGATTCATCATCGGGGGCTTCGGCAAGCGCAAAGTCATAACGTCCGCCTTGATAATGATCATGGGACAAAATGGAACCGCCGACAATCGGAATATCTGCATTGGAACCCATGAAATAATGCGGGAACCTGCCGACAAAGGAAAGCAGCCGCTGAAACGTCTGTGTCCCGATAACCATATCCCGGTGTTCCTCAGATAATAGAATACAGTGTTCCGGATAATAGACATAAGGAGAATATTGAAGATACCAGCGTTCTCCCTCCAGCGGCACACGGATGAGCCGGTGGTTGGAACGCGGAGGGTGTCCAATCCTGCCGCCGTATCCCTCATTTTCCATGCAGAGTACACAGAGAGGGTAAGAAGCTTCTTTTTTCAGCTCTCTCTCTTTTTCAATCTCTTTCGGATCTTTTTCGGGCTTCGACAGGTTGATCGTAATATCAAGCGTGCCGTACTCCGATTCTACCTCGTAGTGGACATTTCTTGCGATCCGTTTCGTCTGGATATAGTTTGAGGACCGGCTCAGGTTGTAAAAATAATCGGTCGCTTCTTTCGGATCTTTTTCGTATTTCGCATAAAACCGTTCATTCACAATGGATGGAAGCGGGATAAATACGTTCATTAAAGACGCCTGCAGCTGTTCTTTTTCTTCTGTCATGGAACCGGTAACGCCAAGAGTTTCGGCTGCATCACTGATTTTTTCAAGAATACCCGGAATGTCTTCGTCCAGCCGCTGCGATTCATCCGGACAAAAATCATCAATGCCGAGCTGCAAAAGCAGCTGATTCCGGCAGTATACCGTATCTTCTGAGGCGATCAATCCGAGGTTTCCGGCCTGGTGGACAAGAGATTCGACCCATGCACATACTTTTTCTACAGTCATCATGAATGTCCTCCATATCCGTTTGGATTTTTGCGGTGCCAGTTCCAGGCATCCCGGATCACAGTTTCCAGTTTTGTACGCACCGGGTTCCAGCCGAGAATGCTTCGTGCTTTTTCCGACGAAGCAATCAGACGGGACGGATCGCCGGCTCGTCGTTCTCCGTTCTGTACCGGGATGCTTCCGCCGGTAATCTTTTCTGCTGCTTCAATCATTTCCTTGACCGAAAACCCTTCACTGCTTCCAAGATTGAATACATCGCTCTCCCCGCCTTTTTTCAGATGCTCGAGAGCCTGCAGATGGGCGCTGATCAAATCTTCCACGTGCACGTAATCACGGATGCATGTGCCATCCCTTGTGGGGTAATCATCACCGAAAATAGTAACCGACTCCCGCTGACCAAGTGCTGTCTGCAAAATAAGCGGTACAAGATGGGTTTCCGGCCTGTGGTCTTCCCCGACCCTGCCGCTCTGCCGCGCCCCGGCGACATTGAAATAACGCAGGGAAATATAACGGATGCCGTGGGCCGCACCTGCCCATTTGATCATCTTCTCCATCCCAAGTTTCGTTTCCCCGTATGGATTCTGCGGGCGGGTCGGCGCCTCTTCAGTAACCGGCACTTCGCCGGGTTCTCCGTACACAGCGGCCGTGGACGAAAATACGATGTCACGGACACCGAATTCAGCCATGATTTCAAGCAGAACCTGAGTGCCAAACATATTGTTATCGTAGTAAGCAAGGGGTTTTTCCATAGATTCTCCAACAGTGGAGTGCGCGGCAAACATAAGCACCTGTTTGATTTTTTTACGCCGGAACACGCTTCGCATGAATTCTCTGTCCCGGATATCTCCTTCATAAAACACAGCACCTTTGGGCAGTGCTTCTTTGTGGCCGGTCCCGAGATTATCAATAACGACCGGCTGCTTTCCCTGATCAAGCAGCTGATGGACAGCGTGCGATCCTATATATCCCGCACCTCCGGCAACAAGAATACTCATTGTATCACTACCTCTCCCTGTAATCGTTTAGCGCCGTCGCCTGCCTTTGCTTCATAAATAGAGGGGGCGTATCCGATAACGGCTTCATACTGCTTTGCGACATGATCCCGGAATATATCTGCTTTTTTCGTTTCCACCAGCGCGATGGCACATCCTCCAAAGCCTGCTCCTGTCATCCGGGCCCCGATCACACCATCCTGTTCCCATGCTGCTTCCACGAGCGTATCCAGTTCCGCACCTGTCACCTCGTAATCATCCCGAAGTGATACGTGGGAAGCATTCATCAATTCTCCAAATCCGTCCAGATCACCGTCTTTCAGTCTCTTTAACGATTTTTTCGTACGGTGGTTTTCGTACACGGCATGGCGGGCGCGCCGGAGCTCTGCTTCACCTTTAATATGCCTCTTCCATTCTTCAAACTCATTCGGCTCCAGCGCACCAAGAGCTTCGATATCAGCATATTGTTTCAGATTTTCAAGCGCCGACTCGCACTCCCTGCGCCGGTCATTGTATTTTGAGGAGGCCAGGGTGCGTTCTTTGTTCGTATTCATAATCATCAGCGTATAATTTTTTAAATGAAGAGGGGCGTATTCATAGAGAAGAGTCTGGCAGTCGAGCAGGATGCCGTGATCGGCTTTCCCCATCCCGATCGCAAACTGGTCCATAATACCGCTGTTCACCCCGATAAATTCATTCTCTACTTTCTGTCCGAGTTTCACGAGTTCCACCCGGTCTATCTCAAGATTGAACAGATATTCCAGCATCACCCCGGTTACAAGTTCAATGGAAGCCGAAGATGACAATCCTGCCCCGTTTGGTATATTCCCGTAATACAGCACATCGATACCGCCTGAAATGTCCCAGCCCGCTTCGAGCAGCTTATACATCATGCCTTTCGGGTAATTCGCCCAGCCATCGTCTTCTTTATAATCCAAACTGTCCAGGCTCATCTCAATTATGCCGCTTTCAGGCATATTCTCAGAATAGAGCCGTACCTTCCGGTCGCTGCGTCCGGCAGCAAGCGCATAGGTTCCTTTCGTAATCGCACATGGAAAAACATACCCGCCGTTATAATCCGTGTGCTCCCCGATCAGATTAATGCGGCCCGGCGCAAAAAACAATTGTATGTCCTTGTCTCCAAACTTTTGTGTGAACGCTTTCTTCAAATCGTTTACCTGCATACCGTTTCTTCCTCTCCCTTTTCCTTTCTTTCATCTTACGGGTTCATCAGGTAAAATTTCAAGTAAAATTTTAATGTTTTTACCTGTATTTTTACTAAAGTGAAAAAATAACGATTCCTGTTGATTCAGGAACCGCTTCTCTTTCAGATATGACGCAGTTGTTCAGTGAGGAATGTGCAGAAGCAGCACCCCCAAAATAATACATGCGATGGAGGACAGCTTTCGTTTATCCGCCGACTCCTGGAAGAACACAATACCTAAAAGGGTGGTAGCAGCAATCGTCACACCGGACCAAATCGCATACGCCGTACTGATTTCAATGTTCTGAACGCTGAGCGTCAAAAAGTAGATGCAGAAGATATAAAAAACAAAAATCAAGACACTTGGCAGCCGGCGCCGGAAACCATCGGATAACTTCACAGAAACGTTTCCAATCACTGCAAAAATAAGGCTGAGCGTTAAAAATACGTATCCCACTCACTACACCACCTTTCTTGTATCGATCCGTGGTTTTGGTAAATGTAATCCAAACACACCAGCAACTATGAGAAGAATGCCGCCCATTTTAAACATGGACATCGATTCCTGAAACAAAATAATCCCGCCAGCAGATACAATAACCGTTCCTATCCCCGACCATAATGCATTAATCAAACCAAGCCCATGCTGTTTTGTAAGCAGCACATAGAATATAAGAGCCAGTACATAGGTGGTGATAATCACCAGTGAGGCAGCGGGTTTCGTAAACCCCTGCGACACTTTCATGAATCCTGCACCGATTATTTCAAGCAGGATAGAAAAACTTAAAAAAATGTAGTATCGTATCATAAAGACCCTTCTTTCATTTTTTTCAGGGAGTGAATGCCTGATGAACCTGCAGATGCTGGAATATTTTTTAACAGCAGCAAAAGAAAAAAGCATCACAAAAGCGGCAGATAGCTTATTCGTTTCACAGCCTGCCTTAAGCAAACAGGTCAGCAAACTGGAAGAAACACTGGGCTTTCCGCTGTTCATCCGTACGTCCAAAGGGATTAGTCTCACTCATAAAGGACAGAAACTGTATGATGATGTGGAACCAACCCTTAGAAAGCTGCAGTCTGAGTTATACAGCCACATGCATGATCGGGAAATACGCATGGGCAGCGATCCTTTTTTAGCGTCTTATTTTTTCCCTGATTATATTGAACAGGCAAACCCTTTCAATATAAAGCTGACATACGTGAAAGACGATTCCCTGGAATTACTACCATTGCTTGAGTCCGGCGGTATTGATGCAGCTGTTATCCAGGATGTTTCCCGCCACAAAGGCTTGCAGTCGACTTTTTTATTTCATGATACGTTCTTTGCGGCCGTTTCTTCCAATCATGACCTGGCGCAGCAGCATACGGTGTCTATTTCCGACTGTCTGCTGTATACGCAGCTCCTGCCGCCCACCTCCACTCCTTTGTACAAAAGAATTCACCTGCTGGCGGAGGAACAAGGGTACACTGTGCCGCCTGTTATTGAACTGCCTTACCATGCACTGATCGGTTTTGCCGCTCAAGGGTACGGCGTAACCTACCTTCCTTCTATCATGGTGAAAAAAATCCAGTACAAAGGTGTGGAGTTTCTTCCTATAGAAAACAACCCGATTCAACGGGAAATGCATCTGTATGCCCTTGATAGCAGCACATTAAAAATATTGAAAACCGGGTTCGATACGTAAAGTATAAACGACGGGATAATCTGTGACTAATACTCTTTTTTCATTTTTCCATAACCAAAAGTTATATCAACAGCATATAAAAAGGACGCTTTTATCGATTGCAGCGTCCTTTTTGTAACAGAATCAATTATTTGTTGATAACAATGGACAGCTTGTAGTTGGCGTGTTCCTGCAGGCTTTCCAGAAATGTATCCACATGCTCGTGTGATGGAAACTTACATTCAAGCAGGTAACAGCCGTCACCACTTATTCTATAGTTATTAATAATATAAGGGTCCTGTGTCTGAATGAAAGAAAGATACGGCTTATGAGCTGTGTGGATGATAATATGCAGGAAAACTTGGACAGGATACCCCATTTTGGCATCATTCACCTTCACGGAATATCCTTCGATTACCCCGTTTTCCTCAAGTTTCGCCACCCTGTCCGACGCTGCCTGACCGGTCAAATGAACCTTTTCTCCAAGTTCTTTCATCGTCATCCGGCTGTTTTGAGACAATTCATTCACTATATGATGATCCGTGCGGTCCACTATTTCTCCTCCTTCTTTCTTTACATTTTCAAGTGCATCCGTTGTCATACTTGATTCGTTCTATGTATACAGCCCATCCTTATCCCTTATAATAAATCCAGATTGAATAAAAGGAGGCCTTTAGTCATGAACATACAACTTATTCGAAACGCAACACTGCACATCGACTATGCGGGCAAGTCGTTTCTTATCGATCCATTTTTGTCCGAAAAAGGGGCGCAGCCTGCCTTTCAAAACGCACCGCGCGAAGACCAGAATAATCCTTTAGTGGAGCTGCCTGTTTCGGTGGAAAATGTCATCGATGTCGATGTTGTCATCGTAACACACCTCCATCCCGACCACTGGGATCAGGCGGCTGTCGATGCGCTGCCTAAGGACATTCCGCTCTTCGCCCAGAACGAAGAAGACGCGGAACATATCCGTCATGAAGGGTTCACCCACGTTCACGTACTGCAGAAGAATTCTTCCTTTGAAGAAATCCAGCTCGCGAAAACCGAAGGAGAACACGGACGCGGGGACATCGTAGACATAGCCGGCCCTGTATCCGGTGTCGTTTTCAACCATCCGGATGAAAAAACACTGTACATCGCCGGGGATACCGTCTACAACGAGTACGTCAAAGAAGAAATCGACACGCATCAGCCGGACGTCATTGTAGTCAACGGCGGCGACAACCAGTTTAATGAAGGCGGGTCGCTAGTGATGGGCAAAGAAGACATTTATGAGGTACACCAGGCTGCGCCTGCCGCCTATATCATTTCCGTCCACATGGAAGCTGTCAATCACTGGACCCTGTCGAGACAGGAGCTGAAAGACTACGCCGAAGAAAAGAGCTTTGCTTCCCGCCTTGCTGTACCGGATGATGGACAAACATACTCCCTGTAGGAAAAATACGTATGAAAGAACGGTTTATCGTTCCTTCATGCGTATTTTTTATTGGTACGCCTTTTTTGACAGAGGCTCGTCCGGTGCGTACCAGCCAAACTTCTGCGTTTACCTGCCGAAGACGGCCATTTACATGCCAAATGAAGATTAATACTTTCCGAATGTAAAGATACAAGCCGACAAAGCGCAGATACATGCCAAGTCATGCGGTTTACATGCGGAACAGAAGCCGTTACGAGCGAACCCCGCTGCATGGATCCCCCGGCGTAATTACTTCCGATGCTTTTTCTTGAGAAAACCGCAAACAAATAGACCCGGACGATTCATCCAGAAAGTCGGCAGCACCAGGTAAAGCACCTTCCCATAAGAATCGTCCGGGTCTTATTTATCTTTGCATGTCCGTTTTAAAGAACATTTTTTGAATCCGCTCTCACACTCTGCTGCAAAGCACAACACACAACTGTCTTACGATGTATGCTGGACCAGCAGCGTTTCTGCCATAGAAATGGAGTACTCTGTCGCTTTTTCTGCACCTATCAACGTTGTCATGGAAGTTGTCCCTTCGAGAAGCAGTGTCAGTTGATTTGCTAAATCGCGTTCGTTATTTTTCCCTTTCTCTTCAGCCAGCTGCTGAAAATACCGAAGCAGCTTAAATTTGTGTCCCCTTGCAATGTTTTCAATTTCATTATCCATTCCCGCGTAGTCCTCAATCGCCCGCAGGAACATATCGCCTTTGTAGGACTGCTCCTTCAGCCAGCGGCCGTGAGCTTCCACGGCGGAAATGAACGGGGACTCTGAATTCACTTCCACATAGGAATCCAGGTAGGACCAATAACGTTCCTCCCGCTGCCTCAATACTTCTTCCACGAGATTATCTTTGGAAGAAAAATGATTATACAGCGTCATCGTGGCAATATCTGCCTCACTGATGATTTGCTTCAGACCAACTCCGCGAAATCCATACTCGTAGAACAGTCTTTCAGCTGTTAAAAGTAATTTATCCTTTTTTGCAGATCGACTCATATACTATGCTTCCCCTTTTTTTAGAAAGAACAACCTTTATGCTTCAGATTATCAATCAATGATGTGACAGTCAAACCTATTCTCCTCATTCCGCAGACATAACATTTAAAGGGAGCCTGTTTACGGCCTCCTTTATTCCATCAAAAAGGTTCGCAAGTCTATTTACTGCTCTGCAGATTTAAGGTCTTTAATGGAGTTAACGTCTTCCATATATTCCGGCACTGCCAGTCCGATTTTTGCACCAGTCACGTTTTTTCCAAGGTCCTCAAAGCTGTCTTCATATTGGGCGTACAGATCTCCATGAGTGATTGGCATCCATGGTGCCAAAGAAGCATCGCTTTCCCCATTAGCGACCGATTCAAACATAACAGCTGGATCAACAGGAGTAATCGATGTATCGTAACCCTTCTGATCCAGGACAACTTTCATAATATTGGCGGAAACACGCTGATCGTCCCAAGGAGTCATTGCCAAGTCCACAGAAGTACCGCCGCCGTCTTCAATACCTTTCGTCCATTCATTCACGGTTTCCTGGTTGTCTTCCACCCAGTTTTCAGCGGTCGCTTCTATTTCCTGATCCTGAATAGTAAGCATGAAAGATTCTACGTCACTTATATCCAGCTCAAACCTGTCCAAAATGGTATAGGCGCCGGGTTTATCTTCTTTCAGTCCTTCTCTGGCAATAGTGGTTACATACTCTTCTTCACCAAAAACGCCTTTGGGATCTTCTAAATACTTCAAATCATATTTCGCGAAAATAAAGTGGGGAGACCATGCAGAAACAACAATAGGTTCTTCATTACTGATAGCATTTTCCAAAGAGGTCAGCATGGCCATGGCAGAGGACGATTCCTGCTGCCAGCCAGTCAGATTGTTATACTGGGACAATGCGTCTTCTGTTGCCTGATATGCACCGGAACCAGGTTCAATACCTGTGATGGTATGTTCGAGCTGTTCACTGACACTTGCCGAATCTCCGGACGAATCATCTTGTCCACAACCAGCAGTCACCAAAACAAATGACAAACCGACAAACAACACGCTGCTTTTCCACATCCCCATTGTTTTAACACTCCTTTGATTTTTATTGTGTTTACCTACAATTTCATGGATTCACACAGCAATGGGATTTTTAACAAAAATCACAAAAATAATATTTTGTTTAAATGATGTTATAAATATCCATGTCATACTTGCAGAAATAGTTCCTGTCATCAGCCTGCCGGACCATATGAACCTTAACGATCCCGGACCAAACCTGCGGCACTTGGACCGAATTTGCAAAAGGGAATTCCCGGGAAACAGTTATCCCTCCTGTTTCCCGGGGTCAGCACCTTATACTCTGTTACTTTGCGGGGTAGTCCTGCCGGAAGGCTTTGATCAGAGATACCATCATGAGCAGTAGAATGAACATAAATGGAAATGCTGATGCAATCGATGCCGTCTGAAGGGCACTCAAACCTCCGGAAGCGAGCAGTACCGAAGCAAAAGCCGCCTGAATAACACCCCATGTCATCTTAACGCTGTTGGACGGGTTAAGATCACCGTTTGTTGTCTGCATACCGAGTACGAACGTTGCCGAGTCGGCGGAGGTAACAAAGAATGTGCTGATTAACAGCAGGGCAATGACGATAAGTACCATGCTCATATCAAATGATTGATAAACACCAAATAGGGTTTCTTCCTGAGCCAGATCTGTAAGGCCGGTGTTGATTCCATTGAGTTCCTGATAAAGACTGGACCCGCCGAAAACAACGAACCAAAGCACACAAAACAAGCTTGGAGCAAATAAAACGCCGGTCACAAACTCCCGGATGGTTCTGCCTTTGGATACGCGGGCAATAAACGTCCCGACGAATGGAGACCAAGCAATGAACCAGGCCCAGTAAAAGATTGTCCAGCTTTCAATCCAGCTTGCATGCTGCTCATCCATTCCACCGGTCTCAAAACTCAAGGAAGGCAGTGTTTGAATGTATGAGAGTAATGTCGAAAAGAAATTGTCAAATATGAATACAGTCGGACCGAGAATAAACGTCAGTACAATAAGCATCGTAGACAATGTAAGGTTTATATTACTTAAGTATTTAATGCCCCGGTTAATACCCGTCCATGCTGAAATCATGAATAGAATAGTAACAACAATGATAATGATAAACTGCAGACTAAAAGTGTTTTCCAAGTCGGAAACGAATGAAAGTCCGCCTGAAATCTGTGATGCGCCGAGTCCAAGAGAGGTGGCTACACCAAAGATTGTTGCAAATACCGCGATGACATCAATCACCGTTCCCATCCATCCTTGAGTTTTATCGCCAAGAAGCGGTTGGAACGTCGAACTGATAGCTCCGGGTGCTTTTCTTCTGAATTTAAAATAAGCAATCGCCAGTGCAATAACCGTGTAGACAGCCCATGTCTGCAGCCCCCAGTGGAAAGCAGTGTACCGCATAGCGTTCTCCGCTGCCTGGATGGATTCAGGTTCAGCGTTCGGCGGTGCAGCAAAGTGACTTAAAGGTTCAGCAGCACCCCAGAAAATAAGTCCGATTCCCATACCGGAACCAAAAAGCATGGCAAACCATGTAATTCTGCTGTACTCCGGTCTGTCATCTGGATCCCCAAGTCTCAATTTTCCGTACTTGCTGAACATCAGATAAATGGAAAAGATAAGAAATGCTGCAACAGAAAGAATATAAAGCCATCCAAATCTTGACGTAAGGAAAGACTGAATTGCATTTGAAACAACACCAAGGTTATCCGGTGCAGCAGCCCCCCATATTACAAAAATTACGGATATAGCGAGCGATATCCAAAAAACATTGCCGACTTTAGACATGAAACAGTTCTCCTCTCAATAGTGTATATAACGTTCATTATAATAAAAGCAGAAAATTTTAGTACATCTTTCGGACTGATAGAGAAAGAAATGTACTAAAATCAGCTCCTCCACTTAATAGAACGTTCTTTATAGTTTTTATCACGATTTTCTCCATTTCTCAAGCATGATTACCTTTTTAATTAAAAATCCAAATCATTCTGAAAAGTCTTTCTTTAGTAAAATTAGTCTAATATCTGACAAAATGTAAATCCATTGATTATGGGAATAGTGCGTGCTAAAGTGTATTATATCAAACGTTCTACCTATTATCTATGCCGACTCGCATACCGCGCAAGGATTTCAGCATAAATAGTATGTTTTTTTATTCTTTTTTTAGAAAGATCATTCTTTATATTTAAGGAGGTGAACGTTGTTGCGTTTTTCGACATTAGTACCCCCGGGTATTACTATGATCGCTGTTGCATACGGACTCGCCAGGTTCAGCTACGGGCTGCTTCTGCCCAGTATCAATTCGGATCTTGGAATGAGTTCATCAACATCCGGGTTCATTTCGTCCCTCTTTTATCTCGCTTACTGCCTGGCCATCGTCGCTGCCACAGTGTATACAACAGAAAAGGGACCACGCGGCATGATTCTTGCCGCAGGGGCCTCTGCCTTTGTCGGATTATTTGTGATGGCATCGAGCCCTAACGTATGGCTGCTCGGACTCGGCGTGTTATTTGCCGGTGCGAGTACCGGGTTCGTATCCCCGCCCTACGGAGCAGCGATTTCCCTCTGGCTGAAAGTCAACGAGCAGGGACGGGCGAACACATGGATTAATTCCGGAACCAGTATTGGTCTGGCTCTTTCCGGTACAGGAGCTCTTATGCTGGCTTCGGAATGGCGGATGACGTATTTCATTTATGGAATCATCGCACTGATTGCGCTTTTATGGAACGCCAAAGTCGTACCGCCGCTTCCGAAAAACCCGTCCGTACAGTTTGAAAAAGGACACTTTTCTTTCCGCGGGGTGGAAGGTGCCCTTCCTTTGATTATCTGTTCGATTGTACTGGGCATATCAACAGCTGCTTTCTGGACATTCGCCGTCGATTTCATATCATCCACCAACAACTATGGCAGTACCGGAGTATCATTGTTCTGGGTAATGATTGGGGTTTTCGGCATTTTTGGAGGCTTTTCCGGGTTTCTTATTGAAAAACTCGGGCTTCCCTTCGCCTATAAATGGGGCGGACTTGTTATCAGTTCGGCTTCCCTCATACTCGCCTGGTTTCCCGGGCAGTGGCCGCTTGCCTATCTTGCCGCCGCTTTGTTCGGCATTTCCTATATCTTTATTACCGGTGTTCTGATGGTCTGGGGCATCCGGGTCTTCATCAACAACGCATCGCTTGGAATCGGCACACCTTTTCTCCTTCTGGCAGTCGGTCAGGTTGCAGGTTCAGCAGGAGCCGGCGTGTTAATCGGGGTCTCTGATTATATGTGGACATTTACGATCTATGGTATAGCGGGGATCATTGCCGTTCTTCTCGGACCGAAAGAAATCAAAAAAGCCAAACGAAAGAGAGTCATGCGGCAAAGCATGTAACTGGAAGACAGGCACTTTTTCGACGTACAATAGGTTTATCTATTTCTTAAACCAGAACCTGTATGTCTATAAGAAGGAGAAAAACGTAATGAAACTAAGTATTTTAGAACAATCCCCTATCTCTTCCGGACAAGACGCTGCAGACGCGCTGCGAAGAACATCCGATCTGGCGCGTTACGCCGAAACGCTTGGTTATACCCGTTTCTGGACGGCTGAACATCACAGCACCTCCGGGCTTGCCGGCAGTTCTCCGGAAGTGCTGATTTCCCACATCGCCTCGGTTACCGAAACCATCCGGCTCGGTTCCGGCGGAGTGCTTCTGCCGCAGTACAGTCCATACAAAGTAACCGAAAACTTTAAGGTTCTCGAAGCCCTGTTTCCCGGGAGAATCGATCTTGGCGTCGGACGATCTCCCGGCGGCGGCCAGACAATACGGAAGGCACTGACCGATGGGAGCCCGAAAAGTATGAATGAATTTCCGAGGCTGCTTTCCGATCTTCAGGGATTCATCGACGGTACCCTCCCAAAGGAACACGACTATGCCTCCATCAAAGCTTCGCCGCTGACGAGCACCCTCCCACAAACCTGGGTCCTCGGCTTGTCGAGCCGCGGCGCCCGTCATGCTGCCGCAAACAGTACAGCCTTTATGTACGGTCATTTCATTCAACCGGGTAACGGAGCGG
The DNA here is from genome assembly GCF_042684865.1 of Salibacterium lacus. Lineage (NCBI taxonomy): Bacteria > Bacillati > Bacillota > Bacilli > Caryophanales > Bacillaceae > Salibacterium > Salibacterium lacus. Next base: position 1,703,257 of record NZ_JBHUML010000002.1, read on the forward strand.
AGGCGATGGCTGCGTACCGGGAACATTTCCAACCTTCAGAGCGCCAGCCCCATCCCGAAGCAGCCGTCTGTGTATTCGTCGTATGTGCGGATACCGAAGAAGAAGCGGAACATCTCGCACACACGCAGGATATGTGGCTGTTAAATGTGGAAAAAGGACGCACAACAAAGATCCCTTCTCCGGACGAAGCTTCTGGGAGAACGCTCACTGCAGAAGAAGAAAATAAAGTTCAGGAAAACCGGAAACGTGCGGTCATCGGTACCCCGGAGCAGGTAAAAACAGAGCTCCGCCGGCTGGCAGAGCTCTATCAGACCGATGAAATCATGGCCATTACCAATATCTTCGATGAAGAAAAGAAAAAACATTCGTTCCGTCTTCTGGCGGAAGCCTTTAAATCAGACGACTTCTGATTCTGCTTGAAATCGCATCAAGGATCGTAACCATTACAATAATGCCAAGCAGAATAATGCCGACCCGCTCCCAGTCACGAACGCTTAATGCAAAAATAAGAGGGGCTCCGATGCCGCCTGCGCCAATCACACCAAGAATGGTAGCGGCCCTTAAATTCACTTCAAAGCGGTACAGCACAAACGAGAAAAAGTTCGGGAGCACCTGCGGTACGACGGCAAACATGAATGTTTTCACCGGGTTTCCGCCTGTCGCAATCAGTGCTTCTCTTGCACTTAAATCAATGCTTTCCACACTCTCTGCAATCAGTTTGCCGAGCATGCCGACCGCCCCGATACCAAGCGCCAGCACCCCTGCAAACGGGCCCGGTCCGACCGCCTTGATAAAGAGCAGGGCCAGTACAATATCAGGAAACACCCGGATAAAACTGAGGACAGACTTACTCGTCCCCACCATGAATTTTGTTTTGGCGATATTACGCGCCGCCATAAACGAAAACGGGATACAGAGCAGGGATGAAATGAATGTCCCGAGCAGGGCAATAGCAAGTGTCTCCAGAAGCGTCCGCAGCAGATCCTCACCGGCCGGGTCATACACATACCCCCAGTCCGGCGAAAAAATCCCTGACATGATGGAGGAAAACACTTCTCCCGAGGTTTCCTTGATTTGAATAACCGGTATGCCGGAGAACGCCCATATGTAAATCAGCAGCACAACCACAGCGATGAGAATTCTTTTCGTATTTCGTTTCCATATTTCTTGTGGCTTCATTGTAATTTCTCCCTTATCCGGGTGCTGAGAAAATCAATCACGAGCACTACGATCAACGAATAGACGATAATAGTGGACACCCTCGCGTATTCAAAAAAACCGAGATTCTGTTCATAATAAAGACCGATGCCTCCTGCTCCTACCAGTCCGAGGACCGCCGCAGCACGGATATTGATTTCAAAAGCGTACAGGAAAAAAGACATAAAGGATGACATCACCTGCGGCACAACACCAAACATCATCCATTTCAGCTTGTTGGCCCCAACGGCTGTCATTGCTTCCATCGGCCCCGAATCAATGGCTTCCACCGACTCAAAAAACAATTTCGCGATAATACCGAGGGAAAACATCATCAGTGCAAACACCCCGGGCACCGGACCGATGCCGAAAATCGCGACAAACAACGCCGCAAGCAGAAGCTCCGGAAGCGTCCGGATCAAGTTCAGCAGCAGGCGGGACGGCACCGTGATCCAGTTCGTATGAAATATATTACTGGCTGCAAGCATGGAAAGTGGAAAGGCAATCAGCCCTCCGAATGTCGTACCGAGCACCGCCATCTGAATCGTTTCCATCATCGGCGACGTGACTTCGCCGAAATAAGTCCAGTCCGGAGGTACAAGCTGCACGAGCAGGCTCCCCATTTCCGGGAGACCGGCAGTTAAATCGGTGATGGAAAAGCCAATCTGCCACCCGCTTCCTGTGACAAGTACAAGAACGATGAAAATCGTAAACAGCGGTTTCTTTTTCGACGGTGGCATGGGCGGCGTGCAGCTGGATAGTTCAACCGGTGTTTCTTTCATTTACATCTCCCCCAGCATTTCATCTTTATGAACCGGACGGCCGTAAATGTCTGAGAATATTTCATCCGTTGCCTGTCCGACAGGACCATCAAACACGACCTCTCCCTCGCGCAGGCCGATGATCCGCGTAGCATACTGTCTTGCTACGTCAATAAAGTGAAGATTGACCACCATTGTCATGTTCAGTTCTTTATTAATACGGGCCAGGTCATCCATTACCTGCTTTGTCGTCATCGGATCAAGAGACGCCACCGGCTCATCTGCAAGAATCAGTTTGGCTTCCTGGGCAAGAGCTCTTGCGATGGACACCCGTTGCTGCTGTCCGCCGGATAATTCATCCGCGCGGCTGTAGGCTTTCTCCTGAAGATTCACCCGCTCAAGCGCCTGCATCGCGATATCCTTGTCTTCACGCGGAAACAGACCGAGAATCATGCGGAGCGTGGAATGGTAACCCACCCTGCCGGACAACACATTCCGCATCACCGACGAACGTCGTACGAGGTTGAAATTCTGAAAGATCATTCCAATCTCTCTACGCATCCGGTACAAGCTGCTTCCCCGTGCCTTTGTGATGGATTCCCCATTTATGAGAATCTCCCCTTCCGTCACTTCATGCAGACGGTTGATGGAACGCAGAAATGTTGACTTTCCGGCTCCAGACAAACCGACAACGACGACAAATTCTCCATCTTCAATCTGCAGATCTACCTCGTTTAATGCGGTCGTACCGTTTGGATAAACTTTTGAAACATGATTAAACTCTATCAAATGTCTCCCCTGCTTTCTTCAGGTAGTAAAAGGAGGCTGACCGGAGTTATTCCGGCAGCCTTCCATCTCCATCCTATACTCAATGTTTGTTTTCCGGTTTTTAGTTCTCTGTAACTTCTGTGCTTATCAGTTCTTCGTATTCACGGACTGTATCAAAGTTGCTGTCCTGTGATTCAACGTAACCTTCATGGGAATAAACGTCCCGGATAATCTCTTTTCCTTCTTCACTCTTGCCGATACTGATAAAGGCATCCGTCACCGCCTGTTTCATATCTTCATTGATTTCCGGGCGGACCGTTACCGTGTCATTAGGAATCTTCTCTGTGAATTCAATAATGCGGGTGTCTTCAAAGACACTTTCATAGTCTCCGGAAACAATGTTACGCGCATCCTGGAAGGTTACTGCTGCGTCAACATCTCCATTAAGAAGGGAAATGACCGCTTGATCATGTCCTTTCAATGTCACCGGCTCCACATCGTCAAGTGGATGGATGCCTGCATCTAGCAATGTGGCTGCAGGCCACACAAAGCCGGCGGAGGACGTCACGTTCTGATAGCCGATCGGGCGTCCTTCAAGATCTTCCACCGACTGGATGTCGGAATCTTCTCTAACGATGAAGATCGACCGGTAGAAATCCACAAGTTCTTCTGTCGCGGACCCATCATCATTCACACCGTAACGCTGGGACTGCAGTATAACTTCTGCTGCATCCTGCTCCTCGGCCAGCACGTAGGCGGTAGGAGGAAGGAAACCAACATCCACCTGATCAGATCCCATCGCTTCGACAATGGTATTGTAATCTGTGGACACACTGACGTTTACAGGAATGCCCAGTTCATCGCTTAACAATCCTTCAAGAGGTTTTGCTTTTGCTTCAAGTGTATCTGCATTCTGGGACGGTACGAACTGTACGTTCAACTCGTCCAACTCCTCACCGGACGCTTCTTCCGACTGTTCACCGCCGCCATTTCCTGAGGAACCACCTGTGTCTTCTCCACCGCCGGCTCCGGAAGTGCTGCTGTCTTCACTGCCTTCGCCGCAGGCTGCCAATAGACCTAGAGAAAGAAGCATAGTCATACCGGCTTTTGTGAATTTTTTCATCATGTTACCCCCATTTTTTTTATAAATTCTATCTTGTACCAACATAACAACCATTTGTAAATGTATTATGATTTCCTCATGTTGTTTTCGTTAAATTTATTAACGATTTGTAAATTCATCTTATTTTTTCCAGTAAGAAAGAAATGTTTTCTCTACTTTCTTTCCTGCCTGAGCCTCCATTTGGTGGAGCAGTGCGTTCCATTTTCCATCGCGGGAAGGGTTATTTTTTGCCCGCTGTACGTTTTCTGCTTTTCTCTCCAGCCGATCCGCTGTTTTGCCGTCTTTAATATAGCCCTGGCTTTCTCCCAGCTGAACGAGTTCATCGATTCGATCCATACCGAGTTCCATTTCTATGGAAAACGAACGCTTCGACGTGCGGCCCGTTTCATCTTCGGCGGTTACGATGAGTTCATAGTCACCGGGTGTTAACTGCAGCGGAGATAGAACCGGGGCCCCGTCCCATTCCTGTTCTTCTATTTGTGAAGTAACCGAAACGGGGCCGCCGTCTTCATCGTTTACCTCAACAGGTATTTCTTCTGTTTTGGTAATGTCAAAGACCGTCGTGTCAGGTGCTGTAATCTCCGGTGCACTTCCATATTCCTCGATATCCGCCGCTGCCAGCGGAAGAAGCTGATACGTCTCACCGAAGATAGATGCAATGCCGGATACCGACACCTGGTCTCCTTCCTGGACCTGGGATGTAAAATCATCAAACGAGATGTTCGTTCTGTTATCTACACGGACTCTCGTAACCTCACCTGCGGCGTGAAGATCAAACTCAAACGCATTATAATATTCTTCCATATTCTGCACCGTACCGCCTTCGATGGTCACCCGTTCCGCTTGATAACTGCCATCGAGCGTGTTCACCGTTTCATAGTCCGGAAGATCCTGTGTCCCCTGCACCTCAATGGAAGAAACACTGTCTATTTCTTTCATTCCCTGATAGGTAGTAAGTCCTCCCGTGATACGGACCTGCTGCCCTTTCTCAAAACCGCTGTCCTGCTGATATACATAAATGCCGCCGGTTTCATCCTGAAGATAGAACCCCTGTCCACCGAATGTACCGGGGTCGGAAGTAATAACCCCTTCCACGGTTACATCGTTTCCATCAGCTGTTCCGCGTGCTTGTTCGATACTTACGAGCTGCGGGCCGCCGCTTCCGTCATCTTCCCCGTTTTCTCCAATCGTGACAGTGGTCGTGTAAAGATTATTACCCGACTCTCTCAGACGGAGATTGGCCTGTCCTTCTGCTCCTTCCTGCAGCCTCACGGTCCGTTCTTTTACCGCGGTTCCATTTTCGCCGGCAGTCACCGAGAACTCTTCACTGTATCCGTATCCGGCTGGCCAGCTGCCGTCTTCATTCTGAACCTGGGCCACCTGCTGGCCGCCGTCCAGATAAATTCCGGTATCATATCCAGAAACCGTCTGTCCCGGATTCAGGCCATCGATCGTTACAGTCAGAGTAAATGCTTCACCGGCTGGAAGAGTGTCCGGGTATTCAAAGGCATACTCCGGCTCCGGCACTGGATCTTCTTCGGCTCCGTAAGCGCCGTTTGCAAAGGTGGACTGATCATACCACTCATACCCCGAGTCGGGCTGGGACCACGGCTCCGGTTCCGGCTGCTCCGACTGTTCCGGGATTTCTTTTGACAGAAGCGGAGAAGGATTATCCAATGTAATATTCGTTTCGCTGAACGTCTGATAGTCTTCCTGTTCTGCCAGCCAGTCCACCATGTTCAGCAGCAGTTCAGCATCATCGGCTTCCTGAAAACCATCATAGGTCGTTTTCGGATCACCGGTTTGTTCATTGCGGTATTTCGGCGTGGCATCCTCGACCGGAGAAGAATCACCGATAAATGCTGCTTTGCCATCCTGTTTCTTGGCAATGGCAGCAAAAGGTCCCTCTTCTTCTCCCCCGCCGTGATAAATTCCTTCATCCACAGACGGTCCCCACTTATCGCTTTCTGTCAATCCGTCCGGGAGGTAGACAATGCCTTTGGCTTTTTCAGGATCGGTTACCGCAAGCGTGGATCCTGCGTGCATCGCTGCTTCTTCCACTCCTTCGGTGATGCCGAATGTTTCATCCGGTGTTTCAATCTGATCAGCTGTCACGGTCCCCGGCGCATTGTATCGAAAGCGGATGCCGAATTCATCGGCAAGCCAGTCCGAGCTTTCCACTCCTTCCATAGCTTCCGAGAAGACCTCGTCATCTTCCATCCCTTTGGTTGGATTATCGTAGGCTCCGCGCCGGTAACCGTTCATAATTTCAGAAGAATCCCAGCGGTTCAGATTCCGGTCTGCATTATAGTGATCCGAGATGAAAAAGATACTGCCGCCGTTTTCTGTGTATTCGGCCATCGCTTCCTGTTCTCCGCTTTTAAACGGAATATTTGCTTCCGGTATGATGAACACGTCATACGGTTCCAGATCGTCAATACTGATAGGTTCGGTCTGGCGGAGCTCGTCCACTGCATATCCATTATCGGCAATCCCTTCTGCAAATTCAGAAAAAGCCCCGTCTATTACCCAGTCCGCCTGACCGGCAGTCTGCCCGTGCGTATTATCAAATAAAACAGACTTTCCGTTTGGATCTTCCGGATTGATAGACGGTGCCGGATCATCCGGGCCTTCAGCATCCATTGTTTCCGGAAGCAGCACCATACTGACAGCCAGTGAACCGCAGGCAACCCATTTTCTCCCTTTTTTCAGCATATTTCTTCCTCCTCATTCATATTTCTTCCATACGTTAGTGTAACTAAATAATATGTAGCCAGTATAAACAGCATATTAAATTTTCATTTAGCTGCTGGATATCTCCTGTAGAATAAGGTAAAGTAAGAAAACAGCAGTTCTTTTTCCTTCTGGCTGTAAGCCTTTTAATACTTTAGTGATAATAGTTTACCTTCTTTTCAATAAAAATGTGAGAATATTGTAAGTTTATTTGACTATCAATTTTCAACCAGGGGGAATTTCATTGGCTTTTTCAAAAAACACCATACGTATTGCGGTCTTTGATCTGGATGGTACGTTGTACGAAGATACTACGCATTTCAGGTACTACGCGGAGCGGCTCGCAGAAAAACTGCCTGCAGATAAACAGCCGTTATTCTGGCATGATTATAGTGACATGCTGGAAGGGAATCATCCGGTTGCCGTCGGCCGGGTGTATGATGCAGCAAACGATAGAGTGCTTGAAGTGGATCCGGCTTCCTACAGGGTGACGAAGGTATGGAACTGGGAAGGAAAGGAGACAGGGGAGGAAGATGCATACACGACTCCGGTCGCTTTTGATTTTGATTCGATGATTGCGGTGGGGGATGGATGGTGGCTTCCGGCTGCGGCAGCAAAGCATCACGGCACCGGTTCTACCTTTGATGCGTATCAAAAAACAAAGGCTTACATGCAGACGGAAGATTTTCAGTTTACCGAAGATCCGGGGCGCCGCTTTTCGCTGCAGCAGCTCGGCGGACAGATGCATCTCATTCTTCTGACAAACTCCCAGGCTGATGATGTGGGACAGCTGCTTCGGACGCTGGATCTGGAGGGTGTGTTTGATGAGGTGATACCAGAAGCGGCAAAGCCGGCCCGTACCGAAGCACACTTTTCCACCATCCTTAAAAAATATGAGGCAGAACCGGGGGAGGTTGTTTCCATCGGCGACAACTACCTGAACGATATCGTGCCGGCTGAGAACCTGGGCATGGCTTCCGTTCTGATTGATCCTCTCGGTAAAACCCCGGTCCGCTCCGAAACAAAACGGATTACGACACTGCGTGAACTTTTTCCGCTTCTTCGTGGGTAATCGTTTGGGAAGCGGGTGTGGACCCTGGGAGAAAGATAGTTAAAAGAGGCTGTATCAAAAGTCTACTACCAGCCAAAGTGTGCTCGCTAACATGTTAGGCATACGCTGCAGGCGGATCTCGAATACGGCTCCGTACGAAACGTTCCTGCCTATTAAAAAAAGCTTCCGGCCGTTTTTACGATGACCGGGAGCTTCTCCTACTTCCACATTATGATTTTGCGTTTAACAGATCATGGTCGACGTGGCGTTCGCCGTTCATTTCCGTCAGCACGTTGATAGCTTTTTTGGCGCCGTCCCCGGAAGTGATGATCGTATGGACGCTCACTCCGGCGGCTGTTCCGGCTGCCCAGACACCTTCTACACTTGTTTTGCCACGTTCATCGGTATCAATAATCGACTTGATTTTCGGTTCCGTTCCTTCTGTCGTTTTAATACCGGAAGCTTCGGCCAGTTTAGTGTTGCCGCCGGTTGTCATCATAACATGAACGGCTTCATATTCTCCGTTGTCCGTTTCCACTTTCACACGTTGGTTATCTGTTTTTTCTACTGCTGTGACGTGCGCATCAGAAAATTCCGCACCGAACTTTTCCGCCTGTTCCCGTCCTGTTTTCAGCAGTTCGGGACCTTCAATGGCCGGAGCACCGTAATGATTCTCCACCCAGGCTGCTTTCGTCATGCTCTGATCATTATCAAATACCAGCGTTTTCTTTCCGGCTTTTGCGGTAAAAATCGCAGCACTGGCACCGGCCGGACCGCCGCCGATGATAATAACGTCATACATGTCAACGTCCTCCTTCTGCTTTTTCTTCCTTTTAGTCCCTTTCCCATTTCTCTATATTATGAATCCTCTTTTTTCTTTTGCTTCTCTACATGTTTTTTCAGATGAAAATCATGAACGAGCCGGATTGTGGGACGGATAATCAGCTGAAAACTGCCGATGACAAACAACCAGATACCGGCATCTTTTAATGGCTCGGAAAAGAAAAAAAAGCTTCCTATCAGAAACTCCAAACCAATTAGAAAATCATTCACTGTGTTCAGGACCGTATACCGTTTCTGAAAGAAAAATTCATAACGACCGAGCGATATATCTACATAATTTTCCTTAGGTTGTTTCTGGCTCACGGTACTCCCCTCCTCTGACAATTATTATTTTCCCGGCCCCCTCTGTTTTCCAAACCTCCAACACAAGTAAACCCCCGATCGCTGCCATCGGGGGTTTACCTGGTGAAGGAGACATATGGGCGTTTTCTGCTTCATGGCGAAAATCAGTCCAGCCGGTCTGATCCGGCTGTATTTTAAGGAGGAATTATCATGTTCACCAGAAGAAGGGTCTTTATGCGCTGCTTTTGTCTCCTTCCAAAAAGGGGGACAGGATAGTAAATGGTTATGTCTGCTATCCTTATACCTTCATATTAAAACCAGCATGTGTCAGTACGATGTCAAAATAATAATTTTTTATTCTTTCTGTTCTTCATGATACACTCCCAACCAAGGAGGGATAGAATGATATCACCTGAAAACATGTACGACAAACTCGGAACAGGCATCGATCCTGAAACGTTTATGGAAAAAATGGACGGGCGCTACCGCACGCAGCTTGATGAGTGGTATGATTTGTTCAGCTGGAGTGAACATGATGCCAAAGCACTTGAACCTCTGCAGCAGCGCAGCAGTCTCCGCTGCGAAATCCTCGCCGGCGATTGGTGCCCCGATGTTCACCGCAACCTGGGGCCTGCTCTGGAAGTCATGAAACAGGCCGACATTCCGGTGGAAATGTTCATTATGGAAGAACATGATGACCTGATGGAACATTTTCTGACCATGGGCGGCCGCTCCGTTCCCAAAGTTATTCTGACAAACGACAACGGGGATGTTTTGTTCTCCTGGGGACCGCGTCCGGCCTACATCCAGGAGCCGATGGCGGCGTACAAACGAAGCAGCTTCACTCCTGATGATCCGCAGGCCGAAGAGGCTAAGAAAGCGGCATACGAAGGAGTGAAGGCACGATACGGAAGCGGCAGCAATTATCAAAAACTTGTCGTCTATGAACTCACAAACCAGCTGCTTCAGCTTTGATTCCTCCCGTCTTCACGCTTGATGCTTTGGCATCTCAAGAGTGAAGACGGTTTTTCCTTTTCCGGTTTCTGTGAGCACAAGATCCCCGCTCATGCTTTTTGCGATTATTTTACTGAAAGGCAGGCCGAGCCCCAGGCCATGCGTATTATATTTCTTGTTTTCCCCTCGGAAGAAACGTTCAAAAATGAGATACTGTTCGTCCTCAGAGATACCCGGGCCGTTATCCACAATGTCAATGCCGGCCATGTCGTTATCCTTGTTGTACAGCAGTACATCAATGGTCCCTTCATCGTTCAACGCCTGTTTGGCATTGTTCAAAAGGTTCACTATAATCTGCTGCAGTCTCATCGAATCAACATGGACAAACACCGGTTCCTCAAGCGTATGGAGAGATAATTGCAGAGACTCTTCGTCATTTGCGACTTCCCACTGATGAATGATTTCTGTAAGAAGCGTATTCAGGTTATAGTTATCCGCAGATATCGGCACCGTATGGGCCGAGAAAGAGTTGAATTCAAGCAGGTCTGCTACCATCGTTTTCATCCGGTTGGCTTCGTTCAACGATACATCCAGAAATTCCTTCGCTTCCTCTCCGGTTACCACATCGTCCCGAACCGCCTGAATCAGCCCGGTCATGGAAGTTACCGGCGTTTTCAGCTCGTGGGTGACTCCAGCGAGGAGTTCCAGGCGGAGTCGTTCGAGCTCCTGCAGCCGCCCCGACATCTCACGGAAAGAATGAACGAGCTCATGGACTTCACGTTCCTTGATATCAGCAGGAAGGGTGAAATCATAGTCCTGCTCCTGCACGTGCCGGGCTGCCGTTGCGACATCCTGAATCGGGCGGGAAAGCCTTTTTGACAGAACATAAATCACCGCCCAGCCGATCAAAGCAAGGGATACAAGCATAATCGCAAGCAGCCGGTATTCCTCGTTCATCTGGGTAAGCTGGCCGGCCGACTGAATGACCACGACCCATCCGGCTGTACCTCCTTCTGCCTCAATCGCTGTCTTCACAAGATAGGATTCTTCCCCTGAAGCCAGCTGAATACGCTGCACGTCACTATTATTCTCCAATAAACTTACCGGGAAAATATCAAAAGAAAACGGGTTCCTCTCCAGCGGATTGGAAAGGATTCTGCCGCTTCGGTCCACTATATATATAATTGGATCCAGTTCCGTATCCAAAATGCCCTGCCTCTGTTCGATGTAATCAAAAATACCTCCCTGAGGGACCATCTGACCCGACTGGGTTTCGACAAATCGGTCTGAAATTTCCTGCCCGAGGTATCTGGTCATATCCAGCCTGTGTTCCAGATTCGTCTGCCGCAGCCATATAACGGATAAAATACCGACAACAATCAGACCGAGAACGAGCGTAATCAGATACCGTGTCGTCCAGTACCGGAGCAGAGAGATCTTTTTCCCTTTTTTATTCATAAACACAGAATTGATACCCCAATCCACGGAGTGTTTTTATCTCCCCTTCAGATTCGGGCCAGTTCTGCAGGGACTTGCGGATACGTTTGATGGAAAGATCGACGGCACGGTCGCTTCCTTCATAGTCCATCCCCCACACCCGCTCAATCAGCTGCTCACGGTCAAAAGTCTGATTCGGATGCCGCGCCAGAAACAAAAGCAGCGATAGATCCCGTGGTGTTAACGGAACGTCGACTCCATTCAGTTTCACCGTGTGGGCTTTTTGATTAATTGTCAGGCTGCCGTAGTGATTGACTTCGTCTTCCAGCAGAACAGATCCCGACCTCCGCAGGACGGCTTTTGCTCTGGCGACGACTTCGCTGGAATCAAAAGGTTTGCTTATATAATCATCCGCACCGCCCTCAAGTCCTTTCAGTCTGTAATCTACGTCTCCGAGAGCAGTCAGCATAATAACAGGCACAGCTGACTCTTCCCGGATGCTTTCCAGAATACTCCATCCATCCTGACCGGGAAGCATGACATCCACAATCGCGAGATCCGGCTTATTCTCCCGGAATGCGGGCATGGCTTCATTTCCATGCAGAATCGTAAAGACTTCGTATCCCTCTTTCTGAAAATAAGCCGTCAGCACTTTGCTTATGGCAGGCTCATCTTCAATAATGAGTATTTTCTGCATAACACGTCACTCCTTGGCTCCATTATATAAGAAAAACGCAGCAGAAAGCTATGTATAGTAAAGAAATCCCTGATGAGACCATCAGGGATTTCGTATTTAAAAAGGGGGGTCAATGAAAAAAAGTCAGCTGCTTTTATCGCTGTGCCGGCTGCTGCATGCCGGCTGGAAGTAAAATGCTGGGGGACACTCCACTTCCCTGCTTGTTCTTCTGCGCGCCATTCATGCAAGGGGTAAACATCACGGCCTGCTGCAAAAGGGGGAAGCAGCTTTTCGTATTGCATATTCCTGCGGCTTCAACCTAAAGCCTTGTTTCGTTTGTTTCGCTTGATGATACCGGTTCTTCATCAACCAAGGGGGGGAGATGTTCCTTAAGAGTTGATGGTTCGGTATCTGTCTGTTGTTCTTTGCTTCTTACTTCCTGGACAAGATTTGACATTTCCTTATCCCGGATATTGATGCCCAGTTCAACAGCTCGCTCTGTTAAAACGGCTTCCCGGACTTCAGCGGTCAATGTATCAAGGTTTTTTCCGAGCGCTGCAATCCCTAACTCTTTGGCCCGCTGTTTTACGGCGACTTCTTTCACTTCATGAGCCAGCTCGTAAATGTCTTTGTTTCCGGTATCAATATCCAGTTCCCGGGCGTAATGTTCGAGATCCTGCGTTTTCATAGAGCGTTTGATTGGATAAGCGGCTGAACTGCTGTTCTGCTCTTGAGTAAAGCCGGCTTCTTCGTGTGAAGCTTGATCGCTGGTTCCTAAATCGGCGGCGGTATCTTGTTCCGCTTCTGCCATTCCCGGCACTGCTCCCATCATTCCGATTGACAGAACAGAGGCCAGTAAATAGTTGCCTTTTTTGTTCCACAGCACCTCGCTTCCCTCCTGATTGTCAACTTGTGATCAGCCCTGTGCCGATCACATTTTTTACTTTAAAGGCGTTAGATGTCAACGGAGTGTCAGCCGGACATTTCTTTTAAAAAATTTTTTATCCCCCCTGCTGAAACTGCGAAGGAATGCTCTGCAGATCGATGCTCCATACCGCAGGCAGATACAGATTTACAGCCAGCACGATAAGAATGATGGAGAGTACGTTCAGCCAGAATCCGTTCTGCACCATCTGAATAATTTTCAGTTTCCCGGTTCCAAATATTATGGCGTTCGGCGGTGTGCCGACCGGCAGCATAAAGGCACAGTTAGCGGCCATCGCACAGGGAACCATCAAGGCATAAGGATGGACGCTGAGGGCTGCCGCAAGCGACGCTACAACAGGCAGAATCATCGTACCCGTCGCCGTGTTGGACGTAATCTCTGTGAGGAAAAGAACAAGTGCTGTAGAAATAAGCACGATCAGGACAAAGTTCGCTCCCTGAAGCACCGTCAGCTGCTCGGCCATCCAATTGGATAAGCCTGTATTTTCAAATCCGGAGGCAATAGCAAGACCCCCGCCGAAAAGCAGCAGAATCCCCCACGGAATATCTTTGGAATCTTTCCATTCCAGCACTTTCGTTTCCTCCGGGTGCGGTGATGGAATAGAGAACAGCAAAAGCGCTGCGGTTACCGCAATCATACCGTCACTGATACCAGGCAGATTGATGAGATCCTGCCATATAAATGATCTCGTTATCCACATAAAAGCGGCAAACAAAAATACACCAAAAACGGCTTTCTCTTCAAAACCGATGCGCCCGAGCGCTGATTTCTCCTCTTTAATGAGCTCTCTTCCACCGGGAAGCTGTTTTAGATTAATAGGATACACGATTTTCGTTAAATACAACCAGGCACTGAACAGCAGGATGATAACAACCGGCAGGGCATAAGCCATCCAGCCCGCAAAGGAGATTTCAACCCCGTACAGCTCTTCCACCGTACCGGCGAGCAGGCTGTTCGGGGGAGTGCCGATCAACGTGCCGAGACCGCCGATCGTGCCGGCATAACCGATTCCAAAAATAATCGCCTTTTCAAACTTTTTCAGATCATTTTCTTTCTGCTCGTCTTTCAGAGCTTCGCTCACTTGATACACGATAGCCAGTCCAATAGGTATCATCATCATGGTGGATGCTGTATTGGAGACCCACATGGATAAAAACGCTGTCGCTGACATGAATCCCAGAATAATCCGGTTCGTGCTCGTCCCTATTAACTGTATAATATTAAGTGCTATTCGTTTATGGAGATTCCATTTCTCCATGGCAGCAGCGATAAAAAAGCCGCCGAAGAATAAGAAGATGATATCATTTCCATACGAAGACACGACCGTGTCCACATCCACCGCTCCAAAGAGAGGCAGCAGCACGATGGGCAGAAGCGACGTTGCCGGAATGGGAATGGCCTCGGTAATCCACCACGTCGCAATCCAAAGAGTCGAAGCCAGAACGATTTGAGCTTCCGGACTTAAATCAGGCGGGTGAAAAAAGAGCATGGCCATCACAAAAAGCAGCGGACCCAGGATCAGACCGACAAGCTGAGCCCTTGTATAAGCGGGTTTATGATTGTCATTGCCTGATCCGCCATTTCCGCCGTTTGATCCTCCATTGCTTCCTATTCCTCCTGAATCAGCCGAAGCACCCCGGTCCGCTCCCTGGGATGCACCGGGTGCTTCCCGGACTTGTGAAAAAGTCAGGAGTTTCTTCGTATTCGAGCTTGATTTCCAAAGTCCTTTCCAGATAGATGCTGTACTTTCTTTCATCAAGGTTATTCCCTCCTTGTTGTAAACGCTTTCTTCCAATCAATATACCTTTCCCCGCCTTATTTGGTCTACGTTGATTAAGTAACGAAACCTTTCCATAAATAAAAAAAGCAAAGCGGCGGCTGCAGATCTTCATTCAATAGAAGGTCTGCAGCCGCTCCTTTTTATCTGAAGGAATCCGGTATTGAAGCTGAGGACGTCCCACGGGCCTATATTTCATATCCGCTTCTATCAATCCTTTCTCCGTTAAAAAATGAAGGTATTTCCGGACGGAAACCTGCGATATACCTGCTGCTTCAGCAATGTCAGCTGCAGAAAAGGGAGATGGTACTGTGAGTACCGCCTTTGTAATGTGGGATAACGTTAAGGTTGTTAACCCTTTGGGAAGATCCATACCCTTCACAGGACTCTCTGAATCGTGCAGAAGAAATGGATCAATATCTTTTTGGGATACCTGCTCCTCCTTCTGCATCATTTCCTGCTGGCGCCGGTACTGCTTTAACGATTCCTCGAACCTTTCGAATTCAAACGGCTTAATCAAATAATCAACCGCCCCGTACCGCAGAGCAGTCTGTACGGACGCATTATCATCGGCTGCCGTGACGACAATAACGTCCACCGGTGTTTCGTTTTTTCTGATATCTCTCAGCATCTTCAGTCCGCTCGTGTCGTCCATGTATACATCAAGCAGAATCAGGTCCACACTGTTTTCTTCCAAAAAAGCCCAAGCCTGATCGACATTCTCCACCGCTCCGGACGTCTCAAAGCCTTCAACCCTTTCTGCATACTTACGGTTGAACTTGGCCACCATCGGATCATCTTCCACAATTAACATGCGGATCATACGTCTTCCCCCTCGTACGGAATCGTCACTTCCACAACTGTTCCGTTATCTATTTCCGAGAACCATTCCATTTCTCCATTCAAGACCTGCAGGCTTTTTTGAATAAGATCCGTTCCGTGGCCCCTTCCCGCTTCTTTCGTGGAAAAACCAGGCTGCATCATGCTCTTTATTTCGGCAGGGGTCATGCCTTTTCCATTATCACGGACCGTGAAGTAAAAAACGCCGTCGATATGATTGATGGTGAGCTGAACCCGCCTGCTGCTCCGTCCCTCTACAGCTTCCACTGCGTTATCAAAAAGATTACCGATGATCGTGATCAAGGCGTCCATTCGTTCCGTGTGCTGCAGGACAGGAAGCGGTGCGTTCCCGTAGAACTCGACTTCAATACCTTCCTCTCTGGCGGAGCTTGTTTTATTCAAAAGAAATCCTGCCAGCACAGGATCTTTCACCAGCCTGGAGACTTCCCCGACTTCCTGTTGGTAGGAATCGGATATATGATGGATATAGTCATTTAATTCTGCGTACGATTCGGTATGAATCATGGCAGAGATGACGTGAAGTTTATTCATAAATTCATGGGTCTGAGCCCTAAGTTTTTCCGCATAATGCCTGGCTCCCGTTAATTGATTGACAAGCGACGTTAATTCCGTTTTCTCCCGGAAGGTTGCGACCGCCCCTGCAATCTGACTTTCGGCGAGTACCGGCATCCGGTTCACAATAACAGCGTGTCCGCCGACCACCATTTCACGGTCATATTCCGCCTGCTGGTGTTCCAGTACTTCCTGCAGCCCCAATTCCGGCAAAAAGGAAGCAGCAGATTGATAGAAGGGGTCTCCTGTCAGTCCTGCGCGTTGAAACAACTCCTTTGCCGCGTCATTTACCATGACAATTTCTCCCTTTGTGTTAACTGCAGCAATCCCCTCCCGCACCGAGGAAAGCATCGCTTCTCTTTCTTTCAAAAGGTGGGCAATTTCACGCGGTTCCATGCCGTACATTGTTTTTTTGATCCGGCGTGCCAGCCCGAATGCTCCGGCCAGACCAATCAAAAGCCCCGCCCCTGAACCAATGTACACCATTTTTTGACGGTCCATTATAACATGCTGAACATTATCAAGCAGGATACCAACCGACACAACCCCTATCTGCTGCCCTTCTTCATTTTCTATCGGTACGAAAGAACGCAGAGATTCTCCCAGCGTCCCTTCCGCTGTAGACGTATAAGTCTCTCCCTGGAAAGCACGGTCCTCATCATTACCGGCAAAATACTGACCGATCCGGGCTTCTACCGGATGAGAACGGCGGATGTGATTCATGTTCATCACTACAATGTAGGCGACCCCCGTATCCTGTTGGATTTTTTCTGTGTACCGCTGGATCCGGCGGTCGTTTTCCTGATCCTGCAGCCCTTCCCGGACAACAGCAGAATAGGCGGCTGCATGAGCAATATCCATTGTTTTTTCCACCTGGGCATTTCTCGCATGGCTTGCTGCATCCCGTCCGATCAAAATGCCGGTGATGCAAAAAGCTGTGACGAGCACGAGCGATACAAGCAGCGTAATCCAGGTCTGCAGCTGCAAGGGCTTTCTGTGTTTCCATTTATGTATCATGATCATTCTATCCTTTTCAAGCGGAGCCGTCCGCAGCAAAAAACCTGCTGCTTCCAAGCAGTAGGTACATTTGAGCAGATGGATGCCAACGTTTTGTTAGGTATTCCTGTGAAAAACGGGTTCATCAAAATAACGAGTAACGTGGGTACATCCTGCCTTATAACGTAAAACAATTACAACTTTTTCAGCATTTTTTACAACAATATTACATGATAGCATGAACTTGAAACATGCTGCAGCACGTCACTGACAGAACAGCTGCATGGAAAAAAGCTTTCTTTCATGGAGGTTTTTCCAGCGTATGTACCGGGATAAAGGGGGAAAGACAGTGAACGAAAATAAACCGTATGTGGAAATGTTAATGCACTCATCCAATCCGCACACCAGTTTCTTATCTTTGTCTCAGACCATTATCGATCAGCCGGACGTCACGACATGTACTAAAAAAAATGCACTGCAGAAGGTTGTGGAAGCCTACGAGGAAGTCTGCCGGCAGCCACAAAGTTAACCAAACAGAAACCGTACTTATTTGTCATTACTACTTGAAATAAATGAAACCCACTCCCGTCCGGACGGGAGTGGGTTTCATTGTATCATATCTTATTTTACAAGCACTGTCTTGATTGATGTGAAGAATTCTTTGGCGGCTTCTCCCTGTTCTCTGGAGTGGGAGCTGGAGTGTTTCATGCCGCCAAACGGCGCCTGCAGTTCCACGCCGGCACTTTCAGCATTGATACGTACAAGACCAGCTTCGATATCATCCATAAAGGACAGAAACTCCTGGATATTCGTCGTGAAAATGGAGGCACTCAAGCCATATTCGGTATCGTTGGCTGTTTCAATCGCTTCTTCCACCGTTTCCACTTTCATGAGGGCAAGTACCGGTCCGAAGATTTCCTCTCTGGCAATCGTCATCTCCGGTTCAACGTTGTCAAAAACAGCCGGGGTAACATAATATCCCTCTTCTTCAGGTATTGTTTCACCTCCGCAAAGCAAATCTGCCCCTTCTTCTTTTCCTTTCTCAATGTAAGAGGTGACGCTGTTAAATTGACTTTCACTGGCGCAGGGTCCCATCCAGCTGTCTTCCTTCATGCCGTCTCCTACTTTTATCTCCCTCACCTTTGCAAGCAGCTTTTCTTTAAACGTATCATATATACCGTTTTGAATAATAACCCGGCTTGTAGCCGTGCATTTCTGGCCGGTAGATTTCAATCCTCCGCTGATCACAGCATCCACAGCCGTATCCAGGTCAGCGTCTTCTGTGACGATGACCGGGTTTTTCCCGCCCATCTCCAGCTGGTACTTTGCTCCACGTCCAAGAGCAGCCTGCCCGATGCCGCGGCCGACCTGTTCGGAGCCGGTGAAGGTTATACCGTTCACGTCAGGGTGTTCTGAAAGTCCCCGGCCGATGACGGATCCGCTTCCTGTTACAAAGTTCAACACACCATCCGGCAGCCCGGCTTCTGCCAGACACTCTACCACTTTTGCCGCTGTCACAGCCGATTCCTGTGCCGGTTTAAAGACGACCGTGTTACCGTAAACGAGAGCCGGTGCAATTTTCCAGACCGGGATGGCAACCGGAAAGTTCCAAGGTGTAATGACACCAACAACGCCAAGAGGGGTCCGGTTGGTGAACATCAAAGCATCCTTATCCGTCGATGGAATGACATCTCCGGACTGCCTCATGCCTTCTCCGGCGTAATACCGTAGAATCTGGGCGCCGCGCATCGTTTCTCCTTTGGCTTCAGGATACGTTTTTCCCATCTCCCGAGTCATCGTTTCTGCGATCTCTTCAATCCGTTTCTCTAGAAGAGCCGCCGCTTTGTAGAGAATGTCACCCCGGGCCGGCTGCGCCATTTTTCTCCAGTTCCGTTTGGCCGATGCGGCAGCTTCCACCGCTTCATCAAGTGTTCTGGTGCCGGACATCGTATAATATCCGACGACTTCACGAGGATGTGCCGGGTTCATGCTGGCCTTTGTCTCTTCGGCATTCGTTTTCCAAGCACCATTAATGTAATTACTGTACATCTGCTCTACTGTTATTGTCATAGAACATCCTCCTTATCATTTGGTACCGGCTGTGCGGTCCTGAAGCTGGTGAACCGTTACATCGTTCCAGCTTAAATCGGGAACGGAATACTGTTCCATCTTCGTTTCATCCAGTTCTATTCCAAGTCCTTCCACATTTCTGGAAGGTACGGTTAACCATCCATCCTCGTAACGGACTTTGTCTTTCACGACATCGTCTACATACAACTCAGGACCAGTCGGGTCCGAGGTATAATCAAGATTTGTCATGGTACTTCCGAGATGGGCCATGGCTGCCGTTCCGATGGAGAGCTCCTGTGTCGTGCCGAGCAGGCAGCTCTTTTTCGCTGTGTCAGCCGCTGCGACCGCCTTTTTTGCGCTCGTCAGACCACCGATGAATACCGGGGATATGTTGAAGATATCGACGGCTTCCTGCTTTATCATTTCAAACTGCTGGCGGGTGCTCCATACATGTTCGCTCACCGGATGATCCACTTTGTGGCGGAAATGCCGGAGACCGTCAAAGTCGTTTTGATAGGCTGGGCTTTCTATCAATTCGATGGGGTAGTTTGAGAGCCTTTTGACGACACGGGCCGCTTCTTTCCAGTCGAGGAGGTGGCTGAAATCAAGTGATTTAATGGTCACCTTTGAACCGAATTCCTTATGGACCGCTGCCAGAAATGCTTCGTCTGCCTCTACATTTTTTCCGGCATAAAGACGGAACACATCAAACCCTTCGGCAAACCGCTGCCTCACCACGTCTACGTTTTCCTCCACTTCTTCCATGAAACGATGGCGGAAAATCGGGTAACAAACTTTGATTTTCTCATGGTATCTGCCGCCGAGAAGATCAGCCACCGAAACCCCCAGATATTTGCCGCATAGATCATAGAGGGCGTTATCGACGCCGTTGCGGATGAAGCTGCCTTTTTCATAGTAATACATCGCTTCAGGGAAATTATCGAGCAGTTCTTTATTAATAAGGGCCAGATCAAATGGATTCTTCCCGACGAGAATCTGTTCCAGCACCCGCTTGAGGTCTTTCACGTCCGGTGCATAGCGTGGAAGATGGGAAAAGTCCGACATTTCCCCGATTCCAGTTACGCCTTCGTCTGTGTGAAGCCGGACGATAATATGCTTATTCACAAAACCAGTGTGACGCGGTACTCCCACTACTGTCAGGGTGATATCCGTTAGTTTCATAGGTTCACAGCCTTTCCTGGCATTTTAGACGTTCAGAAATGTATCCCGGCCGAGTTTCCATGTATGGAGTAGATCCATCACTTCCTGGTTTTCTTCAGGAGACAGTGCTGAAACAGGTTCTCTCGTCGGTCCCGCTGGAAAACCGAGCATCTCAAGCGCTTCTTTGATAACTACAACATTATTTCCGGCATGATGCCTGGCACGCAGATCTTCAAACGGAACCATCTTCTCCCATAAATCCCATACCCCCGGCCAATCTCCCTCCCGGAGTTTCTCCAGCAGATCAAAGGAAATCTCCGGATACAAATTAACAAGACCGGACGTAAACCCTTCTGCACCGGCCGCCCAGAAATACGGCGCCCATTTCTCGGCGGTACCGCAAATCCAGGTCACACCATGCTCAGCGGGAGTGTCCCGCACAATTTTCGTGAAACGAGGCAGGTCATTAATGGCATATTTCACACCAATTAACTGCGGAAGCGCGGTCAGTTTTTTCAGTACATCATCACGGAGGGCGGGATTTTTGAAATAAATCACCGCCGGCATATCGACCTCTTCCATAATCCGGCGGAAATAAGCAGCTGTTCCCTCTTCATTCATGTAAGGATGGACCGGCATATGAATCAGTACAGCATCCGCCCCTGCCTGTTTTGCATCGAGTCCCATTTCTACCGCCGTATCCACAGAATACCCGATTCCCGCGATAATCATCGCACGATTTCCTGCCCATTCGGTCACTTTCCGGTTCTCCTCTTTTGCCTCTTCGACTGTCAGGGAATAAAATTCACCCGTGTTGCCGGACGGAACAATAACATCCAGTTCTTTTTCCAAAAGAAATTCCACGTTCCGCCGCAGCACCTCCCAGTCGATCGTCAGATCATCACGAAACGGCGTAATGTTAATCGCTGAAATCGCTTTCAAATTTTCCGAAGCTTTCTTTATCTCCATATTATTCTCCTTTCCTCTGATGTTTCATCACCTGATTCAGCGTACGCAGGATATGCGATTTCATTTCCTGTTCCGCCGTATCTGCGTTCCGGCTTTCCATCGCCTGAAAGATACTCCAGTGTTCCATCAGCCCTTCCTCCTGTTCTTTGTTCTGCTGCAGCGCCAGTTTTCGAAACGCTTGATCAAAGGCTGATACGGTATTCCATGTCTGCTTCAGCACCGGGCTCCGGGCATAGGTGACGACCATCTGATGAAAAGACGTATTTTCCTCCACCAGATTATCCACCCGCTGTTCCTGTTTCATGTCATCCATACGCATCAGCTGGTGTTTCAGGCTTTCCATTTCTTCATCCGTCATTTTTTCTGCAGCCAGCCGTGCACACAATCCTTCTACGGAAGCCCGGAGCATTAAAATCTCCTCAATCGACGTGTCAGCCATATCCGATACAAAGGTCCCTTTTCTCGGAACAGTGACAACCAGCCCTTCATACTCAAGCGTCCGGAAGGCCTCTTTCACCGGAGTGGTGCTGATGTTCATCTTTTCAGAGAGCTGTCTCTCCCGGATTGGTTCCCCTGGTTTATAATAGCCCATCACAATGGCTTCCCGGATCGTATCCACAGCCAGCTGCCGGAGCGACTGAACATTCGTTGTGCGTGATGTCAAAAGCTGCTCAAGTTCTGCGTCCATTTCTACCACCTTAATTGATATCTGATATATCAGTTAAATCTATATTAAAACCTTTTAAAGAGGATGTCAATATTTTATGTGTCACACGAGGTCAGACACCCACCGCAGCAGGGATTTATCCTGAAATCGTCCTGCGATGAAGGATATTCCAACAGGAAGCCCCTCTTTATTTTGTAATGGAATGGTCAACTGAGGCAGTCCCCCCAGACCTGCTAAACAGGTCAGCTGCATATTGGCCCGGCGCCGTTGTTCTCCTTTTTCAGCCGGCAGCTGCTGGTACGGTGCGGGCCCCGCCGAGGTCGGTACGGCCATCACAGTCCGGCTTCCCAGCAGGGCATGCAGATGACGGGCGGCTGCTTCACGTTTGGCTCTCATTTCCTCGTACCGCGGCGCATCAAGGGAAGATGCCCACTTAAACCGTTCTGCGATGCCGGGGCCAAACGCGGGGCTCTCCCGTTTCACCCAATCACCGTGTTCTTTCCAGATTTCGATACCCTGCATCACCCGGAAGGTTTCCGCCCATGACTGCAGCCCGTTTTCCGTTATACTTTGTTCTTCCCATGTATCAACCTTTTGTTTCACCAAACGCAGGAAGGCCTGACACGCATCCCGGATGCTTTCTTCAGCGAGCTCCCATGCTTCTTTCGGGAGCAGCAGGCGGTGGAAACCCGGGTGTTCCGAAACGTCTGGAAGTAACGCCTCTCCCGCTCGTTCCATTGTATTGATATCACGTGTCATCCACCCTATCGTATCAAAACTTTCCGCCAGCGGTATGACCCCGCTCATGTCCAGTGATCCGTGAGAGGGACGCATGCCCAGTAATCCGCAGTATGAGGAAGGGATGCGGATCGATCCGCCCGTGTCCGTCCCGACTCCGATATGCACGTCTCCTGTGGCCGCGGCAGATGCTGAACCACTGGACGACCCGCCGGGAATCCGCTCCGGAGCTTTGGGGTTCAGCGGCGTTCCATCGTGGATGTTTTCCCCGTTCAGACTGTACATCAATTCATCGGTAATCGTCATTCCCCTAAGGGCCGCCCCGTTTTCAAGCAGGCTGCGGACGACCGCGGCATGACCCCGGGCCGGAGAGGCGGTGCGCCGCCAGTCCGGATTTCCGGCGCCGTTGACCACACCTTGAACAGCTATAACATCTTTCAACGCAAACGTAAGACCTGATAAAACACCGTCCCGCACCGGCTCCACCAATACCGTTTTATCTGTATAAGCACTTGATTCCTTCATTTTTGTCTCCCCCTTCCCTTTATTATCAAAGCCGGGGAAACATCTGTCATGAAGCAGAATCACTTAAAACAAGTTACTGTTTTGTATACTTTCACCAGTTACAGCGATACGGCCACCGGTTTTTTGTTGCGGAAAAAATACCATTCCCTGTAACCGACCGCTTTCAGATGATTCCGGACCTGCTCCAAATCATCTCCGATTCGTTCAGGATCATGGCTGTCCGATCCAAGCGTGATTGGCACATTATAGTGATGCGCCCGTTCCAGAATATCATCAGATGGATACCACCCTCCGCAGTCTTTATTTTTGCCGGACGTATTGACTTCGATCGCTGTCTGTTCTTCTCCGATCGTCCGCAGCGCCTGATCCACTTTATCCGTCGGGACATCAGAAATGTCCGGAAAGTAGCCTTTAATCGCATCAATGTGGCCGAGAACCTGAAACATGCCGCTTTTCGCTGATTTTTCAATCAGTCGGTAGTACTCTTCTTTTACATCAAGAATTTCTTTCTCACCGAGGCCGAACCACCGGGTTTTATCAAAAATATTAATCCCGTTCACAAAGTGCACCGAACCAATGATATAATCCATCGAATACGCCTCATATACACTCTGATACGTGCGCGCCGAGGCTTCCAGATAATCCGATTCCACCCCGAGCAGCACTTCAATCCGGTCTTTGTATTTTTCTTTCAGCTGCTGCACTTCCTTCACGTATCCCGGGAAATCACTTTTAGCCATTGTAAGCCCCGGATACGGGTGATCAGCCTCCAATCCGAAATACGGTGAATGGTCGGAAATGCCGATAACATCAAGACCCCGATCCAGCGCCGCCTGAATGTAATCTTCGATGTCCCCGCGTGCATGTCCGCAGCGGTAGTGATGCGTGTGCAGGTCAAACTTCATCGTTTTCCACTCCCTCTCCTTTTTCTATTATAAGAATATCATATATACATGAAAAAGTGATCCTGCGGACACCGTCCCGTTTTTTGTATAAGCGAGCCGGATTTTTCCGCATACTGAAATGTCTCATGCGGATACTATGAAACCAGGGGGTCTTCCTACATACAATGACACTTGTCACATCTCATCCGTGACATCTATGTCTTATCTAAAAAGAACGAAACCTCTAAGATAAAATATAGATGATATGAACACCAAACGAATATTAACTAATAAAATGCAGGGGGCATCATAGTGAGTAAACAACAGCAAAAAGAACTTAAACAAAGTGTAACACCCTTTGCCCAGCCCAATATAAAAACAAGTATTATTCAAATAATTAATTCCATCCTTCCCTTTTTCGTAATTTGGTTTCTCGCCTATCAAAGTATAGCCGTCTCATTATGGCTGACAATTCCTTTAACCATTGCAGCAGCAGGGTTCGCTGTCCGGATTTTCATCATTTTCCATGACTGTGCCCATGATTCTTTTTTTGAAAAAAAGAAAACGAATCAAATCGTTGGCACCATCACCGGTATCATCACTCATTTTGCTTTTGCGAAATGGAAAAAAACCCATGCGATGCACCACGCCACGAGCGGTAATTTAGACAAACGCGGAACCGGGGATATATGGATGATGACGGTGGAGGAATATGCCGCAGCCTCGAGGTGGAAAAAAATCACGTACCGGCTGTACCGCAATCCTTTCGTCATGTTTGGATTAGGCCCCTTTTTTCTCTTTCTGCTCGAAAATCGATTTAATGATAAAACGGCAAAAAAAAGTGAAAAAAGAAATACGTACCTGATCAACGGTTCTATTGCAGCAATCTATGCTCTGTTGATTTGGGTCATCGGCTGGCAGGCCTTTCTGATTGTTCAGCTCCCTGTTTTGTATGTTTCCGGAGCCTTGGGGATTTGGCTCTTCTACGTGCAGCATCAGTTTGAAGATTCTTATTTTGAGAATGAAGAGAGATGGAATTTCGTGAAAGCTGCCGTAGATGGAAGTTCCTATTATAAGCTCCCTAAAATCATGCAGTGGCTGTCGGGGAATATCGGGTTTCATCACGTCCATCACCTCAGTCCGAGAGTTCCTAATTACAATCTGGAAAAAACGCATGAACAGGTGACACCACTGCAGCAGGTAACTACCATCACTCTCTGGTCCAGCTTACAATCGATTCGTTTCCGCTTGTATGATGAAGATAATAAGCGGTTTGTGAATTTCAGGGAAATGAAATATCTTATGAAACAAAAAAACCACCAATATAACTAAACAGAGACCCCTTCAGCAGATGACTGAAGGGGTCTTCCCTGTTTTTTTGTTATAATGAAAAGACGAAGACACACCAAAGGAGATGCCGTATTGCAGAACTGGTTTCATATTTTCCCGAAAAATACCGGACTGAGCCTGTATGCCTGGATTATATTTTGTCTTCTTCCTTTTTATTTTGTGATCACCTCTTCCGGACTGTTGGAAGTCTTTATAGGTATTTTATTGATCGCTCTGTTTTTCACGACCTACCGGCTGTCCTTTATAAAAAAAGGCTGGACGGTTTATGTGTCGGTCGGCATAGAAATGATGATAAGTATTGGGATGACCATGTACTTTGGGTATGTTTATTTTGCCCTGTTTCTTGCCTTTTTTATTGGGAATATACGAAATAAAGCAGGCTTTATTTCTCTGTATGTGGTCCATATTGTTACGGCCAACACCGCCATCGCTGCCGGCTTTTTTATGCAGAGAGAAGCATTTATGATGCAGCTTCCGTTTATTGTGATATCTGTAATCGGCATCATCCTGCTTCCCGTGAACATCTATAACCGGAACAAGCGCGAAGAATTGGAAAGTGAGCTCGAAGACGCAAATGATAGAATATCGCAGCTTATGGTGGTGGAAGAACGCCAGCGGATTGCGCGGGATCTGCATGATACACTGGGGCAGAAACTTTCGCTCATTGGATTCAAAAGCGATCTTTCGCAAAAACTGATGGATGTTAAGCCTGAAGACGCTAAAAAGGAAATTGGAGATATTCATCAGACGGCTAGAGCCGCATTAAAAGAAGTACGGGAAATCGTGTCGGATATGAAAGGCACCAAGCTGAAAGACGAAATACATCACGTTCAGGAAATATTGAAAGCGTCGCAGATTGAATTTTACCTGGAAGGGGATCCGCCGGAATTAATGAATCTGCCTGTATTAAGTGAAAATGTATTAAGTATGTGTTTGAAAGAATCCGTGACGAATGTCGTCAAACACAGTCAGGCCGATACCTGTCGTGTCTCCTTCTTACAGGAGCCGTCTGAAGTTGTCATGACCGTTCGGGATAATGGAGCCGGGATGCCGGGGCTGGACGAAGATTCCCTTGAAGAGAGCGGCCTGCA
Source organism: Salibacterium lacus (assembly GCF_042684865.1). Classification (NCBI taxonomy): domain Bacteria; kingdom Bacillati; phylum Bacillota; class Bacilli; order Caryophanales; family Bacillaceae; genus Salibacterium; species Salibacterium lacus. The sequence continues at coordinate 1,729,669 of NZ_JBHUML010000002.1, forward strand.
GGGGATGAAGGAACGTCTCGATTTTGTAAATGGAAGTCTCCATTTACAATCAAACGAAGGGTTAACCTTAACGGTAAGAGTCCCATTTGTCATTCAGCCGCCAAAACAGGGGGAATCTTTATGATTCGAATCGTCATTGCTGAAGATCAACAGATGCTGCTCGGAGCGCTTGCCTCGCTGCTGAATTTAGAAACGGATATGGAAGTGACGGGACAGGCAGCGAATGGGGAAGAATCGATTCGATTAGTGAAAGAGCAAGAGCCTGACGTATGCATTATGGATATTGAAATGCCGGTAAAAAATGGGTTGGATGCGGCAATGGAATTAAAAGACCACTCCTGTAAAGTGATTGTTCTTACGACGTTTGCCAGAACCGGCTATTTTGAGAGAGCGCGTAAAGCCGGTGTGAATGGTTATTTATTAAAAGACAGTCCAAGCGAAGATCTGCCGACTTCCATTCGTTCTATCATGAATGGACGGAGGGTGTACGCTCCGGAGCTCATGGATATGGCCTATGAACAACAGAATCCACTGACAGAAAGAGAAGTCCAAATTATACAACTGATTGCGGATGGAAAAACGACCAAAGAAATTTCAGATACGCTTTTTATTAAGACGGGAACAGTGCGTAATTACGTTTCCGTCATCTTGGACAAACTTGAGGTCAATAATCGTATAGAAGCCATTTCCAAGTTCAGGGAAAAGGGATGGTTTAAATGAAAAAGAGAGGATGTCCTAAGGCAGACGGACATCCTCTCTTTCATGTTCTATCAGTAACGGATATTTGATTTTTTCTGGGTCCGCAGCGCTTGATATGCAGACTCCACCAGGACGTTGACGTCTTTGGAGTCTTCCATCGTATAACCCGGCTGCACGCTTTCCCGGATGCATTGATGAAAGTGTTCGATTTCATTCTTATAGGCATCATCTTTTACATTGACCGATGAAACGATATTTCCTGCATTGTCTTTCACGATGACCGTTCCGCAGCCGTTTGCCGACTTATCCGGCCGGTAGGCATCTTCCACTTGAATCGAACCGTTTTCGCAGATGATTTCATACCGGTTCGACGCTGGAAGGTCAAAGCTTGCAAGAACCTCTCCGATGCGTCCGCTTCCATCTTCAAACAGGGCCAGAGCCAACAGATCGACGCCGCCGTTTCCACGGGTTTTTCCTCTTGTGGTCACTTTTTCCGGCTTCCATCCGAGAAGCTGGTTCATCGTATGAATGCCGTAGCAGCCGATGTCATAGAGCGCACCGCCGCCGAGTTCCTTGTTCAGACGGATATTGGTGTCATCCTGAATCTGAAATGAAAAATGAGCCCTGAACAGCTTCCAGCCGCCGAGTTTGTTCGACTGAAGTACTTTTTTCACCACGTCATGCTGTTTGTGGAATTGGTGCATAAACGCTTCCATAAGCACGACCTGATGCTGTTCCGCCGCGGCCTTCATGTTCCGTACTTCTTCGGCACTGATACCGGCTGGTTTTTCAAGAAGTACGTGTTTTCCCTTCTCCACTGCCTTATGGGCCCATTCTGCGTGGAGGGCGTTTGGAAGGGCAATATAGACAGCATCTACCGCGTCATCATCCAGCAGCTCTTCGTACGTTTCGTAAAAGACAGGGACATCTTCAAAATCGGCGGATGATCCGGACCGGCTTGCAACAGCCCGGATGCCGCCTCCCGAAGCTCTATGTAACGCCGGCAGGAAAGCTTCCTTCACAATTCCCGCCCCTCCAATAATGCCCCACTGCAATGTTTCTTCCATGTGAAACACTCCTTTCCCGATTTTATTTATCCTTCATCTGCTTCGGCGAGAAACCAGGGGTTGTGCAGGTCTTTTTTGTTATACTTCAGGGTTTCGTCCGTTCCGGCGATTCGTACGGATCCTCCGGCTGCTTCCACAATAGCATGTCCGGCGCCGGTGTCCCACTCCATCGTCGGTGCAAAGCGGGGATAAAACTGGGCTTTTCCTTCTGCGATTAAGCAGAGTTTGAGGGAACTTCCGGTGGAAATCGTTTCAACCTGTTCCCCGGTGCTCTTCAGCTGCTCTATGAACTCCTCTGTCTCTTTTGACATATGCGAGCGGCTTGCGATCACGCGGATAACGTCTCCGGCATATTCAGCAAACGGCAGCTGCGTCCCCATGTGGAACCAGCTTTCGACGTCTGCCGCATTCTCCCTGGAAGCGGCCGCCTGCTCTACTTTCACCGCTCCTTTTGCCGCGTCCCCTATATAGAGCAGATCAAGAGCCGGCGCATAAATCACGCCGGACACCGGACGGCCGTGTTCCACACGTGCAATATTAACGGTGAATTCCCCGTTTTTCTTGATAAATTCTTTCGTACCGTCCAGCGGATCAACGAGAAAGAAGGTATCCCATGAAGTCCTTTCCTCATACGTTAAAGGTTGTCCTTCCTCACTTAATACCGGTATATCCGGAAACGCCTGCTGCAAAACATCAGTAATCAATTGATTGGCGCGCTGATCGGCCATCGTCAGCGGTGAATCATCGTCCTTGTATTCCACGTCGAAGTCTTTTCCGTATATCTCCATAATGGCAGAACCGGCATCCAGTGCTGCATCAATAACAGTCTTCATCCTTTTGCTCCTTTATTTTAAAAATAAATAGTCGGCAGATTGAGATTATACCTCTGCTGGAGATCACGGTTGCTCTCCACGTACCGCGCTTTCAACTCGTTTTCAAGCTCTCCCGGCAGATGATACCGCTTATAGTGCAGCTTAAAACTAAGGTTGCTCTGCAGTACCTTTCTCGGCGAAATCTTCCCCTTAATCGGAGAAGGATTTGCCGGAATGATTCCTTTGGGATGCAGCTTGGTTTTAAATAGGTGGTTGGCCCGTCTGCCGATGGCCATCTGCAGTGTGCCGTAGCTGCGGTTTATCTGTTCGTTCTCGTAAGGAGGAATCTCGTCTTCGCCCATGTATTGAAGCAGGTCGAGCATATGGGCGTCCATATCATTTTTGAGCTGCTCGTAGACAAGGAGATAATAATGAGTGTCTCCAAAGAGTTCCCGCACTTTATCAAGGTAGTACTCGTAATGATAATGATCGAGAATGCCCTGGCGCTCCAAGTTCTTCAGGTGACGTTCCGGCTTGTTCACCCCTCCCTGATGAACGTACTGGACATACAGGGAAGTCAGCAGGTTAACCTGCTCTCGGATTCCCACAATGATATGAACATCATATTCCTCCTCCGGAAATACACGCCGGATGTCTTCCAATACGCGGATGTTGGACTTGGACCGCTTCTGGGAAAACGGACTGCCGGAAAGCCCTTCGTACGAAATCAAGAGCGGTTTCTTTTTATAAAAAGAGTCGACCTTCTCCCGTATTTCCTGGATACGGTCGTCGGAAAGGTTTTTCAGCCGCAGGTCATACAGCTCCTGCTTCAACTTGCCGTACTTTACGTACCGCACGTTGCTTAGATTCGGGTAAATACAACGCTGCAGAAAGGACGTCGCTGTTTTGTGAAATCCTGTATGTACAAATATCTGTTTTCTCATACCAAACTCCATCTCTTCATAGTCGTTTCCTCTTATGATACACCATTTTTCCCTGTCTTTGCTACATTCAACCATACACTCTGCCGGCTTTCACGTATAAATAACAAAATCATGACGATACTGAATCACATATTTTCCATAGAAAGAGAGTGTTTCTTGTGACCTATCCGATACACGAACATCTATTATTCAAGGAAAAAAGAGAACGGTTTGCGCATTCCTTTCACGTACTGGCCGAAGAAATGCGCCTAAACGGTATCGACGTCTCGCTTCTCGATGACGTTATTGACGCATCGCAGGCAGTCGGGGACATCCAGGCAGACACCGCCTATAAACAGGGATATGAAAACGGATTTAGAAACGGCCGAGCCAACCGCCATTACGACATATTGCGGAAACAGTTATCAAAACGAGCTGTGGAATAATTTCTTTTTCGATTGCCGGGACCTATTCTATTTTCCATCAGAACGACTGTATAAATCTATTTCTTCCGAGACATTTTTCCTTTCATCTGTGTTCCACCATTCAATAGCCATATAAATCTTCGAAATATCATCGAGTCTGACAGGATTCCCGTTTTCATTCAGGTGTGCTGCACCTTCATTGGCTCCTGTTGTTTCTTCTGTTATATCTATCTCACTGCCGCTCACAGAACCGGAATGAATGACGGTGTCTTCCCCACTTATAACCGCATGGGTTTCAAAGTGAAAAAAATCTGTAAGATATTCGTTCTCATTTTTCATATGTATTGTTCCGTTTCCTACCAGGAATGACTCCGGCGTCATTTCAATTTCATATTCATCTAGTTTCCAACTGCTGCTCTCCCCCATAAGAAGAAGATAATCATTACTATTCATTTCCTGATTGCTGCATCCGGCCAATGCACCAAGGGACAAAATCAAAAACAACCATGGTACTGATTTTCCGTGTGTGAAAATTTTCACTGGATACTCCCCCTTCGAAATTTCACTTCGATATTAACACAAATTTCTTTCTCCCATGTTTCCATAGATGGTGTTGTTGAACAGAACAATAATGATAGAAAAAGATGTTATGATAAAGATATCTACACATCAACCGGAGGGACAGTTATGAAAGAATATACAGCATTTGATATCGGGGGATCCTTTATCAAATACGGCATTGTGACGGAAAATGGTGATCTGCGGGAACAGGATAAAATGGAGACGCCGGACTCGTTTGAGGTTTTGATCCAACGCATCACAGACATTGTCCATCGGCACCCTGATTCGACAGGTATTGCCGTCAGTGCTCCCGGTGCCGTTTCAGACGAAGGTATCATTTATGGTATCAGTGCTCTTCGCTACCTGCACGGACCCAATATCAAACACCGTCTGGAAGAGAAAACCGGGCTGCCTGTGTTAATCGAGAACGATGGGAACTGCGCCGGTGCTGCGGAAATATGGCAGGGAACAGCGCAAGGAAAAAAGGATGTGCTGACGGTCGTAATTGGCACAGGCATCGGCGGTACGGTGATCAAAGAGGGGCGGACACATAAAGGAGCCAATCTGCATGGAGGCGAATTCGGTTTTATGCTTCTCGGCAATCCTGATACCGGCCGCCTGGAGAGCTGGAGCCAGCTTGCCGCCACACGTGCTTTGACCCGATACGCGGAAAGAGAAAAAGGAGTGGAGGCGGACACGCTTACCGGGGAACAGGTTTTTGAGCTGGCGGACGAAGGCGATCCGGTATGTGTAAAAGCAGTCGATCGATTTTACCGTTTTCTTGCGCTGGGGCTGTATAACCTGCAGTACATATACGATCCAGAGCTGATTCTGATCGGCGGCGGCGTAAGCGCCAGAGAAGAGCTTGTGCGGTGCATTAATGAAAAATTGGACGACCTCTTGAGAGAAGCGCCCGTCGGGACCATCCGCCCGGCCCTTGATGTCTGCCATTTCCGGCAGTACGCGAACCTGCTCGGTGCGGTTTATCGTTTTATTCAAAACACGCCGGCCAGCTGGATGAATAATATGTAACCTCATAATCTTTCTTACGTCGATTTCTACAGATGGAAAGGAGAATACGGATGGTAAGTCTAACAGGAGCTTTCCTCGTTTTTATGTCTATTGGTCTGGCTGCCGCCTTTATCATTCTATTTTTCAGAAAAGAAAAGTATAGAAAGAACCCATTTTTCGTAACCTATATATTGGCAGGCTTGATTACAGTTAACTGGATCCTGTACGGGAGTGGTTTTTATACGTTATTCCCGGTAACCGGCGGTGCTTTTTTCCTGCCGGTCTGGTTTGTGCTGTGCGGTTGGGGATTTATGGGGTGCCTGCTGGAATCTAAAAACAACACCAACGCCGTGGCAGCGTTGGGTTCTCTCTCGCTTTTCAGTACGTTATTCGGAGTGTTTCTGCAGGGACTGTCGAGAATGTAATTCCATCTACCCGGCTGCCTTCATGGCGTGTTAATCAGCATAGGAATATTCCAGTGCATCTCCCAATGTTTCTATTTTCTTTTTAAGGGAACCGCTCTCTGACTGCAGCTGAAGTCCAAAGCCATTCTCCCTTAATGTCCCCTGTAACGCTTCCCAATCTTTTTGATTTTCCGTTGTCACTTCCGCTAATTCATATTGCGTATCACGAGGATAAGAGGACAGGACGGAGTGCAGACGTTTAAGGTTTTCTTTCTCACCGCGTGCGACCATGTCCAACTGCTGCATATACATCAGCCCATTCAGCACTTCGTTCATGTCCCTTGTCACCATGTCGGGATCATTCCAACCTGCTTCTCTCTGATTGGATATGGCACCTTCCAGTTCTATCAGATTACCCTGAACGACCTCTTCGTAGAGCTGCTTTTCTGACGCCTTCATCTTCAGGTAAGCATGACCGGCTCCCACCAGGGATACTACGATAACCATAACAGCCAACGCCGTGATAATATGCGGTTTCTGTATGTTGAACTTCATCTCGTATCACACCGTCTCTTTTTCAGAATCAATCACCCTTTCCCCAATTGAATCCTTGTGCCGTTGATCAACAGCGTATCTTCGTTTTTCCAGGTAACATCCGCTTCGTCGGTTCCTTCTTCGGAATAGATCGTTTTCGAGAACCACAACGGTCCTTCCTTTTCCCCGATAACGAAGAAGGATGTCGTGGCTCCTCCGTTTCGCAGGTACACATTCACCTCATGTGTGCCGTCTGGAGATTCCGTGGTTTTCAGTGTCTTATTGGCCTCCGGCATAATCCATACAAGAAAAGCAAACACGATGATCAGGAAGAATGAAATAAATATGGTGAAAAGACCTCTTGTAATGGTCAGCAGGTTTCTCGCACGAAAACCAACCGCTCCAAGAAGGAAGATTCCTACGCTGCCTGTCAGCATCACCCAAACCGGCGGAAGAATCCGCCATTCTGCTATGCAAATATGAACCGCTGAATAAAGAAGAAACAGGAGACATAAGTAAAATCCCCATCTCCCGCATTTTTCTACCATGACCGCATCACCTCCCGCTCCATTTTAACAAAAAATGGAGGAAGCAGCCCCCGCCTTTATTCTTTTACATATTTCATAAAAATAAAGCGGAGGAGCGGCCCTATCACTATAATCTGCAGCGGCAGCGCCACGATGAAATTCTTCCCAAACACAGCGGGATAGTCCAGAAGAATGGAATCCGTTTGATATCCGGTATGGGTGTAGGTTGTGATTAAACCGTATATCGACATGAAAAATGCCATACCTATGACCATGCATGTGGAAACAGCAAGGCTCATGTATACCTTATTACCAGCGCCCCCTACTGCTTTTCCGGCTGTTTTTTTCGCATTAGGGCCGACGACGAACATGTCCAGCATAAAAGCTATGACAAACGCCGTTAGAAAATGAAGCATACCTTCCGTAAATGTTATGGTGCTGAACATATCATTGATATAAAGATTGTATACAGTCATGACCAACACCATACCAAAACACATCATAAAGCCAAACTGCTTCGACCCCTGCTGAGAACGGCACAAATTGCGGGTACCCCGCAGTATGTGCGGTCAGGGTCGGCGTCCGCACGTGACCTTCCACAGGATAATGACGTTTAAGGGCGCACCGAATACTAGAAAGTGCCTCAGGCGATGTCCCCAACGACGTTTACGGGAGCGCGGAACTCCCTAAAGTGCCTTCGGACTATTCATCCCTCCTTTCACGCAGGGATGCGGGCTTTTTGATGCATTGGTCCGTGCGTGTCTCCTCTTAACGCAGCCTCGATCCGTTCATGATGACGTTTACCGGGGCACGAAACCCTCTAAAGTGCCTTATGAATCATTCATAATAACGTTTAAGGGCGCACCATATACTATAAAGTGCCTCAGGCGACATGCCTAACGACGTTTACGAGGACTCGGAACCCCCTAAAGTGCCTTCGAACCCATTCCAAACGAACGTCTGTGATCCCATCGCGGAGCAGCTCAGGTGCAGTTTCGATTCCGGCAAACGGGGGCCTGGAACGGCCGGGGTCCGCCGACTTCAACAAGCAGCTGATCCGGCAGCACCGCAGCCACAAGCCGTGTTCAGGCATAGAAGACACGATGAGCGCCAGCGAATCGATGTCGCCCTTGTGCTCTGGAGTGCATAGAAGACACGATGAGCGCCAGCGAATCGATGTCGCCCTTGTGCTCTGGAGTAAAAGCGAGTATGTTGGCGCAGCGGTTTGTCTCAGCAACCAAGAATGCCGAACGATTTAAAAAAAATCGTTCGGCATTCTTCTCTTCTTACAAAGGTCTTGTCCCAGTCTCTTCCTGAATACCGGCATTCTACCGCATCAAGGCACCGCCGTTCACTTCAATTGTTTCACCAGTGACAAAACTTCCATAGTCAGAAACAAGATAGAAAACAGTTCCGAGCACATCTCCCGGGGTGCCCTCCCGTTTTAACGGAAGGCCTGCGACGATGTTTTTTCGTGCCTCGTCCGATGTAAATGTGTCATGAAACGCCGTCTCTCCGATAAATCCAGGAGACACGTTGTTAACGGTTACATTTGGCGCCAGTTCTTTCGCCAGCCCTTTTGTAAATGTCATCAGACCCCCTTTTGAAGCAGCATAGGCCGCCGCTCCCGGTCCGCCGCCATTCTGCGCGGCAAGAGATGTCATATTAATGATGCGTCCGCCGTTTCCTTTCATCATCGGCACCGCGCGCTGGGACACAAGGAAGGCGCTTGTCAGATTCAAGTCTATCACCTGCCGCCAGAGCTCTTCCTTCATCTCTTCAACCGAACTCCGTTCCACCATGTTGCCGGCATTGTTCACAAGGATATCCAATGTACCATCAAATTCGGCCCCCACTTTATCGAAGAGGTTATCGATTTCTTCTGTTTTCAGCATATCCGCCTGGACGATGATGCACTGCCGCCCCATGTTCGTAATGATTTCTTTCACTTCTTCCGCGCCTTTCTGGTTGCTTCCATAATGAACAGCCACATCAGCACCGGCCTCTGCCAGTCCAAGGGCAATTTCGCGCCCGATGCCGCTTGCACCGCCGGTAACGAGGGCTTTCTTTTGATCCAGTTCTATTTTTATCATATCTCCACCTCCAACACTTTACTTCCACGTAGTCTGTCGAAATCCCTGCTGGGTTCAGAAAATGCCGCTCTGTCTGTGATGTGGTAGGATGGAAATGAAAAAGACTTTCAGGGAGGGATACGATGAAAGCGTTGATTCATGAGAAAGAAATTGGCATGGAAGGCCTGACATACCGCGAAACCGACACACCGGAACCGGAACCCGGTGAGGTTCGGGTACGCCTGAAAACGGCTGGAATGAACCACCGGGATTTGTCGATTTTAAACCGTCATCAGCCGGACGACCCCGCCTGCATTATCGGTTCAGACGGCGCCGGAGTGATTGAAGCGGCAGGTACAGAAGTTACGGCTGTTTCAACAGGAGATGAAGTCATCATTAATCCGGGGCTTGGCTGGGAGAAGAACAGCGATGCACCACCGGAAGGTTTTGAAATTTTAGGGGTGCCGAATGACGGCACATTCGCTGAGCAGATCGTTATTCCAGCAGCCAATGTCGAACCAAAACCGAAACATCTCAGCTGGCAGGAATCCGGCGTTCTGGCGCTTCCTGCACTAACGGCATACCGCGTACTGTTTACCAGAGCGCGTGTTAAGCCCGGCGACAACGTCTTTATCCCGGGGATAGGCGGTGGTGTCGCCACCTTCCTGTTACAGTTTGCCAGAGCGGCGGATGCTGACGTTTACGTCACATCCCGGTCCGAATTAAAACGAAAACAGGCTCTGGATCTCGGTGCCGTGCAAGCGATCGACAGCCACGAAGACTGGTCGGAGGCGCTTGGCGGTAAAAAAATGGATGTTGTGGTTGAATCCATCGGCGGCGCCACGTTCAACAAGTCGCTCAGCCAGCTCCGCCGCGGCGGCACCATGGTCACGTTCGGATCTTCCACCGATGACACCGTGGAGCTGAATATCCGACCGTTTTTCTACGGCCAGTACAATCTGCTCGGCTCTACGATGGGAAGCACCGAAGAATTGCAGGAGATGCTGGCGTTTATTAAAAAGTATGACATAAAGCCGGTCATGGATCAGACGTATCCGCTTGCTTCCTATGAAGAAGCTTTTAATCGACTGCACCAAGCTGCACAAATAGGCAATATCGGGTTCAGCATGACATAATTCCATAGCAATCGTTTTGATGTTTTACACGAAGCGCTTCCGGCTGTCCCTATGATAACCGGGAGCGTTTTTGAGCTCCTCCCCCCTTTTTGGCTGCCGCAACTATTTGCGATACTCTGTTATACTTTTTTGTTAATTCTGTTATACTTCTGAACACTCAGTCTTAATAAGTTTATGTCGATCAAATTCCCTGATTTTTCAATATTTCTACCGTCTTTTATTTTTTTGCAGCTCCCTGTACATTGTTTTTTTGTGATTTTTATATAGTAGAACTTTATACCTTATTAATTTTATTATTTTTCCAAAAATTCACCCATAATATATGTAAAAAGAACTGCTACTAAACTATTGATTTTGATTTTTTTGAAAAAAAAGATTTCTAAAAATATTAAAGATAGCGCTTTCATTGCTTATTTGTCAGTGTTTGAGCTTCTTCAAGCTGGATAGTTAACATACCGTTGCAGATTTGGTAAGGTATAATGAACCTTTCATTGATACAGATTGTGATGAAAGATTAATACAGAGAATACAAAGAGGAGGTTTTTATGATGACAACCCATAGTGTCGAAGCTTTTCGTCAAAAAAACGTTCTCTTGGGTGGAGAATGGCAAGAGAACGAACAAGGAAATAGAATTACGCTGGACTCCCCATCAAGCGGTGAGGACATTGGTAGTGTACCGGCTCTGAACGAAGCGGAAGTCGACAAAGCCGTTGAAGCCGCGCGCGGTGCACAGAAACAGTGGCAGAAAACCCCGCTTCATGAGAGAAAACAACTGCTTCTCCGCTGGGCGGATAAGCTTGAAGAAAATAAAGAAGCCATCGGAACCGTGATTATGCAGGAAGTCGCCAAGAAGAAATCTTCTGCGGTGGATGAAGTCGTCCGCACAGCCGATTTTATCCGCCACACGGCTGAAGAAGGCGTGCGGATCAACGGAGAACTGCTGACAGGAGACAGCTACAATGGTGGTCCCGCAGGAAAAACTGCGCAGGTCAGCCGCGTCCCCCTCGGTGTTGTTCTTGCGATTGCACCGTTTAACTATCCATTGAACCTGTCCGCTTCCAAAATCGCACCGGCGCTGATGACTGGGAACAGTGTGATATTTAAACCAGCCACTCAAGGGTCGCTGAGCGGCATTATGATGATGGAAACACTCGAAGAAGCAGGTCTTCCGAAAGGCCTTGTAAATGTCACAACCGGCCGCGGCTCCGAGATCGGCGATGTGCTCGTCACGCATGACGGCATTGACCAGATTTCTTTCACCGGCGGTTCCGGCACCGGTATTTCCATGGCGGAAAAAGCGGGAATGGTACCGATGGTTCTCGAACTGGGAGGCAAGGATCCGGCTATTGTACTTGAAGACGCCGACCTCGACAAAGCAGCCAAAGAAATCACAGGGGGCGCGTTCTCCTACTCCGGCCAGCGCTGCACTGCGATCAAACGGGTGCTCGTGAAAGAGGAAGCGGCCGATGAACTGGTCGCCAAACTGAAAGAAAAAGTAGAAGCTCTCTCTGTCGGCAAGCCTGAAGATGACGCCGACATCACACCGCTCATCAATGATAAAGGCGCCGATTACCTGCAGGGCCTCATCGATGACACCATCGCAGACGGTGCTGAAGTAACTACAGAAAACAAACGGGACGGCAGGCTGTTTTCTCCGGTACTGTTCGACCATGTTTCGACCGAATCCCGCATTGCCTGGGAGGAACCGTTCGGCCCGGTGCTCCCGGTCATCCGTGTGAAAGATGAAGACGAAGCCGTCAAAATCGCCAACGATTCCGAATATGGTCTCCAGGCCAGCGTCTTTACTCAGGATATCAACACAGCACACCGCATAGCGGACGAGCTGGAAGTCGGAAGCGTCCAGGTGAACGGAAAAACATCCCGCGGCCCGGACCACTTCCCGTTCCTTGGTGTAAAGAACTCCGGCATGGGCGTCCAGGGCGTACGCTACAGCCTGCTCAGCTATACCCGCGAAAAAGTAACCGTGATCAATCAATAAGAAAGAAAAAGGAGAAGGGCGGCGCCCTTCTCCTTCTTTTTATGCTCTGCTCTAAAGGAAAATCACCTGCCCGCACCGCATGCCGGCATTTTCCGGCTGCCGCTTCGGTTCACCGAGCTGTGTACACTATCACCTGAAAATAACAGCATAGTGTTCACTGACCCTCATTTCGCTTCCACTACGCCGCTGAAATCATTCATTAGTCGATGCCGGCAGAAATCAATGGACACTAATCTCCGGCAATAAAAGTCCAGTGTCCAGCTATACTGTCTTCGCGGATACTACGCATGCTTCCGGGCCATTTAGTGTCCACAGAGCATCTCCGCTCCGGAACAACCGCAGTCCAGCTCCAGCTGCCGGGCTTTTTTTACCCGGCGGATTTAATCATTTCCGGCGTATCGCCGGTGATTAACTGACAGAGGGAATGATCGCCTGCATGCTGAAATTCTTCAAACAGCTGCACCACTTTTTCCGATCCTTCCCGGTTTTTCAATTTCTCCACTTCTGCACGATACATGCGGAGAATGGAAGGATAGACATTAGGCTCCGTTCCTTTGTCCGTTTCCTGATTCCGCAGCAGAGTCCCGAGATAACGGCAGCGGAATTCCAACCGCTTGGTTAAATGAACGACGTGGCGCAGGTGGGCCATGAGTTCCGGCGAATAATGTTCAAGTCCATCGATCTGCCGTCCGGCGTCCCGAAGAACCTGCAGGCTGCACAGTGCAATCATGAATAAGCCTCCTTCTTATCTTCCCACGGTTTCTGAAGACTGATCGAGCCGGCCAGTTCCTTGCTTTTCTCCCGTTTCAGCTTCCGGATCTCCTCCCGTTCCGGGGCGGTCTCAAACAATTTGAGTTCCTCTTCTGTTTCCGGTTCAATGTCCGGTACTTCAAGCGGTCGTTTGTTTTCATCGAGGGCCACAAACGTCATAAAAGCAGTTGTTGCGATGCGGCGCTCGCCCGACATCATATCCTCGGCAATCACCTTACAGAAAATTTCCATGGAACTTTTGCCGGTATAGGAAACAAACGATTCCACACATACAGAATCCGACTGGTAAATCGGGCTGAGAAAGTCTATCGAATCCGTCGAGGCGGTCACGCATTCTTTTGCGCGGGAATGGCGCCGGGCCGACAGTACGGCACATCCGTCCAGCTTTTTCATAAGCGTTCCGCCGAACAATGTATTATAGTTATTTAAATCACTGCACAGCACCTGATCAGTGTTAACAATCTTGCTTTCTTTCGGATGTTTCTTCTCCATAATGATGCACCTTCCATCCTGAATCATTTCTTATTCATCATAACGACGGAAGACGTATGCGTAAAATGGAATCCTTTCATGATGTTCTATAACATATGTCTATGAAATCGGTCCCTCATCCGGAAGATGAGTCTCAGCAAACCGGATCCATTCTTTCGCGGCGTGGGACAGATAACTGTCTCTTCTCCAGATGATGGCGAGCCTCCAATACATCGCCTCCTGGTCCACATCCTGAATACAGACCTCCCCTTTCACTTCACGGCAGATGCTTTCCGGAAGCAGGGTCACGCCCAGTTTGGACGCTGCCATTTTGCCAAGCAGGTCCCACTGTGAACTTTCAAATACAACAAAAGGGGCGAACCCTTCCATGCGGCAGGCTTCCATAATACGGTTCCGCAGGGCAAAATCACTGTTTAACAACATGAAATGCTCGTTTTTAAGCTCAGATAAAGGAACGGACTCCCTGCCGGCAAGCGGATGATCAGCAGCAGCTACCAGCTGGATAGGTTCTGTACCGAATGAAAAATAGGAAAAAACATCCTCTTTCACCGGCTCTACGACAACACCAAGATCAAGATGTCCGTTCTCGACATCCGCGGCTATCTTATTGGAGCCGTCCTCCATCAATTCGATGGTGACCGCTGGATACATCTCCCGGAACTTTCCGATAATCATCGGAAAGTAGCTCGATCCCACCATTGGAGGCAGGCCGATGCGAATCCGGCCCTGTTTTAATTCTGATAGATCTTCCAGTTGGCTCTCCAAATCTTTGAACGCCTGATGAATTACCTGCGCCTGTTCAAGAATGATGTTGCCGGCATCGGTTAAAACAACCTGTTTTTTGGAACGGTCAAACAGCGTCACATTGAATTCCTTTTCCAGGTTTTTGATCATTTTGCTGATCGTCGGCTGCGTAACGTATAAATGTTCCGCCGCCTTGCTGAAACTGTTAAACCGGTTGATCTCAATAAAATACTGCAGCTGTTTGATATCCATTGGTTTTCCCCGCTTCTCTACTATGTTTTGCTTTTATCTTACTATAAAAAACCGGACCTTTTCATCTTTCTATATAACGGTGCCGGCATAAGCATCGGCATTCTCCCCTTTCTTTTGATATGATATAAGAATAAGGAGGCCGTGCGATGAACCTGGAACATTTGAGAGCCTTTTATATCCTGGCAGATCACCAAAGTTTTTCCGAAACAGCAAAAATTCTGCATCTGGCCCAGCCGACAGTCAGCATGCAGATCAAACAACTCGAGCAGGCACTGGAGGCAACCCTGTTTGAACGGACAACAAAAAGTGTGAAGTTAACACCTTCAGGAGAGATTTTATATAAGTATGCGGATCAGATTTTTTCGCTTGTGAAACAGACGGAAAAAGAACTGGACAGTTTATCTGAAACCATTCACGGCGACCTCGATATAGGGGCCAGTCTGACCATAGGAGAACATATTCTTCCTTACGTGCTGGGACAGTTCCGCAAAGAATATCCTAATATCCAGATGAAATTAAAAGTGTATAATTCGGAGCAGATTATGGAACATCTGGGCAATGATGATATTGATCTCGGATTTATCGAGTCCACCAAGTCGTACCCTGATTATGATCAGCTTGCCTTTTTGGAAGATGAACTGGTTGTGACAACAGGGACTTCGGTTTCTTCCCCTGTCAGTCCGCAGAAACAGACGATCCAGCCTGAGGAACTGTTTGAATTTCCGATTATTATGAGGGAACCGGGATCGGGGACGAGGCAGGTTGTGGAGCAGCATCTAAGGAATAACGGCCTGCACCCGGAAAAACTGGATGTCATCATGGAACTCGAGCATACCGAATCAATCAAATCCGCCGTCGAATCCGGCCTTGGTATTATGATTATTTCACGGAATGCCATCCAAAAAGAGCTCGAACTCGGCACGCTCCGGGAGATTCCGATTAACGGAATCCGTCTCCGCCGATTCTTCTACGCGGTTTACAATAAAGAGAAATTAACGTTGCCGGGTGAAACCTTTTTATCGTTTATTCAAACGTATTATGTAAATGAAAACTTTCAGTTGTGAAACCATTCTATGCTGATCCGGTTAGTGCCTGCAATCAGACAGAAAAAAATGTGTTGCTTCAATATGCAGCACAGACAGAAAGAAGGGGCTGTCCCTTACCAGGAACGCCCCTTCTTTCATCCTTCACCTGCTGGCGAGGTCATTATTATTACTTAAATACCTGCTTCAACTGCTTCACAACATTTTCCGCTGTAAATCCGTATTTTTCTACGACAGTATCTCCTGGAGCGGACGCACCGAATGTTTCAATCCCAAACACGTATCCATGATCCCCTGTATACTTGTCCCAGCCGAGTGGGCTTGCCATTTCAAACGCTGCGCGCTTTTTAATTTCCGGTGGAATGACCGACTTCTTATACTCATCGGTCTGCTGCTCAAACAAGTCCCATGACGGCATACTGACAACATTCGGACGGTATCCTTCTTCTTTGAGCTTAGCGGCAGCTTCCAGTGCCAGAGCCACTTCGGATCCGGAAGCAAGCAGAACCAGATCGGGACTGTCCGATTGCGAGACGAGATAGGCACCCCTGGACATGCCTTCTTCCACTTCTTCCAGAGAAAGCGGAAGGGATGGAAGCTTCTGCCTTGAAAAGATTAACGCAGACGGCTGTGATTGATTCGATAACGCTGTTTTCCAGGCTGCCGCTGTCTCTTTCGCATCAGCCGGACGGAGCACGTTCACATTCGGCATAGCGCGTAACGATGCAACATGTTCCACCGGTTGATGCGTCGGACCATCTTCACCTACCGCTATGCTGTCATGGGTGAAGACATAGGTTACCGGGTTTTTCATAATGGCTGACGTCCGGATGGCTGAACGCATGTAATCGGAAAAGGTCAGGAACGTTCCGCCGTATACATGCAGTCCCCCATGCAGAGCCATTCCGTTTAATGCGGCTCCCATGCCGAACTCTCTTACACCGAACCATATATTTCTTCCGCTGTAATCGCCTTTTTTCATGTCCTCTTCTGCATCGATCATCGTTTTATTGGAAGAGGCAAGATCAGCAGAACCTCCCACAACGGACCTCAGATGAGAAGCAAGTGACTGAATCACTTCACCGGAGGCGGCTCTGGTGGCTTTTTTGCCTTCCACCTCCAGCTCTTGAAAAATGGAATCCCATAGGTTTTCACTGATCTCGGCATGCCCCTGTTCCCAGCTTTCATACAGCTCCGGATATTTTGTGCGGTATTCCTGCATCATCCGGTTCCACGCTTCTTCTTCTTTTTCAGCTTGTTGTTGCAGGGAAGACATATGATCCCGAACCGTTTCCGGTACGTAAAACGGCTCTTCCTGTGTCCAGCCGTAGGCTTTCTTAACCTCTTCTATTTCTTCTTCACCCAATGGAGCGCCGTGGGAAGCGGATGATCCGCCCTTTGTCGGTGCTCCGTAACCGATGACGGTTTTCACTTCAATGAAAGTCGGCTGCAACGTATTCTCTTTTGCCTGCTCCAGCGCATGTTCGACAGCTTCGGTATCATTGCCGTCTTCCACATAGAGTACCTGCCAGCCGTAACTTTCGAAACGCTTCTGCGCGTCATCGGAATAAGCTTTCTCGAGATCTCCATCGAGTGAAATATCATTGGAATCATACAGCCAGACGAGCTTTCCTAGTCCAAGGTGACCTGCCAGTGCCGCAGCTTCATGAGATATTCCTTCCATGAGGTCTCCGTCACTGCAGATCGCGTACGTCCAGTGGTCCACTACAGGAAAATCCGGACGGTTGTATACAGAAGCCAGATGCCTTTCTGCCAGTGCCATTCCCACGCTCATCGCTATACCCTGTCCAAGCGGACCGGTTGTTGCTTCGATGCCGGGAGTATCACCAACCTCCGGATGGCCCGGCGTTTTACTGTCCCACTGCCTGAATGATTTCAAATCATCCATCGTCACGTCATAGCCGAATAGATGCAGCAGGCTGTACTGCAGCATCGAGCCGTGGCCCGCTGATAAGATGAAACGGTCCCGGTCTTTCCAGGATGGGTTACCGGGGTTCTTTTTGAGAAAACGAGACCACAGCACGTACGCCATCGGAGCCGCTCCCATCGGCATGCCGGGGTGTCCGGACTGTGCTTTTTCGACACTGTCGATGGAGAGCATCCGGATTGTTTGTATGGTTTCCTGTTCTACATTTTTCAAAATGGATGATGTCACGTAACGATTCTCCTTTCTATGATTAATTTGTGAAACCGAGATTACAACGCATTTCCGGAAAGCTGTGATTTTACATGGACGGACTCAACGACGTGGTACTGCCGGTCCACTGCCAGGAAAGTGTGGGACTGCAGCATCTCTTCATTGATTGACTTGACACCTTTTAACAGCGGGCCGTCTGTAATTCCGGTTGCGGCAAAAAAGCACTGATCCGTGGAAACGATATCATCAAGCGTCAAATAACGGTCCGGATCGGCGATTCCCATATCCCGGCAGCGGTTATACTGTTCTTTGTCTGCAGGCCGCAGTCTTCCCTGAAAATCACCGCCCAGGCTTCTCATCGCAACAGCTGCAATCACGCCCTCTGGTGCTCCGCCTGTTCCAACAAGCATATCAACGTCTTTTCCCTCTACTGCTGTGGCAACGATGCCGGTAATATCCACATCCGAAAATAACGTGACGCTGGCTCCCATGCGCTGGATGGCCTGAATCAGGGACTGATGCCGTTCTCGATCCTGCACCAGCACATTCAATTGGGAAATGGATTTTCCGAGTGCTTCTGAAACCGCTGTTACGTTTGCTTCTATAGAAGCACTTACATCTATTCTGCCTTTGGCTTTCGGGCCTACGGCTATTTTATCCATGTACATATCCGGAGCATGCAGCAAACATCCGCGCTCGGCAGCGGCTAATACAGCTATGGCATTTCCCTGCCCTTTTGATACAAGCGTCGTTCCATCAATGGGGTCTACTGCAATATCGACTGTGGGATCCTCAGATGCTCCAAGTTCTTCCCCGATATAAAGCATCGGAGCATTGTCCATTTCTCCTTCTCCGATCACCACTCTTGAATGGGCATTCAGTGAATGAAGCGTTCCCCTCATCGCTTCAGTAGCTTTATGATCGGCAAGTATTTTGTCGCCTTTGCCAATGTAGGGAAAAACAGAGATAGCTGCTTCCTGGGTGACGTTTAAAAACGACATCGCTAACGACTGCATCCAACCCCTCCTTTTTTGAAAAAGAATAACCGTCAGGCTATCCCAACGGTTATGACAACCACTAAGAGATACAACGAGTACTCTATTGTGCCTTCGCTCCATATTCTTCTTCTTTATCTATGATCTTCTGTACTTTCCGGCCGGAGCTTCCTCCGTTGAATGTAACACCAAGATAACTTTCGACAACTTTCTTTGCGACTTCCGGCCCGATAATCTGGGCGCCCATGGTCAGGATCTGTGCGTCGTTACTTAACTGTGCTCTTTCTGCGGAATACGTATCATGACAGAGAGCAGCCCGGATGCCCGGTACTTTGCCGGCCGATATCGCAACCCCAATGCCCGTGCCGCAGATTAGAATGCCGCGGTCTGCTTTTTCCGCTGAAATATCCTCGGCAACATCAAACGCCACATCGGGATAATCCACCGCCTCGCAACTGTAGCACCCGTAGTCTTCCACCTCATGGCCCAGTTCCTGAATATATTGCTTCACGTCTTCTTTTAAATAAAATGCATTATGATCGCTTCCGATTGCTACCTTCATTTTTTTATTCCCCTCTCTTTTATTTAATTTCATTTTATATTTATAATTTTCGTTTGTCAATTAATACTTTCGTTTATTTTCAAATGAAAACCTCTTTGTGTTTCAAAAGAGGTTTATTCCGACAGGAGGAAAAGGGAGAGTTCTGGTATGACAACAATGATGAATAAACTAAGCAGCATCGCAAAGAAAAATGGAATAACCGCGCGTGATATCACTCCGATACTGAGACCCGTTATGCCGGAACCGACAAACAGGTTCACACCCAGCGGCGGCGTTATAAATCCGATAGACAAATTGGTAATCATCAGGACACCAAAATGAATAGGGTGGATACCAAGCTGCGTTATAACCGGGAACAGAATCGGCGTCAAGATGACAATAGCCGCCACGGTGTCCATAAACATTCCTACTATCAATAGTAGAACGCATATCAGAAGGATAATAATGATAGAATTGGAAGAAATATTTGTTAAAAATGCGGCGACCTTATTCGGTATCTGTTCCAAGGTTAATATCTGCCCAAAGGCCGTAGCCGCTGCAATAACGATAATGATGGTGGCACTGGTTAGTGATGCTTTCGTGATAATTCCCGGCAGATCTTTAATCCGGAGCTCACGATAGACAAACATGCTTACAAACCATGCGTATACCACCGCAATGATGGCTGCTTCGGTGGGTGTGAAAACCCCGCTGTAAATACCCCCGAGTATAATAATGGGAGTCAGCAGTGCCCATTTTGCCCGATTCACATGAATGAGGAGTTTCTTGAAAGAAAACGTTTCTCCAAGTCCTCTGTACCCATTCTTTTTGGAATAAATATAACACCATGCGACAAGCATTCCACCTACAAAAATCCCTGGTATAATACCCGCTAAAAACATATCTCCTACCGACACACCAGCTGATACCCCGTACATAATCATCGGGATACTCGGCGGAATAATAATGCCAAGTGAACCGGCGGATACTACCACCGCGGTAGAGAACTTTTTGTCATAACCTTCTTCGATCATAGTGGGTATCATTAAGCCTCCGACAGCTGCTACTGTCGCCGGCCCGGATCCTGAAATAGCCGCGAAAAACATGGAAGTAAGAACAGCTACAACGGCCATACCGCCGGTAATGTTACCAACCAGTACTTTACCGAGATCCATCAGACGCCTGGATATCCCGCCGCCGCTCATCAACTCTCCGGCTAAGATAAAAAACGGGACGGCCAGCAGCGGAAATGAATCAACAGAGGTGACCAGGTCACGAAACAGAGAGTCTGCTGAAATCGGCGGTATGAATAACACGGTAATAAAGGAAGCCAAGCCAAGGGCTATACCAATAGGTACGGTAAGTATGAGTAATAAGGCAAGTACTCCAAATAAAATTAGTGATGTCATTCTTCATCAACCTCGTTCGTGTGTCTTGGCGATAGAACCTTCCATTGATCCTGTATAATTCTGATGCTTGTAAGTGTAAAGCCGACAAGGGTCGACGCATACACCCACGCATAGGAAATGTTTAATCCAGGTGTTGTCCGTGCAACCGAGTCCATCGTATTGAATCCGTAGTACACAGCAGCAACGGAAAAAACAAGAAAAAGCACATTAGATATTGTACGTATTACAAGTTTTCCTTTTCTTTTAAAAACCATCGACAACGTGTCGATTTTCAGATGCTTATTATTTTTCACCGCGTAGCTCACTCCGATAAATACCGACCAGATAAATAAATAACGGGCCAGCTCCTCTGTCCACGGAAGTGAGTTGCTGAAAACATAGCGCATGACGATTTGAAAGAAAAGAGTAAAAACAATCGTTACTGTCGTAATAATTAACAAATACTCTTCGATGTATCTATCCAGAAAACGAAGGATTTTCATATTTATCCCTTACTTTCTCCCTTAAGGATATTAGGAATCGGGAGAGGAGAAGAGTTTTCTCTTCTCCCGGCATGTCCTACCTGGCGTCTTCTACAGCCTGCTGCAGTTCTTCCATAAATTCAGCTCCGTATACGTCTTCATACTTGTCGTACACTGACTGTGTTGCTTCTCTAAATGGTTCTTTTTCCGGTTCATTAATTTCCATCCCCTGTTCTTCCAGGTCAGTCAAGAGCTGTTCTTCATTCTCCTGATTGGCATCACGGTGATACTGACTGGCATCGCTGGCTGCCTGCTGCACTACTTCCTGCTGATCACCGGAAAGAGACTGCCAGAACTCATCAGAAATAGCCAGTGGCAGCGCATTGTACTGATGGCCGGTCAGGGAAAGATAGTCCTGCACTTCATAAAAACTGGCTGCATGAATATTAGCAAGAGGGTTTTCCTGTCCATCTACTGTGCCCTGCTGCAGTCCCAGATACAATTCGCCGAATGCCATTGGAGTGGCGTTGGCTCCGAGCGCATCAAGAGTGTCAATCGATACGTCAGCTTCCGGTGTACGGATACTTAATCCATCAAGGTCATCCGGGCTTTCAATCGGATGCTGACTGTTTGTAATATGACGGATACCATTCTCAAAGTAGCTTAAGATGCGGATATTATCTTCCAGCAATGGTTCTGCTACACGATCTCCCATCGGACCATCGAGAACTTCCCAGGCGTGTTCATATCCATCAAAAAGATAAGGCAGTGCTGTCGCTCCAATAAGATCATTATATTGGGTGTAAATGCCAGCACCGGCAAGCGCCATATCCAGATCATTCAGAGATATGTTTTCAATCATCTCTGATTCGCTTCCAACCTGCTCATTCGGATAGACTTCGACTGTAAGAGAGTCGGAATTTTCTTCGACTATACTTTTGAATTCCATAACCGCCTCGTGTCTCAAATTGGATTCAGCAGCGCCGTGACCAAACTCAATGGTTACTGACTCTTCCGAGTTTCCCCCTTCACTGCCGCCGCTTGTTTCTCCTGATTCTCCGGATTCACTGCCACCCGAACATCCGGCGGCAAATGTCAGACCTACAGCTGCTGCAATACCTGCGTATAATCTATTTTTTTTCATTATTAATGTCTCCCCTTTTTTACTGAATAATCGTTAGATACTCTTTAGAATAGTTTCAAATGAGGATAAGTCCCAAGCCGCTCTTCCAATAAACAAGCCGTCCACTTCATTTACATGCAAGTACTCCTTAAAGTTCTGTTGATTCACACTCCCTCCATAAAGTAATGGAATGTCTGCTGCCGCACTGCCGAATTGTTCTCTCAATTTCTCCCGGATAAATTGGTGGGATTCTTCCACATGTTCCGGTGTTGCCGGCTTTCCATGCTCACCGATGGACCACACCGGCTCATAAGCAATCCAGACTCGTTGAACCTCATCATAAGAAAGCCCTTCCAAAGAAATTTTCAATTGAGCGCTCAATTTTTCCCGGCCCACCCCCTTTTCTTTTTCATCAAGGGTTTCTCCGATGCAGATTAAAGGGGTCATGTTATAGGAAAGAGCTGCTTCAGCCTTCTTCTGTACAGCATCGTCTGTTTCATTAAACAGCTGTCTCCGTTCCGAATGACCCAGCTCTACCATATCCACGCCTATCTCCTCCAGCATAACCGGGGAAATTTCTCCGGTATAAGGTCCGTACGGCTCGGCATGCATATTCTGTGCTCCCAGTTTAATATCTGCTCCTTCCAACTCCTGTTGCAGCGGATGCAGTGATGTAAAAGGAGGAATAATAAATAATTCGATACGGTCGGAAATGTCTGCACGGATCTGCTTCAGCTTCCGGCAGTACTCCCTTCCTTCTTTAATCGTTTTATGCATTTTCCAGTTTGTCCCGATGTAAACTTTCTGATTATCCTTCATGCTGTTCGACCCATTCCCTCATGCTTTTGAAGATCAGCCACACCGACGTAGCACCGGCATCCTGGTATCCTTTCGTGCGGTCCCCCAATGTTTTCGCGCGGCCGTGCTTGGCAGTAATCTGTTTCGTCTCCTCTACCCCGTTCCACGCTGCTTCTTCTGCATGCTTGAGAACCACTGCCAGTGTCAATTCCTTAGAGGAATCCGCTTCCAGGGACTGTACTGCCGGATCCAACGCATCGATCATCGTTTTATCACCGACATCAGCCTTTCCTCTTTTTTTCACAGAATCGAGCGAACCTCTGAAAATCTCTGACAGTCCGGTATGATCAATAGAAGATTTGGATTCCAGCTGCTTCACGCCGTCACTGAACATCGTGCCGAAAATGATCCCGGATGCTCCTCCCATTGATTTCATCATCTCCATGCCGGTTGTTTTAAAGACATCATTTACTGTTTCAAATTCAGACTCCTGTAGTTTTTTCGTAAACGCTTCCGCTCCGGTGGCCATGCCTGTTCCATGATCCCCATCACCAATTTCAGCGTCGATTTCTCCCAGATAGTCTTTGGAGGCGGTAATGTTTTCACCGACGTAAAGCAGCATTTGTTTCACATCATCAACACTTAAATGATTCATTGTCTGCTTTTCCATGTTTTCACTCCATTCCTTTATTTGTGGTAATACGGGGAATGAGCAGGTGCGTCATAATACGTTTTCAGTTCCTCATCCAGTTTGAGGATGGTAATAGAAAATCCGCCCATTTCCTGTGTCGTGCAGTAGCTGTTAACATCTGTGTCATACACCGTTATACCTTTGGCACGCAGCTCTTTGTGTACTTTCTGATTCGCAATGAGCAATTCCATCAATGTGGTGGATCCCAGTCCGTTCAGCAGAACGACTGCTTCATCACCGCTTTTCAGCTCCGCGTCGACCAACAGATGATCCAGCATTTCATCTGTTAAGTCATCGGCACTCATCATTTCTGCCCGGCGGATCCCTTTTTCGCCGTGGATGCCAAGCCCAAACTCAATTTGATTGTCAGGCAGTTCGAACATCGGTGCTTTTTTTCCAGGACTGGTTCCCGGTGATATACCCACGCCGATAGAATGGGTGTTTTCGTTTGCTTTTGCGGCTATCCGTGTTACTTCATCAAGGGACAAGCCGGCATCTGCTGCTGCTCCGGCTGCTTTCAGGACAAAAACATCCCCGGCGATACCGCGCCGCTCTTCTTTGTTTTCTTTCGAGGCAGAAGCTACGTCGTCTGAAACTTTAACCGTTCTGGTTTCAATGTCCTCCATTTCAGCCAGTTCAGAAGCCATATCAAAGTTGAGGACATCACCGGCATAATTGCCGTAAATATAAAGAACCCCGGCTTTGTTTTCAACGGCTTTGGTTACCTCAAGAATCGTGTCCGGGTTCGGAGCGGCAAAGACATTTCCCATCACTGCACCACTGGCCAGGCCCTTTCCGGCAAAGCCGACAAACAATGGTTCGTGGCCGGCGCCTCCACCTGTGATCACGGATACCTTATCTGGGTCCATATGCCGGTAAATCACTCCATTAACGCCGTCCACCCGTTCGTAATCATCAGCGTAAGCGTCAATAAATCCCTGAAGCGTCTCTTCCATTACGTTTTCTTCCTGATTCATTATTTTTTTCATAGGGAAGTCTCAAGCTCCTTTGTTAAAATAATGGAGCGGTTAAACGTGCTCCCGGTTTAATGCCTTTTTCATGTTTTTCAGGCTGCGCTCCATCCATTCATCTTCCACGTCAATCGTTTCCCGGATACTGTTCTGAAAAGGAAGCCACAATTCCACGATGGCGTTCACCTGTATGTTTTCTTTCTGCAGACTTTCCAGCAGATAGGTCACGTCCAGCTGTCCTTCCCCAACCGGGGCTCCGATTAAGTCAAAGCCGATCGATTTATCTTTGCGCTGAAACACGAAATCTTTCAAGTGAACATTGGTTGCATAGGAAACGCCCTGATCGATCACATCCCTTGGGAATTCCAGTTCCGATATGGAGTTGCCGGGATCCAGGCAGATACCGATATGAGAACTTGCGACCTCTTCCACAATATCCACGAGATCCCCGGTCTTAACGGGCTCGTATGTTTCAAGAGCCACTTTCACATCATGTTCCTCCAGATCCGGAACGACTTCTTTCAACCAATCTTTTGCTTCTGTCATCGAGGGATGGGCCTCTTTGCTGTGAACCATCGTTCTCAACGTTTTAGCGCCCAGCGTGCGGGCAATGCTGGTATATTTTCTTATATGATCCGGAGTGATGCCCTGGGTACCTGCTTCAAGCTCAATCCCCTCGCTGTCAGCGGCCTCTTTTACCTGTAACAGCTCCTCTTCCTTCAATTGTTCAATCGGGGGATGGTCGCAGATCTGAAAGACCTCGCCACCCAGCTCTTTTGTTTTGCGTACAAAGTAGAGGATTGTCTCGAGTCCAGGTTCCATCTCGTCCATTTCCCATCTGAACGCGTAAGTGCTTATACCTAATTTCATCATTTTCCCCCTATTATCTTCCGGGAGTGTCTGCCCCAAAGAATTAGTCTATATGAGAACCGCCATTAATATCGATTTCTTCACCAGTGATATAGCTTGATTCTTTTGTTGCCAGGAATGCCACCGCATTAGCCACATCTTCCACCGTACCTGCACGCTTCGCCGGAATATCATTTTCAAGCTGCTTTTTCTTTTCATCGGTCAGCATTCCACCGGTGATGTCCGTTGCTATTAATCCGGGAGCTACCGTATTACTGGTAATGCCAAACGAAGCCATTTCACGTGCAACCGCTTTAGAAAATCCTGTAACAGCTGCTTTGGCTGCCGAATAATGGGAGCCGCCGAATATCCCGCCGCCTCGTTTACCGGAAACAGAACTAAGATTGACAATTCTTCCATAGTTGTTTTCCTTCATATGAGGAAGCAGATGCTGGGTGACGAAGAAGGTTCCTTTCATATTCACATCAAAAATCAGGTCCCACTCCTCTTCCGAAATATCCAGTACTCCGGTCGGCCGTGTGATGCCGGCATTGTTCACCAGAATGTCTATTTTACTGAATTTTCCGATTAATTCGTCTAATGATTGCTTTACTTTCTCTTCACTCGTAACATCCAACACTGCGGAGTAGGCACTGCCTTTTTCCTGGTCTATATCTTTCACGGCATTTTCGAGCATTTCCTGATTAATATCTGCGATGATTACAGTACCACCGCCTTGGCTGATCTGTCTGGCAATCTCTCTGCCAATTCCGCGTTTTGATGCTGCCCCCGTAACTAGTGCTGTCTGTCCTTCAAAATTCATCGTGTCATCCTCCTCTATGTATTTTGTTAACGTTCATTCATTTTCGGTCTGTCCGGAAATGATTGACAAATGGTTAATGTAAGTTAAACTGAAATAAGTAAAACGTTTAACCTCTGTTAGTACACACAATAAATTGTGAAAGCGCTTTTGTCAAACTCTTTTTTCGATTCCTTTTGTTTTGCTTTATTTGGAAATTGTTTTATCATATAAAGAAAGCGGTTCAACAGAAGGTGATTGGGAGGTTTATACCGAATGAAAGTAACAATGAAAAAGATTGCAGAAGAGGTGGGTGTTTCTGTTACGACAGTGTCGCACGTAGTAAACGGCACCAAAAAAATCTCCTCTGAAAAATACAATCAAATCATGGAGATTATTAGAAAACATAATTACGTGCCAAACTATTCTGCTAAAAATCTGCGCAGCCAGTCCACGAAAACTGCAGGACTGATTGTGCCGAGTTTTCCTGACTCCTATGTTACCGGCTATATCAACAGTATCAGCAGGCGAGCCAAGGAAATGGGATACAATCTGCTGTTCATCAACACAGACGAGGACGTGGATTATGAACAGGAAACTCTTAAACTGCTGCACTCCAACATGGCGGACGGCATTATTTTGTCCCCTTCAGCTAAAATCGAGGAGTACGGAAGCTACAGCGAAGAACTTCTTGACAGTTCGCTTCCTATTGTGCTGATAAGCCGTTATCATGAGGCTTTTCAACATGCTCCTTTTGTGACGCAGGATGACTTCCAGGCAGGGTATGATGCTGCCATCCATCTACTCCAGCACGGGCATCGTGATATCGGTCTGATTTATGCAGTCAGCGGCATTTCACCTACCAAGTACCGTATAGACGGCTATAAAAAAGCACTGGAAGAGTACGGGGTTTCATTTAATGAAAATTATCTGGAAAAGGGACACGCCACGGTTGAAGGCAGCCGCAAAGCTGTCAAATCACTTTTGGAGAAAAACAGGGAAATCACAGCTGTGTTTGTCCTCAGCGACCTGATGACTATTGGAACAATGTCCGGATTAAAAGAAATGAACAAAAAAATTCCTGACGAAGTGGCCTTGATCGGCTTCGGCGATTTCCCGTCAGCATCGATTATGGATCCTCCCGTCACAAATATCAGTCTATCACCTGACACACTGGGACAAACGGCATTTGACTTGCTGCTGAACAAAATTAACAATCCCGGCTATGATAAAACGGTT
This sequence comes from Salibacterium lacus, assembly GCF_042684865.1. Taxonomy (NCBI): domain Bacteria; kingdom Bacillati; phylum Bacillota; class Bacilli; order Caryophanales; family Bacillaceae; genus Salibacterium; species Salibacterium lacus. The sequence goes on from NZ_JBHUML010000002.1 coordinate 1,757,176, forward strand.
CATATCCCCAACTTTCTAATCACCCGAAAATCATGCGGATGTTGATATTTCTACAGAGTATCTAAACAGAAAAATTAAAGGTTAAACGTTTAACATTCTATATAAAAAATTGAATGATTTTTTACTTTTGCTTATCTTCATTTTTTTTCATATCATAGAGATAGGAAGCGATAAAAAGTAGGTGAACGTATGGGAAAACTGTTCGTAACAGAAAGACGCCATAAGATTATGGAAATATTGAACACGGAAAGACGACTGACAGTGAAAAGACTGTCCGGGGAATTAGACGTGTCAGAAGTCACCCTCCGCTCCGACTTAAAGGAAATGGAGAAAGAAGGTCTCTTGAAGCGTACCCACGGCGGCGCGGTTCTGCCTTCATACCCCGAGGAGGAAGTATCCTTTTCAACCAGGGAAAAGCAGAACAAAGACGAAAAAGAAATTATTGCACAGCAGGCGCTCGATATTATTAACGAAGGACAGTGTATTCTGCTCGATGCAAGCTCCACGGCTCTTGAACTTGCAAAATTGTTAAAACAGACCAGCATGAAGTTGACTGTCGTCACAAGCGGCATCTATACCGCGCTTGAACTAAGAGAAAACCCGGATCTGACTGTCATTTTACTCGGCGGGGTTGTACGGAAGGGGTCCAGCTCCCTCGAAGGTATACTCGGGTCCAGCATCCTGGAACAGGTTTACGTCGACCTCATGTTCACTTCCGGTAATGGCTTTACATTTGATACCGGTCTTACGGATTTCAATGTGTATGAAGTCGAATTAAAGACAGAAATGGTAAAAAAAGCGACATCTCTTGTTGCCTTAATGGACCATTCCAAGATCGGCAAAAGTTCGATTTCTTCTTTCGCCGATACTGCAGACATTTCTTATTTCATCACGGACCAACCGCTGAGCGAAAAGCAGCAGGCTGACTTTGATAACCAGAACATTGAAGTACTATGCCCGGTTGAGGCATAGAAAGGGGGTTTATGAAATGAGTGAACACAAAAGCAATATCACCATCAGCATTGCTGAATCGCAAACGATTGTGGAATTAAGTACATTACTTCAGAAATACCAGTCTGAAGTCTATCTCATCAACCAGACCGAGGGAAATGTGCAGGAAGTGAATGTGAAAAGTCTGTTGGGACTTGTGACACTGCATCTTCAGAACGGAGATACGGTCACTGTCCGGGCGGTTGGAGAGGACGCGGAGGAAGCTGCTCAGGAAGTTATTGATTTTTTTACAGAGTAGCAGGAATCGAGGTTGAGACAAAATTCTCCTTTGAATGTAAAATTCCGGACGATTCAACGTTGAATCGTTCGGAATTTTATGTTGCGGTGCATCCTGCACCGGCAGGAAGTTTCTTCTTCCCATGCTCCATCGTTACTAGAAAAAGAGCTGTACCTTTTGATACATCTCCGTCGATTGAATAGGATACAGTTCAATCCATTTCACTCCAGTACAAAATAAATGTCGTGCCGGTTCCCTCCTTACTTTCAACGGATATCCCCCCGTGATGGGCATCCATAATCGACCTCGAAATGGAAAGTCCCAGTCCCGCCCCGCCGCTTCGGCGGCTGCGGGAGGAATCTTCCCTGTAAAACCGATCAAAAATATGTTTCTGATTTTCTGCACGGATACCGGGACCGTTATCCTGAATCCTTAACTGTACGCCGTCTCCGGTTTGTTCCAGGAACAATTCAATTTTTCCGTCCTCTGCATCTGTATGCTCCACAGCATTATGAAAGAGGTTCAGAATAACCTGTCGTGTTTTATCCGCATCACACATGATGTCAACATCGTCTGCCAAGTCCATGACCAAATGCCGGTTTCCTGCGAGAAATGCAAGCTGTGGTTCCATATCCCGGATAAGCATGCTCAAATTCGTATGCTGGAGTTCAAGTTCCGGAGTCTGGTCGAGCTTGGCTAACAACAACAGTTCTTCCACCAGTTTCATCACCCGTCTTGTTTCCCCATGCATACTGTGCAACGCCTTAGATAACTGCTCCGGTTTCTGTGCCGCGCCACGGAGCAGCACTTCCAGATACCCATGAACAGAAGTGATCGGTGTCCGCAGCTCATGGGAGGCGTCTGCAATAAAACGCCGCATCTGTTCCTTTGTTTCTTTTTCCTGCTCAAACGATTCATTCAACCTCTCCAGCATGTCATTAAACGACCGGCTCAGACGGTCGATCTCCTCCTGACCCTGTGAATCTGGAATTCTGTCATCCAGACGGTCTGCATTCATATGTTTGACGGATTCTACGATATTGGAGAGCGGGCGCAGCGTTTTGCGGATCACGGAGAAATAAATCACGAGACCTGCCGCCAGAGCCAGAGCAGACAAGGAAACAAAAATCAGCAGCTGGCGCCACAGAAGCTGCTGCAAAGGCGCGGTGCTTACTCCCATCTGAATGATCTGAACGTCTCCGGCCTCCACCCCGCCTGGACGCTGAAAGGCAGGACGAAACACCACCATCTGCCTGTTTCCGTTCGGATCCGTCGTAACAACATGCTGCTGCAGGTCTTCAGGCTCCATCATCTGCTCATAGGTGTCTTCGCTTAACTGCGGAACCGCCAGACCATCTTCTCCCAATACATTTGAGGCTTCTCCATCCTCAATCAGACCGAGAGAAAATTCCTGTACAAAAATAGGTTCCGCGCCATTTTCCTGCCGGGGCTGCGGCAGGTTTTCCTCGTTGATCAGCCTTTCTGCCGGAATGGACATTAACCGGGCCTGAAGAGTTTCTGCTTCGTTCTGATACAGGAAACCTTTCATAACAAAAAACTGGAGAATGCCGATGATGAAAAGAATAAAAGATAAGATCAGCAGCATTCTGACAAGCAGCTGATACCGCAGCGACTGCGGGAGTTTCCATTTGAATGGAAGTATATTCATGAGATATCCAGCCGGTACCCGGCTCCCCTTACTGTCCGGATTCGTTCATGTCGTGAGTCTCCCAGTTTATCCCGGAGCGACCGTATGTAGACTTCCACAATATTGTCCTCTCCCTGAAACGTATAGCCCCACACTCTGTCCAGGATCATCAACTTGCTCAACACAATGCCGTAATTGAGCACGAGATATTTCAGCAGTTCATACTCCGTCGGCGACAGCGGCAGCGTTTCTCCGTTGTATTGAATCTCTCTGCGGCTGTCATCAATCGTGAAAGGCCCGTATACGACAACACTGAACAAGTCCGGAAACTGGTTACGGAGTCTTGCCTGAATCCTTGCCAGTAATTCTTCAAAGCTGAATGGTTTAACCAGATAGTCATCTGCCCCCAGTGTCAGTCCTTTCACCCGGTCATCTACCTGATCTTTGGCTGTCAGCATAATAACAGATAATGGTATGCCGCTCTTTTTTATCATGCGGCATACTTCAAACCCATCCATCCCGGGCATCATCACATCGAGGATCACCACGTGGGGCTGAAACGTGTTTACGAGATTTACGGCACTCATCCCGTCCTGCGCGGTTTCCACTTGATATCCTTCATTCTGCAGTCCGAGTTCCAGAAACTGCAGAATACTCTGTTCGTCATCCACAATCAGAATGTTCACCCCGGTATTGTCCATTCCCATCTTCCCTTCTGCTGTATAACTTGATTCCTATTATAAAACGGACCGCAATGAAAAAATATCATGTTCAGCGAACATTCAGCTGATATTCAAGACCGAATCAGTTCCATCTTCCATTTCACCCGCCCGAATATCTTCGGAATCCCCGAATGCCAGAGGTGTCATGTCGTAGCTACCTTCAATTTTCAATACAGCGATATCAGTGAGGGCATCTGTTCCAACCAGTCAGCTGTCACTTCTTTTCCATCGTTAAGGGAAACTTGAATTTCGGATGCCCCTTCTACTACGTGATTGTTTGTGACGATATAAGCGATATCATCCGTAACCTTATAGATGACACCTGTGAACCCGTTCCACTCTCTACCATCTCTATGACATTTTGGGACGGACCATTTTGCATTGCCATATTAACGACTCCGACTATTGCATTGGATGTATCAGCAACAATATCAGCAGTATATAAATTTGAATATTCATACATCTGTGATACATCGACATCAACCGCTTCTTCAAATGTACTTTCAACAGCAGTCAGATTCACATCTATATTGTCATCGTAAGAAATTATCCCTAACGTAAGCGCAGAACCTAAAACACCGGCGGACAAAGACAGCCCTATTAATTTAAAAAGGTACGGTTTTTTCTCTCATTTCCTGAGCCCTCGTTTCTTAAGATCTATATCTTTCACCAAACCTTTCGCTTATTTACCGTATCCATCCCGATGTGTCCGAAACCAATCCCAAGCGGTTTGAATCATCGTATCTAATCCCGCGTACTCTGGCTCCCATCTGAGCTCCTTGATCACTTTTTCTGAGGATGCAACAAGCTGAGCAGGATCGCCGGGCCTACGTGGAGCTACTTCAGCAGGGATGGGATGAGCGGTAACTCTTCGTGCTGTATCAATAACCTCTTTCACGCTGAATCCTCGTCCGTTTCCCAGGTTATAGATCGCGCTCTTCCCATCATTCGCCAATTTTTCAATAGCAAGAAGGTGTGCATCCACTAAATCATTGACATGGATATAATCACGGATACATGTCCCATCTTCTGTCGGATAGTCATCGCCAAAAATCATGATCTTCTCACGCTTTCCTTGGGCAACTTGTAAGACAATCGGGATCAAGTGGGTTTCAGGACGATGGTCTTCCCCAATCCTGCCATGCGGATCAGCACCTGCCACATTAAAGTATCGGAGCACTACATGCTTAATGTCGTGAGCTTGTTCTGCCCATTGAAGCATCTTTTCAATAACAAGTTTGGTTTCCCCATACGGATTGGTTGGTACTGCCCAAGCGTCTTCTTGAATCGGTACTTGCTTTGACTCTCCATAAACAGCAGCTGTTGAGGAAAAAACTATCCGTTTCACTTCATATTTCGCCATCGATTTTAAAAGACAGGTGGCACCGTGAACGTTGTTATCATAGTATTGTAAAGGATTTTCTACACTTTCTCCGACAAGGGAATCTGCCGCAAAGTGTATGACTGAGTGGATCTCGTTTTCTTGAAACACGCGATCGAGAAATGCTTGATCACGCAAGTCACCGTTGCAAAAGGTGACCCCGTCCAAAATCGCCTCACCGTGTCCTTTTTGTAAGTTATCCACTACGACCGCTTTTTCGTTACGATCGAGTAGTTGAGCAACAGCATGGCTTCCAATATATCCCGCTCCTCCACATACTAGAACCGTCATATCCTCTATCCCCCTCCAAACCATTACTTATATATGAATCTACTTCATCTTTATTCACAATTTTGAACGTCCAGCCACCAAAATCGGTGCGGAATTTTTAACAATACAAACGTTCCTTCACTATAAATAATCCCCCACAACTCCTTTTTTAGGTGTGACTAAATGTGATTATCACCTGCAGGAAATCCGAGCTATTTTATTTAGCCGCTTATTCTTTTTAGAACCTCGACTTTCACTTACACCTTCTTCATTACATGACACCTTTCTTTTCATTTTCGACAAAGTTTCTTAGCAATGCAAATAAATCTTCATTCAGATCCGAACGTTTCAATCCTAATTCTAGAGTAGCTTGTATATACCCAAGCTTATGGCCAACGTCATAGCGTTCCCCTTCTAATATAGATGCATTGATACATTCATACTCTAAAGATTCTTTTAAGGCGTCTGTTAGTTGATATTCGTCTCCAGCTCCTTTTTTCAAATCCCTTAAAAAACGAAAAATAGTTGGCTTTAAAACGTACCGCCCCATGATAGCTAGGTTGGAGGGTGCTTGATCTCTGGATGGCTTCTCAATTAAGTCCTCAATAACACAGGGGTTTTGACTTGATTGTCTAGGTTGAATAACGCCATACTTGCTCACATTATCATAAGGAACTTCTTGCACCCCCACAACAGATTGATTGGTTCGTTCGAAAACCTCTATCAACTGTTGAATCCCCGGAATAGAACTGTCCATAATATCATCACCTAGAAGGACAGCAAATGGCCCATCACCGACAAATTGTTCAGCACATAGAAGAGCATGACCTAAACCAAGAGGTTCTTTTTGACGTACGTACTGTATGGTCGCCATGGATGATATTTCAATTATTTCATTCAATTGAGCCTCTTTGTTTTTTGCTTCTAAATGCTGCTCCAATTCAACGGATCGATCAAAGTGATCTTCAATCGACTTTTTGTTCCTTCCTGTTACAAATAGAATGTGGTCAATGCCTGCTTCTACCGCTTCTTCCACAATATATTGAACCGCTGGTTTATCAACGATTGGCATCATTTCTTTGGGTTGAGCCTTAGTTGCTGGTAAGAACCGTGTACCAAGTCCTGCCACTGGAATAATTGCTTTCTTTACTTTCATTAGTTATCTCTCCTTTTTATTTCGGAATACCCATCGATCCGAGAATATAAAGTTCACTCCCATACCACCTAGAGTGGCTATTACCTTTGCAAATACAAGAGCCCATCCAAGGTATTGATATCCTAACTGTAATAGTAGGATGGATAAAAGCAACGTTCCTCCGTTGACAACTAAAAACCTGAAGAACTCTTTCTTATTCTTTTTATCTTCTAGGTCAAAAGTCCATTGCCGATTAATCAAATAACTGTTCACAACACCACAGCTATAAGATATTGCTTGGCAAAGAGCATAGGGAATCCCAACATAGGATAATAGAAAAAAGATCGTAAAATCTATGAAGGTATTTAATCCTCCTACAAGCCCGAATTTGATAAACTTGCCCAAGTTAACTGTGTTTAAAAAGTGTATCATTGTCTTTCAATCCATTAATTCCATAAGTTTGTTTAACAATATAAATGGGCCGTCCTTTTGATTCATCGTAAATTCGGCCAATGTACTCTCCTATGACACCTAGAATCGATAATACGAAGCCGAAAAATAATAATTGAATAACAATTACAGAAGACCATCCCGTCACGGTGCTGTCTGTAAATAACTTTTGATAGATGACGACGAGCATATAAAGAAACCCAGCAAGAGATAATAAGACTCCGGCAAAACTTGCCAGCTTTAAAGGTTTATACGAAAAGGACGTGATCCCATCGAGAGAAAGCTTAAGCATTTTTTTAATTGGATACTTGGACTCACCATGCAGACGCTCATCCCTCTCGTATTCAACTACAGTCTGATTAAATCCGACCCAACTAACTAACCCACGTACAAACCGATTCTTCTCATGAAGCTGCTTCATCTGGTCACATACCTTACGATCAATCAAACGGAAATCACCCGTATTTACAGGGATATCAATCTCTGTTAATGATTTTAATAAGCGATAGAAGAGAAAGGCAGTGGCTCGTTTAAACGCTGTTTCTCCTTTACGTTTTGTGCGTTTTGCATACACCACTTCATAGCCATCTTTCCATTGATCTGTCATATCCTTTATTAATTCAGGAGGATCCTGTAAATCAGCATCGATGACAATGACCGCGTTCCCATTTGCAAAATCCATTCCGGCGGAAATGGCCACTTGGTGTCCAAAGTTACGCGAAAACTCGATCAATTTTACCTTTTTATCCCATCTAGCATATTCTTTAATGATTTCTAAGGTAGAGTCTTGACTCCCGTCATTTATAAACAAGAGCTCATAAGACTCTCCTATTTCATCCATGACTTTTTTCAAACGACGATACGTTTCTTGAATCACTTCTTCTTCGTTATACATAGGAATGACAACGGAATATTGAACTTGGTCACTCATTGTTCTCTTCTCCTTCCGATAATGTTACTTTATATAAAGAGTTAGATCCTTCAGATCCGCCAGGCCCTTGACTTTGCTCATCGGAATCATTTGTACTCCATTCTTCAGCTGGTATCTCTTGTCCATTGTCCATAATCCATTCCGACACTTCACTGCCACCTCTACCGAATCCGCGTTCAGATAATAAGAAATATTTAACCTTACCTTCAGAGACCAACTCTTCCATTTCACTGACGCTGTAGACAGGATCTCCTCCAGAGAAGCCTCCCATAATAATGACGGACTCGTCTTTATCAATAATGTAAGGGGCTGCCACTGTGTAACTGATTGTAGCAAATAGATATTCTTCATCCGTCTGGTTCTCCCTTAAATAGGTTAAGGTTTTCTCATCAAGGCTCTCTTCCTGTTGTCCCCCCATCATCGGGGTACCGCCTCTACCAGGAGACATTCCTTCATCCATATATCCCTCTTCCTCTAGACTCGTTGAAGGGTCAGGCATTTGTCCGTCTTGCGTTCTCCCCCCCTGGGGCATACCCATACCACCTTGTGGACCAGCTTGAGGGAGCATGCTGTTTCCACCATAAACAATCGGCGTAGCCGCCCAATAAAGTGGCCCTACTAACAAAACAAGAATAAACATCACACCTAAAGGTTTCATGGTTACAGCCTTTATTTTAAGAATAACTAAGGTCAGGAAGACGGCTACACTTATAACAAGGACTCCGATGGACCATTCTTGTCCAATAACATCGTTATAAGGTTTCATGGTATACCAATGGAAAATTGCTGTAACAAGAATCGCAAAAGGAAAGATCCATCCCCGCCATCCATTTCTGCTACAATAATCCTGGAAGATTTGTACTGCTCCACTCCCGAATAATGCTGCTATAGGTGGGGCGAGCATAATTAAATAATAATGGTGGAAGAAACCTGCGATACTAAAGAAGCCTGCGACAGGAACGAGCCACGCTAACCAAAAAACAACTTCTTTCGTTCTCTGTCTCATCTGTCTAATTGGATCTCTTGACATAAGACTTATGCTTGCCAATAAAACAAATGGAAGAAGCCAGCTGGCTTGACCAGATAGACTCTGTTTAAATAGCCTTAATGGCCCTTCTTCACCGGTACCAAACATACCGCCTGGTCCTCCTCCTCGAGGTCCGTTTTGCATATTCGGCCCTCCTGCTCCAGGTCCTCTTTCGTTCGTTCCATCTGGCAGTTGCTGACCTTGATCACCTTGGTCTTGAGAAGGCATTCCTTCCGGTAAGGCTCTGTCATTAGTTCCGCTTTGATTCCCAGGAGAGCCCCCACCAGTGGGATTGCCCCCTTGATTGCCAGTCAACCGGGAAATACCGTTGTAACCAAAGGCGAGCTCAAGTACAGAATTGATTTCACTACTGCCTACATAGGGACGTTCATCTTCTGGAATACTATCTACAATGACTGCCCAAGATAAAGAAATAACGATAAGCACGGCTGTAGCCCCTGTCACAATGCCGAGTTTCTTCTTCCAATTCACCTTAACTGCTAACCAATAGAAAAGGTAAAAAGCGGGAAGTACCATGTAAGCTTGGAGCATTTTCATATTGAAGGCTACTCCCACAAGAGCAAAAGCTCCCATCACCAGCCACATATTTTCTTTTTTTACTCCACGGAATAAAAGCGATGTTGCCAACAACAGGGTGAAGACAAGCATACTGTCAATATTATTCGTCCGACTGACTGCCACAGCAATTGGCGTTATAGCCATGGCTAGAGCAGCTAATCTTGCCGCTAACGTTCCAAAGGATGGTTTGATCAAAAAGTATATGAGCAGTACTGATCCAATCGCAGACAAAGCCTGCGGGAGAATGACGCTCCACCCCTCTAATCCGAATATTTTTGCACTAATTGTCTGAATCCAAAACGTCACTGGCGGCTTGTCTAATGTAACTGAGCCCGCTGAATCCAGAGAGGCAAAAAAGAAATTATAAAAACTTTCCATCATGCTGCCTACCGCTGTTGTATAGTAGGTATTTACATATTGATCTGTCCAAATGTTGTACATGGTTAGAAATGCCGATAACATAACAATAAAGACTAAAGGCAAATCTAATCGATGGAACCATCTCTTTCCCAAGAACGATCACTCCTTACGTTCAATTTGATAATAATTCCACTATGAAGATTTTAAGCTAATATTCAAATGAATATTAGCTTAAAATCTGCTGAAAATTGCACGATTATCAAAAGTAAAGATTTATAATTAGAAATATAAAGGAAATCATTGGGAGGACTAGATAAAGCATGGATAAAAAAGATATCAGTATTAATTGTTGACGATGAGGAACATATCTTACACTTATTAAAACTCGGTCTGATCAATGAGGGGTATGAAGTAGAAACCGCTACTGAGGGAATGAAGTCACTTCAATTAATTAAAGAATTTCATCCACACGTAACTATTCTTGATACTATCATGCTTGGTATGGATGGGTTTAAAATATGTCGTTTAATCAAAAAAACAGGCATACCTACTTCAGAAAATATACTTACAGCTGGAGATGAAGTAACTGATAGAATAAAAGGACTTAATGATGGGGCAGATGATTATCTTGTTAAACTCTTTAGCTTCGAAGAATTGCTTGCAAGAATCCAAGCTCGACTCCGAAACCAGTTCCCGGATATGTTTAGTGAAGTAAAGCACGGACCTTTTACAATAGATAACAGAAGGAAAGAAATAAGCTATCACGAAAAACTTTTGAGCCTTTCACCAACGGAATATTACCTTCTTAAGTATTTGATTCTTAACCATGGGATGGTACGAAGTTTGTGATCAAAGGGATAGGAAGCTCCCTCTGTCGGTTCCAAAGCCTGTGACGAGGGCTTGGTTTTTGGACAGATGCTGTCATCGATGATAAGCATGAAAGGATCCATCTGCTGAACTTGTTGATAGATAGACCTCTGCAGCTTTCGCTGAACGCCCTGCTCGTTCCACTGTCCATATTGAAAAAATCGCGTTACCGATGGGAGATGGCGCTACCAGAAACTGCTGTTCCGTAGTACTGTTATACCTCCATTCCGCCGCTCTTGAATCATACCCTGCAGAAGATGGGAAAGGTGCTGATATGCAGGCTTTGGTACATGGAGAGACACATTAATATGATTTAAGAAATGGTCGATAGATGATGACTGTGCTACAGTAGACATATGGTAGAACCCCTCTGTGTACGTGTTTGTCAGCGCATCCATCGCATGAGCAGACTTGGAGGTTCTGTCTTTTTATGAACATTTATGGAATTTTTTCTATTAATTATGCAACTTCAGAGTGAAATTGATGTTTGTAATTATTGAGTTGGAGGAGATTGGTGTGAAAAAGATGTTTTACTTTTATCCCTGGTATGTATCATAGGATTATTTGGATGTAAAGCCGAAGGAATGCCGGTTAACCAAGATATAAAACGTGTAAATATAGCATAATATTCTAGTTTTGGAATTTTATATGAAATTTTTTTACTGAGTATTGAAGATAGTAAGAAAATAGAAGACTTCCAAACGTTAATGGAAAGTGCTGAAAAAGAAGAAATAAAAGTTGATAAACCAACTTATGATATGCAGATTATATATAACGATGACACGAACCGAGGTTTACTTTTATCTCAAAACAAGAATGGAAAGCTGACACTAATGTTTATCGGCCATGAAAAAAATGTCTATGTTGCAAATTCCAAATCTTCAGGAAATGTAGTGGAAATTTTGAACAATTTGGATTAACTCTTTGATGAATGTGCCAATAACCGGGACCATTATTCCCGGCTTTTAAAATAGCGGGCAATACGGATGGCAGCTTCGCGTAAGTGTTTTTCATCGTTCAACAGACCCACACGTATGTACCCTTCTCCCTGCTCTCCAAAACCACGTCCGGAAGCGACAGCCACGTGTTCATTTTTTAGAAGAATGTCTGCGAAAGTATTTGACGTATATCCCTGCGGCACGGGAAGCCAGACAAAAAAGGTGCCGGATGGGGCTTCTCCCTCCCAGCCCTGTTCTCTAAGTGCTTCCACAAAAATGTTCCGCCTCGATTCATATGTACGGACAAGATTCCAAACCGGCTCCTGATCCATGGTCAGTGCCCGGGCAGCCGCTTCCTGAATCCCTCCGAAAAGACTGACATGCAAATGGTCCTGAATCATATTCAGTGCTTCAATCACTGACGGATTTCCAACAGCTGCCGCGACCCGCCATCCTGCCATATTATACGTTTTGGATAATGTATACATTTCCACGCCGACCTCTTTGGCCCCTTCCGCCTGTAAAAAGCTCGGCGGCCGGAAACCGTCATACCCGATAGCCCCATACGCGAAATCATGAACGACACATATCTGATGCCGGGCAGCCGTGTTTACCGTTTCTTCGAAGAAAGTGATGTCTGCTGTAGCTGCCGTCGGATTATTGGGGTAATTTAAAAACATCAGCTTTGCTTTATCCAGTGTTTCCTCGTTGAGTTCGTTATAATCCGGCAGAAAATGATTCTCCTCCCGCAAAGGCATGTTCACCGTTTCAGCGCCGGCAAGCGCCGTACCTGACCAATAATCCGGATAACCCGGGTCCGGCAGCAGCGCCGTATCTCCTTCATTCAAAAAGCATTCGCTGATTTCCACCAGTCCTGTTTTGGCTCCGAATAACACGGCAACTTCGGATTCCGGATCCAGTGTCACACCGTACTCTCTGCTGTAAAAGTCAGCAACGGCCTGTTTCAGCTCTTTTCTCCCCCGGAATGGGGAATATTTGTGATGCTCCGGCTTTTCTGCCGCTTCCTGCAATGCTTCAACTACAGCAGCAGGAGCGGGTAGATCCGGGTTGCCCTGTCCTAAATTAATAACATCTATCCCTTCGTCCTTCATTTGTTTGACCTGCTGCACCAGACCTGCGAAAAACTGATCCGGGAGCCGTTTAAGTTTCATTGAAGGTTCAAATTGCATGTTCTGCTTTCCTCCTTGGGTGCATCATTTCTTTTATTCTATCACAACAGGCATGTACCGAGTATTTTCCGGGAAATATGCGTTCTTTTTCTCTTTTCTGCTGTCGATTCACACAGATTGATATAAACGACAAACATGAAACAACAGAAATATGCGCGTATTAACGTTCCGATGCAGGATGCATAACAAAACTCCCGAACGATTTCCTGAAGAATCGTTCGGGAGTTTTATATCTATCAATAGTTTTGGCCCACACTCTTTTTGTATATATCGAACCTTTTGCTGGAAGACAGGTGCGGCTACGGGGACATTCGTTTTTCCAAGTTCCTTTGGCATTATAAACAGCTATGCTTTTTCGTCTTTTCAGCGTACAATGATAGGCAGATGAGTAAGGAGGTTACCGTATGCTTGTTTCTTCCCTTCAAATGGATATAGTACCGGGTGATCCGGCGGCTAACCGCGCCAACGTGGCGGAGGCGGTGCGGCAGGAGGCAGATAATACCGGGCCGGATATCATCGTTCTTCCTGAAATGTGGACGACTGCCTATACTCTGCCAGAGCTTCCGGATACAGCCGATCATGCGGGCAGTAAGACCATTCCTTTTCTGCAGGAACTCGCAGTCAAACACGGGGTGCACCTTATCGGCGGTTCCATCGCCTGGAAAGAAAACGGGGACATATTTAACCGTGCTCTTGTCATCAACAAACATGGTGAACTTATTTATCAGTACGATAAGCTCCATTTGGTGCCGATGCTCGATGAACCGGCTTATTTAACCGGCGGGCGTCATAAGTGTGGGATTTTTGAACTGGATGGCATCAAAATGGGTGTGGTTATTTGTTATGACCTTCGTTTTCCAGAGCTTTTACGTCATCTTGCTCTGCAGGGGGCACAGGTTATATTTGTTGTTGCGGAATGGCCCGATACCAGAAGGGATCACTGGTATTATCTGCAGATTGCCAGGGCCATCGAGAATCAATGTTATATTGTTTCATGCAACCGCATCGGCAGTTACAACGATATTGATTTTGCTGGGACGTCGATGGTTATCAATCCATCGGGACATGTGCTGGCACAAGGACACCGGTATCAGGAGCAGTCGGTGCGCAGCAGCATTCAACCGGAACAAGTACCCGAAGTCCGAAGACAGGTTCCTATTTTCGAGAGCCGGCGTCCGGAATTTTACGAGTGACACAGCTGCCTAACGAAACGAAGGAACGCCGTGCTGCCGAAACGACTTCACATCCTCCACACGCTGCCTCTGCGAATCTGTCATCGGGAGCGCAGCCGCATCCGAGGGAGACACCCATGCGTAATCACTGGATTCTGCGTCCAGCTGCATCTCTCCCCCTGTGATACGAGCTTCGTACAATATCAGAAATTCCCGCCGTACTTCACCGTCGGAGTAAGCAATAACGGTCCCCGGGTTGGTGTAAGTGCCGACAATGCCGGTCACTTCGATGCCATATCCGGTTTCTTCCCTGGCTTCCCGCTTCACACATGCTGCAAGGTCCTCTCCTTCTTCCATCACACCGCCCGGCATCGCCCATTTTTCATTATCGCGGCGTTTCACAAGCAGGATTTCTTCGTTTTCATTGACGAGAGCCGCAGCTGCGGCGGGTTTGACCGAGTTTGGGCGCGGCGCTTCAGGGTCATTGCGGTAATCGGTGCGTGTCGTTTCAATAGAAGCCTGCCTCCACGTGAATACCGCGTCCGGCTCTTCCACCACGACCTTGTCATTGCCGGGCGGTGTTTTAATAAAAAGCAGCTCTGTCCCCGGCCTGGAGCGCTGGGCATATATGGTACCCGGGGTAATCTGAAAAAAATCGCCCGCATAAAAAGTGTATTCCTCTTCTGTTTCCAGGTTCATATACTGAGTCATTCCGCGCATCAAGTACATGTACTCCACAGCCCGGATGTGGTAATGCGGGGCTTCTGAAGCCGGTTCATCATACGAAGTAACACCGATTTCCACTGCATTCTCATGAAAATGCGGAACGGTCTGCGGTTTTTTTAAATCACCAGCCAGATACTGCCTCGTTGTTTGCTTGAGTGCCTGTCTAATACTTTCATCGCTGATGCGTTTCATCGTTTGATTCACCGCCATCCTACGAAAAAAGCCAGCTTTATCCGCCGGCTCTTTTGTCTATTTTTCTTTTTTCTGCCGCTTTTCTTTTTCATCCAGAATGTACTTCCTGAACTCCTCTTTTGTTATATCTGAATCCATCGCGGTCTGCACCAGATCCAGCCATTCTGCTTCAAGGTTTTCTTCAGCGGGAGCAATCGAAGACACTGGAACCTGGAGTGCTGCTGCAACATTCTCCAGTTCAGAACGTGTCGGATCATGCTGCTCTCCTTCCTCCACTGCCCTCAGAGTCCTTTCCCTGATTCCGGCTTTCTCTGCCAGTTCTGCTATAGTTAATGCCTGTTCATGCCGTTCACGGCGTATGCGTACCCCTATCATGCATACAAACATCCTTTTTCTACTATCATACAAGATTCTTCACAAAACACCAAGACTTTTAGGAAAAACCTTTTCATACGTACATGATGTAAACAACACTAACCGTTACTGCCATACATATCATCGTAAGTGGAAAGCCAACACGGGCGTAATCGGCAAATGAATAACCCCCCGGACCGAATACGATAAGGTTGGTCTGATACCCAATCGGCGATAGAAAACTGGCAGAAGCCGCCACCGCCGTCAGAACAGCCATACCTATCGGCTCTATCCCTATCTCTCCACTGATTTCATAAGCAATCGGAAACATAATGACGGCCGCAGCATTATTTGTAATCAATTCTGTAAAAATGTTCGTCATGAAATAAAGGCACACGAGAACAGCAAGAATACCAAGAGGCTGCAGGCCGCTTATCAGAAGCTCTGCCGCCCACTCCGCCGTTCCTGTCTCCGTAATCACACGCCCAATTCCCAAAGCGCTCGCAATCAAAAGCAGCACCTGAAACTGAACAGCCTCTTTCGCTTCAGATGGCGACGTGATTTTCAGAACAAGCAACGCACCGACCATAATAACCATCGCTTTAAAAATGGACAACCATCCTATCATGACACAGCCGATTAACGCCATCAGCAGAATCAGTGTCAACCACCCTTGAGATTCATCTTCATAAAACTTCTGCTCTTCAAGCGGTGTCGTGATATAAAAATCTTTTCTCTCCCGCGTCCGCTCATGAAACTCCGGACCACTTACGAGCAGCAGCAGATCTCCCGCTTTCGGAACAATATCTCCGACTTTTCCTTCCACTCTTTCATCGTTACGGTGCACAGCCACAACCGCAGCATCATACGTCTGCCGAAAGCGGCCCTGTTTGATCGACTGCTGGGTTAAGGAAGACTGGTGGGAAACGACCGCTTCTACAAGACGACTGTCTCCGCTTTTTATATTCTCAAGAGATAAATCGGTCCCTGTATTAACAACAAGCCCTTTTCGTTTCTGTAGATCGGCAATTGTTGAAATCACTCCAGTGAAAATTAAACGGTCTCCCGTCCAAATTGTCGTCTGGCTGCTCACCGGGGAGATCCGCTCCTTCCCACGGATAATCTCAACAAGATACAAATTTTTTAAATTCCGAAGCTGTGCTTCTTCCACTGTCTTTCCGGAATAAGCGAATTCCGGCGTTACTTTCACTTCACTCAAATAATCTTTTGTACTTTCATTCACACGCTGGATCATGCTGCGGTGATCCGGAAGCAGCCTTCTGCCGAACAAGAGCAGATAAAAAAGCCCGGCAATCGTAATCGGTACACCTACCCAGGCAAGCTGAAAAAAGGAAAATCCCGTCTCTCCTGCATCAATCAATAACCCGTGCACCACAAGGTTCGTGGACGTGCCGATTAACGTTATCGTACCGCCCAGAATGGAAGCGTAGGAAAGAGGCAGAAGATATTTGGAAGGGGAAATATTGCGCCTTGATGTCCAGCGGCGGACGACCGGAGTCAGCGTCGCAACAATGGGAGTATTATTGAAAAAAGCGGAAAACGCCGATACCGGAAAGAGCAGTTTTCCCATCGCACCGCGGTCTGTCACCGCATCCGCCAGAAAAGAGGACATCAGCCTCTCGATTAGTCCGCTTTTTTCAAAAACCCCGGCCACAACAAAGAGAAGCGCCACCGTCATCATTCCCTGATTGGAAAAGCCGGCCAGCGCCTCATCCGGGGTCACAAACCCAAGCATCAAAAAAACAAACAGCGTGAAAAACACAAGCAGATCGGGCCGGGCTGCTTCTAAAAAGAGCCCGGCCATCATAGCGGTTATTCCAATTAATACGACCGCGATTTCTATCGTCATACGTAACCTTCCTTATGTATCATTCCTCTTCCCATCATTATATAGCAACCAATCCCAGCCGGCAATAAATATGAGTTTTCTGATCGGAATTATTAATTTAATGACTGTGCATACAATAAAAGAAGTACCAAAGGTCCGCGAAAAGAATTCAATTTGTCCCGCGTTTGCCCCAATGCACATCAGTTCCGTGGAACTATACCGCCGGGTGGGTAAATAACATTCGAAATCACCCCACTGCACATTGAACCTGCACTGCAGGCGTATTCTTACCGCTGCTGCCTTTCCTTTCAAATGAAAAAGAGAACTGTACCTTTTGATACAGTTCCCCCGATAGTTCACATTTCCTGAATATTAAAAGAAACAACGCGGTCGGTTTCGGGATTGTACGTGACGGACGCTCTTACTTTCCTTGTCTCCTGCGGGGACTGGAGTGTGAATTCAAACGTAGTCCGGGTTTGATTCTCATTCACCTGGGACGAACCCAGCGGCTGATAGTTCGTCACGTTGTAATTGGGGTAAGCATTCTGCGTCATTTCAAGCAGATATTTTCCCCAATTTTCTTCTTCCAGTTCCGGAGAAGGAGTGATTTCAATTGGAATAACCCCTGTAGCAGGATCAGCTCCAAGTGCTTCAAACACCTGTTTTTGAAGGTTGAGACGGTTCGGCGGATAACCGGCAACCTGGTCGACAACCGTTACAATCATCTCTCTTCCCGTAACAGGGTACCTGATTTTTAAGTTCTGCCCGCATGAATAAGGGGAAGATTCTCCCACCGCTGCTGTCATGTAATGGTAGGATGACCAGGACATGCCGCATTTTGTTACAGGTCCTCCCTGCGTCCATGTCGCCTGTCCCTGAATGGTCTGCTGCCTGGCTTCATAATCAAAAGTACGGGGCATAGGATGCGGCACAGGCGGCACAGCCTGCATCACATAAGGATAATAATACATCTTGTTCCCTCCTGTTCAACCTGCCTTTCTTTCTCATCCTATGCATTCCGCGCCCAACAAGGAACACCCGCATTCAAAAAAACGCTTTTTACTACCTTTTAAAATAGTAAAAAGCGTTTTCAATATGTATCAAGGACGAAGACGTTCCGGATTCCCTGTTTATTTTCCGAGTGGCACGCAGCCGTCTGTATTTTTGATTCTTCCTATGTAAAAAAATGGTTTGCATGTTTCAGACATCTTCAGAATATCTTCTGCGTTTCTCCTGTACACCCGGATCATACCCGTGCTCGTATGGAGGACTTCATCCTTCTGAAAATCCGGGCTCTCTTCCTCCACTACAAAGTGAAAGAGGTAGTTGTCCGTTACTTCTTCTTTAATAAACACATTGGCTGTGTCAGAAAAATCCAGAAGTTCAGCCAGCTTTGACCAGTTCATGTAACGCTGCACCAATTCACAAATATCATTGTACGCTTCATAATCCGGGTTGGCTCTGTAGATTTTCAGGTTCTTTTCCATTCGGTAAGTGAGCATATTCTGATCCACAAAGCGGTTCAGTTCCACCCTCACAGCATTTGTCGAATCCCCGAATTCTCTTGTAATGCTCCGAAGGTATCCTTCCGTACCGGGATTCAGAAAGAATTTCAGCATGAGCCGGAGTCGTGTTTTGGAAGTGATTAAATGATGCAGCATAACTCGTATTCCCTTCCTTGCCTGAACTTTCTTATTATATCGTTCACATTTCGAATGGTATCAACTGTTAATATTGTACCGCTGCATGAGTCAAAAGTAAACTATTTCACCAAATAAATAGAGTCTTTTTTCTTAAATTTAAGCAATATTATAAAATTTCCATCACTCGTTCTTTACTAATGAAATCCCCTTACAATGCCCAATACGTCCCTATCCTCCTTTATTCCCGTGAAGCCCTGTTCCAGGAAAAGCACTGGACTTTTTTCACATATCACTTTGGACTTTTTTAAAGCAAAGATTGTCACAAAATGAGTATGTCCCGGGAAATACATTCTTTTCTGCGAAAGAGGTCTTATACGTTTTTTAAGAAAAACACCAACATGAGATACGTTTCGGTCTAATCAAAAAAAGTCTGGCTTTTCCCAGACTTTTTTAACAAACTATATTTCTATCGTTTTTTCGTTCATGACTTTCTCTATAATGTCATCCCTGCCGACCGTTGTAGAAGTGATATACCTGCTTCTCTGCGGGGATTCAGGATTTCTCAGTATTCCAAGGTGAAACGCTGTGCGGAAAAGGAGCGTTACAAATTGACGCAGTGTCGACGTTTGATACGTCGCATAAGATTTCAGTGTTTCTGAAAACTGATCGAAAAAGTCTTTCGAACTGAAGGGTTCCTGATGCCGCCATTCTTCCAGCTTTTCCAAAAATACTTTAAAAAACTCCATATCAACAGAATACGTCTGAGGGGATTTTCTGAATTTTATAATATTTCTGTCCTCTATGTAATAGATTGTAATGCCTTCTTTATCAGGGTTTTCCGAAGGGGTTTTTTCAGTCGTGGTTCCTTTAGCCTCAGTGTTTGTCTCCCGGCTTTCCGTCGACCGGGGCGTACTGTCTGCAGCAGGTGCTGTTTCCTGAATAAAAGACTCCAGAGCGGCCAGCTGCCGTAAATGGTGTACACCCTGCTCCGCGCGGTCAAACTGTTGATTATCTATAGCGTTCTGCACAATATCCCGCAGCTTTTGCTTTTCTTCCCATGACAAGTGTAAAACTCCTTTCTCCACACGACTTTCATCGTGGTATATGTTTCCATAATATAATATTTCTTTTATACTATTATACCCATACACATCAAAAAGAAGAAAGATATTTTTAAAAACTCCTGCATTAAAATATGCAGAAGTTTTTTCCTTCACTCTACAATAAAGGAATTGCTGTGATAACAATTTTTGCAAACCATGTAACCCTTGGTTTTTATCAGTACATCTACATAATCATTATCGTGAGACACTTCCCGCTCCTCAACCGGTGTTTCATTAAACCGGCAGGCGTCTCCTGCATAAGCTGTTTTATGAATTCGTTGTGTTTTGTGATCGATTAAATAATTCAAATGATTCCATCCTCTCTGCTGCGGTTAAAACAAACGTTTGATGAACGCCTGACCTAAAGAAAAGTAACCTGCGTCTAAAACGCTGGTTTTATATGCGTTTGTATGAACTAAAAAAGCCGAAAAGGAGTCATATCTCCTCTTCGGCTTATGTTTGGCTCTATTTGTCCAACTCATTTCCACCGTATGGCTGGTTAGCTTGTAAAATGATGATGATGTAGCTTTTATCAATGTTAAAATCCCAGTCGACAAAAATATCTTTTATTTTGCTGCCCAGGATTTTTTCAAATTCTCCGGCATCCAGCAGCCTCTTTTCCAACTGTCGTTTGGAAAGTTTCAACTGCTCTTCAAAACCTCTGCGGATTAACTCTTTTTCAATTTTCACAAGGATACCGACCCTTGTGATAATCAGGGTTCTATCATTTAAAAGACAGGAATCCACCGCTTCCGGCCACTTTTCCGCCTGCATGCTCACTTCTCCGATTTGTTCGTGAATCGCTTCTTTTTTTTCATAGTTTTCGAGAAGAATATCATTCTCCCCATCTTCATTTATCATTTCACCGACCAGAATCCCGGTTTTATTATGAAGCGACCAGTCGTAATACATTTCCTTTATATCAAGCCCGGCGCTGGCTTTCAGTGTAGCCTTAATATCGGGAAGCAGTTCCTGCATCAGAAGGTCCCTTGTTTCTTCCACTTTTATGGTTTTATTCTGACCGATTAACACCCGTTCCATGGGAGCCAGAAAATCGCTGAGGTAAATGGTAATAAACGGGCGTTTTATCGAAACGTAGACCGATGATGGTCCTTTGCCGAAATTGTCCCGGAGCAATTTACCTGTATAGCTGGCAATTTCAGCCTGAATCGAATTCTTTTCCATGACAACCATTCCCCTTATGTAGAAAGAGACGTTTTTTTCTCTTTCCTATGTTTTATTATAAAGAATATATTGAAGTAGTTAAAGTGAGAAACCTTTTTTCATATGAAACACGATTGAAATACTAAATATACCCTTGGTATGACGGTTCAAAACCTTGATTTTTGTTTGTATAAAAACTGGTATAGACAACTATAAGTATAGGTGCTAAAATGTGTTTATATTTAGTAATGGACTTATTTTCAAAAGAACTTTATTTTAAAAAGAAAGGGGTTTCTTCACGTGCTTGACTTTTTACAGCGTATCGGGAAAGCATTAATGCTTCCCATCGCGACACTCCCTGCCGCCGCTTTGCTGCAACGGCTTGGACAGGATGACCTTTTTGATATTCCTTTTATGGCCGCTGCGGGATCTGCTTTATTCGATAACCTGCCGCTGCTTTTTGCCATAGGGGTTGCAGTAGGCTTGTCGAAAGATGGAAATGGTGCTTCCGGCCTTGCCGGAGTTATTGCGTTCTTCGTGCTGCAGGAAGGAACGGCTGCAATCAACGAAAATATTGATATGGGATTCTTGGGAGGTATCATATCAGGAATTACCGCTGCCCTTTTATATAACCGTTTTCATGATATTAAACTTCCGAACTGGCTTGGCTTTTTCGGAGGGCGCCGGTTTGTGCCGATTATAACCGCCGGGGTCATGGTTATTCTTGCCGGTATATTCGGTTTCGTCTGGCCTCCTGTACAGGGATTTATTGACTCGATCGGACAATGGATCATTGATGCCGGCGCGGTTGGTGTTGGAGTGTATGGCTTCCTGAACCGTCTGTTGATTCCTATCGGACTGCACCACGTGTTAAACAGCCTGATCTGGTTTGAGTTTGGCTCGTTTGAAGGGGCCACGGGCGATCTGGATCGTTTCTTCGCAGGAGATCCAACAGCCGGTATATTTATGGCCGGGATGTTTCCGATGATGATGTTTGGTCTCCCTGCAGCCTGTCTTGCCATGATTATAGCCGCAAAACCGGAAAAGCGGGCTCAGGTATCCGGACTGCTTGGCGGTCTGGCGCTAACTTCATTCTTAACCGGTATTACCGAGCCGATTGAATTTTCTTTCATGTTTATTTCTCCATTATTGTATGTCATTCATGCGTTATTGACTGCCGCTTCTCTTGTTGTCGCCTACCTGGCCGGAACCTTGCATGGTTTCGGATTTTCAGCCGGCGCTATCGACTACGTGCTGAACTTTAACTTAGCGACCAAACCGCTTCTGCTGGCTGGAATAGGGGTTATTTTCGGTATCATTTATTTCATCGTTTTCTACGCCATGATCAAAGGATTGAATTTGAAAACGCCGGGCCGCGAAGATGATGAGGAAGAAGCCATAGTTCATGAAGGCAGGGACAAATACGATACGATGGCCGGGGAATACGCGGCCGCTATTGGAGGATATGAAAACATTCAGTCCATCGATAACTGCGTCACACGCCTGCGTCTGCAGATGCACGATATGGATAAAGTGGATGAAAACCGGTTGAAACGCAACGGTGCCAAAGGTGTTATGAAAGTCAATAACACAAATCTTCAAATCATCGTTGGTACGGACGTGGAATTCGTAGCCGACGCCATGCGGAACAATCAAACGACAGGAGCAATGGCGGGAGCTGGTCATTCGGTGCTCTCCAGTCCATTAACAGGGTCTGTTCTTCCGCTGGCGCAAGTGGCCGATGAAGCCTTCTCAAGCGGTGCTCTCGGCAAAGGAACAGCGGTCGTACCGGAAGAAGGAAGACTTTACGCACCGGAAGACGGCACCGTCAGCACGGTTTTCCCTACTCACCATGCCTACGGTATAACTACGGAGGAAGGACATGAAGTGCTGCTTCATATCGGACTGAACACCGTAGAGTTAAAAGGAGAACATTACACTCCTCATGTAGAACAGGGTGAACAGGTAAAGAAAGGACAACTTCTGGCTGCGTTTGACATCAAACAGATCCAGGATGCCGGTTATGACATCACCACTCCGGTTATTATAACCAACGCAGATAATTCTCTAGAAGTCACCGGTCCGGTGGAAACTTCCATTAAAACCGGGGATAACCTGCTTACTCTCCAATAGTCCTCATCATGTCATAAGAGTCTGGGACAAAA
>NZ_JBHUML010000002.1:1780308-1926264 GCF_042684865.1 Salibacterium lacus
TCGGCATTCTTTATTTTGGAGAGGTACCGCTGCGCCAACATACTTCGCTTTTACTCCAGAGCACAAGGGAGGCATCGATTCGCCGGGGCTCATCGTGTCTTCTTTGCACCCGGCCGTTTCAGGACCCGTTGGCCGGCATCGAAACAACACCTGAACGGATCCGGCCGTACGGACGCAGAAAATGCGGGCGTTTGTTTGCTGTGTTCAGATTGGGGGGACGGACATTCGTTGCAAATGGGTTCTAAGGCACTTTAGGGGGAAAAGGGCCCCCTAAAACGTCGTTGGGTACATCGCCGAAGGCACTTTATAGTATCCGGTGCCCTTCAAAACGTCACTATGAATGATTCCGAAGGCACTTTAGAGGGGTTTGGTGCCCCGGTAAACGTCATTATGAACGAATCGAGACTGCGTGCAGCGGAAAATGAACGGGTCGACGCAGCAAAGAGCCCGCGTCATTGCAGGAAAAGGGAGAGAAATAGTCCCGAAGGCACTTTAGGGGGAAAAGGACCCCTTAAAACGTCGTTGGGTATATCGCCGAAGGCACTTTATAGTATCCGGTGCCCTTCAAAACGTCACTATGAATGATTCCGAAGGCACTTTAGAGGGTTCCGCGCCCCGGTAAACGTCATTATCCTGTGGAAGTACGTCACGTGCGGGCGCTGACCTGACCGCACATCCTGCGGGGACCCGCGACTCGTGCTGTTTGGAGCAGGAGTCAAAGCATGTAGGCTCCGCTGCTGGACGATGGTTGAACAACGTCGCCGGACATTCGTGTTTTTCCTCCACCTATTTTACTTTTGTCCCAGACTCTTTATTTTAACAGTGGAATCCGCTCTTTATATTTTTCTACGAGGTGTTGATTATGTTCATCGGCCCCGTCCACATTTCCAGATAGAAAAACCGGAGGCTTCTCTCCATTTTCAGCAAGGTGTTCAATCACACCGGCAAACACGGTCTGAAGAATGACGGCTCCTATTACCGTAGACGTTGCTGCATACGGCTCCGGAACGTTGGGGTGTGTGAGCAGCGCGTCCCCTTTTCGACACAAGTTGTCGAGTACCATATCGACCGATTCATACAGCCGCTTCCCGCTTTCATGCCGGGAAGGCTGGCTTTTAGAATAGTCTATCGACGTAATCGCCACCACTGTCAGTCCTTTTTCTTTTCCGTACTCCGCAGCATCAATAGGTACAGGATTGCGTCCGGATGTAGAAATAACAATAAGAGCATCCCCGGTTTCAAGCGAATGCTGCTCCAGAAAGTCCCGGATATAATGATGTTTCCGCTCATTACGCGACGCCTGGACCGCTCCTTCATGAAGCATCAATGATTCCTCCAGCAGAGGATTCACAGGTACCAGCCCTCCCGAACGATAAAACACTTCTTCGCTTAGCAAGTGGGAATGGCCGGCGCCGAAAACATGAATAACACCATCTTTTCTTATCGTTTCCGCCAGGTATTCCACCGCTTTTTTCAATGATTCCGCCTGGTTTTTCTGCAGCTGCTCAAGGTCTTTTTGAACCTCCTCCATGTAACGAAACACAGGTACCGTCCCCTTTGATAAACAAGCTTGGTATTGTATACAGGTTATCACAACAAGCATGTAAAAAAGAACCGGTATAACATTACCGGTTCCTCTCATCTCGGCATATTAATGGTGAACTTATATCTGTCTCCCCGGTAGGCGGATTTCACGTATTCCAGCGGGGTGCCATCTTCAAGATATGTAGCACGTTGAATAAGCAGTACCGGAGCCCCTTCTTCTATCGCCAGGTTTTCTGCTTCTTCTGTATTGGCAAGCGACGCTTCGAAGGTCTGCTCGCCGCCGCCGATTTTCAGATTCTTCTCTTGTTCCAGAAAGGAGTAAATGGACCGGTTTTCCACGTCTTCCGGAAGGTCGCCGGCGATTTCCTTATTAATAAAGGTCGTTTCATACGCCATCGGAACATCATCGGCCATCCGGACCCGTTTAATTTCATAAACCTGGGTGTCCGTACTGGTCTGCAGGGCTTCCGCCACTTTCTTCGGTGCTTTGCGCAGCTGGTATTGCACCAATGCACTGCCGGGTTTGAGCCCCCGTGCTTTCATATCTTCTGTGAAACTCGTGAGCCCCTGCAGCGGCTGTTCTATTTTGGGTTCGGCGACAAAGGTGCCTTTTCCTTTTTCCCTCTGAAGCACACCTTCCTTGGCAAGCTCTGTCACTGCCTGACGGACGGTCATCCGGCTCACGTCGAAATCTTCAGAGAAAATTCGTTCGGAGGGAAGCATATCCCCCGGCTGCCACTGGCCGGTATCTATCTTTTTTCGTATCATTTCCTGAATTTGATAGTATATCGGCAGAGGTGAATTTTTATCAATCATTTCGTTTCCCTCTCCCTTCCTTCAGAAACACTCTTATGTGTTGAAACACCTGATAGAGCGGATTCATCCGCAATTATTGTAACATATGGATGATTCTGAAGGACGGATGCAGGAAAATTTTCGGTTTGTTTTCCCTCGAGCAGGGCGGTGAGGGCTTCTTTTTTACGGGATCCGGAAGCAAGCAGTAGAATGCGCCGGCTTTCCATAATGGTTGCGATTCCCATTGTCACAGCTTGATGCGGCACGTCTTCTTCCGATTCGAAAAACCGCGCATTTGCTTCTCTTGTGGAAGGTTTCAATTCCACAACGTGTGTCCGTGAATGAAAAGAACTTCCGGGCTCGTTAAACCCGATATGACCATTTTCTCCTATGCCAAGCAATTGTAAGTCGATGCCCCCGCTTTGCTGAATCTGCTTTTCATACCTTCGGGCTTCTTCCTGAAGATCTTTGGCATCCCCTCTTGGAAGGTGGGTCTGCCCCGGACGGAGCTGCAGCGGCTGAAAGAGCCTTTCTTTCATATAGCGGTGATAACTATTTGGATGATCCGGGGAAAGTCCTGCGTATTCATCCAGGTTGAACGTCTGCAGCTGCGACAGGGGAAGACTGCCGGCCTGGTTAATCCATTCCCGGTACGTTCCTTCCGGTGTTCCCCCGGTAGCAAGACCGAGCACAATCCCGGGCCTGTCCTTTATTTCCGCTCCAATCAGAGAAGCCGCTTTTTCGCTCATTTCCTGATCGTCTTTTACCGCTATGACTTCCATGTCATTCCCTCCTGTTCATAAGCGAGTATGCCCCGGCACCACGTCCGGCTCACACCGCCGCTTCGCGTGAGCAGCACCAAATCCGCATCCATTCCCGGAGCCACTCTGCCTTTGCGTGTCAGTCCCAGTTTATCCGCTGCATTTTTCGAGGTCATCGCCACTGCTTCTTCCAGGGAGCAGCCTGTAAATGCCATCACGTTCTTTAATGCTTCATTCATCCTAAGCATGCTTCCGGCGATTGTTCCGTCCTCAAGATACGGCCTGTTTCCCTCTACGGTTACGGTCTGGCCGCCGAGGTCATAGACACCGTTCTGGAGACATTTGGCCCGCAGGGAATCTGTGACTAAGAGGAGCCCGGACGCCCCTTTCATCCGAAAGGCGAAGCTCACCATCGCAGGGTGGACGTGCACCCCATCGGCGATGATTTCATTGGTAAGAGCGTCGTTTAACAGCGCGGCAGAAGCAAGACCGGGGTCCCGGTGATGCAGACCGCTCATGCCGTTAAAAAGGTGCGTCACATGGGAAATCCCATCTGCCGCCGCCTGATCGACCTCTTCCAGGCCTGCACTGGAGTGCGCAGCCGACGTTACGATGTCCTGCTGGGACAAATAACGGATAAGTGCGTGGTCCGGATCCTGCTCCGGCGCGAGCGACACCCATTTGATAAGCCCCTGGGCAGCCTCCTGCCACTGCTTGAATAAGGCAGTATCTGCCTGCTGCAGATGCTCTT
The DNA here is from genome assembly GCF_042684865.1 of Salibacterium lacus. Classification (NCBI taxonomy): domain Bacteria; kingdom Bacillati; phylum Bacillota; class Bacilli; order Caryophanales; family Bacillaceae; genus Salibacterium; species Salibacterium lacus. The sequence continues at coordinate 1,784,161 of NZ_JBHUML010000002.1, forward strand.
TCGGCTGTGCCCCTGCTTTTTCCGCCGTGAAAAAAGGACCTTCCAGGTGAACGCCCAGCATCTTTGCACCTGCTTCAGGCTGATCCACCGGGAATGCCGCCGCATTTTCCAGTGCGTTTGTGATGGCGTCCTTCTGCTGCGTAATCGTTGTCGCCAGAAACGATGTCGTTCCTTCCGAGGGAAGGGTTTCGGATATGATCTGAAGGGCTTCCGGGGTCCCGTCCATCACATCGGCGTTATTGGTGCCGTGAATATGTACATCGATCATGCCGGGAACAAGTACTTCCTCCGGTCCGGCTTCGATTTCCACGGTTCTTTCTGACTTCACTGTACCAGCATCCCGGTCTTCCCCAACTGAGGAAACAACCCCGTTTTTCACGTGTACATACGCATGTTTCCGGGTTTGATCCGGGTTAACAACGGTAACATTCCGAAGGATAAAATCTTCCATTCCACGCCCTCCCCATCATGTCTATTGATTTTATTTTAACAGCAGGAAATATAGTTGTCTATACCATTTGTGTTATATAATCTAACTTCAGCATCACCGTGGAGAGGTTTTACGGACATTTTGCTTCGAGAAATGTCTGTAAAACTATGGTTAGAACCAAAATCATCAAGAAAATTGATGAAAGTGTCTCTAATATTAATTTTACAGCCATCTCCCTATTCAAAGTGTCCAGTAAACTATAATACTGGACACTTCCCCCCCTTAAACTGTCCAGTACATTGCTGACAACAATACTTGTATTATACAGAGGTTTTGATAATATAAAGAAAAAGGAGGACAAGATGATAAAGAAACCATGCAAGCCATCCAAAGAGCTTCAGGCCCTCCGTATTTTAAATAAACGGATGAATCTGAATGTTCATGACCAGCAATATTATTATGGACTTGAAAAAGGGCATGAAGGAGAAAAAATAATGAATCAATGGCTGCTTCAATTACAGCAGGATGCCATCATCATTAATGATCTGATGATTGAGCAGCAGCACAGTTTTTTTCAAATCGATATATTGGTACTCACCCATGGGCAGGCCCATCTATTCGAAGTAAAACACTTTGAAGGAGATTATTATGTCAAGGATAATCGCTTTTATCTCATGAATGACCGGGAAGTGAAAAATCCATTCCACCAGCTGCAGCGAAGCGAGGCTCTTATCCGCGATACTTTTCAGAAAATACATCTCTCTCTTCCAATCAAAGCACAAGTAGCCTATACTAACCCGTCTTTTTCCCTCTATCACGCTTGTCCTGATTTTCCTTTATTATTACCCGGACAGATCAAACGATTTATTCAGAAATGGAATAACGAGCCTTTTGCTCCTCTTCCCGATTATTATCATTCTGCCGCTGAAAAACTGCTGAAGCTGAACTGGGAATATTCTCCTTATACCCGCCTGCCGGATTACGACTACCACTCTCTTAAAAAAGGGATTACCTGTCCTGCATGCAGCAGTTGGATGCTTGAAAGAAAAAACAAACTCGTGTGCTCCAAATGCGGCTGTACAGAGGACCGGCGAAATGGCATCCTGAGATCCGCTGAAGAATTCAACGTGCTTTTCCCGAGAGAAAAGATAACAACCAACGGTATACATCATTGGTGTGGACTTCAAAGCAGCACGAAAAATGTCAGCCGGGTTCTACTTTCCCATTATCAGCGTTTCGGGAAAGGGAAGGGCTCTTATTATCAGGCGCCGCCAGTGGGGTTATAGACTTTTTTACATTAAAAATGTCCAATAAAAAAATGTTAGGGACATTTTGTGAGAAGATGACCTCCAAATTGTCCAGTAAAATTAAATTAGAGACATTTCGCTTTTCAAAATGTCTCTAATCAACCACCCCAATCAATAACTCCAATCAATACCCATACCCGAGCTTCCGCGACACGTCCATGGCGGTTTCTTTAAGCTTTTCAATACAGCCGCCCATCGTGTCTTCGTCGGTGCGCATGGTGAGGGTGGACATGCTGATGGCGGCGGTGACACGGCCGGTGTGGTCCCGGATCGGCACCGCTGCACAGCGTACGCCGGGTTCGTTTTCTTCCTTATCCTCAGCGTATCCCTGTTCCCGGACGTTCTGAATCTCTTTACGGAAGGCGGAGGAGCTTGTGATCGTGCGCTCGGTCCGGCGGGTGAATACGTAATCCTCAAGCAGAGCGTCAATCTCATCGTCAGGACAAAAAGCGATCAGTGCTTTACCGACACCGCTGCAGTGCAGAGGCACACGGCGCCCGACCCGGGAATAAAAAACAACCGCCGACGGCTGCTCCACTTTATCAATATAGACTCCTTCATGTCCGTCCTGAATCACAAGATGAACCGTTTGGCGCACGGCACGGGAAAGCTCATATAAAGAGTCCTGCGCCGCGCTTCGAAGATCACGGCTGCGGATCACATGGTTGCCGCGTTCAAATAATTTCATGCCGAGGGCGTACCGGCCGGATTCACCCGCCTGTTCTATGTACTGATGTTTTTCCAGTGTTTTTAACAGCGAATGGACGGTGCTTTTATGAAGATGGAGCCGTTCGCTGATATCGGTGATTTTAAGCTCCGTTTCATCATCATCAAATAAATCAAGAATCTGCAGGGCGCGGTCGACGGATTGAATAATCGGCATCCAACCACCACCTCCTTTCTAAAACACGTATTGAATAAGCAGCGCGAGCGCCGTCCCGCCACTGCTGAATAACAGGGCGGCAGGAAGATTCCAGAGCGAGATGCGGTATGGATTCTGGTGAAGAAGCATACCGGTCAGCGAGACGGTGATATTAAATGGTCCTGCCATGACCGTGGACAATCCGGACGTAATCAGAACCACCGCTGCCCCGGCCGGCGCGATATCTCCAAGCAGCGGCTGCAGCATCTCCCCGGCCAGGGTTATGGTAACAATCGGATGAAAACCTATCATCGCAAGCGCCAGAAACATAACCTGAATGGATACGAATAATAGTACCGGACTATTCTCCAGAAATAAAAACGGGTACTGCAGCCAATTCATCCACACCGTTTCCTCGAGCACACTGATGAAAAAACCGACGGATAAAAACAGCACAATGTAATTCTGCATAGACGATGTCCGGTTTTTCCAGTTTCTCCCGGCATAGAGCATAAAGGAGCGTATTCTCCCTATGACAAGCGCCCACCCAAAAGAAAAAGGAACAATCACGAGCGCAACGGTTTCAAGAAAGGATACCGGCATCAGCCGCTGCAGGAGAACCACAGATGCAATAAATAAGATCAAAAAGAAGGACAACCCCGCAATTTTGCGGTACACCTTATTCATGTCCACAGGGCGGGTTTCGATGGACGTTTTAATATGCCGGTATTTCCGTCCGCTGAACAGCGTGATCAACAAGAACACAGCGGCAAAGAGGAGCAGAAGCGGCAGCAGCTCCAGATATCCAGCCCCTGTTATGTCCACCGATATGGCAACAAGCAGCTCCATCGGGCTCCACACAAGACACAACGCGTAGCCGCGCAGCATGGCCGAGCTGATAAAGTGGGCAGATAGCCGGGTCCTCTGTTCACGCAGATTGCGTCGTAGGACATGAACCACGAGCGGGAGTGTGCTGACATTCAAAAATGTGCCGATTAAGAAGGATACTCCTGCCGCACGCCGGTACAACTGACCAAGGTGAGTGACGTTTGTTTTCAATAATTTATTAACTTTTTGGTCATAACGGCCGACCACGATCACACTGTTAATAAAGGGCAGTACATAAAATACCATTATCAGCATAACCATGGACGTCATATAGTACGGAAATTCACGCACCGGGAGTCCTTCCGCCCAGGAAGCCGCAAGTGCTGTGACGAGAAATACCGCAGCCGTTCCTTTGTACAGGCGCCCCGCCTTTGGAAAAGAAACGACAACAGACCCTGCGGCAGCCAGGCCTGTCAGATAGGACAGCCATTCTGCATCTGTGAAAAGGGAAACAGCGTAAGACCCGACCAGTACGCTGTATAACAATATATACATCATAGCAAACGTTCCTTTAAAACCAGAGCTTAAAAAACAAAGCAGCGCGTCCTCCTTTTTCGAAAACGCCCTGCTGTATTTTCCGGCTTATTTTACGGCTTGATGGAAGGCGTCGGTGAAAGCCTGGGCCCGTTTGGTGAGAGCCGCTTTTTCCCCGCTGTTCCAAGGATTCTTCGTATTAACAAGAGCACTTCCCACTCCGACGGCAACAGCTCCCTGATCCATGTAATCCTTCAGGTTTTCCGTGGTGATCCCGCCGGTCGGCATCAATGGAATATGAGGAAGGGGCCCCTTGATGTCTTTCAGGTAGGACGGGCCGAACTGGTTGGCCGGAAAGACTTTAATAACGTCTGCCCCGTTTTCATAGGCATTCAGTATTTCCGTCGGGGTCATGGCACCCGGAATGCTGATCACCCCGTACCGCTTGGACATCCGGATCGTTTCCGGATTCACGGTAGGGGAAAAGATGAACTGGGCTCCTGCCATAATCGCCGAACGTGCCGTCTCAGGGTCGAGTACCGTGCCGGCTCCTGTAATTAATTCATTTCCATAGGATTTGCGCAGCTTCTCAATAGCAGCCAGTACGTTCGGTGTTTCCATCGTGATCTCAAGCGTCCGCACGCCGCCTGCCAGAAGCGCTTCCGCCATATCTTCAATATTGTCCGGGTCTGCTCCACGGATGATCGCCACAACGCCGTTTTCTTTAATGTCCTGAATAGATGTCATATCCGTATCCTCCTTAACGCCGCACATCTTCTGTGCCGCTGTCTTTGTTCACTAATGCTTCCACATCTTCGCGTTCCGGCAGGCCTTCCACGTCCCCTTCGGCCTGGGTGACAAGCGCACCCACCGCATTACCGCGGCGTACGGCGTCTCCCGGGGAAAGCCGGTCGAGCAGACCGGAGAGATAACCGGCGGCGAAGCCATCACCCGCTCCGACCGGATCAACGACTGTCTCCACATCAAAAGCCGGAATAAATTCCGATCCGTTCTTATTGAAATAATACGTTCCTTTGCTGCCGGCTTTCAGTACCACTTCAGCAGCTCCCTGCTGTAAAAAGAGACGTCCGAGTTCGTCGGGATCTTCGGTGCCGAATAGAAAAGCGCCCTCATCAATTCCCGGCATGATAATATCCGCCTGCGATGCGATATCAAGCAGGGTGCGGCGCGCTTCTTCTTCGCTCCATAAAGAGCGGCGCAGGTTGGGATCGAAGACAACGACGGCACCGTGCTGTTTCGCCATTCTGACGGCCTCCGGCAGCATATCCCGGCAGCTGCTGCTCAGCGCCGGTGTGATGCCGCTGATATGTAAGTAATCCGCCTGTTTTATATACTCTTCCTCGAGGTCAGCTGTACTCAGGCGGCTTGCTGCCGAGCCTTTCCGGTAATACTGCACCCGTATATCCCCGGCTTTTCGGAATTCCTTGAAATACAGGCCTGTCGGGGCTTCTGTATCGAATGTAACGCAGTCGGTATTCACTCCTTCGCCCCGGATAAAGTGAAGCATCGCTTTCCCAAGTTCATCGTCGCCGACACGGCTGATCCAGCCCGCCTGATGACCAAGCCTTGCCAGCCCTATGGCCATATTTGATTCCGCTCCTCCGAATTTCCGGGAATAGGAATGAGCGTACCTCATTAACCCGTTTTGATCCGGGGTGAACAGAGCCATCGTCTCCCCTATCGTTACAACATTCATTCCCGCACCTCCGTTTGTTTTATAATATAAAACATCGTTCTGTTATGATAATTCTATCGTATACCACCGCAAAAGAATCGTCAATTTCTATACAAAAGAACTCCCCCTAATGGGAGCTCTCTTCATCCGGCATGTGCGCGGGATACCAGTCCCAGCCGAGCTTGAGCAGATGCACGATTTCATCGGCAGCCGCTTCTTCGCTTTTTCCGTCTGTGTCAATCTCTAATGTGTTCAAGGAATAGATCTGCTTCCGCTCATAGAACAGAGTTTCCATTTCCTCCATCGTTTTATTCAGCAGAACAGGGCGGTTCTCCTGAATGAGGGGGAGACGTTCTTTCCATGTCTCAAAGCTTAGGTTTAACAGTATCACAATACCGTATTTCATACAGACTTCTCTTATTTCAGACTGGCTGTATGCTCCTCCGCCAAGGGCCAGAATCTTCAACCGTTCTTTTTCACAAAGGTGGACCGTTGCTTCCTTTTCCATTTCCCGAAACATTTCTTCTCCTTTTTCACGGAAAATATCCGGAACACTCATGCCCTGCTGCTTTTCAATATATGTATCAACATCGATAAAATCCCTGTACAATTTTTTTGACATCAGGTTTCCGATCGTGGATTTACCTGACCCCATAAATCCTATTAAAATAATATTTCTTTCCCGTAAAGCCGGCAGCTGTTCCATTTTCCTCCCCGCTTTCTATCATCATTTATCCATTATATCAAGTACGTTTCCAGCTCTCTCATGACTTCAATCGGTATCTGGCCGGGCGCGGAACTGTTCCCTCCCACTGCAAATGCGAACAGGGAACCGAACTGCCATCCGGCTATCCTTGAGACGGCTCCCAGCTTCCCCATCGACATCGTAATGACAGGAATGTTCAGCTGTGCTTCTGCGTCACGTGTTACCTTCAGAAGGGACAGCACATCATCCATCGTTTCAGGCATCACAGCAAGCTTGGCAGCATCCGCCCCGGCCTGTTCCATTTCTCTCAGCTGATTCATCATGTCCTCTTCGGAGGGGGTGGCAGAAAAATCGTGATAGGAAACAATAAAAACCACACCATTTTCTCTGCAGATCGTTTGAACTTCCTTCCGTTCCGCTTCGTCATGCTGCAGTTCATAATCCAGCATATCCACGTATCCGCTGGAACACAACTGTTGATACAACTCGATTTTGTCCTGTTCTTCCATATATGATTTCTGTCCGCCCTCCTTTTCAGAACGGATGGTGAATAGAAGAGGAATCCCCTGCAGCGCTGTCTGCAGACGCGAAGCGGTGTGCACCACCTGCTTTGGATCAGAAAGACTTTCATAAAAGTCTGCCCTCCATTCCAGGAGATCCGGCTTTTTCTCCTGCGCAGATGCTGCTTCTTCCAAGAGCCCGGTTTCTGTTCTCCCTGTCAGTGGCAGGCAGAGAGAAGGTTGCCCGGTTAAAAACGTGCGGGTGCTGGTTTGAATTTCTTTTGCCTGCATCTCAACCTCCTGATCTATTTTTATCCCCATACCTAAAAATTTCGTCGATATATGTTACATTTCTTGTGAAATATAAGCTATAATAGAACTATTATACTACATTTACTACTCTGAATGGCAGGTGTGCACTTTGGCAAAAGGGGAGTATGTTAACGCAAACCGGTTAGAAAAATCTCCGCTGCTTGTTTTTCTGATGGTTTTTCTGTTCACAACAGTCGGATGTCTCTTATTCATATTCGTGCCGCCCGCTGCAGAACCAGGTCTGCTTTTCACCCTTATAGGATCCTTTGTTTTATTTGGCGGAGTCCATTTATACCTGCCATGGAATGGGAACTATTATATTTCGCTTGCTCCTGTCATTTTCTTTGGTTCTTATTTCGCCGCAGGACCGCCGCGGCTTATTTTGTGCTGGCTGTAAGCTCTATCGTATTAAGCATATGGTTTCACCGCAAATCCTTTGCGCTTCTGGGCTTGATACGGATGAATATCATGCTTTCATTAAGCACACCCCTGCTCATGGTGTTTCAGCACTACAGCATGGCCCTGTCTTTTGACAACCCTTCTAGTCTTATCATAACAGCTTTTCATTTGATTCTCACCACTACTATATGCCTGGCTGTATTTTTACTCTGGCAAAAATTTTATTCCAAAACAAGAGTGACCATATCGATAGTATGGATAAGCACCGGTATCATCGTATTTCTCCCCAGCTTTGTAACCGCTATGATTTTATTTCATGCAGCACTCGGCTGGATGGGAGTGCTGTTCTTTGACATTCTTCTTTTTCTCGTTAACCTGTTTTTACAGATTCAATACCGGATATACAGCGAATATTATGAAGCAGCCTACTATGACAATCTAACCGGACTTCCCAACGCCCGTAGTTTCGAAAAACATCAAAAGGACAGAACAATCTGCAGTCCCGGATATTATTTATTTCTTATTAACATAGACGATTTCAAGCGGATTAACAGCTTTTTCGGTAATGAGGGGGCTTCCTATATTTTAGTATCCTATGCCAACCGGCTTCTGTCACTGTGCGGACCCGGCGGAAAGGTGTACCGTATGAATGGGGATGAATTTGCTCTATTAGCGCCTCCTGGTACGTATAAGGATCTTAAGGAGGAGATTCCGGCTGATGTCGAGGAACCCTTTTTGTACCATCATGAACCTGTTTACCTGGAAATCAGCATTGGTGTGAGCGCACAGACAGTCACGGCGGAAAAACAGCCTGCGCAGCTGTTGCAGGAAGCGGATCTCGCCATGCAGAAAGCAAAAGAAACCGCGGGCACCGCGCTTCACTTCTATAATAAAGCGTTGGCCGATGCTTCTTTGAATGAAGTTAAACTGCGTCAGGATCTTCATCACGCACTGGATTCAGAAGAAATGTACCTGATTTTTCAACCGCAGCTGTTTCTGACAAATGGCAGGATATATGGTTTTGAAGCTCTCCTTCGGTGGGAGCACCCGAAACAGGGCTATATTTCTCCAGGCCGCTTTATCCCGGCTGCTGAGGATTCAAGCATGATTCACCCAATCGGCCGCTGGGTTTTCAAAGAGACATGCCGCCTCTTAAAAGAAAGACAGGACCAGGGAGAGACCATGTACGGCGTTAGTGTGAATGTATCGTTTCGTCAATTTCATGACCCGGGCTTTGGACCATATGTTAGTCATACGCTGACCTATTACGGCATTGATCCAGGCCTGATCACACTCGAACTGACAGAGTCTGCGACCATCGACAACCTTCATGATCTTGTCCCGACCCTGACCAGATGGAAGGAGGCCGGCATCAAACTGGCGCTGGATGACTTTGGTTCGGGCTATTCTTCGATGAATTATATCGGAACGCTCCCGTTTGATTTGATTAAGATTGACCGTTCCTTTATTCAGGACCTTCCTGCCTCCTACTCCAAAGGATCCATCGTGCGGGCAGTACTGGGCCTTGCTCACGACCTGGATATGACAGTCGTTGCTGAGGGCGTGGAAACAGAGGAACAATGGGACTGGCTCCGTGCTCACTCCTGTGATGCCGCCCAGGGCTTTCTCATTGGAAAAGGCAGTCCTTCCATCAACGCCTGTATACAGGAAGCCTTTTCTTCCTGAAAACGAATCGTTTTTTCCGCGTTTATGCTTGATGATGCCGGGGAAAAATATTTACACCGAATACGATTAATAGAAAGGAGCATACCAATGAGTCTGAAAAAGAAACTCTTCAGTACCGCCAAAGAGTATTTAAAAGACGAGAAAAACCGGGAAAAAGCAAAGCAGATGGCCAACACTGCTGTAAATAAAGCAAAGCAGATGAAGAAAAAATAAGCCTGTCTCCCGTATGTATTTCACAAAACTATTTTGACAATACATCATCTTCATGATACGTTAAAAGCAATCGCATACAAAGAGGCCGCTGGGGGCGCTGTAAAGCTGAGATAAGGAATGCCGTATTCCTTGGTCCCTTAGAACCTGCTCTGGTTAGCACCAGCGAAGGGAAGTGGAGCCGGCATATCTGTCTGTGGATGAAAGACGGTCTTTGCGCCGTCTCAACCATAATATCTCCTACCAAGCAGAGCCGCTCCATTTCCGGAGTGGCTCTTTTTATGTGAAAAATCACAGAAAGGCAGGAGTTGAATGATGAGATTTTCAGAGAAATTGAGACAGAACACGGATCATATTTTTGAGGCCTGCTATGACCACCCGTTCATTCAGGGTATCGGCAAAGGACACCTGGAAAAGGAGCAGCTCATCCATTATGTGAAGCAGGACTATGAATATTTGAATGCCATGATTCAGGCACGCGCCCTCGCCATAGCCAAAAGCAGAACCCGGGAGGAAATGGAATTATTCCATTCCGGAATCGGATTTATTTTAAACAGTGAAATTCACCCCCACCACAATTTGTGTGACCAGGCCGGGGTCGGATACGATGAACTGCACGGATATCCGCTCGCTCCCACCGCCCAACACTATGCTAAACATATGCTTCACACAGCCTACGAGGGCAATATCGGGGATATCATCGCAGCTACCCTGCCATGCCCGTGGATTTATCTGGATGTCGGCCGCCGGCTTATTGAGGACTATCAACCGGATGAAACCCACCCTTTCTACGACTGGATTACATTTTACGGACAGCAGGAAGAACCCCGCATGCAGGAATACCTGGATAAACTCGATCAGATGGCAGAAACCGCATCCGACGAGGAAGTAAAACGCTGGGAAGAGCACTTCCTGGACGGCTGCCAGCTGGAATATATGTTTTTTGATATGGCTTATAAAGCCCATGACTGGCCGTTTGCCGAAGATAAAAAACCGGGGCATGCAGCCCAATGAGACAGAACCATACAATGAATCTCCGCGAAATCGTGGTGATGGCGTTTATTTCTGCTGTCTTCGGGGTCCTTTATTTAGTCTGGATATTTCTCGGACAGCTTGTGACAGGCATCCTGGGTCCGGTAGGCGGCGGCTTGATGGCGGGCTTTTGGATTATGGCCCCCATTGTCTGTGCCCTGATCATTCAAAAACCCGGGGTGGCCCTGTTTGCTGAGCTTATCGCAGCCGGCACCGAAATTATGGTTGGATCGGTCAACGCCGGATCGGTGCTGATCCTCGGTTTCACCCAGGGACTTGGCGCAGAGCTTGTGTTTGCTGTGTTCCGGTACCGCAGTTTCAAGCTGCCTGTGCTGATGCTTGCAGGAATGGCCGGTACAGCCGCCAGTTTTCTGACCGAGTTTGCCATGTTCGGATACAGTCAGTTTGCAGCAGGCGTCGTCTGGTTCATGCTTGGTACAATGCTGCTGAGCGGTCTGCTGCTTGCCGGCTGGGGAAGCCATTACCTGACGTGGGCACTGGTGCGGACCGGTGTTCTTCATAACTTTGCCATCGGCCGCAGCATCCGCCAAAGGAAACAGGAGAGGGGGGCATCATAATGAGTGGTGCATCCATCCACGGGTTGAGCATTACTTATCCTGCAGATAACCAGCCTGCCCTTCCACCTCTCGATCTTGAAATAAACACCGGCGAAAATATTCTTATTACCGGGCCGAGCGGCTGCGGCAAAAGTACACTCGCTCTTGCGCTGCAGGGCTTGATTCCAAGAGCCATCGAGGCTGAAAAAACAGGAATTCTCACCGTAAACGAAACAGAACCGGAACACTGGACAATAGCACAAGCCTGCCATCACGTCGGCATATTGTTTCAGGATCCGGAAACGCAGTTCTGCATGGAGACCGTGGAAGACGAAATTATTTTCGGCATGGAAAACATCGGCCTCCCTGCCGCCGAGATAAACAGCAGACTGGAACACGCCCTTCAAGTGACCGGATTAAAAGAACGGCGCTCCAGCCGGCTCACAAGCCTCTCCGGCGGTCTGAAACAAAAAGCAGCGGCGGCCTGCCTGCTGGCCCTGGCGCCGGATATGTTTATCCTGGATGAACCGACCGCCAACCTGGATCCAAAGAGCAGTGAAGATATTGTTTCGTTGTGGATTGACACTGCCGCCCGCGGCAGCAAGACCCTTCTGTTTATCGAGCACAACATGGAGACCGGTCTGGAGCATATCGACCGGGTGATTGCGCTCCAAAAAGAAGGAGGGGTCCTGCTCGACGGTTCTCCCCGCTTTCTTTTCCGGGAAAAAGCACACGTACTGGAACAGGAAGGAATCCGGGTCCCGGAAGTATGCCGGACAGCACGCCACGTGGAACAGGAAGGGCATATGACCTGGGATCTGTTTCCGCTCAGTATGAACGAATGGGAGACACAATGCGCGCAGCATGGCATTCGAAAAACGGAAGAACCAGTGCCGAACCTTTCGCAGAACACTCCAGCTGCGCCTCCTTTGATAGAAGCCGAAAACCTGACTTTTTCCTACGGAGCGGAGCGTATTCTGGAGAACGTCTCCTTCACACTGCATGCAGGAGAATTCGCCGCCCTCTGCGGTTCCAACGGAGCAGGCAAAAGTACGCTGGCCCACCTTCTGACCGGCCTTGAGCAGCCAGGTGGAGGAACATTGTTTCGAAATGGAAAGGAAGCAAGGCGTTACAAAACAGAGGAAATCATGAAGCAGACCGGGTTTGTGTTTCAAAATCCCGAGCATCAATTCATCTGTGACTCGGTGGAAGATGAATTAACCTACGGCTGGCGGATGGCAGGCATTAATCCAGCGTCCCGTCGTGCAGAACTTGAAGAAATGCTCCACTTCTTTCAACTGCAGGAGAAGCGGGCGGCCAACCCTTTTTCCCTGAGCCAGGGACAGAAACGCCGTCTATCGGCTGCTGTCATGCTGGCGGGGGAGCAGGATCTGTTGATTCTCGATGAGCCGACATTCGGTCAGGATGAAACCGGCACGAACGCGTTGATGGAGATGCTGAAGAAATGGCAGCAGCGGGGCGGCACGATTCTGATGATTACCCATGATATGGAACTGGTGGATCGTTACGCCGGCAAAGTACTCCTTCTTCATGAAAAAAGTACCGCCTTTGAAGGCGGTACGGACGCATTCTTTCAGCAGAATGATCTGCTTGAGAAAGCTTCAGTGAAAGTTCCGGTTTCCCGAAAATTGAAACCCTGGGTTCATTCCCTCGAAAGGCAGGAAGCACCATGTTAGAACAGTATCAGCAAAAAGACCGTTTCCTGCAGAAGGTCAATCCTTCCCTGAAACTGGGCGCTGTCCTGGTCATCATTATCATGATGGTACCCGTGTTTGACCCTTGGACCCCGCTGTTTTTATTCGGGTGCACGATAACGATGATCATCGCCCTCGGCGGGGTATCGTTTCGTTTTCTCGGGCTGCTTTTGCTTCCTTTTCTGTTATTTGCATTCAGCTTCGTCTGGATTCAGGTTGTGTTTCCGGATGAACGCGGAAGCACGATTTTATTTACCATCGGCAGCCTTCCGGTATCCCTTGAAAACGTATCGACCGGCGTCTCGCTCGGCATGCGTGCGCTTGTTTTCGGATCCTGGTCGCTGCTTTTCGTTCTTACGACAGAACCGTCCCGGTTTATGCTCAGTCTCATCCAGCAGTGCAAACTGCCGCCCCGGTTCGGGTACGGGATGATGGCGGCTTATCGTTTCCTTCCTTTGTTCCGGGATGAACTGCGGCAGATCCGTACCGCCCACCGCATCCGCGGCCTCGGCGAAAAGCGGGGGCTCGGTCAGATGAAACGGTATTTTATCCCGTTAATGGCAGGAGCCATCCGCAAAGCCGAACGAACCGCTGTCGCGATGGAGTCCAAAGGATTCGACGGAAGCCGGAACCGCACGTTTTACCACCGTATACACTGGAACCGTTATGATGCGTATTTCACCGGATTATTCCTTCTATTGCTGACAGCGGTCTGGTTTGTCAGCAGCCCCTGGTCCGCTTGACCAGGGGCTTTTTTCTTTGTCTCCGTTATGCTTGGAAACCTGCGGAACGCGCCTCGTTTTCAGGGAGACCGTGCTGCACGCGGTGTACGTAGCCGCTGCATAACTTAAGGATGTCTTTAGTGTCCATAAAAGCTGGATGCGTAGACACTTACCGGGCCGCCAGGAACAAATTGGAATTCCCGGAGAGACTCTTTTGACACTTCCTCCGGTTTGCCTTTATTTTTCCTTACGCTTTGACAAAGAAGGAGGAGAGTCATGGAGACTCACTACTGTCGGTATGAAGAGCGGCAGTATGATAAGGCCGAAGAGCAGCAGCCCGGTTACAACGACAGTGCCGACCTGCATGAGCGTCAGGACGCCGGACGGAATCATCGCGCCGAATGTGCCGGATAGAATAATAGCTGCCGTAATAATGACAGTCCCCATTTTCTTCATGGCCTTCAGCAGACCTTCCTGAACGCCGAGTTCGGCCTCTTCACGGTAACGATCAAACAGAAAGATTGAATAGTCAACCCCGAGTGCTACGAGCATGACAAACCCGAAGAACGGAACCGGCCACATCATACCTGGGTAATCCAGCCCTTGAACGAAAATCATTTCCGCCGCTCCCATAGCAGTGTAATACGCCAGCATCAGTCCGCCCAGAATGAAGACAGGCTTCACAAGGGAACGGAGAAGAACAGCCAGAATCAAAAACAATCCAATCAATATGATAATGATGGTGTTCGTAAAATCTTCGGTGGAAATGTTCTCAAGATCCGCATTGGTTCCAGGAACACCGCTGTAGGTGATCGTATCCTCCTCAAGTGGTGTCCCGGCAGTCTCCATCGAAACAAGCTGTTTCACCTGATCCACTGCCTCAATCGCTTCGACCGAGTACGGATCCTCTTTCAGGCTCACTTCCATCGTCATGCCGGTTTGATCTTCAAATGCATACTGACGGACACCTTCCTGAAAATCTTCATTTTCAAGAAGATCATCCGGTACAAATACGCCGCTTCCGCGGATATAGGAAGCTCCGGAAGCCTCTGCTGTGTAGGTTTGGGCACTTTCCAGTCCTGATTCAATATCCTCAAGACCATTGATGGCTTCCTGTACCCCGTTGGTCAGCTCATCAAGGCTGGATGCCAGGTCGTTTGCCTGCGCCTGCTGTTGATTGCTCATCTGCTGACTGCCCTGCTGCAGCCCGTTCTGCACTTCCGTCAGTCCCTGCTGCACCCCACCGAGTTGCTGGGCCGCTGCCTGGGTATTACCTGTCTGCTGCAGCTGGGTGGAAATAGTGCCGACCTGGCTGTTGATGTCCTGGATGCCGGAGACTGCTTCATTCAAGGATCCTCCGCTGCCGGAGGCGCTTCCCTGAACCTGACTGTTCATATCCTGCAGGCCGTTACGCACTTCGCTTAGACCGTTTTGGACTTCCCCCAGGCCGTCACGGGCATCTGAAATACCGGTTGATACATCTTCCAGCTGGTTGTCGACATACATTTCATCCAGCACAGAGCCGGTCGGCCGGGTTACCCCGCGCACTTCATCCACTGCACTCGACTGTTCCAGCGTACGGGCCAGTGACTCAACGGCCGCAAGTTTTTCTTTTGTTATCATGTCATTTTCCGAATCAATAACCATTTCAAGAGGCAGTGCATCCCCCATACCAAAGGCACTTTCAATAACGTGCAGACCTTCAACCGACTGCGCATCGGATCCTATTTCATCGGTATTATTGTAGGAGATGTCATTGTCATAGGTTAATAGAAAAGGAAGCGTTACAACAGCGGCAATCAAAATGGAGAGGACCGGCCGGAACACGGACAGCCGTCCCATTGCTTTCCAAAGTTTATTATCCTGATGCTCGGCTCCTTTTTTCGAAGGCCAGAATAGTTTATCTTTCAGCACCGCCATGAAAAACGGCATCAGCGTGTACAACACAAGGAGCAGCACGGCAATACCGACCGCCACACCTACAGCCGACTGGAAAATCGCAAAGTCTGCAAAGCCTATCGCCGCAAAACCAACAAGTACGGCAATACCGCTGTACAACAGTGTTTTACCAGCTGTGCTGTACGTGTTTACAATAGCATCCTTGACTTCCTGTCCATTAGACAGCTCTTCTTTATACCGGCTGAGAAGGAGAATACAGTAATCCGTCCCTATGCCAAACAATACCGCGACGAGAAAGATCTGCGTGTACGTCGACAATGGAAAACCAAAACCTTCCGCCAGCAGCGCAATGATGGACTGGCTCAGCAGATAGGTCACCGCGACCGAAATAAGCGGTACAAACGGAGTGACCACAGCCCGGAATACAACAAGCAGCAGCACAAAAATAAGAACGACAGTAATTCCTTCTGTACGCTCAAGTCCGTCCTGTGTCGTTTCGTCCACGTCATCGCTGATGATCGCGTCTCCTGTCACATACTGCGTCATTCCATCTGGAACAGACAGAGACTGCAGTGCTTCTCCGGCCTGGACCGCCGCTTCCTGTCCTCCATTAACCGAAACGGGCACAAGCACCACGCCACTCTCTTCAGACACCAGTTGATTCCGTACCTCCTCCCGTTCAAACGGGGAAGTCACTTCTTCAATATTTTCATCAGCTGATCTGACGTCTTCTATATATCCTGTGATATTCTGTTCTTTCTCTTCCGTCAGTGATCCATCAAGTTCCAGCACCAGACTGAGGGACTCCGCTCCTTCTCCGGCATCTTCGAGTATAGTATCTGCCTGCTGGGAAGACATCTCTTCAGGAAGCTGAAAACTCTCTTCCTCCCCGGCCAGGCGGGATAAATCCGGCGACAGGAAAAAGAGCAGCACTGTTACAGCCAGCAGCGCCGCAGCAATCACCCACCGGAATCTAAGTATCGTACGCATGTTTCTTTCCTCCTTTTTTCTGTAAAACAGATGAAAAACAGAGGCGGCTTTTATGCCTCGCTTCTCAGCAGTGATTTGACCTTCTGGAAAATATAAATGAATTCATCCACTTCTTCTTCATTGATTCCGGATAGTATGGAACTTAAGTATTCATTTACCTGCTGATTGGCCTGTTTGTATGCCGTCTCTCCTGCCTCCGTGAGCTGCACGTATTTCACCCGTTTATCGTTCTCATCCGGAATGACGCGGACATACTCTTTTTCCACCAGTTTCTTCAAACGACTCGATGTGGCACTCTTATGCCCTCCCTGCAGTTCCGTTAACTGCTTGGAAGTCATCGGGCCGTGTCGTTCGAGCAGATTCAGCATTTTGATCTGTTCCATCGAGAACTCTTTATGGAGTTCGTTTCCCACTTTGCGGAACACTTCGTTCTGACCGTCAATCATCACATCTGTGAACAGACGGATCGCTTCCTCCATTCTACTTTCACCCATATGAAGTTCACCCCCTAAACTATAATATAGTTTACCCCTTGAACTTTTAACTTGTCAATCGATATGCTATGTATTCTAAGCCTCACATTCTCCTTTCCGGTGCTGAAATGTGAGGTTTACATTACTTCTACCCGTCACTTTTTCCCTCCCTGCCGGTAAAAGTGACGCTGAAAGCGCCACACCCATCCCTGCAGGCAAAAAAGGAGCTGCCCCGCGGGACAGCTCCTGGTACTATTCATCTTTCAGGCTCCAAAGCGGTGGGAGGGTGTTCCTTCCACTCCCGGATTCACAGCAAACAGCCCGCCGGCGTGCGGCTCTTTATCAAGCTGTTCTTTTTCCAGTTTATTGCGGGCGGTGGTAATATACAGCGTCTTCAGATCTTCCCCGCCGAACACGCAGGATGTCACCTGGCTGGCGGGTACATCTATTTCTTCCAGACACTGTCCCGTTTCAGGATTCCAGCGGCTTACTTTCCAGCCTCTGAAATGCGCAATCCAAAGCATTCCTTCCGCATCAATCGTCATGCCGTCCGGCCGGCCGTCGTCTCCTGAAAAAGTGATAATCGGCCGGCGGTTTGAAATTTTGCCTGTGGCAATATCGTAATCAAACGCACTCACTTCAAGCGTGGGAGTGTCAATGAAATACATCGTTTTGCAGTCCGCACTCCATGCCAGGCCGTTGGAAATCCCTATATGACTGACTTTTTGGCTGCAGGTGAAATCAGGAGTCAGACAATACAGCGCTGCCTGATCTTTCTGTTTGCTGTACGCCATCGTCCCAGCCCAGAACCGCCCCGCCGGATCCACTTTTCCATCATTAAACCGATTGCCGGGCAGATGCTCTTCCGGATCCACAACCAAATCAAATGTTTCCCGGTCAAAATCAATCCTGTAAAAACCATGCTGCATAGCACCGATCAGCTCGGCGTCTTTATGTACCACAACAGCTCCTGGTTCCTGCCCGGCATGCAGCGTTTGATTGCTTTGCTGTTTTGGATCAAAGCGATGGATATTCTCCCCCATGATATCCACCCAGTATAATACGTTTTGATGTCCGTCCCAGGTCGGCCCTTCGCCGAGCAGGGCTTTTTCATCGACAATAAGTTCTGCTTTTTTATTCATTATTCATCCTCCCGGTATGACGTGTTCGGGTGTCCGGCCTTTCACTCCATCTACACACTGCCGTGCTGCATCCATTGCCATCGCATGCCTTGTCTCATAGGTAGCGGTCCCGATATGCGGAAGTGCGACAACGTTTTCCATGCCCAGTAATGAATGATTGGGATCCACCGGCTCCTGCTCAAACACATCCAGGCCGGCAGCAGCGATCTCTCCTTCTTCCAGGGCCTGGATCAGGTCTTCTTCCACAACGACTTTCCCGCGGCTGCCGTTTAGAAACACAGCGTGCTGCTGCATGCTGCCAAACGCTTCGGCATCAATGAGCCCGTGCGTTTCATTTGTAAGCGGCGTGAGCACCATGACAAAATCCGAGGATTGGAGCAATTCTTTCAGCTCCGCGTAGGCAGCGCCGGTATTCGTTTCTGCTTCGGGCTTCCGGCGGCGGTTGTAATACATCACTTCCATATGAAAACCAAAAGCCGCGCGTCGAGCCACTTCTTCTCCAATCCGGCCCATGCCGATAATCCCCAGCGTCTTATGGTGCACATTGGCACCAAAATGCTCTGAGGTCAGCGGCTTTTTCCAGTTCCCGTTTTTCACCATGTTGTTCAGCTCCGGCATACGGCGGGCGGTGGCGATCATCAAACCTGTCATCGTGTCAGCCATCGTATCAATCAAAACGGTCGGAGTGTGGGTAGCAGTAATGCCTCTTTTTGAAATCGCTTCCATATCAAGATTGTCGTAACCGACCGACACATTGCTGATAACCTTCAGTTTCGGTGCATGCTTTAAAAGGTCTTCATCCATGCGCAGGCCGGCTCCATACAAGGCATCTGCTTTTGAAAGCTCCTCATAAAACCTGTCTTCTTCTTTCTTTGGACGGACAACACTCACTTCTGCATGTTCCTTCATAAATGCGAGAACGTCTTCAGGCGGCTCTACATAAGACAGAATCTTCGGCATTCTATTCATCCCTCCCCTGTAAACTATGCTTTCATTTTATCATAATTCCGCTTTCACAGGGTGGGAGTAGACCGCTTTGTTCTTCCCGGATTTTTTCGCTTCAAACATCAGCGCATCCGCTCGTTCCACCACCGCTTCAGGCGTCTCACCCCAGTCAGCGGACAGAGCAGTTCCGATAGAGACCGTCATATTCCAGCTCTGATCCCCTTCCAGACACGTGAACGGAACCTGCATCCGCGAAAGAAGGGATTCTGTCAGTTCATAGGCAGCAGTGTTCGTCTGGTCTTCCAGAATAACGACAAATTCTTCTCCGCCGTAACGGTACACCGACCCCTGCTCGCGGATGGTTTCGTTGATGCGTCCGGCCGTTTCAATCAGTACTTTATCCCCAATATGGTGTCCAAAGTCATCATTAAATGATTTAAAATTATCCACATCAATCATCATGACAGTAAACCTGCGTCCGGACACACCCAGATACTCCAGATACTGCTCCAGTTCATGGCGGTTGTATACCCCCGTCAGCCCGTCAATTTTCGACCGTTCTTTATACTGCCTGTTCATCACAAAGAACTGGATGATTTTTTGAAGAACATAGTAAAATAACAACGAAGCAGCCGTGCAGGCTGTGATATAAAGAAGTCCTTCCCCCCAATCCCAATTGCTCAAGGTAAGAAAAGAAATCACCATGATATTTTGAACAGTGTAGGCTGTGCTCACAATGATGAAAGACAAAAATCGGCGCGGAATGAAAAAAGCAAGGGCTATCAGCACCGTTCCAACAATAAGAATGTCCAACGTTCCAAGCATGGAGCCAATATCCTCTTGATTAAAAAAGTACCTCCCCAGCGCTGCAGTAAGAACCGTGCTTCCGCTGACCAGCGGGGAATAAAAAAGAGCTGTATATGTAATAGGAATATGAAAAAAAGAGAGCAGCACATTCTCACTGATCTGGTAGGCATTCATCATTAAAAGAATGCAGGTTATCCCGGCGGAGATACCAAGAATAACCTGCTTTATTTTTAGAAAACCGGGTTTTCGCAGCACCGGCAGGTACAGCACGTAGTTAATAAGCACTGTACACGTGAACAGTAAACTGAAACTGACTATAAAACTATTAATCAACTGAATCCCTTCTTCAACGAAACCTCTCCGAAATTCTTTGCCGGAGAAAGCAGAGTCTTCACCAAAAGTATCATAATACAGAATGCCGCGGCTGTAAATGATTCGCGTCCTTTTGTTTAAAGGACCGCAGACGCGGGAAAATGAGTACTAACAATTCTTAGAGAGGTGGTAGTAACATGGCAGATCAAGAAAGCTGGAGTAATAAAATTAAAGGCGCTGTCAACAAAGTAAAAGGCGAAGCAAAAGATCAAATCGGCAACGCCAAAGAGGATCCTGAACTTCAGGAAGAAGGCAGAAAAGATAAATCCAAAGGCAATACCCAGCAGGACATCGGCGAAATAAAAAGTGAAAAAGAAAATAAAGAGAAATAAACGATAAAAAACCGTCGCCCTTTTTAACAAAGCGGGACGGTTTTTTTAAGAACATATCATCCAGACGTGGAAGTCAATCCATTAATAAATGCAATACTTTCAATGGCAATCATTTCTTTGTCGTTATCAAGCACGGCTGTATGATAGCTGTCGTGCATCGGAATCATCCGTTTATTTTCAGAAGAGATTGTATGATAAATATCTTCACTGTTGGCAGGCGGAACGACATGATCAACATCCGACACAAAAATCCTCGCCGGAACCGTGATGTCCATCAGGTTGCTGCGGGTTTCAACCATCAGCCCGAAAAGTTCCCCGTAAGCCTTCACAGGCGTCTTTTCGTAAACAGCTTCCTGCTGGATTTCTTTTTTTATATCGGGAGGGGCGGTCTGTACAAATCGTTGATCCGGCAGCTCCTCAGGATTGGCATCCGGAATTTCAATGGCTGCGTTGATTACAATAATCCCTTTCATTTCCGGGATACGTTCTGCCAGGTACAGTGTCAATGTTCCTCCCATGGACAACCCTGCTACATATATATCCTTACAGGTTTCCTTTAAAAATCGAAACCCTTCTTCCACGTTGTCACACCATTCCTGCCAGGAGGTATCTTCCAGATCTTCCGGATGTGTACCATGACCGGCGAGCCGCGGCCCGTACACCGTGAATCCGGCCTCATGAAAACTTTCCCCCAAAGGACGCATACTCTGAGTGCTTCCGGTGAAGCCGTGAATCACCAGTACGCCGGTATCATCCCCTTCAAAATAGAAAGACTCCGCATCTTCCATTACCGGATAACGTTCCGCCATCTTTCTCACCCTCCCGTAAATGGTATAATACTACTTTTCCCACAGGATAGCGTAAAATCAGTATTTTGTCATGTAAAATGTTTTATTTTTCACAATTTCTTTATGTCAACGGCCCTGCTCTATGTTTTTTACTGTCTCTTTTGGAATATGATGACCATGATCTTCTTTTACCGATCTTACGGTCATGGCGCCAAACGTGAGAACGGCCCCTGCTGCTATGACGATAAACGGCGGCAGCCAGGGCTGTTCCATCGGCATCATCGTCATCCCAAGCCCCCACCAGAACAAACCAAATGCCATCATAAACGGCAGGATGGAAGGATTGGGCATGTGTATATCGTCTAGAGGGGCGGCGGCTTTCATACGGCCGTCTCCGTGCACTTTTTCATAAAACCAGGGATCCAGTGCGCGGACCTGAGGCACCTGCGCGAAATTATATTCCGGCACCGGAGAGGGAACAGCCCATTCCAGTGTCCTCGCTCCCCACGGGTCCCCGCTCTGCACCCGCTCTCCTTTCCGGGCGGAGTACACAATATTAATAATCAGGAGGAGCACCGCCGCTGTCATCAAAAACGTTCCCATCGTCGAAATGAAATTATACGTATTCATCCCCTGACCGTCCATATAGGTGAAATACCGTCTCGGCATGCCGATAAGACCGAGAATATGCTGCACGAAAAACGTTATGTGAAAGCCGATGTACATCAGCCAGAACATCCATTTTCCGAGGGTCTCATTCAGCAGGTGCCCGAACATTTTCGGGTACCAGTAATACAGACCGGCAAGCAGCCCGAGAATAATCCCGCCGATAAAAATATAATGAAAATGAGCTACGACAAAGTACGTATCATGATAAAGGTGATCCACCGGGGCCATCGCCACCATGACACCGGTGATACCACCGAGTACAAATGTCGGGACAAACGAGGACGCGCACAGCATGGCTGTAGAAAACGTAATTTTGCCGCCCCACATCGTGAACAGCCAATTGAAGATTTTAATTCCGGTTGGCACGGCGATCGCCATGGAAGACAGAGCAAACACCGAATTGGCAATCGGACCGAGTCCCACCGTAAACATGTGGTGAACCCACACCATGAAACCAAGAAACGCAATTAAAAGCACCGCAAATACCATTGTTGTGTACCCGAACAAGCGCTTCCGCGAAAACGCCGGTACAACTTCAGATATAATGCCAAACGCCGGGAGCACGAGAATATAGACCTCCGGATGCCCGAATACCCAGAAAATATGCTGCCACAAAACCACATTCCCTCCGGCATCCACCTGAAAAAACTGCGCTCCGAAAAGGCGGTCCAGCATCAGCATGGCAAGTCCGGCTGCAAGTGGTGTGAAAGCAAATACGATGAGAATCGATACAATCAAGGTGGTCCAGCAGAACAATGGAAGGCGCATCATCGTCATCCCCGGCGCCCGCATATTAATTATTGTAACAATAAAGTTAATGCCGGAAATCAGTGTGCCGAGGCCGCTTACCTGCAGGCCGAGCACGTAAAAATCAATTCCCGAAGAACCATATTCCCGGGTGGAAAGCGGAGTGTAAGCGAACCACCCCGCATCCGGTGCTCCTCCGAGAAACCAGCTCAAACTGAGAAGAAGTCCTCCAAAAAAGAAAATCCAGAATCCGAGCGCGTTCAAGAACGGAAACGCAACATCACGCGCTCCTATCTGCAACGGAACAATGTAATTCATAAAGGCAAAAATCAGCGGCGTTACCGCAAGAAAAAGCATAATCGTCCCGTGCATCGTTAATAGTTCATTGTATGTCTGTCCGGACAGCAGAGACTGTTCCGGATACATGAGCTGTATCCTCATAAGTACGGCCATCACACCTGCTTTCATAAAAAACAAGGTGCCGCCGATTAAGTATAGAATAGCTATTTTTTTGTGATCCACCGTCGTCAGCCAGTCCCAGATTACACTCTTATTCTGATAAGCGGTCTCCATCATCTATTCAACCTCCCGGGTTCATTGTTTCCAACACGGAAGGCTTCTATACCGGAAAACCGCCACCAGCACACATCGCGCGGCAGCGTTCTGCTCTGGACCATATCATGTGCAGCACCCTGTTGACGGATATAAGGTAGACTTTGACTGATAACAGGTCCCGGTTGACGGATCACACTGCAGCCAACAAAAAATCCGAACGCGGGAACAGACGGCCCAAAAGCGGCCTTCTGCTTCTTCGTTCGGATGATACGCTGCCTTCTATTCTTTCCTATTTATAAGTGCTGTTATGGTTCCTTGATTGTCATCAACTTTACAGAGTGCGGAAACAGTTCTTCTTTTACTTTATCATAAAAGACTCTGGCCTGTTTCTTGCATGCAAATGTTACTTCGTCGTTCTCAATATGTCCTGCGTAAGGCGCAAGACCTATTTCGTACCCCTGTTGATCAACGGCCACAATCAAATATTTTTCATTTTCCATTCTATCCCTCTTCTCTCTCCTTCGTTTCTTCGCATGTTACATGTCCGTTTATAAAGGTTTCGATGTCGGACTGGTCCAGCGATCCTTCATATTTATCACGGAGCTCTGTTCCCTTCATTACATAAAGAGATGGATAGCTGCTGACGCCGAAATATTGAGAGATGTCTTCCTCCTGGGACGAAATAATCCTTATATCCATTTGATCCGTGCTGCAATTATTGCTTTTATTTAATAATGCTCTATAAAAAGGCCGTTCCGCATTCAGATTCTTCTCATCGGAAAATAAAAGCATGGACGTTTCCGCATGAAGTTCCTGGATCATAGCGGGCTGGCTTTGAGCGGTACAGGCGGTCAGCGGAAGAAGCAAACAAATCACCGCTGCCAGAAACCGCTTTGCATAACCCGGCATATTCGTGTTCTCCTTTTCTTTATTACCTTTATAAAGATCAACATGATGATTTCTACAGCATAATACCTTCTTAAAAGAGAAATAAAACATACCGGATAAGACGTCTCTTAAATTTGATTCTTTTTTATCACAAACGCTGCCGTATTACGATATGATGTTTATGAATCAAAGGACATGGGTATATAGGCATCAGAAAAATCAGATGAAGCAGATAAAGGAGAAAGGGTATGATGGAATACATTCACCGACAAACCGTATCCTACTGTAAAGTGGTACAGCGAAACGTGAAAATGGAGTTCTCCATCTTTCTCATGGAAGGCAGCCTCGAAATGTGTACATCATGCACCGGCATTGAAGAAATCTGCCAAAACTGTCCTGTTATACAATTTAACGACCAGTATCCCCCTGCCTCGCAAAAAAGGCTGCCACCAGTGTGACAGCCTTTTTATCATGAGCAGGAAAGTAAAAAGTATTGGCATGCACTTTTTTAATGATGTACCGTTGTTAAGCTGCAGTCATCCGTCGTACATTCGGTTTCGATCGTGATATGCTCGAGCGGATAGGCTCCAAGCGCTTCTTTTATTGAAGCTTTCACCTGCATCATATCCGCTTTGCTGATATCCTCGTTTAGTACCACATGCGTGGAAAGCACGTGCTGCTCGCCATCGAGCGACCAGATGTGCGTGTGATGGGTATCTTCTACACCAGAAATACTGCGGATGCTCTGTTCGATCTGCTCTGTATCCATTTCTTCAGGCACTGCGTCTAGAAAGAGAAACAATGTTTTCTTCAGGTTTTTCAGTACATTCATCAGAATATACAACGTAATCAATACCGACAGAAGCGGATCGAGAATGGCAGCATCCCAGAACATCATAACGACACTGACGACGAAAACGGCAACCCATCCCAGAACATCTTCCAGCAGGTGCCAGGATACCACTTTTTCATTCATGGACGCCCCGGATTTCATTTTCAGCACCGCCGCGCCGTTCACGGCCATGCCAAGAAGCGAAAGCAGGAGCATCCCGCCGGCGTGGGCCGGTTCCGGGTTTAAAAGACGCGGAACGGCTTCGGACAGTATAAATAAGGAACCAGCCACCAGCACGAGACTGTTAATAAGGGCGCCGAGCAGGGAAAACCGGCGGTACCCAAAGGTGAAGGTCTGGTTGCTTTTCTGCTCGGATTTATTCTGGAGAAACCAGGATGTTCCAAGAGACAGGGAATCGCCGAGGTCATGAATCGCATCAGAAATAATCGCCATACTGTTTGTCAGAACACCACCGATTAATTCGATAATGGTGAAGCCGAAATTCAGAAAGAAGGCGGTTTTGATATTGGAAGGACTATGATGGTGATGGTCGTGATGATGATCGTGTCCCATCAGCTTCAGGCCTCCATAACGGACTCTTCCGTTTCCCGGTCCGTGATTTCCTGTTGATGGGCACCTGCGAGCTTAATCATGTCTTCCACATGACTGTCCTCGAGTGAATAATAAACGAGCTTGCCTTCTTTCCGGTATTTCACGAGACCCAGTTTCCGCAGATACCGCAGGTGGTGGGACGTGGAAGCTGTCGAAGCGCCGAGTAGATGGGAGGCATCACAAACACATATCTCGCCTTCCGATGCCAGTGCCTGCAGCACTTTCATCCGGCTTTTATCGGCCAGTCCTTTGAACATGACAGCCATCCGGTCCATCTTGTCATCATCGATAGAAGCTTGCAGCCGCGCTACTTTCTCTTCGTCCACACAGGTGACTTCGCATACCTCTTCCCGCTTCATAGACTCTCACCTCTTTTTACTCGATCGTTTATTCTTTCATTATACTACATTCAAGTATAAATTTGAATGAGTGATACCCTGTCACGAATTTCGATCCGCCAGCGCTTCATTTAATTTTCTCATTTCATTATAAAAGTAAACGAAAAAGCAGATCCATATTACAGCGTAAAGAACCAGATAAAGTGCCATTCCAATCACAAGTCCCCAAATGGTGAAAGGAATCCAGCCGATGACAACAGCGAGGACAAAATACAGCATCGTCATCGTCACAAAATGAATTCCGGTACGTTTTGTCAGACTCCAGCTTTCTTTTGCGAAAATAAGCCCCCCAACGCTGAAAAACCATCCGCAGAACATGCTGCCGAGCGAGTCCGTGACAAATCTTCCGGCATCAAGCTCTTCAATACCACCGAAAAAAATGACACCGTAATAAATGAGTATGCTGACAAGAGCGCCGAAACAAATACCGACAAAACTTTGAAATACCAGCGTTTTCATCTTTATCCCCTTCCTTTCCAGTGGATTTTTTCCTTGATTCTGTTCACGTATTTTCGTGACACATATTCTTTATCTCCGGTACGAAAATAAACACAAAGAGAACCATTAAAGGATGCTTCGAACTGCTTCAGTTCATCCAGGTTGGCAACAGCGGATTTGGACAGCCTCACAAACCGTTCGGGCGGGAGCTGTTCTTCCAATTCATACAGCCGCTCTTTCATCTGAAACGTCCCCTCTTTTGTCTTGGCCATGACGATTTTGTCTACGGTATACAAATATATAATGTCCTGCGGCTGGAAGATATAACGTTGCTCCCCCTCTATTCCGGCAAAGTAGACCCGTTCTTCTTCCTTAAGCCGGTTGAGAAGCCGTTCCACTTCTTCATCCCATACGTTGGAACGGATCAACACTTCCTTCTTTTCAAGCTCTTCATCAATCTCCACATGGATTTTCACCGGTCTTCCCCCTTCCTCTGCTGCTTTCAGTATATAAAAGAAAAAGTCATTCCGTACAGCAGATTCTTCCAAGTGGTTCAAAACGCTTTCCGTCCTGCTTGGATCAAGCACTGGAAAGTTGGATTAATAAGGAGGGGTTTCCGGGTAAAGCATATATAGTATATACAATAAAGGGGTTGGAAGAGGATGAAAGAAGTACAAGAAGACAAGCACAGTGATTATGTCCTTCGGTATCTCGTACGGCTGGCGGATAATGGTGCAGAAATGGATATCACGCTGAATGTCGGCGGGGCCACCATCACCGGAATATTAATCGGCAATGTGAAATATCTCGAAGAACTCGAACGGACCCTGCACAGGGGAGATAATGATCTGGAAGATAAAATGTCCACGTTTTTTGAAAAAATGGCGGATAAGTTCCAGAGCGAAACCGATCAGAACGAGTACGAAAGCGGGTATCTCCACCTGCGCAAAGCAAAGCTTGTTGATTCGCAGGGGAAAGTTCCTATTCACGGAAGTCTCTGGAGAGGAAAAATTTCCGACGTCAACGGTTTCAGTTTCGAGTCCGTGCAGTAAAAAGAGTCTGGGACAGAAGAACATGAGGCGGTAGATAACACGAATGTTCCGGGTCACTGATCAAAAGCCGTATAGAAGCGGAGCTAAAATGCTTCGTCTCCTGCGGGAACAGCACGAGTCTCAAGACCCCGCAGGAAACGGTTTTCTTCCGAGGAGGCTTGAGCCGTGCCCGCGGAAAGCGAAGCATTTTGGCGCAGCGGCTTGTCTCAGCAACGAAAAAAACCGAACGATTTCAAAAAATCGTTCGGTTTTTTTCTATCTTATAGAAGTTTTGTCCCAGACTCTTTTTATGCCGTGGATTATGGACATATGGTAAGGCAAAGTGTCTATAACCCTCAGGTTATGGACAGAATGTGGCATTCTACTGCCGAAAGTAGCTGATACCCGAATATAGGGGAGACCTTTTCCCTCTTTTCATCAAAAACTGTCCACTAACGCGATATAGTGGAGAGTTTTTGATCCATTTGGAATTTTTCTGCTTTATAGTTCCGCTCCTTCGTTAAAGCACCCATGAAAAGCCGCCTCACCGAAAGAGGCGGCTTCGCTTTGTTACTGCTGCAGCATACGCTGAAGGGCGGTGGTAGCTTCACGCGTTGTTTGTTCATCCACTTCGATCCTGTGATGCGGTTCGGCACTGAGGATGCTTTCCAGAGACCAGAGCAGGTGCGGCAGGTCGATACGATTCATCGTTAAACAGGGGCACATATTCGGGTTCAAGGATTTCACCGTCTTATCTGTCTCCTCCTGTGTCAACCGGTTGACCAGGTTCATTTCCGTGCCCACTGCCCACGTACTGCCGGACGGCGCGTTCCGGATGGTGTCGATAATCTTGTTCGTCGATCCGGCCGCATCTGAGGCCTGCACTACATCAAACATGCATTCCGGATGAACGATAATGTTTGCATCCGGTTCTTCTTCTCTTACCTGCCGTACGTTATCCATCGTGAATTTTTCATGAACCGAGCAGTGCCCTTTCCATAAAATCATCCGGAGCTGCTCCGGGTCCCCGTCATATTCCAGCACCTGCCTGACCGGATCCCATACCGCCATCTCCTTAAGCGGGATCCCCAGATCATATGCCGTGTTACGCCCAAGGTGCTGATCGGGCAGAAATAAAATCCGTTCCTTTTGACGGAACGCCCACTCCAGCATCGATGGGGCATTGGAGGACGTCAGCGTCGCTCCTTCATGCCTTCCGCAGAATGCTTTTATCGCGGCTGTGCTGTTTACATACGTAAGCGGGGTGATGGTGTCACAAAAGGTATCCTGCAGTTTCTCCCAGGATTTCTCCAGCTGCCCGATTTCCGCCATGTCCGCCATCGAACAGCCGGCACGCAGATCCGGAAGCAGCACCGTTTGATAATCCTCCGATAAAATGTCCGCCGTTTCCGCCATAAAGTGAACCCCGCAAAACACGATATATTCCGCTTCTTTATTAGCAGCGCCGATTTTGGCAAGCTGGAGGGAATCCCCGGTTTCATCGGCAAATTGAATCACTTCATCTTTTTGATAATAATGCCCGGGCATGAACAGCCGCGGCCCAAGTTCCCGCTTGATCTCACGCACCCGGTTCTCCATCTCTTTCTCACTCATCCCTTGAATAAAATCCGGCAGGGACAGTGCCTGGAACTGTTCCAATACACTCATCGATACCTATCCTCCCTTTTCATAGTATGAAGCTGGAAACTAAGGTCGAGCGGCTGTGCCGAGTGGGTCACAGCCCCGGCAGAAATCACATCCACCCCTGTCTTCCGGTACACACCGATCGTCTCCCGGGTGATATTGCCGGAGACTTCTGTTTGAATCGAGGAGGGAACGAGTCCGCTCCATGCTGCAGCCTCCTCAGGCGTACAGTTATCAAACATAATCACATCAGCTCCGGCCTCCGCCGCTTCTTTCACCTCTTTAGCAGATGTCGTTTCGATCTCTATTTTCACCATATGACCAATCTCCGCTTTCACTTTCGCGGCCGCTTCGGTAATGCCTCCAGCCGCTGCGATGTGGTTATCTTTAATCATCACCGCATCATACAGGCCGTACCGGTGGTTCACACCGCCTCCGCAGCGCACGGCATACTTGTCAAACAGCCGCAGACCCGGCATCGTTTTTCTTGTATCACAGACCTGAATACGCGCGTCATCCAGCGCTTCCACGGTGCGCCGGGTTTCTCCCGCCACCCCGCACATCCGCTGCACCAGGTTCAATAGCACCCGTTCGCCGCTGAGTAACGCCTGCACCCGGCCTTTTACGGTTAGAAGCGTCTGCCCCTGCCGCACTTGTTCCCCTTCTCCGGCATGCACCGTGACTTCCACCGCTTCATCGAGCATCTTCCAGCCTTCTTCAAGCACCACAGCACCGCAGAATATCCCGTCATTTTTTGCTTTGACGATGCCTTCCGCTGTATCTGTTTCAGAAAAAACAGCCTCGGTTGTGATGTCGCCGCTTCCGATATCTTCCTGGTAAAACCGGTGTATGGCATCTCTAACCTGATACCGCTGCATACCCTTCCTCCCTTACTCCGTGGACAACAGTGAACCTGCCGCTTTCGCACCTGATGACTGCGCCGGTCCATTCTTTTCTCTGCTCCGGAATATCGCGGCGGATATGAGCGCCGCGGGATTCCTGCCGCAGCAGGGAAGCACCGGTCATCATCCAGGCTGCGGTCAGCATGTTTTTCACCTCAAGCTGTTCCAGGCTCAGCGAAGCTTCTGCCGGGGTGAAGATATTGCTTTCATACGCTCCCAGCCAGTTCTTCATCCATTCGAGGCTTTCCCTATCCCGGATGATGCCGCACCACGCATCCATCTTTTCCTGAAGTTCTTCCCGCTCAGGGAGCACAGCCTGCCTACCGCCCTGAATAACGGGAAGGCTCAGCGGCCGGGGTGTTGTTACGTCCGGGTCCGCTGCTATCCGTTCGGCAAGCAGAAATGCTCCCGCTGCCGCTTCCAGAAGAGAATTGCCGGCCAGTCTGTTGGCTCCGTGCATCCCGCTGCAGGCTGCCTCCCCGATAGCATACAGTCCTTTTATACTCGTCTGTCCGGCAGCGTCTGCGGCAATGCCGCCCATCATGAAATGAGCGCCGGGCCGAACGGGAAGAAATCCTTTTTCCGGATCGATCCGCTGTCTTTCGGCCTGCTCTGTAATCCTGGGGAATTCTTTTTCAAACCTCGGTATGCTTCGAATATCAAGAAATACTTCCTTCCCGGCTTTCAGTGCTTCCCGGACAACCCGTGCCGTCACCGATCGGGGCGCAAGGTCTTCCAAAGGGTGCCTGCCTTTCATCAGGCGGTTTCCGTGTTCATCCACCAGGACCGCGCCTTCTCCACGTACGGCTTCCGATACAAGACCTCCTCCGGTAAGCATGGTCGGATGAAACTGGAGGAATTCCATGTCCTGAAGGACTGCCCCGGCACGGAAGGCCATGCCAAGTCCATCCCCGGAAGCTTCCGGGGCATTGGAGGTCACCGGAAATAACCGGCCGCAGCCACCGCTTGCCACTACCACAGCCCCGGCGGTCCACACGCAGCATTCTCCGCGGTTGTCTCTGCCTGTCACGCCGGCACAACGCCCATCTTCCATGACGAGATCAAAGGCTGTGAAAAATTCCAGAACCCGAAGATTTGCCGGGATATTCTTTTTCAGCTGTTTCATCATGTAATGACCCGCTGCGTCCCCGCCGGCGCGGAAAATCCGGCGGCAGCTGTGGGCCCCTTCTCTTGCCAGCAGAAACTCCCTCTTTTCATCTCGGTCAAACGGGGTCTGCCAGGACATAAAAGTATTCATCACCGAAGCTGCTTTCTCGATTACTTCCCCTGCTGCGCGCCCGTTCGTGTGCCCGTATCCGGCGGCCAGAGTATCCTGTTTATGCGAAAGAACAGCCTCCCCGTAAGAAGCAGCGATACCACCCTGTGCTCTTTCTGAATTACCAGAACCAAGCGCAGTCTTTGTTACGAGCGTCACATCATGCGTTTCAGCCAGCTGAACGGCTGCCATTAATCCGGACAGGCCGCTTCCGATAATGACTACGTCTGTGTCTTTCCTCTTTATATTCAAACCGACCACCCTTTATATTACATGTGTCTTGACACTTATATTTACATAAAATTATACTGAATACAACCGTTTTTTGTGAAATTTTGAACAAGCGAGGAGAAAAAAATGATTTATCTGGATCACTGCGCCACCACCCCGATGAGTGCAGCGGCGCTGGAGGGGTACCGCAAAACAGCAGAGCGTTTTTACGGAAATGAACAAAGTCTGCATGATTACGGGGAAGAAGCAGCACAGTTGGCTGCCCACTGCCGGAAACAACTGGCTGCCATTATCCACGGCAGCGAAAAGGGGATCTATTTTACAGGCGGAGGTTCTGACAGCAATATCACGACGCTGCTCAGTCTTGCTTACGGCAGAAAAGACCGCGGACATCATATCATCACCTCTCCATTCGAACATCCCTCTGTCGGCCAGGGGCTGGAGAAGTTGAAAACAGAAGGGTTTACGGTCAGTGTAGTGGACGGCCGCCGCAATGGCGAAATCTGCCTGGATTCGCTCGCTTCGCTGCTCCGGGAGGATACGATTCTTGTTACGATCTGTCATGCCTCAAGCGAAACCGGCGTGCTGCAGCCTCTCGAAGACATCGGAGAGCTCCTCCGCAGCCACCAGGCCCTTTTTCACAGTGACTGTGTGCAGAGCTTCACGAAGATACCGATTGATGTCACAGCTGCCGGCCTGGATGCGGTTTCTATGTCTGCTCACAAAGTGCAGGGGCCAAAAAACACCGGTGCCTCCTACATCGCCCCGGGTACGGACTGGGAGGCGGTGTACCCGGGGAGCGCACACCAGCACGGCTTTAAACCGGGTACCCTTGATATACCAGGCATTGCTGCTTTCACAGAGGCTGCTGTGGAAGCTGCCGCTGTTATGAACGAACAGGAAGACCGGTGGCGTGCCATGCAGCAGTGGTTTCTCAGAGAACTTGATCCGGCGGCCTATCAACTATTTGGCGACCGGGATAAAAGGCTTCCCCATCATCTTGCGCTGCGGGTGGTGCACCGGGAAGGGCAGTGGATCATGCTGGAATGCAGCCGGCGCGGCATTGCCGTTTCCTCGGGAAGCGCCTGTAAAACCGGTGCTTCTTCCCCTCCTGCGAGTCTGGCTGCGATGGGGCACACGCCCGAAGAAGCACACGGCCTGTTCCGCATCAGTTTCGGCCGGACTACCACTTACAGAGAACTGTGGGAAACTGCTGATATTTTGAATGAACTCGCCGGCGTGTGAGAAGAGATACAGTGATTTTTGGAAACATAGATTAATCCGGGAGTGTCAACGGGTAAAGGAGAAAGGCAGCTCTTTACAGGCTGCTGCGGCCCGGTTCGTTTCTGTTCATTATGAAAAAGGGGGAAACAGGAATTGAGCATCGTTTGGCACAGCATACAGATGATGATTGTTGTCCTTGTTATCACCAGTGTCACCGGCGTTGTATTGTTTGCATTCATGAAGGAACGTATCAGAAATGACCTCCGGTATGCGGCAGGCTGGACTATCGTTACGGTTCTCGTATTTATCGTGTCGCTCCTTTTCGGACTTCAGTCGCTTCCCTTCTCCTCTTCGTAACGCTGCCCGGAAGTGTAAATTCGATCAGTTCATCTGCTGAAAAACAATAAAAATTAGAGTACACTAAAAGGGTGACGTAATTTCTTAGAAGAGAGGGATGGCACATGGAACACGATATAACGATAAAGCAGGTGACAACGGGAAAAACAAAACCCGACTACAATCATTTAAGCTTCGGCAAATATTTTACAGACCACATGTTTGTGATGGATTACAATGAAGAAGACGGCTGGTTTGATGCGCGCATCACGCCGTACGAACCGCTTCTGATGGACCCTTCCTCCCTCATGTTCCATTACGGCCAGTCCGTATTTGAAGGGCTTAAAGCATATACGTCCAAAAAAGGCGGCATCCAGCTGTTCCGGCCGGAAAAGAATTTCAACCGTATGAATATATCCAGTGAACGGATGAGCATCCCGGAAGTGGATCCGGAGTTTCTGGTGGATGCTCTGAAAAAACTCTTACATATCGACAGAGACTGGGTTCCGGTCGAGGAAGGGCAGTCGTTGTATATCCGGCCGTTCATCATTGCCACCGAACCGGCTCTAAGCGTAAAACCCGCTTCCCAGTATAAACTGATGATCATTTTATCGCCGGTAGGATCCTACTACGCGCAGTCCGATCAAATGAGTCCGGTCAGCATTTACGTGGAAGATGAGTACGTCCGCTCCGTCAAAGGCCTCGTCGGCTTCACGAAAACAGCCGGCAACTATGCAGCCAGCCTTAAAGTCCAGAAAAAGGCAGAAGAACTCGGTTATGACCAGGTACTGTGGCTCGATGCCATTGAGAAAAAATACATCGAAGAAGTCGGAAGCATGAATATCTTTTTCAAAATCAACGGGGAAATTATTACTCCCGCTCTGAACGGAAGCATTCTCGACGGCATCACCCGCGACTCCGTCATCGAACTTCTCCGGTACTGGGGCTGGAACGTGCACGAGCGCCGTATTTCGATTGATGAGGTCAAACAGGCGCACGTGGACGGCGAGCTGGAAGAAGTGTTCGGAACCGGAACGGCCGCCGTCATTTCACCGGTCGGCAGGCTGAAGTGGAAAGACGAAGAGCTTGTTATAAACGGCAATCAGACCGGTCCTGTATCCTATGATCTGTATGATACGATTTCGGGTATTCAGACCGGTGCAAAAGAAGATGTTCTCGGCTGGACCGTGCCGATTCAGGGACAGGAAACGTAAGAAAACGACGCGCCCCGTTCAAAAGGCCCGGACGATTCACGGAAGAATCGATCCGGGCCTTTTTGTGTATCATTCATGTAGGGAGGAAAAGCAAATGAACACGACGCGGCGATTGGTTTGCGGCCCTCGGATTGTAAGTCTGGTTATTTGGATTGTAAATTACCGGATTCGGATTGTAAACGCCTCCGTTTGGACAGTAACGCATGGTTCAGACAGTATTACACTGGATTTGGCATGTAAACAGCAGTATTTGGCTCGTAAATGTCCATGTTTGGCAGGTAAGTATCGTTGCCCTTCTTTTTCACCGCTGTTCTGTACCGGAAATCAACAAAAAATCCGACCGAGGAAGTGGAAGCCTCAAGTGCTGCATTCCAATCCATCATTCGGATAATCTTTTTTCCGAAAGTGCCGGCCATTATATTTATAATACAATATACATGTAGAACATACAGATGTTTATTCTTTCCCGCCGCTCTCCCACACTTCAGGGTTCAGCAGATTCGGCGGACGCTGCCCCTGGAGTGCAGCATCTGCATTCTCGGCAGCAAGAAGCGACATCTTGTCTTCCGTAGCACCGGTGGAGGAGCCGATGTGCGGCGTCGTGACGACATGGGGAAGCTGCAGGAGCGGGTGGTCCGCCGGCAGCGGCTCCTGCTGGTAGACATCCAGGCCGGCGGCAAGAATGTCTCCATGCTTCAGTGCCTCAACAAGCGCATCTTCCTTCACCGCCCCGCCGCGGGATCCATTGATGAAAATGGCGTCCTGTTTCATCTGCTGAAACTCACTGCGCCCCATCAACCCTTCTGTTTCCGGTGTTAACGGCGTCATCAGGCAGACGACATCCGCTTCAGAAAGCAGTTCATCCAGGGTGCAGTACGACGCATCGTACGTCTTTTCCACCTCCGGCTTCCGCGACCGGTTATGATACAGAATCTCCATATCAAAACCGAAATGCGCGCGCTTAGCAATCGCTTCGCCGATCCGACCCATGCCGATGATACCGAGCTTGCGGTGGTGTACGTCGCTGCCGAATTTATCTTCGGGGAGATCCCCTTCCTGCTCCCACTCTCCTTTTTTCACAAACCGGTCCAGTTCCGGAATCCGGCGCGCTGTCGAAAGGATCAGACCGAAAACGGCGTCGGCAGTCGTGTCATTCAACACTTCCGGCGTGTTCGTGGCTGCCACTCCGTGTTCGGTAAGTGCTTCCAGATCGAGATTATCATAACCGACCGACACATTGCTTACGACTTTCAGATTCGGCGCATGACGAAGAAATCCGTCGTCCGCCTGTATTCCGAGTCCAACGATACCCTCTGCCTCTGCCAGGACTCCGGCAAACGTTTCATCCGACACCTCTTCTTTCCCGGAAAAAACATGCAGCTCATAGTTCTCCCGCAGTTTCCGCTTTGCTTTTTCTCTTACACGACCATAGGCGATTACTTTTTTCTTCATGCTTATTTCCTTCCTTTACGCGTTATCCAGCATCCCGAGTGCCTCCACTGCCTCGGTCACCGGCTGCCGGCAGGCAAAATTCCGGCACACGTAGACGGTCGTTTTTCCTTCGACTTTATGATAATGGGAGGCAAACGGCGCTGCTTCCGCCAGGAGATTGGGATCCTGATGAATCAGATACGTCACTTCCGGGTAAAACCGCTGCTGCAAAGCGTTTGTTACAGTACGGGCTTCTTCGTCCTCCCCTGTCAAAACAACCACTTCTTTCATATCGCTGCACAGCAGCAGGTAACTCTGCAGAAAGTGAAAGTGCGCCCCGGGAATCTCCGTCAGTTCACGGGCGAATGCATCCTGGGCGCTGCGCACTTTTTCTTCATATGCGGTATTCCCGGTGAAACGGGCGAGCCGCAGCAGTTCGCGGACAGCGGTACTGTTTCCGGACGGCATCGCGCCGTCAAACGATTCTTTCGGCCGTGCCAGCAGCTCCTCTGCGTCCGAACCGTAGAAGTAAAAACCGCCGTTCTCCTCATCCCAGAACAAGTCAATCATCTGATCTGCGTAATACCGGGCTTTTGTCAGGTACTCCGGCTTCAGCGTGCTTTCATACAGCTCAAGGAGCGCCCAGAGAATATTGGCGTAATCATCAATAAATCCTTTATGCTTCACATCTCCGCCGCGGTACCGGACCATCACGCGGCCATCCTGGATGAGGTGCGATTCGATAAACGCAAACGCACGCTCCGCCGCGTCAACATAACGGTCCGAATCAAAGGCGCGGCCGGCGCGGGCGAGGGCTGCGGTCATGAGCGCATTCCAGGACGTAAGCATTTTGTCATCCGTATGAGGGTGAATCCGTTCTTCGCGCGCTTCGAACAGTAACGGCTTCGCCTGCTCCACCCGCTCCCTTACCTGTGTTGGATCGAGGTCATGGCCGCGGGCGAACGCTTCCGGCGACTGCCCGATCAGGTTCGGAATGTTTACCCCCTCAAAGTTGCCATCTTCTGTGATATCGTACACTTCGCAGAAAAGGGAACCGTTCTCCTCTCCCAGAATCTGTTTGATCTGCCCGGGCATCCAGAGATAGAACTTACCTTCCACCCCTTCGGAATCCGCATCTTCTCCGGAGTAGAAACCGCCTTTGGCGTCCTGCATACCGCGCAGGACGTAGTCCAGCACTTCTTCGGCTGTCTGCCGGAAGCGGGATTCTCCTGTCACCTGCCATCCTTCGGTATACGCGATTGCAAGCAGCGCGTTGTCATACAGCATTTTCTCAAAGTGCGGCACGAGCCATTTCTCATCCACCGAATAACGGGCAAACCCACCGCCGATGTGATCATACATGCCGCCTGCCGCCATGCCGTCCAGTGTTGTCCGCGCCATGTCGAGCGCCTTCTCGTCACCGGACCAGCGGTAATACCGGAAGAGATACATCAGCACGTGCGGCGTCGGGAATTTCGGCGCGTTTCCGAAACCGCCGTACGTGGGATGAAATGTCTGCTGGAGCTCGTGAAAGCCTTTTGCGAGCGCTTCTTCGGACAATACGCTGTCATGGCCGGCGGTTTGGGGCTGCACCACATCCGCCATCTGTTCGCTCACTTCTTTAATTTTCTCCGGATCGTCCTGGTACCGGTCGTAGAGTTGTGTGATGACATCTGTCATGCCCGGCATGCCGCGCATGCTTTCTTTTGGGAAGTAGGTGCCGGCGTAGAATGGCTTTTGGTCCGGGGTGACGAATACGTTCAGCGGCCAGCCGCCGTGTCCGGTCATGGCCTGGCATGCGGTCATGTAGATGGCATCGACGTCCGGTCGTTCTTCGCGGTCGACTTTAATGGCTACAAATCGGTCGTTCATCAGCTTTGCGATATCTTCGTCTTCGAAGCTTTCCCGCTCCATGACGTGACACCAATGACAGGTGCTGTAGCCGATGGAGACCATGACGGGCTTATTTTCTTTCCGTGCTTTCTCAAAGGCCTCTTCGCCCCACGGGTACCAATCCACGGGGTTGTGGGCATGTTGCTGCAGATACGGGGATTGTTCATGAATCAAACGGTTTGCCAATGCCACCACATCCTTTCCAATCACTCTTTCTAAAAGTGTAACCTATATGTTCCAATGAAAAAACCGAACCCTTTTGTGTGGATTCGGTGTGGGGTTTGCTGCATGAAGCAAAAAACGGGCGGTGTGGGACTTTCTAAGGTGCACAATTGCGCCGCGCGGTGGGGATTGTGACGCTTAGCCTGCGTCTAACATTTAAAATCGCAGTCCGATCAGGAAAAAGGGACGCTTAGCTCGATTCTAACGTGCACAATCCAGCAGGCAGCGGTCCATTTTGAGGGTTAGACATACCCGACGTCCTTCCCTCCCGTGTCACCCATGTATCTTAAAACCCTCTTACGTGGATTCGGCTTGGTTTCTTAAAATTTAACAATACTATTCTTTGTTATTCAAGTTTTCCTTTACCTTTTCTGCAAAGTGTGTGGTGTTTGATCGCTCTGAGGTGATTTCTCCTCTGACGTAATAGTTAAGGTCACGGAAGATTTCCGCCAGTCTCTGTATGGATTCGTTCTGGGCATAGTTTTCCATATCTGCCGCATCATCTTTAAGCCCCTGCATCAGCTTTTGCACTTCTTTCAGATCTTTTTTGAGCGTTTTATCCTCCACGACTTTCAGAGCGCGTTCTGTCCGGGGAAGTAAACTTTGCAGTGTCTTGTCCAAATGATTGTAGTAAGATAAATCTTCCCTATCCCCGTACTCTATATAGCCATTCATTCTTATGTGGCCGCGCCTTATAAGCTGGTCCACTTTTTCTGAGACTGTGCCGTTGTTTCCCGTAATCTCGAGAAACTTCGGATGAGGCTGGAGTCGTTTCTCCATACCTGCCTCTTCCAATGCGCTGACACCGCCAAAATAAAACCTGTCATCCAGCAGGTGATGCTGCACCGCTGCATCAATAATGCCATTTTCATAGCCCGAATGTTGATAATGCTGAACTAATATTCGAATATCACCAACAAAATAATATTCACTGACAGGATTCTCTTGTTCGATAATATCTCTCACGATGTCTTCAAACGCAAACCCGGTCTCTTCCGGCGATTCCATGGAATACTTCAGCAGCGCGACGTATTCTTCCAGCCATTGTTGATCTGCCGGACCGGAAAACTGCGTGCGCAGCGGGGTATTTTCTCTGTCCAAAAACATTCGTTCTGTCGTCTGTTTTAGGTGTAAATCATCTGTTATATTCATTTGTATGCTGCCATCTTCCCCGTGGTATTCGGAGATATCTTCTTCCGTGAAACCGCTGTTCTTGAGGAACGTATCAAATCGTTCCTCCATGTCCACCTGAGCAAACGCAGCCTGTCTGATCGGACTTCCGAAAAGTTCCACCACCAGCACAAGCAGCCCGGCGCCTCCAATAAATAGCAAGGTCCGCATCCATCCCGACCGTTTCATCGAATCCCCCTTACGCGTAAAGTGCCTTTTTCTCTGTCTGATTAGTCGGCACGAGTTCCTTATTTGTTACAATATTATTCAACTGCCACACGCAGAAAAATATCACCTTTTATCTGGGTAGTAATACTCGAAACTGTTGAACAACCACTGTTGATATCAAATGAGACACGGGAAATTAGTTTTATATCCCGCTATCTCTAAATAAGTATTAAAAAGTAGAGATCTTTATGGAAATTTTCCACTCTTTCCAGTATACTATTACTTAATTCTTACGACATAATTGAAAACGTTTTGGGAGAGTAGATTCATGCTTGCTAATATCACTAGTACTACTACTTTAGTTTCAATCATTTTTATCTTAATGATGCTTATCGTTATTATACCCTTCCGCAAAAAAACATCACGGTTTTTAAATTTTGTATTATCTGTCGCATTTCCTGGTTTGGGGCAAATCTACAACAGTCAATATATAAAAGGATTTATTATTTTATCAACTTTGTTAGTACCAATGATTATAGGTAACTACATACCAGTCAGTTCATCCAGTGATAGTGCAGAAGATAATCCAAATAATGTATTGGCTGCTATAAACCTTTTAATATTCGCGGCTGTCATTGCTGATGGTCTTATATTCACAAATACTACGAAGAAATTACTGAAAAAGAGAAGACACGTAAAAGAGCTATTGGCAAAGACTCAAAAAAAAGCTTACGCTGATGCAGTGATTGACAATATAAAAACTGATTTTCAACAGGGATTTGCAATTGGTTTAGATACGAATGTGCTCATGCATGAAGAAGATCAAGTCATTAATTCTCTCGCTCAAGGAAAAATAATTATCAGTAGAACAGTCCTCAACGAGCTCGATGGGCTTAAAAAAAACAATGAAAGCCACACGCGGAAATTAGCTCACAAAGCATTTGACCGTATCGAGAAATTACAGACTTCGACTTCGGTAACCATAAAAAAAGTTCCCGACAACAAGTTTCTCGCAGAGCAGGAATTAAATCCCCAGGATAATGACGACAAAATTATAGGAACTTATTTAAATACTGAACATACAGATGAATCCATAAAAATGTTTGCAATAGACAGAAATGTTCGAATCAAGTGCCGAAACCTGCATCTTCCCGTTTTAGATGTATCACTTAATGATAATGACGTAACAGAAACAGCTTAATTACTTAAGAGAAAGGAAGAAGCTTATATGGATTTTGTGTTGTATATCGCCGGTTCTATTTTATTTTTCACATTGGTGAAAAAACGACGAAATGAAAGAAAAGAATTGAATGAAATGAATAAAATCCTTAAGTCATCTTCTCCTGATACGGAAAAAATCAGTAAGCTTAAGTCATTGAAGATGAGTGGGGCAGCTTTCACTGTTTCTTCTAATGGTGCAGCAGCATCTGAAGCAGACATTCTTTTTCAAGATTTTGATGACTTTTTTCCTACGAAGAACCATACTATGATGCGAAATGAAATGCATGGTATGAATCATGGAATGCGTACCGGAGACCCGGATCATCATGGGCCGCGACCTGGGGAAGATATGATAAAAGATGAATCTCATTTCGGCATCGATCATGGGCTGGGTATCGCTAACCCGGAACATAATATGCCGGATCATAATCATGGCATGCCGGACCATAACCACCCTCCCAATCACATGAATGGCATGTGATAATTACCTGTGATAATAAAAATATTGTACTTTTCTTATGTAATGAGGTGAAGATAAGATGGCAGTCCTTTTTCCCATCTTCTTTCTAATCGTTTTTGTGCTCATTATTATTCAAATCACTTACTATATAAAAATTAAGAAAACCGCACAAGATGTTTTGGACAAAGATACATACGACACGTTATATGATGAAGATGCTTGGTTTTATCATAATAAAATATCAAAAGTATGGTATATTCCAAATAACCCCAAAATGTATAATGTTCTTCGTGATAGTTATTATGCTATTTTGAATAGCAAATATGTATCGTCGAAATGGAAGAAAGAAATATTTATTATGTTACGCGAAAAAAAAGTACATGGTTTGAAAAAGCCTTTTTAATTTATATTAACACGACTCTATCAGCGACACCGTTCGTCAGTCGTCTTCAAACTCGTTCAGATACTCATCGAGCAATTCAGTGACGGCTGGCTGCTGCAAAGCTTCCTGTTTGAGAGCGTCCAAAGCTTCAGGTATGTCCGATTTAGCTTTTAAAAACGCCTCAATCAATTGTTCTCCTTCATACCCTCTGCTGATGAGATCTTTTAGAATATCTTCAGAAAAATCCACCGATTCTGGATCGGCTGGTCGAATGATGATTTCTTTCCCTGTAAACTCAAGGAACACTTCATCTTCTAATGGCAAAGCTTCGACGAAGTCTTTCGGAATGCTGATCTGCCGCTGCGGAGACATTTTAACCCGGCGATGTGATTTCCCGCTTTTCATAGTACGTCGTCCTTCTTCCCACATACTTACCATTTATTTTACTATAGTTTACCACACCCCGGTTATTTCTACATGAATTTATTCACTATAATACTTTGAATGCTCCTATTGTAAAAAAACCGAACCCTTTGGTGCGGATTCGGTGTGAGTGAGGTCTGGATGTAGAGCGGTTCGGGACTTTCTAAGGTGCACAATAGCGACAGCACGGGGCAATTGTGACGCTTAGCCTGCGTCTAACATTTAAAATCGCCGTCCGATCAGGAAAAAGGGACGCTTAGCTCGATTCTAACATGTACAATCCGGCAGACATCGATCAATTTTGAAGGTTAGCGGCCTGGTTTCCGCCGCGCAGTGACTCGTTCGAGGCGGGCGCGGTTGGTGCGCTGCAGGATGATGATGGGAATATTCAACGCCAGCGCGTAGAAGACGTTGATCCAGGCGGCCCAGAGCGGGTTCCATAGAAAAAACAAAGCACCGGGCAGGATGGTGAGCCAGTGGGTCAATTCAGCGCGGCGCGACTCCAGTACAAATACGCCGAGATAATCGGCGTCCTGCTGCTGGAGGTGTTTCTTGGCGAACCCGTTCTGGAACATGGCGGCGCCGTCCGGTACAAGATGCTTCCAGCTCTTTACCCGCAGGTATTTCTGCCAGAAGCGCCCTCCGCGCTCCCAGTTCCGGATGCGGTACAGACCGGCAGGCTCACTGAACCAGCGCGCGGGCATATAGTAACATGCGGCTGATGCGGCCATATGGAACACACCCCAGGCGGCGATATCGAGAATAGCAATCCAGTACAGCGGAAGCTCAACAAACGGCATAGCAGGAGCCCTTCCTTACACGTTAATTTTACGTCCGCGCCATGTGACGGTGCCGCGGACATTCGTCAGATACAGCGACCAGAGAAACAGCCCAAGGAAGAAGAGTAGCAGCACCGGAAAGAATGGAAAAATCCAGCGCGGGAACGTTCCGGTACGCCGCGCCAGCCAGGCCGTGTGCATTACATACACGCCGTAAGCGGCGGCTGCTGCGAAGGCGGTCCATCCCGGAAGCGGAAAAAGAAGCGCAGCGAGAGGGAGAAGCATCCCCGCCATGCCTCCGCTGATCCACAGGCTGATAAGCACGGTTACAAAAGGATGCGTCGCCTGCGAGGCGGTGCCGAAGTTCTTCGTCCATCCTTCGACGAGGGAACGAAAGCCTTCCGGATACATTCGAAAATCAATGATGCCCCGCCCCCCATAACAGAAAACGGGGAATCCCGCGCGGCGGAACGCGGCGCCAAGCTCCAGATCATCCATGACGGCTTCACGCACCCCTTTATGTCCGCCGGCGTCGAAGTAATCGTTGCGTGAGCAGATGATGCACGGCCCGAAAGACCCGGCTTCACGGATCGCGGTCCCGCGCGGCGTGAATACGTTCATCCCCGCCATGACAATCACGTTAAACCAGGCGGACAAATACTCATAGCCCTCATGCATGACGTGATACGGCTGTACGGACAGAAGACCGCGGCCGCCGTTCCCATCAAATGCCGACCGGATCCGGTGCAGGCTGTCTTTCTCTCTTAGAACGGTATCCGCATCGAGAAACAGCAGCCTGTCCCCGGCGGCCCGCTGCGCGCCGAGCCAGCACGCGGCCGATTTTCCGGTCCAGCCTTCTTCGAGTTCTTTATTCGGCAGCACCTCCGCCCCGTAAGAAGCCGCGATTGCCGCTGTATCATCAGTGGACGCATCATCCACGACGAGAATCTCAAGCGGCTGCACTGTCTGCCGCCGCATCGATTCCAGCAGCGGCCGGATCCTGCGTGCTTCATTGCGCGCCGGAATAATAACGGTGACATCCGTTACACCTTTTCCCGGCACAGCGGCGTTCGCTGCCGGAACCGGTATCCGCCAAAGCATCCATGCGCCGGCTGCCGTGCCAACTGCAGCCAGTACCACCGCCGCTCCAAAAAGAAATGTAAGCATTATCTGCTCCTTCCTCCGCGGTCCCGTTCCACAATCAAATCACGAACCTGCTGGCCGCTTTTGGTCACCATCGGCATGCCGCCGCCCGGATTCACTGTGCCGCCGGCAAAATACAGATTGTCATAGCGCTCACTCTGCTTTGGGTGCTTGAATCCTTTATTTTTCTTCTTGTCCGACAAGGTGCCATAAATCGATCCGCGGTGCGACCCGTACATGCGCTCTATGTCATGCGGCGTCCAGCGGTCTTCGGTGACAATGTGATCCCGGAGACCCTCAAGCCCCATGTTCTCCAGTTTATCCAGCACGCGCCCGCGGAACCACTCATAATCCCGGTCCGAAAAAGGCTCATCCTGAATATACGGGATGTGGGGGAGTACCTTTATATTTTCATGACCCTCGGGCGCCTGGGACGGATCTGTTTTGTTCACATTCACAAGATAAATCGTCGGATCATCCGGAAGCTCGTGCCGGTGGAACACTTTATTCATCTGCTCCTTTAGATCATTGGAGAAGAAAAAATTATGATGCGACAGCTGGGGATACAACTTATCCACCCCGAGGTGAAGCACGAGACCGGAGCTCGACGGTTCGTATTTTTTCTCGAGTTTTTTCAGATAAGATACGTCTTCACCCAGCAGCATTTCATATGTAGGAATGACTTCCCGGTTCGAAATGAAATAGTCAGCGCGGCGCTGGGTGCCGTCTTCCAGTTCCACCGCCGCAATCCGACCGCCTTTTTCTTTCACAAAACGACGCACCCCGGTCCCGGTGTGAATCTCCACGCCGATTTCTTTGGCAAGTGCTGTGATGCCCTGTGCGATTTTGTGCATGCCGCCGGGCACGTACCATGCCCCCTCGGTGTGCTGCATGTATACCATCATATTGAGCACAGCCGGGGCGTCGTACGGCGAAGAGCCGACGTACTTGATAAAGTAAGAAACCATATCGCGCAGCTTTGGATGGCTGATGCGTTTGGCAATGGCCTCATGCATGGTAGAGAAGAAATCAAATCCGTACCACGATTCC
This sequence comes from Salibacterium lacus, assembly GCF_042684865.1. Classification (NCBI taxonomy): domain Bacteria; kingdom Bacillati; phylum Bacillota; class Bacilli; order Caryophanales; family Bacillaceae; genus Salibacterium; species Salibacterium lacus. Next base: position 1,828,744 of record NZ_JBHUML010000002.1, read on the forward strand.
TTCAGACCGTGAAAACGGAGAATCTCCGGCAGCGTGTCCAGGCCGCGGCCGAGATACCCTTTCTCCGTCGCATCATAAATGGTCCGGGCGTAGGAAAGAAAGGTTCTGTATTCTTCGATATCCTTTTCTCCCAGTGCCTCATTTTCTTCCAGCATTTTCGTCAGATCGCCGTACAGATCAAGTACTGTGCCGTCCGGGAAAAACGACCGCCATTCCCGCTCGAGCCGAACCGCCTGGATATAGTCTTCCATCCGGCGGTTACTGCCGGTAAATAATGCTTCAAAGATACGGGGCATCGTCAAAAGGGACGGTCCGAGGTCAAACCCGAACCCGTCCTGTTCCAGGCGGTTCAGTTTGCCGCCGAGATGGTCATTCTGTTCATAAAGGGTAACGTTATACCCGCTCTGCGCGAGAGACACAGCCGCGGAAAGACCACCCAGACCGCCTCCTGTCACGATAATCGTTTTGCCATCGTCCTTCATGCCGGTTCACCTCTTCCCTTCCTCACTGAAAACAGTTGTAATGCCGGCTGCGTACCCGGTCGAGAATCCCCCGGTACAATCCGGCGGAAAGAAGAACCTGGTTCCGGCTGTCTTCATCAAACCAGTCAATATACTGTTCAAACCCGTCGTAGAGCGTTTCCGCACGCCGGGCCATCGTTTCCCACAGCGCAATGAAGCTCTCATTAATCACACCCTGCTCCAGGTCGGTCGTTTCGTACGATACCCGCTTCATTTCCTGCCGCGGCAGATAAATCCGATTATTCTGCGTGAGATCTTCGCCCACGTCCCGCAGAATATTTGTAATCTGCATCGCAATGCCAAGGTCGATGGCCGTTTTTTTCAAGGAGCGGACGTTGTCCACCGCGAGAATGGGAAGCAGCATGAGCCCTACTGTTCCGGCAACGTAATAGCTGTACTCTTCCACGTCCTCCATCGTCTCCGGCATTGTGAAGTCGATATCCATGCGCTGCCCGGACAACTGGTCAAAAAAGGGCTGCAGTTCCATATCAAAGCGTTCGAATACATCCCCAAGCGCATTCCAGATTGGGTGGTCCACCGGTGTTCCTTTCGAAAACCATACCAGCTCGTGGTGAAGCTGTTTCAACTGCCGGACCTGTTCAGACCGGGAACCTGCCGTATCGATACAGTCATCAGCCCGGCGGCAGAAGGCATATACCGCATAAACCGCCTCCGCCTTCTCTTTCGGGAGCTGGGAAAAAGCATAGTAAAAACTGTTGGAATGCTGCCTGATAATATCTTTGCAGTATTTATAATCCATCTCCAGGCTGCTTACTTTATTTTTCTCCGGCATGTGCACCACCCCTCCGCTTCTGAACTTGATCTGCCTGATCGTCTGCGATCAACTCTTCCGATGCGATCCGGGCCGACAGCAGAACAATCGGTACGCCGGCTCCCGGATGCGTGCTGCTTCCGGCAAAATACAGATTTTCACATTTAGGCGCCTTGCTCTGCGGCCTCATATGATTACTCTGCTTCAAGTTGGGACGAAGGCCGAAGCAGGCTCCGTTGTGAGCATGGAACTTCGATTCAAAATCGGGAGGTGTCATATGCGTTTCCGATACAATATGGTCTTCCATATTCTCGAAACCTTCCATTTTCTCAAGCTCTTCAAACACACGCGAGCGGTAGTACGCAACCGTATCTTCATTCCACTTGTAATCCGCGGTCGACAGATCTGATACCGGCATCAGAATATACAATCCATCTTTTCCTTCCGGTGCCATGGACGGATCCATTTTCGAACCGATATGCACGTAGAACGAAGGATTTTCGAGTTTCCGGCCGGCGAAAATGTCTTCAATGTTTTCTTTCAGGTCTCCCCCGAAGATAAAGTTATGGACATTCACGCGTCCTTCATACTTTTTATCCATACCAAGATACATAATGAAGCAGGAGCAGGAATATTTCATGCGGTCGATTTTTTTGTCGGTATACTTTCCTTTTGCCTTTTCATCTGTCACCAAATGCTTCATGGCATAGGGGAAATCGGCGTTGCATACCACATAATCGGCATGAACATCCTGTCCGCCGGCGCGGATGCCATACGCCTGCCGATTCTCAATCAGAATCTCTTCCACCGGGCTGTTGTAGTGAACTTCCCCTCCCAGTTCCAGAAACAACCGCTCCATCGAAGCTGCCATCGTATACATGCCGCCTTTGATGAACCAGACGCCGTACAAGTGTTCAATCATTGGGATCATCGTATAAAGGGAAGGACCGTTATACGGCGACACGCCGATATACAGCGTCTGAAAACTGATCATTTCCTTCAGCCGCTTATTTTTGATGAATTTCCCGACAAACGTATCCGCGCTCCCGAGTGTCCGCAGTTTCGCGGCCTGGCGCAGTACAGAAGGGTGAAGCACTTCCCACGGGCTGCGGAACGGCCGCTGGATGAAATGATGTTTCGCGGTGAGAAAGCGTTCATGAATCGTCTGCAGGTACTTCAAAAAGCCGGAAGCATCTTCGTCCCCAAAGGACTCCAGTGTCTTCATCAGCTCCGCGTTATCTGATGACATATTATAGCTGTCTTCCTTGTTCTCCCCGAAAAAGGCTGTGTACATCGGTTCCAGTTTGTCCATCGGAATGTAATCATCCGGATCTCTGCCGGCAAGCTCAAACACTTCCCGGTACAGCTCCGGCATCATTACAATGCTGGGACCGAGGTCAAACTGGTATCCGTCTTTTTCTATGCGGTGCATTTTGCCGCCGGGCATGGACTCCTTCTCATACAGAGACACCTGATACCCCGCGTGCTGCAGGCGGATGGCCGAAGCCAGTCCTGCCACACCCGCACCAATAACAATGATGCTTTGGTTTTTATGCATAATCCCGCCTCTTCTCCTAATCGAATCCGTCCGCCTGAGGCGGTCCGTTATTCGATACTACCGCCGGGAAGAGCATCTGCCTTTATCCTACATGATACCGCATCTTATAGAAGATGTGTAACTAACTATCCCATACCCTGAAACGGATATGGGCAAGCGCCTTTTTACTTGGAAATAAGTGAGGGGGAAGGTGTGTATCAAAAAATTCACTGGAAGAGAACGTGCAGATTCGGACATTGGTTCCATTACTCAGTCTTATTTTTATCGAAACCAGTTAAGAAAGAACAGCGTACGGGCTCCCCTCTCTATCGGTGAAAAAGGGAATATAGCGAACCCTGTGTCTACATAGCTGAACCCCTGATTCGTCTCTGACGCATCAGGGGAAAGTAGTTCCCGGATTCATCCGCTGAAGATAGGCTGGTACCTCAAATGCCGGCAGCGGCCGGCTGAAGTAATAGCCCTGCAGTCCTTGGCATTGTTTTTCTTTCAGCACCGCAGCTTCTTCGGCTGTTTCCACTCCTTCGGCTATGGAGCAGAGGTCAAGCTGTCCGGCCAGAGTCACGAGGGAGGAAACAATCGCCTTGTTGTTTTCCTGATGGGAAAGATTGTGAATAAACGATTTATCTATTTTTAACGTATGAACCGGGAAGGTATTCAGATGCGTCAGGGAGGAATAGCCGGTTCCAAAGTCATCGATTGCCAGACGGACACCGAGTTTCTCCAACTGCTCCAGCGTTTTTTTAATATCCCCTTCCTTACTCATCAGCACCGTTTCCGTGATTTCCAGTTCCAGCAGTGACGGTGGAAGTGCAGTCTCCTCAAGAATTTCTTTCACCGTCTGGACAAACGCTTTGCCTTCCAGGAGCTGTTTGACGGATACGTTCACCGAAACAATGAGATTCTGATGTCCTGCTTCTTTCCAGGACGCCGCCATTCTGCAGGATTCCATCAACACCCATCTGCCCAGCGCGACAATGGACCCCAATTCTTCGGCGAGCGGGATAAAGCGTCCGGGTGAGATCGTGCCGAGCGTCGGATGCTCCCACCGGATCAGCGCTTCCATCAGCAGCGGGCGCCCCGATGCTGCATCTACAATGGGCTGGTATTCCAGATAAAATTCATTCTTGGTTAATCCCGTTGTGATATGATAACCAAGCTTCCGCTTCCAGTACCTGGTTTCTTCCATCTTTGTTTCATAATACTGCCAGGCTTTTTCATACCCGAATTCACAGGTCTGTGCCGCTGTCCGGGCCTGCTCCAGAAGCTCCCCTGCGGTTGTTCCTTCCGTGCCGTCAAAAACGGCGATGCCCAGCCGCCCCTTTAAACGGACACTTGTGCCGGACACAAGAAAAGAATGATCAAAAATACTCAATATATCCTCTGCGGTGTACTCCATCTCCCCTGCTTCCAAGACGGCAGGAAGCAGACAGAAAAACTGATCTTTTGCCCCGCGGGCCATTGAATCTTCAGGGCGCAGGTGTTTCATCAGCCTATTAATCACAGCTTGAAACAGTTCGTGTTCATCCGGCGTTCCAAGAGTTTCCGCTTGTTCAGACAGCTGATCAATGTGCAGACAGAGAACATGAAGTTTCCGCTCTTCATGTCTGCTCTGCTGGATAGTCTGTTCAAGCCGGTCCAGAAACAGCACTTCATTTGGAAGATTCGTTATCGTATCATAGAAAGCCATCCGGTGCATTCGTGCCGTTTCCTGTTTTTTGCCGGTGATATCTATTGCCATACCGATTACCCGGACAACCCGGTCGTTTTCTATTAATGGAAAATTCGAAACGTGCAGCGTGGCCGGCGTCCCGTCTTTTTTTACAATATCCACCTCGTAATGCTGCGTCTCCCCGCGGGCCGCCAGCCGGAAATGGTGTTTCGTTTTGTTGATTTCATCCACAAGTACCACCGCATGAAACGACAGCTCTTCGAATTCATGACGAGCGTATCCTGTGATTTCTTCCATTTTTTTATTGGCATCTAAATAAAAACCATGCAGGTCCATTTCGTATACCGCATAGCCGCTTCGTTCCCAGATTGCCTGCAACCTGGACTGTGCCCTATCCATACACAGGTTCTCCTTTCGCTTTCCGACAAAGGAAGCGCTTTTCAAAACATTCTTCCTTTAACAGTTTTTACCCTTTTACCTCGTTAGTCTAAACGGTTTACAACGTTTCTTATCGACGTATTGAGCGCTTCCTTATCCACTGTGGCAGGGCTTGGGCTGTCCAGTGAAAAATCCTCTTTCAGACGGAGTATCCTTGTCATGCTTTTATTAATCCGCTCTTCAGTCAGCTCTCCGTTTTCTACAGCCTGCAGCATAGCGTTTTGTATCTCTTCAAACGTCCCGCCTCCGGCATCGGCGGTCATCACCATATCCGCGCCGGCCTTCACCGACTGAACAGCTGCTTCCGCCATGCCGTATTGGTTGGCAATGGCTCCCATCGTCATATCATCGGTGACAACAACGCCATCAAAATTCATATCTTCGCGCAGCATTCCGGTAATCACCTCTTCAGACATGGAGGCCGGATACTCTTCATCCACCGCCGGAAACAGAAGGTGCCCGGTCATGACCATATCCGCGCCCTCTTCCACTGCCTGCTGAAATGGAAGAAGTTCCATGTTCTCCACTTCCTCTTTGGTTTTATCCACGACCGGAAGCTGGACGTGCGAATCGGTAGACGTATCCCCGTGACCCGGGAAATGCTTCACGACCGGAATGATGTTCTCTTCCTTCATGCCCTGCATAACCGCTGTCCCCAGACGGGATACTGTTTCAGGAGACGAACCGAAGGAACGATCCCCGATCACCGGGTTGTCAGGGTTGCTGTTTACATCAAGCACCGGGGCAAAATCCATATTGAATCCAAACCGTTTCACTTTTTCCGCCAGCAGCCGCCCGACTTCCCCGGCCGTTCCCTCATCTGCGGAACGTCCGACAATTGCTGCAGCCGGAATGTTTTCTATCGTATCCGGAATCCGGCTGACCCTGCCCCCTTCTTCATCCACTCCAAGAAACAGAGGAATCTCTGTCTCCGCATCCGCCTCTTTAATATCGGTCATGTACTGTTCAAGTTGTGTTTCGTTTTCGATATTGCCGCCAAGAAGAAAAATACCACCCGCTCCCGCCTGGATCATGGATTTTTCATCTGTGGATAACGAGGTTCCCTGCAATCCGATATAGAGCATCTGGGACACTTTTTCCTCTATCGTCATGTTCTTCACTTTTCTTTCGACCGGATCAGGCTTTTCTTTCTGAACGTTTTGCTCCGTACCTGTTTTGGAAGGCTGCTCTTCAGAGGGGGGATGTGATTCCTGATTACATCCTGCAAGAACAGCCGCTGCCAGGAACGTGAGACACAACCATCGTTTCATATAAGCCTCCTTATGTTTTTACGTGGACTCTTAGTGGAATACAGGTAGCGCCGGCATTATTCCGGCCTTCTATTAAAGTGTACCCATTCTATCATGATAATCGTTTCAGGAGGTATACCAATGACAACCTTTACCCATTATATAAACGGAAATTGGATGACATCTAACCATCATGACACTATTACCGTCGAAAACCCTGCAACGAAAGAAACGATTGCGACCACCCCGTCCGGCACGGCGGAGGAAACCAGGCAGGCGGTGCAGGCCGCGCGCAGCGCCTTTGGCAGCTGGAGTCAGACCCCTGCGTCCGAACGCGCCGGGTATTTAAGCCGTATCGCCGATCTGTTTGAGCAGAATAAAGATCACCTCGCCCGGACCTTGACCGAAGAAAACGGCAAAGTCCCCGCCCTCTCCGAAGCCGAAGTAGACACCGCCGTCGACTACTTCCGCTACATGGCCGGCTGGGCCAGAAAATATGAAGGAGAAATTCTAAACAGTGACCGTTCGAATGAAAATATATTCGTCATGAAAAAACCGATCGGCGTGATCGGCGGAATCATTCCCTGGAACTTCCCGATCTTTATTTTCGCCCGTAAAGTCGCACCGGCGCTCTTGACCGGGTGCACCGCCGTCATTAAACCCGCGCAGGCCACACCGGTCACAGCCGGGGAAATGATGAAGCTTATTCATAGTATCGGCCTGCCGGAGGGTGTTCTGAACATTGTTTACGGCAAAGGTTCCACTGTCGGAAACACCCTTGCCAAGCACGAAAGCATCGGCATGGTCTCCATGACCGGAAGCAAACCGGCCGGTACCGCTGTGATGGAAGCAGCCGCTCAGACAATGACCAAAGTGAACCTCGAACTCGGCGGCAAGGCACCGGCGATTGTGACGAAACATGCTGATCTTGATACCGCGGTGGAAAACATCTACCAGTCCCGCACGATCAATAACGGACAGGCCTGCACCAACGCAGAACGTGTCTACGTGCATGAAGATGTGGCCGAAGCATTCACGAAACGTATCACAGAGAAAATGAAACAGGCCACATACGGCAACCCGCTGCAGGACAGCGATGCCGATATCGGTCCGCTGGTTGGGCAGGAACAGCTCGACAGCGTCACAAATATGGTGAACGAAGCAGTAAAAGCAGGTGCCTTCGTCGAAACCGGCGGAACACCCGCTGAAAACACAGACGGCTATTACTTCGAACCGACCGTGCTCAGCAATGTAACCCAGGACATGAACGTCATCCAGCAGGAAATCTTCGGTCCGGTTCTCCCGATTGTGACGTTCCAGACGATGGACGAAGTCATCGAAAAATCCAACGACACCGAATACGGACTGTCGTCCTCCATCTTCAGCGAAAACATGCACGAAATCATGAAAGCCGTCAACGGCCTCGAATTCGGCGAAACCTTCGTGAACCGCGAAAACTTCGAAGCCATCCAAGGCTTCCACGCCGGCCGCAAACAATCCGGCATCGGTGGCGCCGACGGCCGTCACGGGCTCGAAGAACACCTCGAAACCCACGTCGTGTACATGCAGTATAAAGACGATATCCAGTAAGAACAGCTTCGTTCATACGTGTGAAAAAGAAACGGAAAGGAATAAAAACGTAAGTATGGCTGCTCCATACTTACGTTTTTTTAGTGGTCGAAGGAGAAAACCTGAATCCGTGATGCGTTCTTTCGACATATCCTCCAAAGTCTTGATAGGATAGGGAATGATGTTCTATTCGGTTCTAAGTCAAATGTTGAGGTGGAGGCTGTCGGCTTCCGCCCCATTATCCTACTTGAACATTTTGATACTTCATTTGATGATATAATACAATTTTACTTTGAAGTCGATCATATCGTTGAAATCCAAAGGCATTTCATCACCTTTGTCTGGTTAATCAGCCCTTCGATAGGACGGTGAATCTGTTTAATTTTTCGTCTGCCAGTTCTTAAGGGTTGGGGCTTTATTTATGTGGCTGGCAATACCTGTTGGTTATTACGGCACTGCTTTTTTTATAATATGAACTTCTTGATTCATTTTCTCTCAGCCGGTATGTTCCAGTCATGGGAGCATATGCTGTCATTTTCCTTCAACAATAAACGCTGCCACCAGGTCATCTATACTGATAATCCCGATGAAAATCAGAGAACTGAAAAACAGCAGCACAGCCAGCATAATCAATAACCGATTTCTAAGCGCGTTTGCCAGGAGAGCAGCTGATGTACCCGTAACGACTGTTATTAACACCGTAATTCCAAACCCGTAGTCCATAAACGTGTAATAAAAAGAAGCCAATCCAATGGCAACCATAATCCAATACGTGATAAGGAAAAACATTTGTTGCTGCATTTCAAAAGCCTCCAGTGCTTATTACGTAATCCGCCGAATCATGCCACACACCGCATTCCCAGGTACATACCTTCACACAAAAAGAGAGTATTCCTCCCTTTATCAGGGACTGTCGCTCATTCCCCACAATAATGCCATGATGACGGGAACCAGTATATAATAAAGAATGATGAGAAAAGGTATAACAACTCCTGCGTACTTGATCTTCTTCGGTTCCTTTCGAATAACAGCTGTAACAGCACTTATTAATCCAACAAGGAGTAAAATGACAGCCAATATGTAGAGAAAGGCTGTCAGAATGGCTATGAAGCCTTGTGGTACTCTGGGAGCTGCGGCATGGCTGAGTATAAAAAACACAACACCCAGTACACTGGTCAAAAAAGCCCAAAAGCTAAAAGTCTTATTAACTATCATCATAGGAACGAAGCTCCTCTACACGCCAAAAATGACTGTTCCGATAACATGATACAATATCGGAAACAAAAACATCACTATATTAAAAACAATGCCGATAAGGGACCATTTATCCTTGTATAACCTGTATGAAACAAAGCCTATTACGGCGCCGATGGGACAAAGGAAGATCGGCAGAATAACGGGCAGTCCCTGCATGTTGTCCATCGGAATAAGTCCTGAAAAAAAGTTCAAAATCAAAAAAAGCAGCAGCAACGGGATACCAACTGACACAACACCTGTTATTCTTTTTCTCATCATCCAGTCTCCTTCATCCAGAATCGGTGATCATTACCCTGTTTTTAATCCACTTTCTTGATGTTTCAGCACACTGCCAAAAAGCCCTCTGTAACTATGAATTGAAGTGTTTTTGCCTGCGGAGGACTGCAACCTTGATTATGGTAAAAAGAACACTGATCATGATACCGACAGCTGCTGTAAATAATATTCCAAGGGCCTGCCAGCCTCCAATAAGCGGAGGAGCAATAAAAGGGACAACAACTAAAATGATGAGTGCTTCAATCATGACGGTTGCAATATCGAGGACATAACGCCCCCGGTTTTTAAAAATTAAAGATAGGCTGAAATATATCATAACGGTCAGCAGGACAGCGTATAGTATGATCGAAGCCCATCCCTGCGTCCACTCATTTAATTGCTGCACAGTAAACCCTCCTATCAGTCTCCTTCATCCATTCTTTTATAAACACAGCATCTTTTGTCTGCGACGTGTTTTCATAAAAACTTACATTTCCAGTATAAAATAAGAAAAGAGAGGGGTGGTACCCTCCCGTTGTAATTTGAATATTTTTTTAGATTTCCCGGTGTTTCTGTCTAACGTGTAGTCACTGCGAAACGATCACTTCAGGGTCAAACAGCTCGACCAGTACGAGCGAGACGGCGCCGAGTGCGGTGGCCTGGTCCCCGAGACCGGACACGACGACGTCGGTATGCTTGGCTTTTGTCGTCAGGGCCCGCTTCTTGATTTCTTCTTTAATGGGGGGAAGGATATAAGATGCTGCGTTGGACACGCCTCCTCCGATCACGATTTTGCCGGGGTTCATGACGTGAATCAGGTTCGTGAAGCCGATACCGATGTAACGGCCGGTGTCTTCGAGCAGCTTCCGGCATACCTCATCCCCTGCCAGCGCCGTTTCATACACCAGTTCTCCGGTGATGACGCCGTCGCTGCGGGCAGCTCTTTCAGAAAGCGCGGTGGCTTCGCCGGATGCTGCCAGTCTCTCTGCTTTTGCGGCAAGTGCCGGTCCGGAGGCCATCGTCTGGAGGCACCCGGTATTGCCGCACTGACACGTTTCTCCGTGAATATCAATCGTCATGTGCCCGACTTCTCCTGCTGTATCAAATTCCCCGTGATACAGCTTTCCGTCTATCACCATACCGGCTCCGATGCCGCGTCCGATATTGACGGCCATCATGCTGTGGGCCTCTCCGCTTTCACCGAACCAGGCTTCTCCGAGCGCCATCGCTCTTGCGTCATTCTCGACTTTCACCGAATAGGGAAAAGCAGCTTCCAGTTTCTCTTTTACCGGCATGTCACGCAGATCCAGGTTCGGCGCATACAGTGATATCCCGGACGCCGCATCCACTACCCCGTGCATGGCAACACCAATGCCGATTATTTTGTCACGAAGATGGTTATATCTATGTAAAAAACGACGGATGCCGCCTTGCAGCATTTCGATAAAATCATGTTCCTGAATCGGCAGTGTGATCGGAATCCGGGCACCATCAACGACTTCTCCGGATAAATCCGATAAAATCATTTCCATCTCATTCGGTCCTGCATCAATACCTATCACAAAAAATTCACTGTTGTTCATCTCAAGCATCGTCGGTTTCCGTCCGCCCTGCGACGTTCCAAGACTGCTTTCTTTCACAAAACCCTGATCCAGCCACTCTTTCACGATACTGCTCACGGTCGGTGGTGTTAACTTGGTGTCTTTGGCGATCTGGGCGCGTGAAATCGGTCCGTTCGTACGTATTTTATTTAATATGATGGATTTATTTAATGATTTCATCCACTGAAAGCTTCCGGTCTGTATCATATCGTGCCCTCCATCCTGTACTCTCTCTCAGTATATCATATAAATTAACTTAATTAACGTACTTTTATATGCGTTTACATTAAGTTTTTTTATATCGAAAGGGCTTGGGGGAAAAAGATCCTTATGGGGTATGGACACTAAAGGCGCCCCTCAAACGCATAATGTCCACACGCGAGCCCGCAAAAGAGATACATGGTTTCAAAGACCGGCTGAGGCGGTCTCCCTGGAGCACTCTGCCGGTAAACGGTCGATAGACGACCTCTCTCGACCATTTCCAAGCAGAAACACACTACAGATGCCTCTAAAAGATCCCCTGGGACCGTTTTCCACTTGCTCAATCATGCAATTGGTCGTTAAAGCGAATCCATCGACCAATTTGTGCCGGCTGCGTGCATTTATTCGCCCCAGACGGGCCCACCCACCTACAGAAAACGCTCCCGGCTATCATTCAGGATAACCGGGAGCGTCTTTCTACTATCGTTTTACATCGTTTCATCAAAAAACACCAGGTTGTATGCTTCTGGTTCCGAAACAACCGGGGCTGTAAGCTGAAGGACAGCGGTATCGCCCTGCGGACGTGCTTCATTCAAGTTCAGGGTGACGGTCCTTCCCTCCGCCTGAATGTTGTCAACCGTTATCGTGCTGCCTCCTGTTGTGGCAAGTCTGTAGGCGTCAGGACTCGTCAGCTCCATGCCGCTGATGTCCGTGTTGAACTGAACCGTCACCTGCTTCAGATCAGAGGCCATCACGTCTTCGACCACCGGTTCCGGTGCCGTTTCCACAGTCATCCCTGTCCACGTTCCCTGATACAACAGAGAATAAGACTGGTCGTGCTCCATCGGCTCGACCGTCAAACGGACCGTGTTCCTTCCCACCGTTTCAGTCCGGGATACGTTTACGGCCGGATCGAACGAGAACTGTCCTGCTTCAACGTTCCCCGGCGTCTGTTCAAATTGCACATCAATGGTTTCCTCATCCACCATGCTGACATCTGTCAATCCCTGTTCTTTCGTATATTCATCAGCCTGTGCCCTCTCGAGAAAGACGGCAAACTGGGCGCGTGTGACAGGGTCCCGGGGATGAAAACGCTGATCGGGCGTGGCGGTAATACCATGGCCCGCCAGTATTTCAATATTCGCCCGGTGGGTCTGGGACGCTTCCTCGATATCAGCAATCACCGTCTGTCCGCCTTCCCGGGCCTGCAGTCCGAAAGCCCGTACCAGTATCGAAGCCATCTGTTCCCGGCTTAAATTCATATCAGGAGAAAAAAGCGTGTTATTTTCTCTTCCTCCCATCAATCCTGCTTCTTTGACGGCTTCTGCCGCCGGCGTGAAATAACTGCCCGCGTTCAAGTCTTCAAACGTGGATTCAGGCTGCTCCTCCATATTCAGGTCAAACACGCGTACGAGCATCGAAGCCGCCTGGCCCCGGTTAATCTCTTCGCCGGGCGCAAAGGTACCGTCGGAATAGCCGCCCAGTATTCCTTTCTCTGAAAGACGCTGAATCGATCCGGATGCCCAGTACTCCTCTTCCACATCCGAAAAAGCTGCCGCCGCTTCTGCCTTTGGCGCCTGCAGATGGAATACCGCCGTAAAGGCAGCAAGCAACAGAGCAGCGCCGGCGGTCCATTTTACAATATAGGACAACAATATTCTCTCCTCTCTTCTTAGCTGAGACAACTGTATCTGTCTGTTATCTATCACATTTCAATTTCCGTGCGTTCCCCTTTGTAATAAAGCCTGTGACTTCCTTCCTGTGTCCCTGTCGTCAGGCGGACTACAGTGACGGCGTCATCGCTTCCCGCCGGAGAATTCTCCGCATCTACAAACTCCACACTCAGGACTACGGCAGGAGGCTGAAAGGAGAAGTCATCTACACTGATCGCTGAAAGCTGCCGGTCAAAACTGACATCCATCGTATTCCGCCCGGATGAGGCTGCCTCAAGAATTCCTGCATCTCTTGTATGAGCAACCGCTCTGGCACGGTCCAAAAAGACAGCGAACTGATCCCTCGTTACGGTTTCATCCGGACGGAACATCCCGCTGCTTGTCTCTGTAATCCCGTGCTGGGCGAGGATTTCTATGTTCGGACGGTGGGTGGGGGCCGCACTGCTTAAGTCACGGATCCCTACCCCGTCTCCCTCATCTTCCAGAGAGAAAGCACGCACGAGAACCGTTGCCATCTGCTGTCTTGTCAAATCTGCTCCTGCTTCAAACCTGTTGGCGCTTCCGGTCATATACCCTGCCTCATTCACCGCTTCGGCAAATGGCGTATAATAACTGCCGCTGTCGAGATCACTGAAAGATGAAGCCGTACTTCCCGGGTTCAAGCTGAATGCTGTCGTCAACAATTCCGCGACCTGCCCCCGGTTAATCTCTTCGCCGGGGTGGTACGTCCCGTTGGAATACCCGTTTACGATATCATCTTCCGCGAGGCGCTGAATAGATGCCGACGCCCAGTGACTGTTACGAACATCGGAAAAAGCATCTGCCGCATCAGCACCGCCGGCGTAAAATAAAGAGCCTCCAATTGCTGCAGCCGCTGCCGATAGAAGCAGTCCGGTTCGATATACATATTTCATCTATAGACCTCCTCACCGGTCGTGTTTTTATTTTTTTGAAAATAAAATCCCCGCTGCTCACCCGATGATAACATTTTCATGGATGATGGCCGATGGTCGTGACGCGGCGGGAAACAAGGGTTGCTGTAATATACCCCGCGCATGACAGCAGTACCGGAAGCGTCACGGTATGCATGCCGAACGGTTCCGGCCACAGATTATGAATCAGGCTGTACGCGGCGACGCCGATGATAATGGAGGCGAGCGCTCCGTATTTATTCCCTTTCGACCAGTACAGACCGAGTACAACCGGCCAGATAAAGGCGGACTCAAGCCCTCCGAAAGCAAACAGATTCAACCAGATTAACAGATCCGGCGGGCTGAGCGACATCGCAAACACGCTGATCCCAAGAACCGCCGTCACTCCGAAACTGACCCGCTTCACCTGCTTGCGGGACGCATCGGGTTTCATATAGTTCACATACACATCTTTCACTACAGTGGAACTGACAAGCAGAAGCAGCGAATCCACCGTGGACATGATAGCTGCCATCGGTGCGGCCAGCACAACTCCGGCAAGCCAGGCCGGCAGCACTTCCATCGCGATCCGCGGCATCACGGAATCCGGTGTTTCAATGCCGGGCAGAATCGGACGCGCCATGACGCCGACAAGGTGCATCCCAAACATCATAAACGCCGTGACCACCGTACCGATAATGAGCGCCCGGTGCATCCCTTTGGAACTTTTATAGGACATCGCCCGCACCGCCACCTGCGGCAGACCGATGACACCTACACCGACAAGAATCCAGAACGAAGAAACGTACCTTGGTGTCAGGCTGCCGTCGTGACCAAACGGTGTCACAAGATTCGGGTTTTCTGCGGCAAGATCGGACATAATATTGCCCATACCGCCGCCTGCTATAATGGTTCCAATAAGTATAATAAGTGTACCGAAAAACATCACAATGCCCTGCAGCGTGTCCGTGACGACAACAGCACGGAACCCGCCGATAATCACGTATACAATCACCGCGGCGGCGAAGATAAATAAAGCGGATGTGTAGGAAAGCCCCGTCAGTGACTCAATCAAACGGGCGCCTCCCACCCACTGCGCAGCCATTGCTGAAAACAGGAAAATTATAATGCTCGCCGCGCTGAGCAGCACAACGGCCTTGCTTTGATAACGTCCTTTCAGGTAATCAACAAGCGTTACAGCCTTATACTGCCGTGCCTTTACCGCAAATTTTTTCCCAAGAATCATAAGCACGAAGTAACCGGTTGCCGTCTGGGACATCGCAAGCAGTACCCAGCCGAGCCCCTGGGTGTAAGCCACTCCCGGACCACCGACAAAACTGCTGGCGCTTCCGTACGTTGCAATCATCGTCATCGCAAGGATCAGCCCGCCAAGCTCCCGGCTTCCCAGAAAATACTCCTGCAGGAAGTCGCGCTTGGACGCCATCTGCCGCGATGCCCAGAAACCGATGCCAAAAATCGCCGTCACAAATACAATCAGAGGGATCACAACTCCCCAGTTCATGAAGATCCCTCCTCATCGTCAAGCGGTACTTCTTTGAAAAAAAGCTTTACTACAGCGCTGACCAGCACCATCATTACAATAGACCCCAGGGCGCAGCTGTAGAAAAACCAGGCCGGCATACCAAGAACATAATGGTACGCTGAAGGATCAGCCGACCCCAATCCATAGGCAAAACCAAACCACCACAGAAAATTGAATACCACCAGGCCGACCCCGATCCAAGCTTCCCGGTGTGCAATACGAAATCGCTTATCCACGTTCTTCATCTACCTCTCCCCTCAAACATTACATTCTACGACAGATTTTACTATGCATCGTTCCTTTTTTACATACAATTCGCAAAATAATTCGGTGTTTCTTCTGTTTTGGAAAGGGTATAGTAAGGAGTGTGGAACACGTTCAAACGTTGGAGGATGGTTACATGATAGCTGCTATTATCGTTTTACTCTGTGTATCCCTGTTTTTATCAGGCAGCGAAACGGCTCTTACCGCCGTTAATCAGATGAAAGTAAAATCACGCGCGGATAACGGAGATAAAGCGTCCCAAAAATTATTACATATGATTTCACGTCCCGATGAGATGATTACCGCGATCTTGATCGGCAACAATATATCCAATATTACCCTCCCCACGCTGGTCACCATCGTGGCGCTCGATTACGGCATTAACGTCGGCATCGCTTCCGCCGCCCTGACTGTTACCATTATTGTCTTCTCTGAAGTGCTGCCAAAATCAACGGCCGCTACCTTTGCTGACCGGATTGCCTACTTGGTCGCCCCGGTGATACGGGCCGTGATGACTATTTTCAAACCACTGACCTATCTGCTGTCGCATTTCACAGGTGCGGTTATACGGGTTATTTCAAAAGGGGAAAAAGAACAGTCCTCTTTCTCCAAAGAGGAACTGAAAACGATGGTCGACATCGGTTCGTCGGAAGGAACGTTTGAAAGTGATGAAACCCAGCGGATCAAAGGGGTCATCGACTTTTACAATAAAGATGTGAAAGACGCCCTGAAAACACCGCGCATCGATATCACCGGCATCCCGGCCGGAAGCTCGTACGACGAAGCCGAAGCCATCGTGCTCGAGAATAATCATACCCGTTATCCCGTGTATGACGGGGATATGGACCATATCATCGGTATTTTTCACTCTAAGCTTCTCCTTAAATGGGCCCAGGAGCCGGGCCTGAGTCTGGCGGATTTCACCGATAATTATCCGCTCTACATTGTCGAAACGACCAATATTGAGAAAGTCTTTAAAATGATGCTCAAAGAGAAAAAGCACCTGGCCATCGTGCTGGATGAATACGGCGGCACCAGCGGCATTATCAGTCACGAAGACATTATTGAAGCGATGATCGGCCAGGAAATCGCCGATGAAACGGATGACAGCGAAGAGAAGCTGATTGAGGAACTGTCGGAACAGCACATTGTCTGCCACGGCAAACTCGGTCTCCGCCGTCTCAATGATTTGTTCCGGGAGAGTATTCCGGAGGATGAGGATATAATATCAGGGTTTCTATATAAGGAAATGGAAAAGATACCAAAAGAAGGAGAAACACTGGAATATGATTCACTGTACTTTGAAATACTGAAGATGAACAAAAACCGGATTGAAAAAGTGAGAATTACAAAAATGACAGAAGAATAACAAAGCTTCCGCCTGTCAATACAGATGGGCGGAAGCTTTTTTGGTATGCTTTATTTTCTTACAGGGAGTCCTTTAAAATCATTACCCCTTTTGGCTCAAGCGCATGCGCTCCGGTGACCATTTCTCCTGTGAGCAGATCTTCTGTCTGTCTCTCTCCAATATCAAACGAGGACGTGCGGTCGTTGTGATTCATGAGAAACAGATAGGAACCGCTGTTGCTGCGGCGTTCCGAAGCTTCCACCCCGTCGTCGGCGTATGTCACAAGCGGGGCTATCCCCTGCTTTTCACAAAGGTCGCGGAGAAAATCTTTCAGAAAGTCCCCTTCCGGACTCGACGCAACATAGAAGGCATTTCCGCTGCCGTAGGAGTTCTTCGTGACAACCGGCATGCCCGCGTAAAAGTCGGAACCATACTCCGCCAGCACCTCAGCGCTTTCCGCGTGGATAAGATCAAACAGCAGCCGGCAGTTATATTCTTTCCGCCCGTGCTCCCATGGTTCTTTCATGACAATCTGATTTTTCTTCTCCGGCGGCAGCGCATCGATCTCTTCGGCCCAGATGCCGAGCAGACTTCGTAACTCTCCCGGATAACCTCCAAGGGTGACGAGATCATGCTCATCGACGATACCGCTGAAGAATGTGGTAACAAAAGTACCGCCATTATTCACAAACGTCTTCAGCTTACCCGCGTATCCGCGTTTCACCATGTATAACACAGGCGCAATGACAAGGTCATAGCCGCTCAGGTCCTCTTCCACCCCGATCATGTCCACCTGGATATTCTGCTGGTACAAGGCATCATAATATTTGTGCACTTCCGTCACATAATCAAGCGCCGCGGACGGACCGCTCGACAATTCAACCGCCCACCGGTTTTCCCAGTCAAAAACGATGGCGGCTCTGGCCTGCACCCGGCTGTCCAGCACTTCATCCGACAACACGTCCAACTCTCTGCCAAGCTCCGCGGTTTCCCTGAACACCCTCGTATGTTCATGACCCGCGTGTTCAATAACGGCACCGTGAAATTTTTCCGTGGCCCCGGCGGAACGTCGCAGCTGAAAATACAGAACCGTATCGGCTCCCCGCGCCACCGCCTGATAACTCCACAACCTCATCACGCCCGGCCGTTTCAAAGAGTTGTAAGACTGCCAGTTCTGCTGGCTCGGTGTCTGTTCCATCAGCATAAAGGGCTGCCCGCTTTTCAGCCCGCGCATTAAATCATGCGTCATCGCGGTGTAGCTGATCGGGGTATCCATGGCCGGATAATTGTCCCACGAGACAACATCCATCTCTTTTCCCCATTTGAAATAATCAAGCATCGGGAACGTACCCATGAGATTCGTCGTCACCGGCGTATCGGGGGTGTGTTTTTTGAGCGCGTTGTATTCCAGCTGAAAACACTCCAGCAGGCTGTCCGACATAAACCGACGGTAATCGATGGAGATCCCCTGAAAATCTGTCTCACTCCCTTTGCGCTCCTCACTTAAAGCACTGGGGGCAACGATTTCATCCCAGTCGTAAAACGTATGGCCCCAGAAACGGGTATTCCATACTCTGTTCACTTCATCGAGCGTCTGGTATTTTTCTTTCAGCCACTCCCGGAACGCCGCTTCGCAGTGCCCGCAGTAGCAGTATCCCCCGTATTCATTGGATACGTGCCAGATCAACACCCCTGGATGTTCTTTGTAGCGCGCTGCCAGTTTGTCCGCTATCCTCTCTGAATACTTTCGGTAAGTCGGGCTGTTGGGGCAGGAATTGTGCCTGCCTCCGAACTTCCGCTGCTGCCCGTGGAAATCCACCCGCAGCATATCGGGGTACTTCTTTGCCATCCACGCCGGATGAGCGGCTGTGCTCGTGGCCAGGCACGTATAAATCCCCTGTTCATACAGGCGGTCAATCTGTTCATCGAGCCATTCAAAATGGTACGTGTCTTCATCCGGCTGATTCTGCGCCCAGGAAAACACATTTAATGTCGCCACATCAATGCCGGCGAGCTTAAACATCCGCACGTCTTCATCCCACGTCTCCCTGTCCCACTGCTCCGGATTGTAATCCCCGCCAAACCAAATCTTTGGAAGCTGTTTGTTTATCATATGAAACCCTCTCTTTTTTTCGAGTCTACAATAGATGCTTTTATGTATATGTCCGTCGTTTGATAGAAAACGCTTTCAGAAGTAGTTTAATAGCGATCGCGCTGAAAGTCAATTATTAATTAAATTAATTAATCAGTAAGAAGTGAAAAAGGAAGGCCTCCCCCTCTTAAAATCCTAAGAGGTATGTCCACTATCTTCTCGAAAACAAAGATTAGTGTCTACAAAACAGCGTTGTGGGGACACTACCCTGCTGAAATCATCGATTAGTGGTCACCGACTGACGACAATGGACACTAATTGCTCACTTTAGAAAGATTGTATCCATCAAAACCACCTCCGTGGACACTGGAAATACAAGCTGAATATCCAGTGTCCACTACAGAGTCCTATAAAAAAGCGCGGTGCCTTCAGCAGCAGAAATTCCGCTGAAAACACCGCGCCGCGCCGGATTTTCCGCCCTTCAGGTAACGGTGACTTTGTTTTCCGAAAAGAACGCTTCAACCGAAAATGCCGCGGAACCAAGAGCGCAGGATTCAATGCCGAACTGGGAGAAAGAAACCTCCAGTCCTTCGTAAAAGGGTGGAAGCAGACGCTGTTCCAGCACGTGGTGAATAGGATTCTCGAGCCAGCGCTGGATTTTGGACAGACGGTTGCCGATAATAATCTGTTCCGGGTTGAACGTGTTCACGACATTGGTCAGTCCAATGCCCACATATTCCCCGATGCGGCTGAGCAAGGAAAGGACCTCCCCGTTCCCGGCTTCTGCTTCCTGTATCAACTGGTTCAGGCTCAGCTCTTTCCCTTCCATCGAAGGCAGTTTCGCCGCCTGCTCCAGCAATGTACTCTCCGAACTGTACAATTCCCAGCACCCTTTGTTTCCGCAGCGGCATTTCTTCCCATTCGCATCGATGGAGATATGTCCCATCTCCCCCGACATTCCGCGGGCACCTTTGTATAATTTGTCATCAATAATAATGCCGGTTCCAATACCGATGCCGAGACTGATGTAAACAAAATCGGAACTTTTTCTGCCCGCTCCGTGAATATTTTCACCGTGGGCGCCGGCTTTTGCTTCGTTTTCAATCACCACCGGAAGCTCGAAATACTGCTCCAGATCCTGCTTTACATTCACCTGTTCCCAGTTCAGGTTCGGCGCGAACAGGATGGACCCGTTGTTGTCCGTAATACCCGGCACACCAACGCCTATGCCGACTACTCCGTAGGAACTGGCCGGCTGTTTTTCCATCAATGTGTTGATAATATTCTTAAGCATAGGCAGAACCACTCCGGGAGACGTTTCCTCCAGCGGTTCCTCTATTTTTTCCACCACCTGACCCTGCAGATCCGTCAGTACAGCCAGTATGTAGTTGACTCCGAGATCGATACCTATGGCATAGCCGGCTGTCTGGTTAAAATAAAGCATAACCGGTTTCCGGCCGCCGCTTGAGAGCCCGGTCCCGATTTCAAGCACAAAGTCTTCTTCCATCAACTCGCTCACGAGCCCCGATACTGTTGCCTTGTTCAACCCCGATTCCTTCGAGATCTGTGCCCTGGATATTGGACTCGATGCCTGTATCGTCTGCAGAACAATGGATTTATTAATTTTTTTCACTAACTCCTGATCACCGGTTTTCATCGTAATCCTCCAACGTTTGTTTATTTATTAAACATAATAGCATAAAAATAATCGTATAATAAGTCTACATCTATCTCTTATTCTATCCTAAAAGTCATCATCCTATGTTAGAAAACGCATCTGTTATCACTTTGCACTTTGTTCATCATTTAAACTATCTAAACTTATAGCAAGGGGTGTTAAAATGAAGCTGTTTGCAAAAAGTCTGGGGCTGGTCAGCGCGGTTCTCATGTTCATGGTTTTAGGGGCATGCGGAAGTAACGGTGGCAATACTTCATCTTCTGAAGGAGGAAACAGTGAGGGTGGTTCTGCTGAAGAGATTTTAGTTTGGGATTACTTCACCGGTGTGCAGCAGGAGAAGTTTTATCAGCTGGTAGAAGAGTATAACAATTCTCAGGATGAAGTCGTTATAAAAACAGAATATGTCCCGTTTGACGAAATCAAGAAACAACTGTCTGTCGGTTCTGCCGGAAGTAACCTACCTGATATGGTTTTTATGGACAACGTCGATAATGCGGCTTTTGCTGAACAAGGAATCCTCACAGACCTAACGGAACAGATTGAGAATTGGGAGCAAACAGAACAGTTTCTCGAAGGTCCTTTACATTCTACTACGTATGACGGTAAATATTATGGACTTCCAGTCACAAGTAACACGTTAGGACTTTATTATAATGAAGACATGTTTGAGGAAGCCGGCATTTCCAACCCTCCTGAAACGTGGTCGGATTTGAAAGATACTGCTTCTCAACTGACTCAAGGGGCGGTCCAGGGATTCGGCATGTCAGCAGTAAAATCGGAAGAATCTACCTTCCAATTCTATCCTTTCCTCTTATCCGCAGGAGCTGACTATAAAAGCCTTGGATCAGAGGGAGCCACACAGGCTTTATCCTTGGTAAATGAATTGGTCGATAACGGTTCCATGAGTTCCAGTGTTATTAACGCAACACAGGATGATCTGGCCCGTCAGTTCAGTACAGGTAATCTGGCGATGATGATTAATGGAACGTGGAACATTGAACGAATTAAATCAGAGAATCCTGATTTACATTTCAATATCGCTGAAATTCCAAAAGCTGAAAAGCATGCTTCTACCCTTGGAGGAGCCAATTTAACCAGTGTGTCCGGCGGAAATGTCGAAGCTTCCTGGGATTTTATGAAATGGCTTACATCTCCTGAACAACTTACAGATTATACAGCAGAAACCGGGGTCTTTCCTCCAAGACAGGATATATTGAATGAATCCAATCATTGGAGTGAAGATAAGCATCTTTCCAGCTTCCTTCCAATAATGGAATATGCTCAAGCAAGAGGACCATCTCCTGAATGGCCGAATGTTTCGGAAGCTATACAGTTAACACTGCAGGAATCTTTAACTGATTCAAAATCACCGGAACAAGCTATGAAGGATGCAGCAGAAGAAGTTTCAACTATTTCGGAGTAGACGGGTAGCTCAAAGCTATCTGTCTCCCGTTCCCTTATTACCGTTCGTTCACAAAATGGGTGTGTAAGGAGATATATCATGTTAAAAAAATTACCCAGTCGATGGAATGGATATATGTTTTTATTTCCTGCGGTTATCTATATGCTGGCTCTTATAGGTTATCCTTTACTCTACAATCTGATTTTAAGCTTCCAGAACGTTGACCTGCAGGGATTAAACACAGGTAAATCGAGTCTAGTTGGTTTCGCTAACTACATGAATCTATTTCAAGACAGTGTTTTTTGGATTTCTGTGAAAAATACATTGCTTTACACCGTTGGGAGTGTTGTTTTTCAGTTTGTCATCGGATTTCTGCTGGCTTTGTTTTTCAGTATGAAATTCCGTCTTGCTTCATTTTTGCGGGGGATTATGATGGTGAGCTGGCTCATCCCTCTCACTATCTCCGCTCTCTTATTTCGTTTCATGATGGGGGCTGATGGAGGAATATTTAATCAATTCTTATTATCTATAGGAATAATTGAAAATCCGATTCCATGGCTGACAAGCCCGCAGATGGCTCTATGGAGTGTAGTCCTGGCAAATATATGGGTAGGAATTCCATTCAATATGCTTTTGCTCTCTACGGGATTAAGCAACCTGCCTGAAGATATTTACGAAAGTGCGAGTCTTGATGGAGCCAGTATTATTCAGAAGTTTTTCCGCATTACTGTCCCTTTGCTCCGCCCGGTTATACTGGTCGTCATGATGCTTGGCTTTATTTATACATTTAAGGTATTTGACTTAATTTTTGTGATGACAGGGGGAGGGCCTGTAAATGCTACAGAAGTACTTTCCACCTTGTCCTACCAATACTCTTTCAGCGACTTTGAATTCAGCATGGGAGCTGCAACCGCGAATATTCTCTTTTTAATTCTATTTGTTGTAAGTTTGGTCTACTTAAAAATGATCAAAAATGATGAGGTGATGTAAGCATGAAAAACAGAAAGAAAGAATGGCTGCTGAACATTGCCGGTATTTTGATCGTTTTTATCTTTTTATTTCCTGTGTTCTGGATGATCGTAACATCTCTTAAAACGCAGAATGAGATCTTTCAAGTTCCTCCTGCATTTCTACCGGCAGATTGGCAGTTCAATAGTTATCAGGAAATCTTTCAACGGGGGATTATACGTAATTTTGCCAACAGCCTGTTAATTGCGAGCTCTACAACTCTGATTGTACTGATACTATCCGTACCTTCTGCGTACGGACTTGCCCGCTTTTCGATAAAAGGGAAAGAATTATTTATTCTCTTATTCCTGGTCACACAGATGCTGCCGGCCACGGTTATTTTGACTCCGCTGTTTATTCTGTTTGACCAGTCGGGAATTTTAAACTCTTACATCGGACCGATCCTTGCCTGCGCAACGTTAGGGATTCCATTCTCTGTATTAATTTTACGAACCTTTTTTCTCGGTATCCCAAGAGAATTGGAAGATGCAGCCAGGATTGACGGATGTAATCCTTTGAGTGCGTTCATACGTATTATCATGCCTCTCGCCACCCCCAGTATTATTGTCTGCGGGGCTGTTTCCTTTTTCTTCACATGGGGGGATTTGATCTTCAGTATTACATTTAACCGAAGCCAGGAACTCTGGCCCCTGACTGCAGGTATTTATAACGCTATTGGCCAGTACGGAATCGAATGGAATTTATTAATGGCCTTTGCTGCTATTTCCGCTCTTCCTGTATTAATTATTTTCATAATACTTCAAAAGCGCTTAGTCAAAGGTCTTGCAAGCGGTGCCGTGAAATAACAATTAATTTACAGAGAGGTGAATGGAAAGAATGAAATTTTCAGACGGCAATTGGCTGACACAGCCTGGTTATAAGATTCATACACCGAAACTTGTATATGACGTACAGCGCGGAGATAACAGCATTACCTTCTATGCTCCCTGCAAGTATATCAATCACCGTGGCGACACCCTCGACGGGCCATTATTGACCGTAAAGGTGTCATCTCCCTTAAATAATGTCATCCGGGTGCAGGCTTGGCATTTCAAGGGACAGAAAGAACGAGGGCCCTGGTTTGACTTATCAGAAAATGCATCCGAAGCAATCATTGAAGACAATGAAAGCTTTGCCCTGCTTCAAAGCGGCAGCCTAAAAGCCCGTATTCATAAAGATACATGGAGTGTAGACTTCTTGAATGGTAACAAAAACCTTACAAATAGTTCTCCGAACAGCCTGGCTTATATTACTTCTGAAGATGGCAGCACTTATATGAGAGAACAATTGAATCTTGGGGTAGGTGAAAATATTTATGGATTGGGAGAACGCTTCACTCCTTTTGTGAAAAACGGACAGACCGTAGATATATGGAATAAAGATGGAGGCACCAGCACCGAACAGGCATACAAAAACATACCTTTTTATCTCTCCAATAATGGATATGGTGTTTTTGTGAATCATCCTGAACTTGTTTCTTTTGAAGTTGGTTCTGAGATTGTTTCAAAATCCCAATTCAGTGTGGAAGGTGAAAAGCTGGATTACTATATTATAAACGGACCCACGCCTAAAGACGTACTGAAACATTATACAGACTTAACAGGAAAGCCTGCCCTGCCACCGGCCTGGTCTTTCGGCCTGTGGTTAACAACGTCTTTTACCACGGATTACGATGAGGGGACCGTGAACCATTTTATAGACGAGATGCATAAACGCGATCTCCCGTTAAGCGTTTTTCACTTTGACTGCTTTTGGATGAAGGAGTATGAATGGTGTAATTTCAAATGGAACCGCAGCACATTTCCAGAACCAGAAAAAATGTTAAAACGATTGAAAGACAGGGGGCTGAAAATCTCCGTTTGGATCAATCCATACATTGCTCAGAAATCAGAACTATTTGAAGAGGGAATGAATAATGGTTATTTATTAAAAAGACCGAATGGTGATGTCTGGCAGTGGGATCTGTGGCAGGCGGGACAGGGAATTGTAGATTTTACAAACCCGGATGCCAGAGCATGGTACAGAGAAAAACTCGAGGCACTTATAGATATGGGAGTGGACAGCTTCAAAACAGATTTTGGAGAACGAATACCAACAGATGTTGTCTACTATGATGGGTCCGATCCATATAAAATGCATAATTATTACACCCAAATGTACAACTGGTTGGTTTTCGATCTTCTACGCGGGAAATTAGGTACACATCAAGCAGTCTTATTTGCTAGATCCGCAACGGCCGGCGGACAGCAATTCCCCGTTCACTGGGGAGGAGACTGTTCTGCCAGTTTTGAATCCATGGGGGAAAGTCTCCGGGGAGGCTTATCCCTTACTTCATCCGGATTCGGATATTGGAGTCATGATATCGGCGGCTTTGAAAATACAGCAGCTCCTGACCTTTTTAAAAGGTGGACCGCTTTTGGTTTGTTGTCATCGCACAGTCGTCTGCACGGCAGTTCTTCCTACCGTGTCCCATGGCTTTTTGATGAGGAAGCTGTAGATGTTACCAGATTTTTTATAAAACTAAAACATCGCTTAATGCCTTATATTTTCACGTCCGCCTGCATGACTTCCGAAACTGGTATTCCACTCATGCGTCCCATGATGATGGAATTCCCGGAAGATCCTTCGTGCACCTTTATCGATACACAGTATATGCTGGGGGATTCCATCCTGGCGGGCCCTGTTTTCAATGAAGACGGCATTGCTTCCACTTACCTGCCCAAAGGCACATGGACAAACTTGATAACCAATGAAGAAATCTATGGAGGATCCTGGATCAAGGATGCCTACGATTATTTTCATCTTCCTCTCTTTGTTCGGGAAAATACACTTCTTCATGTCGGAGACAACGAACAGAAGCCGGATTATGACTATGCAGAGGATGTTACGTTTCATCTGTTTGCCCTCGGTAATAACCAGGAAACCGAAACGGATGTTTATAACGTCCACGGAGAAAGAATATTGCATGCTGAGGCAGTACGAACCGGCAATAGCATCACGATTTCCAACGAGATGCTTACAGACTCCAAACCTTGGCACGTGCTTCTCCGCAATATCTATTCGGTCTCTGAAGTTAGAAATGCCCATTTTCATGAGGTGGAAAAAGGTATTCTTCTCACTCCTGAGCCATTAGATAAATCAATAACATTGAAAATCCCTGCTGACCCAGCCCATGTATAATCGAAAGCATTCTTTTCCAGTTTTTTATAGTTTCTGCCGATCCCACTATCAGATCAACAATAAGAATTAGTGTCCGGTAAACAAAACAGCCGGTCATCCCCTGCTGATACAGAAAAGACCCGGGAGTCCAGCATTCCCGGGTCTTTCCCTGTCATTTTTACGTTCGAAATTCTTTCAGTCTATTGTTCAGTTCTTTCGTCTGTTCGTACACTTCCTGGTACAAGCCGTGCAGGGTTCTGTACGTTTCGCGCCTTTCTGCGTCTGGATAAAACACACGGTCTACCTGAAGGAAAACCTCGGAGCATTCCTGCAAACTGGAAAACGCTCCGCTTCCGTAAGCCGCAAGCATGGCTGCTCCTATACCCGGTCCCTGCTCACTGTTCAGTTTGATTACATCGGCATCGAATATATCCGCCTGCATCTGCAGCCAGGTTTCATTCTTCGCGCCTCCTCCAATAGAAACGATAGATGATATCTCCCGGCCGTGATTGCGGATGATGTCCACTGATTCTTTCAGAGAAAACGTGATGCCTTCCATCACAGACCGGACGAAATCCTTTCTGCCATGCGAACTGTCCATTCCGATAAAACTGGCGCGTATATCGGCGTCAGCATGCGGCGTGCGCTCCCCGTCCAGATACGGGGTGAAAAGCAGTCCGACGGCGCCTGGCGGGATCTCCTCCACCCCTTCTACCATTTCATCCATGGACTCTCCGGGTGCAAAAACGTCCTGGAACCAGCGCAGGCTGTTGCCGGCAGATAGTGTTACACCCATGGCATAATACGCATCCGGTGCCGCATGATTAAAGTAATGCACGCTGCCCCCGAAATTTTTTGATCCGTCTTCTTCATGCGACAGTACCACTCCTGACGTGCCGACGCTGCATAACGTTCTACCTTCCTGTAAAATGCCTGAGCCGACAGCACCGCATGCGTTATCGGCGCCGCCTGCGATGACCTGTGTTTCCCGGGACAACTCCGTGCGTTCGGATATTTCCTCTGTCACAGGGCCGACAGGGGCAGTGGATTCGAGCAGCGGCGGGCAGAACGAGGGATCGATTTCAAAGGCTTCACACATGTCCCGGCTCCAGGTACGCTCCACAATATCGAGCAGCAGCGTGCCCGCAGCGTCGGAGTAATCCATATGAATACGCCCGGTTAGTTTGTAACGCACATAATCTTTTGGAAGCAGAAACGTTGCGGCCTGCTCCCATATCTCGGGTTCGTGCTCTTTCACCCACAGCATTTTGGAAAGAGTGACGCCTTCCACCGCAGGGTTTTTTGTAATGTCCAGAAGACGTTCTTTTCCCAGAACGTCTTCTATCTCCCGGCACTGTGCTGTCGTTCTCGTGTCATTCCAGAGAATGGCGTTACGCAGCACATCATTTTGTTTATCGAGTAAAACAAGACTGTGCATCTGCCCCGAAAAACTGAGACCCTTGATACTCGCTGCGTCATGGGGGAATCTCTCTATCAGTTCCTTCAGGGCACGTGTGGTCTGCTCGGCCCATTCCTCCGGATTCTGTTCGCTGAAACCGTTTTGCGGCTGCATGAGGGACAGGGGTTTTGCTACCTCGTCCGACACCTCTCCCTGTTCACTTACCAGCATTGCTTTGACGGCACTTGTTCCAAGATCCACTCCAATGAAATAGTCCATATCTTATGCTCCTTTACCGGGAAAATTCGGTGAGCAGGTATTGATTGAGGATCGATCTGATTTTTTCCAGACGGCCGGATTGATGCTCAATCGAACCTGCATCCAGTATATGTTCCTCCAATTTGTGAATATCGGTACGGTTATTTACAATATCCGCGCCGATGCCTTCGCCGTAGCTGCTGTACCGCTCGGCGGTAATGTCTTCAAGTACGCCATCATCCAGCAGACGGGATGCAACCTTCAATCCGGCAGCATACGTATCCATACCGGAAATGTGGGCGTGGAAGAGATCTTCAGGTTTAAAGGAACCTCTGCGTACTTTCGCGTCAAAGTTCAGGCCGCCTTTACCGAGCCCGCCGTTTTTCAGAATTTCATACATGGCAAGCACCGAGGAATAGAGATCGGCCGGAAACTCATCGGTGTCCCATCCCAGAAGCAAATCTCCCTGATTGGCATCCACGGATCCGAGAATATTATGAATCCGGGCGTAATGCAGCTCATGCTCAAACGTATGACCCGCGAGTGTAGCGTGATTGGCTTCAATGTTGAACTTAAAATGATCGGTCAGCCCGTAATTCTGCAGAAACGCATAGCCCGTTGCTACATCAAAGTCATACAGGTGCTTCATCGGTTCTTTCGGCTTCGGTTCGATCAGAAACTGCCCCTCGTAGCCGATTTCTTCTGCGTAATCCACCACCATATGAAAGAACCGGGCCAGATTATCCAGCTCCTGCTTCATATCTGTGTTCAAAAGCGTTTCGTAACCTTCCCGTCCACCCCAGAACACGTAATTTTCCCCGCCGAGCTCTTTGCCGATTTCAAGCCCCTTTTTCACTTTGGCAGCGGCATACGCAAACACATCCGCGTTATTGGACGTCGCAGCACCGTGAATAAAGCGGGGATGCGTGAAATTGTTCGCCGTGTTCCAAAGCAGCTTCGTGTTACTGTCTTTCATGTACTCTTTGATCATGCCGACAATGGTATCGAGATTCCTGTTTGTTTCTCTTAATGTATTCCCTTCCGGCGCGATATCCACATCATGGAAACAAAAATACGGAACACCGAGTTTTTCAAAAAATTCGAATGCCGCCTCCACGCGCGCTTTGGCCAGGTCCATACCGGTGTATCCGTCCCACGGCCGCTCCATCGTGCCGGCACCAAACGGATCCGACCCATTCTCTACAAATGTATGCCAGTACGCGACGGAAAAACGCAGATGCTCCTCCATCGTCTTTCCCTGTACTTTTTCCTTTGGATTGTAGTATTTAAACGCGAACGGGTTCGTGGACCGCGGCCCTTCATATGCAATCCGGCTGATGTCTTTGAAATATTCCATAAAACAAGTCCTCCTTCACTATTAAAAAACCACTTACAATATATTCTAAATCTCCAAACATACTTTGTATAATAAATAAACAAAGGTAATTTAAATTGATGTTCAACTTTATTATCTGCTTACTATTACGTCCTGTAATCAAAATATCGAAAATCAGCAGCAAGCTTAGTGCCGCTCAAATCCTGGCTGCAAATGCCTGTAAATGTCCCTGTAAATCGAACATCGTCTGCTGTGTCGTCGGATAAATGAGAGATATCCATAGAATCACCGACTGCCTGCCATACCTTACCATCCGCAGAGTAATAGAGCTGCAGCCATTCCTGTTGCAGTACACCCTTTAAATAAACTTCTCCTTCATCCGGAATAGATATTCGTACCGTGGGTTCTTCGTATGCACCAAAAACTGTCCGCAGCATTCCTACACAGCGTCCCTCCTCTTCATCATGACTGACGAAAAGGTATACGTGATCCATTGTATCGTAATAAAAGATAAGGCCGGCCATCTGTTGAAAGGTAACCGGATGGAAATCCACACACGTTTCCACCTCTGTGTCCAGACTATTCAACCTTCTGGCCAGAAGACTCTGTCGGTGCAGCGAGTTTAAAGACTCCCCTCCTTTCAACCGTAAATATCCCTCGCGTTCATTCCATGTTATCCATTCTTCTGTAAATGGACGTCTTAAAGACTTCCAATACTTCTTCAGGTATTCTCCTGTAAAATCATCTTTATTACTTTCTGTCTGCGGATAGAACTCTGGAAGGTCCGGCACTTCAACGAATGTCTGCGGCCGGCTTCCTCCCTCCACCCTGATCCAATCATCTTCTGTCCAGTAACACTTCTGCAGTGCCGTCTCTCTTCCCAGAATACAGCGTCTATTTTTCACGGGACGGCCGCAAAGATGAGCGAGATACCAAGCCCCGTCCTGCGTTTGCACCAAACTGCCGTGTCCTGCTTTTTGAAGGTAGGCATCGGTATCCTTTGATGTTAAAACAGGGTTGGCCGGATCCACTTCGTAAGGACCGAACAAAGAACGGGAACGCGCTACCGTAACAGCATGCTCATATTCAGTGCCGCCCTCAGCTGTAACAAGGTAGTAATACCCGTTTTGTTTATAAATGTGGGGAGCCTCTGTTAACCCAATGGAGGTGCCCGTGAATATGGTTTTAACAGGACCAATCAACCTCTGCTCTGCCCGGGAATACTCCTGTATTACAATACCGGCAAATGAGTGGTTGGCCGCGCGGTAATCCCACAACATGTTAAGAAGCCATTTTGTACCATCCTCTTCGTGATACAATGAAGGATCAAACCCGCTGCTGTTCAGGTATACCGGGTCAGACCACGGGCCTTTGATATCAGCTGCCGTAACAAGGTAATTGTGGGAATCCTTATAAGCTCCATGCTTGCTTTTCATATCTGTGTAAATTAAATAATATAACCCGTCGGAATAACTGAGACATGGCGCCCACACTCCCCCTGAATCACAGTTTCCAATCATGTCCAGCTGTGAGCGTCTGTTCAATGGGGAAGGAAGCATCTCCCAATGGCGCAGATCTCTGGAGTGGTACAGTTCCACCCCTGGAAACCACTCAAAGGTGGAAGTTGCAATGTAATAGTCATCTCCCACTCTCAGAATGGAAGGATCCGGGTGGAAACCCGTTAGAATTGGATTTTCAATTGTTCTCATATGCGTCCACCTTTCTTCATTTATCCTTTTACAGATCCGGCCGCGAGACCTTTTATGATTTTTTCCTGAGCCACAAAATAAACAAGCAGCAATGGAATGCTTGCCATCGACAGTGCCGCCATCAGACCTGGGATATTGACCGAGAATTCTCCATAAAACTCTCTCAGTCCTATCGGCAGCGTAGCTGCTTCATCCGAGTTTGTCAGCACAAGCGCAAAAATAAACTCATTCCAGATATGAATAAAGTTGTAAATAGCTACAGTTGATGTTGCCGGTACGAGCAGAGGAAACAATATTCTCCAGAACAATTGAAAATGCCCGCACCCATCAATTTTGGCCGACTCTTCCAGTTCCTTTGGAAGATCAGACATGAACTGAGTGTAAATGACTACGGAAATCGGCAGGGCAAACGCAATGTACGGACCTATCAATCCCCATAGCGTGTCGTACAAACCGAGGTTCTGGGTTAACAGAAATATCGGAATAAGGGTCGTATGAATAGGAATCATCATACCGACCATAAACAAGAGCAGCAGCGGACGATTTAACTTAAATTTCATTCTGGACAGCGGATAGCTTGCCATTGCTGAAAAGATAATGACGAGCACCACCGAAATCACAGAAACAAACAAGCTGTTCCCGAAATATTGAAAGAAGTTTGTCTCAAACAGGGCCGTGTAGTTATCCAGTGAGAAATTCTGAGGCAGTGCCCAGGGAGCTGCACTGAATTCCCCTTGTTCCTTGAAAGAAGTATTCAGCATAATGAAAAACGGAAGACCGGTGAACAATAGAATCAAAATCGCAACAACGTAGAGCGGAATATGTTTTAACTTTTTCAGCATATTAGTAATCCGCCTTTCGTTTATTGTCCAATGTGATAATGATGACAGTTACAATGAAAGCTATAATAAACATCATGGAAGATATCGTACTTCCATACCCCATATTGAAATTGGTGAAGGTCTGATCATACATATAAGTGGCCATCAGATCTGTTGCGTTATTCGGCCCGCCTCCGGTCATAATGTAAATGAGATCAAAGTATTTAAGCGCTCCGATAATAGACAATATGGCGGAGGTAACAATAATAGGTTTTAACAGCGGCAGTGTGATGCTTGAAAACCGCTTCCAGCCGGTAGCTCCATCAATATCAGCGGCTTCATATAATTCTTCGGGAATCCCCACAATGGCAGCCCGGAAGAGAATCATATAAAAAGGAGCAAACTGCCAGCATATCGTTACAATAACAGCCCATATTGCTGTGTTCTCATTTCCCAGCCAGCCCCTCTGCAGCGATTCCAGACCTACGGATCCAAGCACTTGGTTGACCAAACCGAAATTGGCATCATAAATGTAAATGAAAAGAATACCGATTGCCACCGTCGACATAAGAAACGGCATAAAATAGACCGTTCGGAATAATCTCATTCCCTTCACGGGACTGAAAAGAAGCAGCGCCATAACCAATCCGAGAGGAATTTGAGTGAACAATGACGCGGCAATTAAAAGGGTATTATTTTTCAAAGACTGCCAGAATGTCATATCTCTAAATAACTCTATATAATTCTGGAGGCCGATAAATTCCAGATCGGCATCAATGCCTGTCCAGTCGAATGTACTGTAGTAAAACGTCATGCCTATCGCATAAATAACATACATCCCGTAGATGATAAGCGCCGGAGCCATGAAACCTATAATGACCCAGGTCTTTTTCCTTTTTTGTTTTTTTCTAAAAGCTGCTGAACCGGCATACACCTGCTGAGACTGTGTGTGTTCAGACAAAAGAAGTTCCCCCCTTATGTAAGGGC
The DNA here is from genome assembly GCF_042684865.1 of Salibacterium lacus. NCBI lineage: Bacteria > Bacillati > Bacillota > Bacilli > Caryophanales > Bacillaceae > Salibacterium > Salibacterium lacus. The sequence continues at coordinate 1,861,423 of NZ_JBHUML010000002.1, forward strand.
TGCATCAGGATGCAGCGATATTTCCCGATGCAGCATTATGGTTATTCCAGTACTTCCTGCGCTGCCTGCTCGACTTCCTGCGCTGCTTCTTCCGGTGTGATGGAGTCTCCAAACAGTCCTTGAGTTGTGTCTAAGTGTACCTGCGCCACCTCAGGCGGCAGGGTCTGATCATAGAACGTCTGAAGATAGTTTGCTTCATTCAGCGTGTTGTTCAGTCTTTCAATGTAACCATCTTCATATTCCACACCCTGAACGGCTGAAATGTTTCCGCTTCGATCAGCCAGTCCCTGCGCAGTCTCCTGACTGCTCAATTCTTTCAACAGTTCAAGAGCAAGATCAGGGTGCTCCGTCTGGGAAGAAATAGAAAAGGCAGGACTAACCCCTCCAACTGCGTGATTTTGACTTCCTTGTCCTCCCTCTACTTCAGGAAAAAGAAAATAGTCTAATTTTTCTTCAAACTCAGGCATTTCTTTTCTCACATTATTTAACATCGCGCCGCTGTTCATGATTTCCATCGCCGCGTCTCCGGAATACATCAGCTGTCTCGATTGGCCGTTATCATAATTCATCCCATTGACTCCATCCGGGAAGGCTCCCATATCAACCAGTTCCTGAATTTTCTGTCCCCCTTCAATATAAGCTTCATCATCAAACGTCCGGCCGGTGCGGTTATAGGCTTCATTAAATAAATCAGGCCCGCCTATTCTTTCTGCCAGATACATCATATAAAAGGCTCCGGGCCACTGCGGCTGATTGGCCAGCGCAAATGGAATGATGTCGTTGGATCTCAGCGTTTCTACTATTCCAAGAAGATCATCATACGTCGCCGGAACTTCAAGGTCGTACTCCTCAAAGATAGCTGTGTTATACCAGACCGGCGTCAGTTCCATACCGACCGGTACTCCATAAATTTCATCATTAAAGGTAACCGTATCCAGTCCTGTCTGCAGGTAATTATCCGTGTTTATATCCTCTGTGATATTCATCACCTGATCCGAATCTACAAAGTTTTTCAGCCATCCACCTCCCCAGGAGTGGAAAATATCGGGTGGAGAGTCCCCGCCCATCGACGTGATAATCTGTTCCTTATATGGATCGTTCTGATATTGATTCAGCTCGACGGTGACACCATCATGTTCTTGTTCAAACCGTTGAGCCGCTTCCTGAAGCACCTGTTCTGCCTCCCCTGTTTCAATATGCCACAGAGATAAAACAGTGTCTTCAGAACTTCCCCCCGAGTCTGATCCTCCGTCCGGCGTCTCCGCATTCTCTGACGAAGGCTGGCATCCCGCAGCAAGAACCATCAACGAACAAAAGAAAACAACAGCTTGTTTTTTCAATCGAATAACCTCCCTTTTCTTTTTGATACCGCTTACAAAGCACATCAAAAAAACCCCTTATCTCTTTATCCCCCCTTCTCAGAAAAATCAACTAAGTTTGTTCATCGGATAAACTTAGTTTGGTTATTATTTATAGTAACTTATGAAATATCGAATGACAAGCGTTTTTTTAAATTTCTGCATTTTTCTCCGCACCCTGTGATCTTTCAAAAAATTAACTTTCTATTTATACCATCTTAATATTTATCCTTCACAATAGTACATGCGGTTTTTCATTTATTTGGAAAAATAAATGGATGCAGGATCTAATACCGGCCTAGAGGAGGAGAAAAACTTTATGCCCAAATCTACAAATGTATGCCAGTACGCGACGGAAAAACGCAGATGCTCCTCCATCGTCTTTCCCTGTACTTTTTCCTTTGGATTGTAATACTTAAACGCAAAAGGATTAGTAGACTTCGGTCCTTCATATGAAATCCGGCTGATGTCTTTGAAATATTCCATAAAACAAGTCCTCCTTCACTATTAAAAAACCGCTTACATCACGGCTGTTGATTATCCAAATATAGGAAGCGTTTCGTTGGACTCCGCCCTTCTTGCCCGCTTTCCGCAGGCGTCGCCTCAGCTACCGGGAAAATCACCCGGTGATCTTCGGCTGACGCTTCTCCCGCTGGAGTCGGGCAAACGGCTCCGTCCAACGAAAAAGAAGGGGGAATACATGCTTTGATCACAGATCCCCCCTCCTCATAGAATCCTTTCCCATTCCTTTATATAGTAAATCAACAGGCGTGCGCTTACATAGTATTTTACTCTTCGTTGCTTTATTTATATATCGAATAAACTAAGTCTATGTACAATAGTTACAACCTTCCCCGTCCGCTGCCGGAAAGTACTGCACCTCAAAAGTCCGTCTGAAACCAAACTTTCGGAGTGCTTCCAATCCTGCGGATATTTTTCTTAGGTGGCTCTTAAAACGCGCTTTTTCATGTCAGTAGGAATGCCGGTCCTCTTCTGTACCGTCTTTTTTGTAGATGACTGCTTCTGTTCCTTTGTTACCGGCAATGTCTTTTGCTTCCTGCACCGCGTCGGACTTTCGTTCAAATACTTCAGCCGGTTTTTCAGCACCATTTGCCTGTACTGCCCATCCGTCTTCGTGAGGGACAACCATTTCCGCCCGGTCAAGAAGTTCCGGCCGGTTTTTGTACTGTTTGTCTTCCTCGTCCCGGTTGGTCGGATCCGCCTCTTTCATAAAATCATCTATTTCACCCGCGGAAGCATTGTCATACCACTCTTTAGCCTGTTCGGTAGCAATCGGTATCGCAGTTCCTTCCTCGTATCCTTCATCGATCATGGCATTCGCAATATCAATCGCTTTTTTACGTTCCGGCTTATCCAGGTTTTTCAGCGACGAAGGGTAATCATTCATGGTCCAGGGCATAAGGATTCCTCCTTTTTCCTTGTTTTTATAAATATATATTACCAGTTCTCCCTTTTCTCAAACCTTGTTATCCATACCGGCCGGATCATACTGATACTTTTCCATCTTTTCCAGTATCTTATTAAAAATTTACTTTCTATTTCCATCTCCTTGATATTTATCCTTCACAACAGTATGTGCAGTTTTTCATTTATTTGGAAAAATAACAGGATACAGGATCTAATACCGACCTCGAGTAGGAGAAAGCCTTCATGCTCAAAAAACGATAGAATAACTTGAACATCGGTAAAAAGTTCGGAACAGCTTTAACAGTGACCATTGTACTGTTCACTATTTCTACAATTATCGTTTCCTTTCAGCTGACGCAGGTTCAGAGTAATATGAGCGCCGCGGAGACGCAGGCGGAACATTCTATTGTCATATCAACGCTGCTGGGCGTTTTGATTGTACTGCTGGTGAACCGGAATTAATTTGATGCAATCAATGAATCCATTGACTCCATGCAGCACCGCATCCAAACGGTTAGTTCCAATTTAACCAGCATCGCCGCCCACAGCGCCAAAGTCAGCGAATCCGGCGAAGAGATTACCGCCACCTCGGAAGAAACAACCGCCGGCATTGAGCAGGTATCAGGCACTGCCGAGCAGCAGAACTCAGCTATGCAGGAAGTCGCCGGAAACGCCGAATCCCTCTCCCAAATGTCGGAAGAGCTGAACAGCTTAACGAAGAAATTCCGGCTCTAACACACTGGACACCACTGGCACAGCATGATCCGCTCCCGTTTACCCCAGCAGATAAACGGGAGCTTTTTTCGAAAACATTGTTTGTTTTGTAAAAAATATTTTTTCAAAACTTATCACTGCTTTTCACTGAAGCTCACTGAGATTCACTGAGCATTCTCATGATCTATGACTGCCTGTCATCAACGTTGGAGGAAAATACCGGCTGTGATACGATGTTTCCCAGTTGATCAGAAAAAAGCGCTCCCCGCGGCGGGAGAAACTCGAGGAGGAGATTCGCTATGTTAATTGATACCGATGTACACGAACGCGTCATGTACGACGAACTGCTTCCTTACCTGGAGCAGCCTTGGAAAAGATATATTGAAGACTGCCACTGGATACAGGAAAAACATATGCCTTACACACAGCCTGCAGTAGCCGGGGTGGACCGCGCTGATGCCCGCATCCCGGACGGCCGCCCGGCGGGAACGGACCTTTCGTTCATGCAGCAGCAGCTGCTGGATGCCAACAATCACGAAAAAGCGATACTCACCGGCGCTCTCGACCCTTCCCCGTCTTCCATGCACGGCTGGTATGAAATGGCGACGGCTCTTGCCACGGCGTATAATAACTGGCAGATTGACAAATGGCTGGATCAGGACGAACGCCTTTACGGGTCCATTCATATTGCGGCTCAGGAACCCTGGAACGCGGTGAAAGAAATAGAACGTGTCGGCTCCCACCCTAAAATGGTACAGGTGCTGCTTCCAATCGACGATAAGCTGTGGGGCGATCCGTACTACCATCCGATTTTTGAAGCGGCCCAGAGGCATAACCTGGCAATCGGCATGCATCACAACGAGCCGCCGGTTTATTACGGACAGTGGCCGAAATACTTTATCGAGTGGCACACCCTGATCCCGACGTCCCACATGAATGTCATCACAAACATGATTTTTAACGGCGTATTCGATAAATTCCCGGACCTGAAGCTGATTATGATTGAAGGCGGCTTCACGTATGTTCCTTTTCTCTTGAATAAAATGGATCAGCAGTATACCGATCTCCGTCATGAGGTGCCGTGGGTGAAGCGGATGCCAAGCGATATTGTGCGGGAAAACATGCTGTTTACCACGCAGCCGCTTGAGAGCATGAAGAAGAAAGAACTCACGCAGATTATCGATCAGCTCGGGTCGGATGAGATTATTTCGTTTTCGACCGATTATCCGCACTGGGATTTCGATTCGCCGGATGCAGCGCTTCCGCCGAATCTGGATGACGATCTAAAAAAGAAACTTTACACCGAAAACGCACGTAACTTTTATCCCAAATTTTAAGAACCAGGAGGTGCTGTTCATGGAACAAACGGTCTGCCATATAGAAGACCTGCAGCCCGGAGAAATGATGGAAAGCACACTCGGCAAGCACTCCATCGTTGTCTGCCGGGCTTCTGACGGACACTACTATGCTTTTTTGAACCGCTGCATTCATCAGGGCGCCCCGCTTTCCAAAGGAAAACTGTGCGGAGCCCCCGCCCCTACCGATAACGTCGGGGAATATAATTTCGAAAAAGACGGAGATATCCTCCGCTGCCCGTGGCACGGCCGGGAATTTGATGTAAAAAATGAAGGCCGTATGCTCGTTAACGAAAAGTATAAAGTAAAAAATTTCGGCGTATCAGTCGAAAATAATTACGTAATTGTTTACAATTGAGAGTGGGTGATGTTAAATGATCAATGAAGAAGAGCTTTACGATATAGCAATCATCGGCGCTGGCCCGACCGGTCTGTTTGCTGCATTTTACGCAGGCATGCGGGGAATGAGTGTCAAGTTGATCGACAGTCTGCCGCAGGTAGGCGGACAGTTGTCCACTCTCTACCCGGAAAAATATATCTACGATGTTGCCGGCTTTCCGGGAGTGAAAGCGCAGAAACTCGTGGATGACCTGGCCGAACAGGCTTATGCCTTTGATCCGACCGTGGTTCTCGAAGAAACCGTCCAGGAAATTGATAAAGACGCCGACGGACGCTTCGAGCTTTCCACCAATGAGAAAACGCATTACGCCAGAACAGTCGTTGTCACAGGCGGCATTGGTGCGTTCGAACCACGCCGTCTGAAGATGGAGGAAGCGCGGGAATTCGAAGGGAAAAACCTTCATTACTTCATCGATGACCTACAGGCGTTCTCCGGCCATAACGTCCTTATCTCCGGTGGCGGGGATTCCGCGCTGGACTGGGCTCTGATGCTGGAGCCGATCGCGAAAAACGTAACGATTGTTCACCGGCGCGAGAAATTCCGCGCCCATGAACACAGCGTCGAACAGCTTTTCCAGTCCGGCATGAGTGTAAAAACACCGACCGAAATCTCGAAGTTTGAAAGCCAGGACGGCAAAATCAAGAAAGCTGTTCTGAAAAACATTCAAAGCGAAGAAGAAGAAGGACTCGATGTCGATTCTGTTATCGTCAACCACGGTTTCATTTCTTCCATCGGGCCGATCAAAGAATGGGGTCTTGATCTGGAGAAGAACTCCATCGTCGTGAACTCCCGGATGGAAACGAACATCGAGGGACTGTACGCAGCCGGTGACATCTGCACGTACGACGGAAAAGTGAAACTGATCGCTACCGGATTTGGTGAGGCGCCGATTGCCGTGAATAACGCCAAGCACCTCATCGACCCGAAAGCCAAAGTACAGCCGCAGCACAGCACAAGTTTGTTTTCGTAAGATCCTGTAATGCAAACCCGCGCCGGATTCCGGCAGCGGGTTTCTTTTTTTATGCCGGGATCCGGGACTGGTCACAGCGGAGGTTTTAGACCGCAGCCAGGCTCCGTGGACACTAAACCACGGGGCAGCACACGTAGTATCCACAAAGGGACGTTCGGGGGACAACTACGACTACCGCCAACGACTGCCAGTGTCCTTTGATTTTTGCCGGTGGACACTGACTCCTGATTTTAGAGTCAAGCCCTTAATCTTGTGTAAAATACCATCTACCGTTTTTAACGGGCGCTTCATTTTGGGGTGATTTTGATGGGAGGGAGGGGAAGGGCCTTAAGGCCCTTCCCCTCCCTCCCATCTCGCTCGCCGCGTCGCGGGGGTCAGAGTGTGTCGACCAGTCGCCGTTTTTTATGATAAACCTCTGCGTAATCCATTAATACAGCGCCCAATAAGCGATACGCTGATTGACTGTTGGGAAAAATGCGGATGACCCTTTCGCGGCGGCGGAGTTCCTGATTCAATCGTTCCAGCGAATTGGTGCTTCGAATATAGACATGAAACTTCAGTGGCTCGTTCATATACTGAATCGCATCGTCAAACCCATCTTCCAGTTTATTAATTACAGTTTGAAGTTTGGGGTGATCGTTATACCGTTTCACGAAGTCTTCTTTGAGCTGCCGGGCTTTCTCCGGTGTATCCACATCAAAGATGTGTTTGAGTTCATTTTTTATTTCCCCTATATCTTTCTTCGGCATACCCTGAATAAGATTCTTTTTAAAGTGGACCGTACAGCGTTGCCAGGAGGTTCCGATGAATTCCTTCTGAACCGCTTTTTTTAATCCGGCATGGGCATCGGATATGATAAGGCGTGGAGTCTGCAGTCCCCGCCCTTTCAACTCCTCGAAGAACTCTTTCCAAGCTTCATAACTCTCTTCGTGGCTCACCTTCATCCCCAGGATATCCCGCTTGCCCTTTTCGTGGATAGCGGTAGCGATGTAGACCGCTTTGGACACCACCTTACGGTGCTCCCGTACCTTAATATACATGGCATCCACGAAAATGTAAGGGTAGTATTCGGTGTTTAAGGGACGATTCGTCCACTGTTGTACAATGGGATCCAGTTTAGCTGTCAGGGTGGATACAAACGATTTCGATACGGTTTCGCCACACATCTGGCGCACCACAGTGTCCACATTCCGCGTGGAGACCCCTTGAACGACCATCTCCAGCATCGTCAGGGTGAAAGCCTGATCACAGCGTTTATATTTCTCAAAAACGTCTGTGGAAAAATCTCCATTCCGTGTGCGCGGTACTTTGAGCTGCAGGGAGCCGATATGGGTCACCAGTTCCCGTTCATAGTAACCGTTTCGGAAATCCAGTCGTTGATCCGATCGTTCATAAGGAGAGACATTTAAGTGCTCATCACGCTCCTTTTCCATATACTCATTCAAAACAAGAACGATCATAGCTTTGTAAACCGATAACAAATCAGAATTCACAACATAGTCTTTTAGCTCGTCCAGATTTAGGTTAAGCTGTAATTGGGACATATTCCATTTCTCCTTTACAATTTTTTGGTGTTAAAAACATTGTAGACGAAATGGAAATGTCCCATTCTTTTTACACAATTATATGGACTTAATCGATTTTAGCGGCTTAGTGTCCACGAAACGATAGTCCATGGATACTACGCCCTTATTTATTTATGGCAGTGACCCGTCCGGATCGCCAACAGCCGAAGCCGTCACATTCTCTTCTATAGAAAAAGAAGCTGTACCTTTTGATACAACTCTCTTCATTACTTAAAATTTGTCTCAGATTCTATTTCATCAAACGTTTGTTTAATACTGCTTTCTCTTTATTCTTCAGATGACGAATCGGGTGTTCCCGGTGTACGCCGTCTCCGTCGAATCACAAAAAAGCCTGCCGCCCCCACCAAAATCACAATGAGTACTGCTGCCACAATAATACCGGCACTGGCCTGTCCCCCGCAGAATGTGCGGCGAGGCCGGCGTCCGCACGTGACGTACTTTCACAGGATAATGCACGAAATCCTGTAAAATACCTCAGGCATCTTGTCCAACGACGTTTAAGGGAATCCGGAACCCTCTAAAGTGCCTTGGGAATCATTCCTAATAACGTTTACGGGGGCATCCAACCCCCTAAAGTGCCTCCGACGACTTGCTTAACGACGTTTGAGAAGCTGCGGGATACCCTGAAGTGCCTTGGAGACTATTTCTCTCCCTTTTCACGCAGCGGTGCACCCCAAAACGAAGCATGCCGAACGATTCCAGAAAATCGTTCGGCATTTTTCTACATTATAAAGGTTTTGTCCCAGACTCTTTTTTCTTTCTTATTTCAACTGCTTCACAAATTCGCGCATGATGGCGGGAAGGTCCGGCCAGGCGTGCCCGGAAACAAGGTTGCCGTCCACATAGTCCATTTCATCCACGTATTCCGCCCCGATGCTTTCCACTTCCGGCTTGCACGCAGAATACGCGGTCAATTTCCGCCCTTTCACTGTTTCGGCAATCGGTGTGAGGACAAGGCTGCCGTGGCACATGATGGCAATCGGCTTGTTCTCATCAAAAAAATGGATAACGATATCAAGCAGTTCCTGATGCATGCGGATGTGTTCCGGAGCCCGTCCACCCGGGATAATCAGCCCGTCGTAGTCAGCCGCTTGAACATCAGCAAATGTCTTGTTTGCGTCGATGCCGTACCCGCGCTTTTCGGTGTACGTCTCCCAGTCTTCGAAATCGTGAATCACCGTGTTCAGTTTCTTCTGATGAGGTGCTGCGATGTCCGTTTCAAATCCTTCTTCCAGACAGCGGAAATACGGATAATACACTTCCAGCGCCTCCACTGCGTCTCCGGTCACAATAAGAATTTTTTTCGATGAAGCCATAGAATCCCTCCTTTTTCCATCATTATATCATGAAAGGAAACCATCATTGGGATTCACAAGCTATCTTTACATCATATTTATAAATGTACCTGCGGTCTGTAAGATGCACTTGCTGCACTGCCGGGATAAATTGTGACGGTTAGAATCATTCTAACCGTCAGTTTGTCATCCCTTACAGCTGAATGTGATGGTTACATCGATTCTAAGGGTTACTTTTCGGCCGGGCGTTCGAAAAAGTAACTGTTTGAGCCGGAAATCCTGTTCTCTAAAACTTAAACTGGTTCACAGAGTTCTGAAGATCTTCGGCCAGCGAGCTCAAGGACTTGGCGGAAGAATCGATTTCTTCACTGGAAGCCGACTGTTCTTCCGATGCCGCCGCCACATTCTGGGTGCGTCCCGCATTATCTCTTGAAATCTGGGCGATGTCCTGGAAGGAATCCGATACCTGCTGGGAACTGGCCGCAATTTCTTCGGAAGTGGCCGCCATCTGTTCAATCTGTTCGGCCACCGCTCCGATATAACTTTGAATTTCTTCAAAGCTCTTCTGGGAGCCGTCCGCCAGGGTCAATCCTTCTTTCACTTCACTGCTCACCTGTTCAATGGACTTCGTGGAGTTCTCGATGTCGTGCTGGATATCCTGAATAATATGGGCGATCTGCTGGGAAGAGGACTGGGACTCTTCGGCGAGCTTTCTGACCTCTTCGGCCACCACGGCAAATCCTTTGCCGCTCTCTCCTGCACGTGCCGCTTCAATCGCTGCATTGAGCGCCAGGAGATTGGTTTGTTCCGCGATATTGGTAATGACCTGCAGAATATTTTCAATCTCTTTGGAACGCTGGTTCAAGGACGTATTCACTTCATTGGAAGACTGAACCGATTCATCGATGGAGCGCATCTTATTCAGTGTCTCTCCCACATTTTCTCCCCCGTCTTTGCTCTTTTGCAGAGCAGACGATGCATTTTCGGAAACAGATGCCGCATTTTCAGCCACATCCTGAACACCTTGGGACACTTCGTCCATTGTCTGCACGCTTTCATTAATCCGTTCGGTCTGCGATTCGGATCCGGACGCCACTTCCTGAATGGAATTGGATATCTCCTCCGAAGCACGACTCGCTTCTTCCGATCCCGCCTGCAGCTGTTCAGAGGAAGAACTTACCATTTCCGCACTCTCTCTCACCTGATACAGCAGCCCTCTTAACTGCTCTTTCATGGTGTTCACATTCTCGGCAAGACGGCCTACTTCATCTCTGGATTTCACCTGTATGTCTTCGCCGGTCAAATCACCACCGGCAACAAGCTGTACCTGTTCACTTACTTTGTGGATCGGCCGGCTGATGGAGCGGGCAATGAACCAGGCCAGTACAATGATGAGGACAGCCGCCGCTGCAATCATCAGCCCCGCCTGCAGCTGCAGCGAATCAGTAACATGAAGCACCGTGCTCATCGGGACGGCAAAATACAAGCCGTACTGCGCCATGTCGACCGGAGCATGGGCAAGCACCTTATCCTGGCTCTGCAGCACTTCCGAGCCGATATTCGTTTTTCCTTCTTCCAAACGCTGCCGGTATTCCTCACTAATATCTGCTTCGTCGAGTGACTGACCCATCAGCTCTTCGTTCTGATGAAGCTGAATGGTATTACTGTTATCGACAAGAATCGGCGCAAGGCCCTCTTTCTTCAAATTGTCTTCTGATAAAAACTGATTAATTAATGCCTGAAAATTTGCCACTGCGCTCAGTACGCCAATCACATTGTCCGACTCGTCATACACTGGTGTAGCGAGCACGATAATCCGGTTGCCGGTCGCCTTGGATTCCAGCACATCAGAAATCGCATTTTCTTCTTCCATAGCCTGTTGATAATACGCTCGTTCACTAAGATCAAGCTGACCGATATTGTCTTCTGTCGTATCGGCACGTACAATCCCTTCAGCATCCGTAAAGACCACATTCTCATAGGACTCATCGCTGTCTTTCAGAATCCGGACCATCCGCATCTGCCGTTCTTCTTCCGCCGACATAACCTCTTCGGTCTGCGCCATCAGCTGCAGCTCTGACATTCGTTTATCAATCCACTGCTCCATGCTCTCGGATGTCGTATCCGCCAGCGACTCCAGATTTTCTCTTTCCTTTGCAACAATTTCGTCTGTGCTCGTGTCGTAGATAAAAAGACCGATGGCAATCGTCGGTATCAATCCCACCAGAAGCAGATAAAGCATCAGTTTATTTTTCATTGATCCCCTTATCGTCAACCAGCTTGACCGCTGTTCCTGTTTTTCTTTTTTCCTCACTTTGGCTCCCCCTTATGGAAAACTGAATAAATTTTCTATCCGTTTTATCGGCATAAAGTTCTAAGATTAAAGATTTACACGAAATAAATAAATTTTTTTGTTTTTTTGTCGAAAAATAACCTATATTTATCTTGAAGGGAGCAAGTGGATGATGAATGTTCATGAAATGAATCCCGTCAACTGCGGGGATGATACGCAGTTTGCGGAGATAGAAATCACCCAGATCCTCTTTGCAAATTAGGATAACTGTCAAAAGTAACTGTAAAAATATAGATATTACCGACGCAGTATTCGTCTTCTATTAAAAGTCAAACACTTCGCCCGCCATTATTCTTCGTTAAATAATATAACAACATTGCCGGAACCCCCGTCTTTCCGCCATCGCTGCAAGAAAAGATTTCCACATGTTCGAAACACCGATTTGTCAGTTATATTCCCATTTGATTATGAGGATACTACCTAATACATTCTTTATTACGTTGTCTAACTATGTCATTTTAAACAAAATAGTTTGTTTAAAATTGTCGTTAACAACAAAGAAATAAAAATGTCTAAATTGTAAGATTAGTCTAACGACGTTACATCACTACTATTTTCTACTATTTCATAAGGGGGATTACAATGAAAATTCCAGCAAAACTTGCGGGAACAACAGCTTTTGCCTTGATGCTTACATTAACTGCATGCGGCGGAGGCGGACAGGAAGAAAGCGAAGGCGGCACGTCCGGAGATTCAGGCAGCGGAGGATATAACAACATGACCATCACATTCAGTCACAACCAGCCTGAAGACAGCCCGGAACACACCGGAGCCGTTGCATTTAAAGACCACATCGAAGAAGCGACAGATGGAAGTGTCACGGTAGATCTCTACCCGGCTTCACAGATGGGCAGCCTCCGTGAACAGGTGGAAGGGACGCAGCTTGGCGAAATTGACATCACTATGCAGCCATCTGCTGTCGTCACCCCGTTTGTCGATTCGGTTAAACTCATTGACCTGCCTTACCTCTGGCCGGCAAGCAATGAACAGAAATACGAAGTCCTTGATTCCGAAGTTGGGGAAGAATTACTCGGTACATTGAATGAAGGCGGCTTCGAAGGCCTTGGTTACTGGCCCGGTGGATTCAAACTCTTTACCACGAGCGGCACAGAAATTCACGAACCTTCCGATTTCGAAGGGCTCACAATGAGAACGATGGAATCTCCCGCTCTCATCACACAATATGAAGAATGGGGCGGCAGTGCAGAACCGGTCGCCTACGCAGAAGTCTATAACGCCCTGCAGCAGGGAGTCGTAGACGGCCAGGAAAATCCGCTTCAGACCATCTACCTGAACGACTTTCATAAAGTCCAGGACTACGTCGTCGAAAGTTATCACGGCACCATGACCTATCTCTTGATGGCTAACCAAAGCTGGTTCAACGGCTTGAATGAACAGACACAGGAAGCCGTTAAAGAAGCAGAGGCAGCAGGCGTGGAAGCGGCCCGTGAAGATCTTGCCGCCACCGAAGACGAATACCGCCAGAACATTAAAGACTCGGAGGCAGAATATTATGAGCTGACCGAAGAGGAAATCGCGAATTTCCGTGAAGCCTCCCAGCCGATTCATGATGAAATCGTCCAGGACGAGTCCCAGCAGGAAATTCTCAGTAAACTGAAAGAAAAAATCAACGAAGTACGGAGCGAATAAATAAAAGACGCAGAGAACCAGTACGCTGATAGGCTGCTGGTTCTCTGTTCCCTATACGAATGTTGTGAAAGGAGGCCCGTCATGAACGCTTTACAAAAAGGTCTGCACTATTTTTATAAAGTAGAAGAGGCGGTCATCGCCCTTCTGATTATCATTGCGACAGCGGTTTTGTTCTTCAACGTCATCATGCGGTTCGGCTTTGACACCAACGCCAGCTGGGCCAACGAACTGATTCGGTATGCCATGATCTGGATTACTTTCATCGGAATGGCGATCTGTTTCCGTAAAGGAGTTCACGTCGGCATTGATTTTATCCTTCATTACTTATCCAAGCGTGCCACGAAAGTACTGCAGCTCATCGTTCATGTTCTTTCCATTCTGTTTCTGATTTTCCTGGGGTATTTCGGAATGGAACTTGTACTCTTTTCCATGAATACCGGTCAGATTACCCCATCTCTTGAAATCGCCATCTACTGGGTGTACCTGATCATCCCGATTGGATGCCTGCTCTCCATTCTTCATCTTGTGACGCTTTCGATTCAACTGCTCATGGAGAAGGACGAGCCATCCTTGAACAACATGACGGAAGGAGATTCCGTATGATTACATTACTGATCATTCTTATCCTTGCCCTGTTATTCATCAGTGCCCCGATTTTTGTATCACTCGGCCTGGCTTCGTTTCTCAGTGTGCTGTTCCTCAGTAACACGGAGCCGATGATACTCGTGCAGCGCATGTTTGCCGGGCTCGACCAGTTTGCCTTGATGGCCCTCCCGTTTTTCATTCTTGCTGCCAATATTATGGAAGGCGGCGGCCTGTCCGACCGGCTTCTCCGCTGGGCCCGCGCGCTTGTCGGTCACCTTGCCGGCGGTGTTGCGATGACGACCCAGGTGTCCAGCATGTTTTTCGGAGCTCTGTCGGGATCAAGTCCGGCTACCGTTGTTGCGATTGGTAAAATTATGTACCCCGAGCTCGTGCGCCGGAAATATGATCCTGCCTTTGCGGCCGGACTGCTGGCATCTGCCGGATCGATTTCCCTTATTATACCGCCGAGTATCACGTTGATTGTCCTCGCTTCCGTCGTGACGTCGGTTTCGGTCGGTGAATTATTTACCGCAGGCATTGGGGCGGGGCTGATTTTTGGCATTGTGACAATTCTCTATATTTATGTTTATTCAAAAAAACAGAACCTTCCCCGGGACAAAAAGGCCACCTTCCGGGAACTGATGCAGGCAACGGTGAAAGCGTTCTGGGCGCTTTTGATTCCTGTTATTATTCTTGGCGGGATATACGCCGGTATTTTCACACCGACGGAGGCTGCCGGAATATCTGCGGTTTATGCGCTGATCATCAGTGTGTTTGTGTACCGGGAAATGACATGGAAAAAATTCTATGACGTCTGTGTCGAGTCTGCCGTGACATCCGCCCAGGTGCTTGTACTTGTCGCCTCCGCGCAGATTCTCGGCTGGCTTCTGACGAGATCAGGTATCCCGCAGCAGATCGCCGGTTACGTCACCGAACACGTCGGTTCGGTCCTTTTGTTTCTTCTGCTTATCAACATTGCCCTGCTTGTCATGGGAATGTTCATGGAAGGCATTGCCGCTATCATCATTGTGGCGCCTCTGATTTTCCCGGCAGCAGCCGGTCTCGGAGTGGATCCGGTCCACCTCGGCATTCTGATGATCTGCAACCTTGCCATCGGGATGTACACTCCGCCGTTTGGTATCAATATCTTCGTCACCCAGACGATTTCAAAATTGAACATGGTGGAAATGATTCCCGGTCTGAAACGATTTCTGGCCGTTCAGATTGCAGCACTTTTGATCATTACCTATGTTCCGGAATCAGCACTGTTTCTGCTCCATTTATTTGACTAAGACATGAATTGGTGGGAATAAAATGACCATATCGCTGCAGGATGCCATGAAAATAGGAGGACTCCGCGAATGCCGGGTGATAGCCGGATACCAGGGACTTGATGCCGAGATCCGGTACGTCACCATTATGGAAGTTCCTGATATTGTCCGCTGGCTCAAGGGCAATGAACTGATGTTAACCAGCCTGTACCCTATTAAAGACGATCCCGAGGCTCAAAAGCAGCTGATCAAGCAGCTTCACGAAAAAGGAACATCGGCGCTTGCGATTAAACCGAACCGTTTCGTGGAAGATATCCCGCTGCCGATTCTTGAAGAAGCTGAAAAATACGGCTTTCCAGTTATTGAAATCCCGGAGCCGGTCAGCTATCTGGATATACTGTCTCCGGTCATGAATACGATTTTCGACCGGAAAGTCGTGCTTCAGGAAGATCTGGAGGAAGCGTACCGGCTGTTAAACGAAGTTTCCTTAAATGAACCAGGAATTCAATCTCTGATTGATATTTTAACGCATTTGACAAAACATAATATTGCTATCGAAAGTCTTGTCTCTTTTGTGGACACACCGCTTTTAAACAGTCCTTTTCAGGATTTCAAGCATCAGCAGATCGAGGAGCTCGAACACGTGCAGCGGCCGATCCGGCTGAAACGCAGGCACGAAGAAGCAGGACCGGTCAGTTGTATTACCGCCCCCATTATTGTGGACGGCACATTGTACGGAGCCATTTCCAGCTGGGATGACGCGCAGGAACACATTGAAGCGGATCTTGCCATTCTCGAACGCGCCTCGTCGGTGCTTGCTCTTGAGTTCATGCGCCGGAAGGTCCGCTATGAGGTCGAGCTGCAGTATAAGAGTGATTTTTTCCGGGCATTGTTCAGAGGCAGCACATCCCATACGAAAGATCTGGAAGAAAAAGCGCGGGGATACAATATTCTTCCGGAACGGTGCTATATGTGCTGTGCCGTTTATTTTGAACAGGCAGACACAGCAGGAACCTTTCTTACCGATCATATGACAAAGCTTGAGATGATTATTCATCACATCGAACCGCACGCGGTCGTTGGAATGATGCATCACGTGCTTTATATTCTCTATCCGACGAAAGGAAAAGGAGAAGAAAGAGCGCTGATTGACATGAACCGTTTCATCCGTGAATTCGAGAAAATGTTTGCCAAAACACCGTTTGCCGGGACCGGCAGAGTCAGCAGCAACAGTTTCAGCGAACTCCAGGAATCGTTTGAACAGGCCGAAACGGCTTTGTCGATCAGCCGCACTCTTCACCTTCAGGACAGCCGCCCGGTGCATTACGATGAACTCGGCGTATATCGTCTCCTCGCGCAGGTAAGTGAAGAGGAGGAGCTGACCAGATTTTACACCGAAACGGCCGGTCTGCTCGCCGAATATGATGATAAGCACAATCTCGAACTCATCCGCAGCGTGGAAGAATATTTTTATCATAACGAATCCGTGTCAGCAGCAGCGGAAAGCCTGTATATCCATGTGAACACCCTGAAATACAGACTTCAGAAAGTAAAAACATTAACCGGCTGGAGTCTTCAGGATTCCGAAGGAAAATTAATGATCCAGCTCGGTTTAAAGATCGGGCACTATATTCATCATGGTTATCGCCAGCGATAAAAAAGAAGTCTATATTATGTCTGTGAAACCGAGGTTGTCCAAGCCGTCAGAATATTAAAATGTATATATAGACTATAAAACGGTTATTACACGATAGGCATGATATCGATTCTTATAAGAAGAGGTGGACATGATGAGTTTGGAACGTATCGATGAGTGGCTCGATCAGGTGAATCAGATAGGAAAAACTTCCGCTCCCGGTCTGTATCGTCTTGCGTACACTAAAGAAGAACAGGACGCGCTGGATATCTTCCGCGGGCTCTGTGAAAAGGAAGAATTGAGTGTACGTGAAGATGCGGCCGGTAATCTGATCGCCCGCCGGGAAGGAACAGCTGATGTTCCTGCGGTTGCTATCGGCTCTCATCTGGATACAGTCTACGCCGGCGGACAATATGACGGTACACTGGGTGTCCTCGCCGGTCTGGAAGTCATCCACCGCTTGAATGAGAAAAACATCCAGACTACACACCCTGTTGAAGTCATTGTATTCCGGGCCGAAGAGTCTTCCCGGTTCGGCACCGCCACGATCGGCAGTAAGCTGATGAGCGGAAAGGCGGATCCTGCGAAGCTTGCGTCCCTCAAAGATAAAGATGGAATCACGTTTCCTAAGGCTGTAGAACAGGCAGGTTTTTCATTCGAACAGCTCGCTGAAGCAAAGCGGCCGCAGACAGACATCAAAACCTTTATGGAACTCCATATTGAGCAGGGGCCGGTGCTTGAAAACAAGCAGCTCCCGGTTGGTATTGTGACAGGTATCGCGGCCCCGCTCCGGCTGCGCGTACTCGTCGAGGGAAAGGCGTCCCATTCGGGCACAACCAGTATGGATATGAGAAAAGATGCTCTGCCCGGTGCTTCTGAATTAATCCTTGAGCTCGAATCCGCGGCCCGGAGCGAAAAAGATAATCACACGGTCGCCACGGTCGGCAGCATTGAAGCTTCTCCCGGCGCCATAAACGTCATTCCGGGAGAGTGCCGCTTCGACGTTGATATTCGAAGCACTGATACCGCTTCCCGCGAGCGGGTGTACCAGCGCTTTGTACAAGCCGCCGGGCATGTGGAGCAGACACGCGGACTGTCCATCCAGATGGAGACACTGTCAGAAGAATCACCGGTTCCTCTTTCATCCCGGATTCAGGACTGCTTGAAAGAGGAATGCACGAACCTGAATCTGACCCCGGTTTTTATGCCGAGCGGTGCCGGGCATGACGTGATGAACATGGCGCAAAAGTGGCCGTCCGGTCTTCTTTTTGTCCCGTCGGTTAACGGACTCAGCCACCATCCGGAGGAATTCACTGCGCTGACTCATGTGGTGGAAGCCGTGGATGTTCTCGAACAAGCGGTACGCACCGAGGCAGATGAAGGCCGTACTAAAAAATACGTGGAGGTGAGATCATGATGAAGCAGCACCTCCTGCCCATTCTTACCAATGTGCAGGTCTCCAAGCGGTACTGGCATATGACAATCGATACGTCCGGAATGGCCGACGACATCGAACCCGGCCAGTTTTTTCATATCCGTTGTTCCGATGGAGCATTCCCGTTTCTGCGGAGACCTTTCAGTATTTACCGGATTAACCGGGAAGACGATACAATCGAGTTTCTGTACCTTGTTAAAGGAGAAGGCACGAAAGATTTAACAAAAAAGCAGCCCGGGGATACTGCTGACCTTCTCGGCCCGCTCGGCTACGGTTTTAAGCTGGACCCCGGGTACGATGAGATCCTTCTTACTGCCCGCGGCGTCGGCATTGCAACACTTGCCGCTCTCGCCCAGGAAGCCGGACGCAAAGGCGTGCGCTGCACCGCCATATTAAGTGCCCGTTCGAGAAATGATCTGCTTGCCGCCGAGACCCTTCAGGATTTCGGAGCGGAAGTTCACAACGTCACCGAAGAAGAAGGCACGAGCGATGTGGACTCTGTGGAAACGAAGATGCGCGATATCATCGAACGAAAAGACGTGGACGCCCTGTATACGTGCGGATCACGCCGGCTCTCGCGCCTCAATCAGCGGCTTGCCGCTGAATACGGACTCCCCGGTGAAATTGCGTTGGAAGAACAAATGGGGTGCGCCATGGGGGCCTGTTTTGCCTGCGTCTGTGACCTTGAGGAGGAAGAAGGGAAATACCGCTCGGTGCGTGTCTGCCTGGAAGGACCGGTATTTCCGCTTGAAAAGGTGGTGATTTCATGACCTCGGAACGAAGCCTGCGTGTATCCATCGGTTCTCTCACTCTCTCAAACCCTGTCATGCCCGCATCAGGAGCATTCGGTCCGGAAATGCACGAAGCTCTTGATTTTAACAGCATCGGTGCGATTGTTCCAAAGAGTATTACGAAGTATCCACAGCCGGGCAACGATACCCCGAGAGTATGTGAAACCCACGGCGGTATGATCAATTCGATCGGCATTCAGTCCAAAGGGCTGGACGCTTATCTCAGCAAAACCATTCCGGAGTTTTCCGCCTACGATGTGCCTTTAATCTCCAGCATCTCCGCGGAATCCATCGAGGAATTCGTTGAGATGTCCGATGTACTTGGTAATCATCCCGATATTGATGCACTCGAGTTGAATATATCATGTCCGAATCTGAAAGGAGACGGTCATGCCTTTGGAATGGACGCTGATGTAACGTATGAGCTGATGCAGCGGGTACGGAAGGTAACAGATGTTCCGCTGATCGCCAAGCTCACCCCGAATGTGACGAGTATTCAGGAGATTGCAAAAGCGGCGGATGCAGGCGGTGCGGATGCGCTGACCGTTGCCAATACGATTCTTGCCATGGCAATCGATACCGAATCGAGAAAACCGATGGTCGGCAATGTCATGGGAGGTCTGTCCGGTCCTGCGGTGAAACCGATTATGGTACGGATGATTTATCAGACCGCCCAGGTGACCGACCTCCCGATTATCGGATGCGGCGGCGTGATGAACGGAAACGACGCCATCGAGATGATGATCGCCGGCGCTTCCGCGGTGCAGGTCGGAACAGCAAGTTTCATCACCCCGACCGCTCTCACCGATGTCATCGAAGAAATTCGTGATTATATGGAGCGCCATGATATCATGAACATTAACGATCTCACCGCAGCGGTGGAGGTCTAGAAACGAAAGCTTCCGCCGAGGTGGAAGCTGTTTCTTCCCCTATTCTCATACAGAAAGGATGATACATGTTGGCATGGCAGCAGCGTATTAAAAACGGCACTATTGTAACAGGAAAAGAAACGTATCAGGCGGATATTTATGTGCAGGATGATAAGATTGCAGCGATTACAACAGAGAAACTTCCGGGGGAAATCGATGAAGACATCGATGCTTCCGGGAAGCACGTATTTCCCGGTTTCATGGATACCCATATTCATTCGCGTGATCCAGGCCCCACCCACAAGGAAGATTTCACACATTCCACCAGAGCCGCAGCAGCAGGCGGTCTTACGACAGTATTTGAAATGCCGAACACGAATCCCCCTGTTAATGACGCCGCCCATTTTGACAGCCAGCACGAGCATCTCGGAACTCAGGCAAGCGTGGACTTCGGGCTTTGGGGCATCTGTCTTGGCCATCTAAACGAAGAACATATCCCGGATCTTCACGACAAAGGCGTCATCGCATTTAAATTCTTCTGGGGCTATGCGGTTCATGCAGAAACGTATCAGCTGATGTATAACTACAAGCCCGGCATGGAAAACGTTATCCCGCCGTTTCATGACGGTGAAGTATACAAAATGATGGAAAATGTCGCTAAAACCGGTCAGGTGTTTGCCGTACACGCTGAAAACAACGACCTTATCCAGACGCTCACGTCACGGGTGGAAGAGCGAGGCGGCTCCACGTATGAAGACCTGCTCGAAGGCCGTCCGGCGCTCGCAGAAGTATTGACGGTTCAGACCGGCATTCAAATGGCACGGGCCACCGGCGTCCGTTTTCACGTGCTCCACGTCAGCGCCGGCGAATCCGTCCGCCTTATCCGTAAAGCGCAGCAGGAAGGGCTTCCTGTCACTGTTGAAACATGTCCGCATTTTCTGTTCTTATCGGCCGAAGACTTCGACCGGGTCGGACCGAAAATGAAAGTGTATCCGCCGGTCAAACATAAATCGGATCAGGAGGAGATCTGGAGAGGCATCGCCGACGGTACGATTTCCCACGTATGCTCCGACCATGCCCCGCATACGCAGGATGAAAAAGACGGCAGCCTCTGGTCGATACCGGCGGGCATGTGCGGCATCGAAACACTTGCCCCGCTCATGCTGAATGCGGTAAGTGAAGGACGCCTTTCCCTTCAGCGCGCCGCCCAGCTGCTTTCCGAAAATCCAGCCCGTCTGTTCGGTATCGCTCCGCAGAAAGGAACGATGCAGCCCGGGTCGGACGCTGACTTTACCATTGTCGATATGGACAAAGAAGGCACGATTCAGCAGGACAACCTCCACAGCAAGAGCAAAATGACAGCCTACGACGGTTTTCCAATCAAAGGATGGCCGGTACAGACGATTGTGCGGGGCCGGACTGTCATGAAAGACGGAGAGATGGTGTCAGAAGGGCACGGCACGCTCATTCAACCAACAAGCACAGGGCAGACGGTACATGGCATATCCTAATTCAACGTCCAAGCTGATTCAGAACCACCGCTCCATCCGGCGTTTCAAAGAAGATCCGGTGCCTGACGATATGCTTGGGGACATTATACGTTCCGCCCAGTGGGCCCCTTCATCCCACAACGTGCAGGCATACACGATCATTTCTGTCACCGATCCCGCTGTCCGAAGCCAACTGGAAAAGTGGTGCGGGCCGCAGCGCTACGTCGGCTCCGCACCGGTATTTCTCGTCTTCACCGCTGATTTTCACAAACATGAAATGATCAGTGAAGAACAGGGGACAGCTTTTGAAATGGAGGAATCCGAAAATGTACTTGTTGGTGCAGTCGACGCCGCTCTCGCCGCTCAAAATGCTTTCATTGCCGCTAAATCGTACGGTCTCGGCGGTGTCATGATCGGCGGCATCCGCAATCGCCCGTATGACGTGGCGCGGCTTCTTAAGCTGCCGAAGTGGACCTTTCCTGTCATGGGGATGTGTCTTGGCTTTCCGGAGCACCTCCCCGGACAGAAACCACGGTTCCCGCTATCCGGTGTCCGGCATGAAAACCAGTATGACGAGCAGCGGATCGAGAACGCGCTTTCGGTGTTTGACGCATCCACCCGTGAGTATTACCAAAACCGTCCGTCCAACCCGAAATCACAAAGCTGGACAGAACAGATGGCCTCCTACCTCTCGGCTCCCCGCCGCCCGCAGATGACCGATTTTCTGAAAGATCAGGGGTTTACTTTAAAATAAAGGAGAATGCAGCTTGAGCGGACCCATTACCCTTACCGCAGCAGGAGACTGCTTTATTACAAGAAGACTTCCGGAAAAAGCACCACAGGCCGCAGCACTGCAGCGATTTTTCATGCAGGCGGATGTGCGTTTTGCCAACCTTGAAGTCACGACACATAACCGGGAAGGTATTCCGTCTCCTGTCAGCGGTGGTACATGGGCCATGGCTGAACCCGGCGTGCTGGATGATCTCTCTTTTTACGGATTTAACATGCTCAACGGTGCCACAAACCACGCGCTTGATTACCTGTACACAGGACTGCGCGCTACCGAAGAACATGTGAGAAGCCGGGGCTTCGTTTATGCCGGAACGGGCACGAACCTCGCCGACGCCTCGTCCCCTGCCTATCTTGAGACACCGAATGGGAGAGTCGCTTTGATTGCCTGCACGTCGACTTTTTTTGATTTCTGGGCAGCCGGAGACCAGGGCCGGGACATGGCCGGACGTCCCGGGGTTCATCCGCTCCGTTTTCAGACGGTTCACCGGGTAAGCCGGGAAGACATGGATGCACTCCGGCGGATTGCGCGTAAGACGGACGTGAACGCTGATGCCAATCTCGCCGTAAAAGAAGGATTTCTCCCTCCGCCGGATGATAAACGGCTGAAGCTCGGTGATCTTGCATTTGAGGAAGGTTCTCCCTCCGGAACATACCGCACCCCGCACCCGGGAGATAAAGACCGCCTTCTACGGAAAGTGGAAGAAGCCGGGCGGCAGGCGGACATTGTTATTGTCAGCATTCACTCCCACGAAATGGACGGCGAGGACAAAGCCGCTCCCGCTGATTTTCACAAAGATCTGGCGCATTCGCTGGTGGATGCCGGGGCCGACAGTATTATCAGCCACGGCCCCCACATTCTCCGCGGGATTGAACTGTATCAGGGTAAACCCATCTTCTACAGTCTTGGCAACTTTATTTTTCAGAATGACAGCGTTACGCACCTTCCGCCGGATTTCTATGAAAAATATTCGCTCGATGACAAGGCGGGAATTGCCGATGCGCTCGACATCCGCAGCGATTACGGCCGCAAAGGGCTTGGCGTGAATCCTGATGTGTGGCGCTCCGTCGTGCCGTACTGGGAAATGGAAAACGGCCGGCTGACGAAGCTCACTCTGCACCCGATCGAACTTGGGTTTCATCTGCCCCGCTACAGGAAAGGCTGGCCCGAGTTTTCCGAAGACCAGAGTATTCTGGAAGACCTCCAAGAACTGTCCGCCCCATTTGGGACAAAGATAACTATCAACAAAAACGGAGCCGGAGAAGTACAGGTATGATCCTGCTTCCCCGGCTCTTTTTGTTACAACTCCTGTTTCAGATCAAATTCTTCCACGAATTCATCGTAATCTATACCTATTATACCACAGTACCGCTTTACACTTCCGAAAAAATCGAAATGTTCGTCCACCGGCTTGTCTCTGTTTTCAGAATAGTACAACAATAACTCATACAACTCCTTGAAGGCCTGTGCTTTCGTCATCTGTTCACTCATTCAGCTTCCTCCTTATGAAAAATATGAAAAAATCCTGATGATTGATGTTATCTCGCTCTATCCCCCGGTAAAAGAGAGATGAAAAAGAAGGATAGAGGTCTCAGTATAACATAAACACCAGGATCCATGACACAAACCTATTGAAAGGGTCTGATTATATTATCCCACACAGACAATGCTTTCTGAATGTTCACGCAGCTGTAAATCTAACCTGTTCCTTGTTTTCGGAAACATACCGGAGGGGTCAAGATGAAACGGACATCGTGCTGCTTCGACCGGATGCTTGGACTCCTGCCAGGGAGAGGCCTACTTCTTCGCCGATCGAAACGTGAACGTCCGCTGGAGCATGAACTGTCCATTGATGCCCCTCTACATCGACAACATAATGCATTTCTTTCCCCTGGTACTGGGAATTGATGACCTTCCCTTTCAGACCTCCCCCTCCTTCATTCAACTGAAACTGTTCCGGCCGGACCGGAAACGTGCCGTTTTTTATAAACGTGGAAGCGATCCATGTGCCGGGCCATGAAATGGAGGAATCTGATAGGGGATGGAACCCTTCTTTTGTCCAGGTGCCGGGGACCATATTCGCTTTTCCAACAAACCGGGCGGTGAATTCGGTACGGGGAAAACGATAAATATCGTGTGGACTGCCCATCTGTTCTATCGTTCCATGATTCATGACAATGATACGGTCAGCCATGGCCAGAGCTTCCGCTTGATCATGGGTAACGTAGACAATCGACGTCCCTGTTTTTCGGTGAATAGCCTGAATTTCTCTACGCATCTCCATACGAAGGCCCGCGTCCAGGCTGCTCAGCGGCTCATCCATCAATAGCAGCGAAGGCTGCGCAGCAACTGCTCTGGCAAGAGCCACACGCTGCTTCTGCCCACCCGACAACTCATTTGGCATACGGTCAGAATAATCTTCGAGTCCGACCATCTCGAGCATTTCCTTTACCCGCTCTTTTTTTTGTTTTTTGAATGGTTCCGGGACATATTTATGATGTTCAAGCGGAAACTGCACCTGTTCTTTCAATTTCATATGCGGCCACAGGGCAAAGGACTGAAAAACCATGCCGATGTTACGCTTCTCCGGCGGTACCATCCGCCCCGGCTCAGCTGTCTCGATCCCATCCACTTTTATACTTCCAGCCGTAGGTGTTTCAAATCCGGCAAGGAGCCGCAGCAGCGTGGTTTTGCCACAGCCGGACGGCCCCAGAATCGCAATGAATTCGCCGTCTTTTACTTCCAGATCCACTGAAGACAGCGCGACGGTGTCCCCAAATGTTTTTCTCACATCCTGCAGTACTGCGCTCATATCTTCACCACTTTCTTCTTCCAAATCTGATGGGCAAGCAGTAACGAACCTATTACCGCCAGCATAAGAACAACCACGACAGCGGAAAATGCGGTGGAATAGTGCGTATATCCCGCCTGTTCGAAATCAAATATCGTCACTCCGATCGTTTCATTTCCTGCCGACATCAACAAGGACGAAACAGTAAGCTCGGTAAACGAAGTTAAAAACACGAGCATGGTTCCGCTGATCAAACCGGGAAGGAGGAGGGGGAGCATAATTTTTCTCCATTTGGTAAATCCCTTGGCTCCGGATACATGCGAGGCTTCTTCCATCGAAACATCCACCTGCATCAATGCCGTCATGCTGCCCCGCACCTGCAGAATCATAAACCGGGTCACGTAGGCAATCATTAATATACCAATGCTCCCGTAGATTCCTGGATTCCAGCCTGGAACCGGCTCCATCCAGGCAAATATCATCGCAAGAGCAAGGACGATGCCCGGCAGTGCATACGGAAGGCCCGTCACCAGTTCTGCCCCCCGTGTGAGGGCAGAAGGTCTGCGCACCCGGTAATAAGCCAGAATGGTTCCTGCAATCAACGCCGTCCCCGCTGTCCATAAAGCGAGCAGCAGACTGTTTCCTATCGCTCCCTGCGTTTTCCCGTTTTCAAACAAGATGTACGTGTAGTTGGAAAACGTGATGGTCTCTAAGCTGAAATCCACCCCGTACGCGGAAAGCAGCGAAGAAGATACCATGGACGAGAGCGGAACAAAGCTGATGAAGACAAGGAATACCCACACTACTGTTTCTACCGGCGTCCGCCAGAGACCGAGGGAAAAACGCGGTCTCGTTTCTTCATGTGCTGTCTCCAGCTGCCGCGATTTTCGTAAAAGCAGCCACTGCAGAAACGTTCCAAGGAGCGCAATGATCCCCAGCAGAACAGACAGTACAGATGCGCGGGCAAAGGCAGAAGGCCCGATACCAACAACCTCCTGGTAGATGGCAGTGCTTAACACCGTAATATTTCCCGGAATGCCGAGAAAGGCCGGAATACCGAAATTATCCAGGTTCGCAAGGAAAGCAAGCAGACCGCCCCCGGCAATACCCGGCAGAGCAAGCGGCAGGGTAATTTTCCGAAACACGGCGCCTCTTCCCGATCCGGAAGCTCTCGCCGCTGATAACAATTCCTGCGGGATTTTCCGGAGGACCGCCACGGTAAAAAGGTACACCAGCGGATAGTTCGACAAACCGAGCATGAACATCATACCGGGCAGGGTGTATAAGTCCGGGGCCTCCAGATGGCCGGGGAGCCATTGAAGAACACTCGAAAACCAGCTGGAGTTACGGAAAAGCTGGGTCCAGGAAAGTGTAATGATATACGACGGGATGATGAAAGGAAGCATCACCATCACATGAATCAGTTTTTTCGCACGGATATCACTGTACGTAACCAGCCACGCCATAAACACTCCAAGCACCAGCGCCATGATGGTGGATCCCAGTACCATCCAGAATGTATTCTGCACAACTATCCACGTTCCTGCGTCTGATAGTACTTCGCGGTAATGCTGCCATGTCGGAACAGCGTCTTCGGTGAAACTGAGCCACACGAGACGAGCGATCGGCAGTACAAAAAAGATAACCAGTATGATGAACGTAACGGCCGCTATGATTCGTTTCCACCCCGGGGTACGGGCAGAAAGCGCGGAAAACCAGGAAGCAGGTCCTCCCTGGTTGTTTCTCGCTGTATGATCCATGTCACGTCACTCCCTACTCCTGCTCTCCAACAATATCAGCAAATTGCTGCTTATCCTGCCCGCGGGTTTCAAGAAGCTCCTGCACGTCGTGGGAGAGAACATTCAACTCATCTACTGTCTTCAACCCTTCAGGAGCGTCTACTCCTTCTCTGATCGGCGTATAGCCTATTTCCGTTGAAACGTCCTGCCCCTGCTCGGAAAGAACAAAGTCTACAAAGGCCTTGGCCGCTTCCTCGTTATCTGTTTCGTCCATAATTCCAATAGGCTCGGTAATGACCGGTACGCCTTCATCCGGGTACACCAGCTCAACCGGTGATCCTTCCGCAGCTGCACGGGCGACGATGAAGTCTACGACCATGCCGTATGATTTTTCACCTGCGGCTACGGACTCCAGTACGCCGCCGTTCCCCTGTACCACGCTGACATTGTTGCTGCTGACATTTTCGAAAAAGTCCCAGCCGAACTCCTCTTTGCGGCTCATCACACCGACATTGTAAGCGGCCGCACCGGAGTACAATGGACTGGGCATGATGCTTTCCCCGGCTGCCGCTTCTTCGGTAAGTACCTTCCAGGAGCTTGGAGTTTCTTCCACATTGTCTGTATTGACGGCCAGAATAGTGGACATGATTTTCGTTCCGTAGTATTGATGATCCGGGTCAACAAAATCATCCGGTATCCCCTCTGCTTCCGAAGACTCATAAGACATCAGCATGTCCTGTTCCTTCAACGATTCAAACGTCACCGAATCCGCCACGAGCATCACATCGGCCTGCACATTGCCCGCTTCTTTTTCAGCCTGCACCTTGCTGATGACTTCTTCGGTGCCGGACCGGTAAACCTCCACATTGACATCCGGGTATTCATCGTTAAAAGCAGAAATAAGAGCGGTCGCGTCCTGATCCGGCTGCGACGTATAAAAACTTAAGTTCCCTGAAATATCCGATGTTTCCGCCCCTGCTCCGCTGCTTGTGTCATCGTCTGCTCCGCAGGCGGCCATCAGGCCCATTGTTACCGTTCCAAGTAGAAGTGCTGACATGCGTTTCATGTAAGTGGTCCTCCTTTAGTTATAAAAAAACTATCATTAGAGTGGATACTTTCCTTTTGAAACTTTTTTAAGTAATCAAGATGGCTGGCCAGCTTCTCTGCCCCCGCACCTTCTTCAAACCCTTCCAGCACAACCGGCAGCTCCGTATGTTCCAGAAGAGACATCAGGTGGAAAAGAGAAAGGTGCCCCTCCCCCAATCCAACGTGGTACACTGTTTGCGACGTATCACTCAGATGAATCTTGTTGATACGGTTCATTCTTTCAAAATAATCCGCCGGGTCCCGCTCCGCCGGCACATGCGCTGCATCAAACGTCACTTTCACATCGCCAGGCATGCTTTCTGTCAGGTGATTCATGTCACCGGGCGTGCAGAATAATTCTTTCGGTTTTTCCTCCATATGTTCGACAGACAAGGTGCAGCCATGCCTGCGGGCTTTTTCATTCAGACGGTACAATTGTTCCTTTATCATGTCTGTATGCCATGAGGCCATGGTGGATGGTATCGTCTGATGTCCCGGATGAACCGTTATGTTTGGTGCTTCCACCTGCTCCGCCAGTTCCATCGAACGACATATCTGTTGATACGAGGCTTCCCGGATCTCCTTATTGATCGATGCCGGATTCAAATCCCAGCTTGGAGCATGGAGCGTGCAGGTGATACGGGAGTCTTTCGTCCAGCGCAGAATGTCGTGGACGGATTCTTCCTGGGCCCAGATATGTTCCGCCCATAGTTCCACTCCTTCAAACCCCTGCTTTGCTGCCTGTTTGATGATGTCGCGAAACGGAGTCCCCCACATCAATGTCGAAGAAAAATAAAGCCTGATCCCACTCTCCCCCTTTGCCGTTATATATTTTCAACCGTAATAATCATGCTACAACAAAAGTATTAACCTTTGATGAAACAAGTAATAGCTTTCTGTAAAGGAAGATGAAGATGTGTTAACATTTTCTGATTGCAAGGTAGAAAGGGTGGTGCTGAGGGGTAAGGGCTGTGAGGATGTGCGGCTGTGAGGATGTGCGGCTGGTGGACACTATATGGCCTGGGCCGGTCTTTAGTATCCACCAATCCTTGTTTTGTGGACACTAAGTAGTCGGCCCGCAATATTAATGGTTACGGACAGCGGCCGGGAACCACTATTTCCAAAAAGAAGTACCTTAGTCTCCATGAATCGGTGTTTCATGGACACTATCCTCTTGTTTCAAGCTGCTAATGGACGCAGTTCCCTGTGCGGATCAAGGCTTCTTTTTTCCATACAGAACAAGCAGCCATTCTCAGACCGGTATCAGGGCAAGATGGTCGATAGGCAGCGGCTTACGACCGTTTACGGGATAAAACGAAGCAGCATTGGTCATTAGAAACCTCTAACGACCAATGCTTCCCTGCTGCAGCGTTCTAATGGCTCTTAGGACCGTTCTATCGACCATCTCTGGCAGCCACCTGATCCTGTAGTGACTGATAGCGGAACAAACGGGCGCTGAAACCGGCCGGTCCGGATCGTAATAAAAATACTTTCTCTATAAAAAATGCTCCCGGCTATCGTTTATGATAGTCGGAAGCATGTCGTGCTCTTTATCGATTACAGCGTCAAAGCCTGTGACTTTTATCCACGTTTCTTATCGGATACACCGTCCATAATCAGCCATACGGCCGCGATGACGTGCATGATCCAGCCGACAACGGGAATCAACCCGATTACGGATGCAACAAGACCAAAGATATTCGGTGCTTTTGACCTGCGGTACACAAACATAATCGCTATAGCGATAAGATGAAGAATGAAAGCTGTCCAAAGTGCACTGTAGCCGCTGAATACAACAATACTGCCTCCGATAATCGGGATGGCAAGCAGTGCTTCGAATCCGCCGGTTATAAATTTCGCGAGAGCCGGTACCATTTTCTGAAAAACCTCCTTCTGTACAAAACGTGCTTCCCTTCTTACGTTACCCGGAATACTCAGGTTTCACGCTTTTATTTTATGTGACAGATTTCCTCATGGTTCACGCGGAAAATTGTCATGAAAAACCCCTGAGCAAAATGGCCCAGGGGTGATGGGGAGTTACAGGTTGATCGATACATCCGCTTCTTCACGGAGACTTTGGACGAGAGACTGAGCAGCCTGGGATTCTTTCTGGCTGACGAGCTGCTCTTTAAGTCTTGGTTTCATCTCTTCAAAGGAAGGGACGCTGGACTGGCTGCTGCTTTCCTCGCTGCTGCCTTCGCCGCTCTCACTTTCACCGCTTCCTTCGCTGTCCCCGCCGCTTGCCTGCTGCTGTTGCTGCTGCTGGGATTTAACTTGATCGTAGAGGTTTCTCATTTCTTCCTCGGACGGCTGCACGTCGCCGGCTTCTTCTGAGATAAGCTTATTCAGCTTCACCTGCTGCGAAAGCTGGTTACGTACCTCTTCTTCGCTCATGCCCTGCTGCTCCTGAATCGTGGAAAGGAACTGCTCTTGGGAATCTACACTGCTGTTTTGTTCTACCAGAGTGCTGAGCTGATTATTGACTTCTTCCTCGGAAGCCTCGATGTTACGATTGGACGCTTCCTGAATCAGAAGTTCCTGGCCGACCATGCTGTCTGCCGTCTGCTGTTTGAGCTGATCCTGATTTATTTCCTGGCCGCTCATCTGAGCCTGAAGAGCCTGCTGCTGAAATTGTGATTGATATCTTGTTTTAAATTCTTCACCGGTGATTTCCGTGCCGTTGACCGTGGCTACGGTATCGGGAACATTATCAAGTTCAGGTTCCGGCATGGAGGACTGCTGCGAGCTATTTCCATTTCCTGAATCCGAAGAGCCGCTGCCATCTGAACTGCTGTTACTGTTTTCGCCGTTGCCGCTGCCGCTGTCTTCGGACTGCTCTTCACCGGAATTTTCCTGATTGTTTTCACCGGAAGAGTCATCTCCACCGCCACATGCTGCCATGATGGAAACAAACAAAGCAAGGGAAAAACCGAATAGTACTTTTTTAATCAATGTCATTCTCCTTTTTCTACTGAATTTATACTGATGTTCCTGAAACAAACGCATTGCGCTTACGCCGTTACATTTTATTACGGCGCCGACCCTGCATGCTTCATCCCCCCAAATAATCGAACAACCTTTTCATCATGTTTCTAATCTATCATCGCAATGTATCAGGAATGTGTCAAAGGTAAAAAACCCTGCAGAGAATATTCTCTGCAGGGAAGGCACCTTTTATGAGGTGGTATTTACTGCGCTGACAACAAAGTTCTGTCCGCCGTAAGCTTCTTTCAGCTCAACGACAGCCTCTTCATCGTTCGGAGAGTACACAACGCTTGCGATCATATCGCTGCTGAGATCCGCATCGGAGGAGTTCAGTTGACTGATGTCGTCAATCTGCCACGTTCCTTCCGAATCCTCGGACACGTCCAGCGCATCCACATCATCGGCAAGCTCAAGGTTGTCAATTTGTGAAATGCTGTTCTCGACTTCCACCTCTACCTGGGCGAGGGTGGTTGTAAAGTCGCCTTCCACATGTTCCAGATAAATCTCGGCTGTGCCTTCGGATTCACCGGTTACGTTGAAATCCAGAGCTTCCTCAGCTGTGACGTTCATCGTATCGTTGTCCGACACGGTTGCAACTTCTTCGTCACTGCTGCGTACCTGAAGGCTGCCGGAATCGTTTAAGTTTGAAAGGGCACTTTCAATTTCACTGTCACTCAGGTTGATACCGTCATACATCGCTCCGGTCGAAACAGTAAAGTCGAGTTCTTCCGATCCCTGATTAATAGATCCGTTTTCCAGGGCGTCCTGAAGGTCCACAGTTTCCGGTTCCGAGGAGAGACTGAATTCATCGACTTCGGATGAATCAAGCTGCATGAATTCAAGAGATGTTGTACCGATCGTTTCGTTATCATACGTAAACTCGATGTCGTACTCGCCTTCGAGATCGTCCGGATACGTCACGTCAAGTTTTCCTTCACTGTTTACATCCGCACTGCCGGAATCCACTTCCGAGCCTTCGGAATCGGTGATGGCATAGCTGACGGTTTCACCATCACCGTACGGCTGGTCGTATTGATCCAGAACAGTGAACGTGTCAGCGCTGGAATTGGTTGTATAACGTTTTGTGGTGTCGTCAGCTTCCATGCTGCTGATTTCCTGGTTGGCCACGACTTCCACGTTATATTCCACCGGATTGTCCATGCCTTCAAAATGAACGCTGAAGGTAACGTCTCCCTCTCCGTTCACCTGCAGGCCATCTTCATTATAGTAGGCAATGGATGCATCACTTGATGTCACGCTCTCGACTGCCGGGAACGATGCTTCATCCGTGTCCACTTCATCCCCGAAATCATTCGTGCCGGTGACTGGTTCGAACATGAGTCCTTCATGTTCCGGAGTCACGTAATCACTTTCATGACGATTATCATTACCATCAAAGAGCGCTACTTCGGTAACTTCGGTAACATCACTTTCTGAACTTACATTCACTTCCATTTCTTCGGATTCAACTTCATTGCCGTCTTCATCCGTGATGGAAACAGCGTAACGGAATGTATCAGAAAGATCGCCGCTTGTTCCGTCAATAACACCTTCCTGCTGCGCCTGGTCGGTATCAAACGGAGCATTGTTGGAATTATAAAGGAATTCTACTTCATAACCGGCATCTTCCAGTTCTTCAACAGACAGATGACGGATGCCGTTCACCGTGAATTCGAGCTGCTGATCTTCGGACTGGCGGATCATGCTCGTTGTTGCTTCTACAGATTCTACATCGATTTCGGAATAATCAAAGTCTGTTTCAAAATTGTTCACCATCAGTGTGCCGGCCATGCCTTCAAGATCATTGTCAGCATGCTCAACCATAATGGTTTCTCTATCATCACTGATCTCTACATTGGTTGGAGTAACATCCGTCTCTTCATCGTCGTCATTCACGACGGAGATGTTCAGCATATCCTCCACATCGGAGCTGTCCCAGTCTTCATTCAATGCTTCATCAAGCTCGATGTCAAAACTGGAGGTGGACTGCACCGAGATATCATCTACTGTCACGTCACCGGCCTGCGTATTTCCACCGGTGAACGTCATGCCGGTGTCTTCGCCGTCATAGGAAAGACTGTATTCTTCGTCTTCGGTCTGTTCCTCTGTTGTGAGACGTACGACGGTACCTTCTGCATTCTGGCTGGCTTCAGAATCTTCCGGCGCAATCGTTTCGGCGTCCACAATGTCCAGGCTCGGATCAATGGAGAAACGATCAGCATCGATATTTCCTTCCACACTGCCGTCAAAACTTACTTCCACCGTTGTCGTATTCACCGCCTGCACATTGGAAACCGTCGTTTCTTCGTCTTCTTCCCCAATTTGCATGGCACGGTCCAAAAAGACAGCAAATTGTGCTCTTGTTACTGTTTCATCCGGGCGGAACATGTTGTCGGCTGTATCGGTAATATCATATTGAGATAGAATACGCACGCTGCCGCGGTGGCTTTCGTGTACTTCATCAAGATCCGCGACGTCTGCTTCTACATCTTCGCGCTCATCCAGATTAAAGGCTCTCACCAGAATCGTAGCCATCTGCTCACGGGACAAATCCATTCCCGCCGCAAACTCGGTATTATTCTGGCGGCCCTGAATTAACCCTTCTTCTTTCACCGCTGCCGCAACAGGTGTGAAATAACTCTCGTCTGTCAGATCATCAAACGGAGCTTCTGCGTTTTCATCCACATCCAAATTAAAAGCGGAGGAAAGCATCGCTGCGACCTGACCGCGGTTGATTTGTTCCCCTGGACGGTAATCCCCGTTTGGATAACCACTGATCACTCCGTCTTCGGCAAGTTTCTGAATAGAATCCGAAGCCCAGTAGTCATTATCGACATCCGGGAATGATTCAGCAGCATCTGCCTGCTGCACGTCAGCCGGTACTGCAACACCTGCTGCCGCCACCACGGCTGCTGACACCGTCCCTGCTAAAAATTTACGATACGTTCTTGGTTGATAAGCCACACTATCTCCTCCTAAGGAAAAGTTAAGTCGTTCCAATGTTAAACCCTGCCTGACATGGTCTATTCCTTCATCTACGAAGGATTAAACATAGGTTCCTGGAAATGGGGCAGGAAGTGTTTCTATTTTCGTCCATTCCCTGGTTTCACTCTAGAAGAAACATGAACCTTTGAAAATCATTCCTCTGTATCATTTCTCTACCGTTCCGGAAGTCCCCGTCCAAAGGGATTAGGCGCTTCTTCGTTATTTTGTTCCAAATCTATCAGTAAGTGGTTCAAATCTCTACTTACATCCTTTATTTTACAATCATTGTGAAAGAATAAGTACTTTTCTCTGAAAGATTGGCCTTAAAGGGGCATAAGGGGAAAGAGGTAGAGAGGCAGGATTGAAGAAGATATTCTATCCGATTTTATTATGGTTGTGGTGCTTCTTGTAACAGCTTCACTCAGCCGTTGTATGCTCCCAGTTACCGATAAGATGAATGCCGGCCGAAGCCAACACGGGTGTGATGCTTATGAAGCACACGCCGGATGCGCCTTTTATCAATATTCAAACCGCACCATTCGTGCACCCCGCTTGATGTCAGCGGTACTTCTGGAAATAACAGTTTCCATTCCCCGATATTTCGTACTACTCCTTTTTCAAGAGATTCTTTTTTCCCACACGCTGAACAGACAAGTGTTTGTTTTGAAAGTTGGAGAAAGGAAGAACAGGACGGACATCGAATGCCTTTTTTTAATTCCTGAAAGGTATAGAACGGAGACTGAAAGAATGGAGAGGTTTCGATGTGAAAGGTTTTAAGTTTTTCTGCTGACAGGAATGCCTCCTGAGAATGTGGCGGGAATTCCTTGAACCACTGTGACAAAAACCCATCGATTTGAAATGGAAATAAAATAGGAAGGTCATAGGACACCTGATAGAGATAAAAATTTTTGTTTGTGAAAACGAGGTGAGCCTTCACGGGAAGAGAGATCCGGTATTTCTGAAAAAGCTGTCGGAGCAGGGATTGATTTCGTTTCAGCTGCAGAAGCGGATTCTTGATTTCATAACCCGCCGCATTGTACCATGTATCATTTTTTATCACATAATCCCCTTCATAATGTTTTACTTCGAAAAGATAGACAACATCAGGCAGAAGAAGCAACGTATCAATCTGAAAATGCGTGTTGTTGATTTCAAAAAGAAGGTCACATAAAACAACAGCTTCTTCGGGCAGCTTCTTCAGCTTTTCATCAAAATAATTCTCTCCTTCAAGACCTTTCTCCATGTTAATCAATTTCTGTCTATGGTTAGCAGGAAGGTTGATGCGCGGGGCCAGCGAACGCAGGATTAGAAGTTCACGGGAGGGATATCGGGGTTTTAGAAACATCGTCAACCGCCTAACTTTATCGTATTAAAATCATCATATACAAAAGATTAGGAAAAAGCAAGAAAATATCAATCACTTGCTTGCCTGGTTATTATTTATTCCTTCTTATGACCATTTATTGTCCGACGTGAGTGCTTTTTGGTCGATAGACTCTCTCCAGCGACCATCTCCTCTTTCCCCCTCTTCGGCTTTTCGCTCCTTCCCGCTTCCTGCGACTACTTTGACACCGGCTTCTGCGCCAATTGGTCAGTAGATCCTCTCCAGCGACCATCTCTTCTCCTATCCAAAAAAACAACCCCCGTTTCTGCAACGGGGATTGCACTTGATTATTCGCCTGCAGGGCCTTCGAGGTTTTCTCCATTTGTGCGGATGACGTCCTGATACCAGTAAAACGATTTTTTCCTGCGGCGTTCCTGTGTGCCGCTGCCGTCATCATGCTTGTCCACGTAGATGAAACCATACCGTTTGGCGTATTGGCCGGAGGAGGCGCTGACAAGGTCAATGCAGCCCCAGGCGGTGTAGCCGATGAGATCGACGCCGTCGCGGACCGCTTCCTTCATCGCCTGAATGTGGTTCTTCAGATAGTCGATACGGTAGTCGTCCTGGATGCTGCCGTCTTCTTCGAGTTTATCGTAGGCGCCGAGGCCGTTTTCCACAACCATTAATGGCAGCTGGTAGCGGTCATACAACTCGTTCAGGGCAATCCGGAGACCGGTCGGATCAATTTCCCATCCCCAGTCACTCGCTGCGAGAAACGGATTTTTCACGCCCTGTATCAGGTTCCCGCTGCTTGCTTCTTCTGCCGTCTTGTCTTTTTTCTCCGTTCGGGACATGTAATAACTGAGGGAAATGAAATCGACGGTGCCTTCTGCGATCGTCTGCAGATCGCCTTCTTCCATTTCAATATCGATGTCGTTTTCTTCGAAATACCGTGTACTGTAACGGGGATACGCTCCTCTGATCTGCACGTCGCCGCAGAGGAAGTTGAAGATTCGGCCTTCCTCCAGCGCGTGCATCACATTTTCCGGGTTGGAATCATAGGAATACGTCGGAGCATACAAAAGCATGCAGCCAATACGGGAGTCCGGGATGATGTCGTGACCAATCTGGACAGCTTTGGCGCTGGCGACAAACTGGTGATGCAGTCCCTGGAATGTCTCCTGAAGCCGGGTTTCTTCACTCGTTGCGGAAAAACCGAGTCCAAACAGTGGAAAATGGACAGCTCCATTTATTTCATTAAATGTCAGCCAGTATTTCACTTTATCTTTATAACGGTTGAAAAGAACCGTGACATAGCGTTCGAAAAAGTCTACAAGCTTCCTGTTTTTCCAGCCGCCGTATTCTTTGATCAGATGCAGCGGCGTTTCGTAGTGGGAGATGGTGACAAGCGGTTCGATGCCGTGTTTTTGAAGTTCATCAAACACGCGGTCATAAAACGCGAGCCCCTCTTCATTCGGCTCCTTTTCATCTCCGTTCGGGAAAATACGGCTCCAGGCGATACTCAGACGGAAGACATTGAAGCCCATCTCCGCAAACAGAGCGATATCTTCTTTATAGTTATGATAAAAATCAATCGCTTCGTGGTTCGGGTAGGTATAGGTATCCCTGTCCATTTCAAAATTAAAACCAGGCTCCGTGAGAAGACGGAGACGGGCCTTTCCGCCGGGCAGCACATCGGCGAGATTCAGGCCTTTTCCTCCTTCTTGATAAGCTCCTTCCACCTGGTTGGCGGCGATAGCTCCTCCCCACAAAAACCCTTCCGGAAAACTGCTGCGTGACATCGAATGACCTCCTTCTTATAGTAAACGTTAAGCACGGTCTGGTGCTTCTACCTTCATCAGATAGTCACCAGCGTGGATTTCTTGTTCTTTTGTCAGATGCAGCTCATCGAACTCACCGCTGTTTGTCACGATGACCGGTGTGACAACAGAGTAGCCCGACTGCCTGATATTATCTATATCAAAATCAATCAGCTTCTGTCCTTTTTCCACGCGATCTCCCTGTTTCACATGGGATTCAAAATAGTCCCCGTTCAGCTGCACCGTATCGAGTCCCACATGGATGAGCAGCTCGGCGCCTTGATCAGTGGTGATTCCAACGGCATGGCCGCTCGGGAATGATACGGATATCTCACCGGAAGCGGGGGCAAAAACAACCCCGTCGGAAGGATCCACCGCAAGTCCTTTTCCGAGCTGGCCGGTAGAGAACGCTTCATCCGGCACTTCCGATAAAGGCAGGGCCCGGCCCGGCATGGGACTGACGATGTCGTGATTGTCTCCGCCGGATGCATGCTGCTTCTGCTCCCCGCCGGCACCCAGCGCTTCGCGGTCTTTCTGACCAATTCCTCCAAAGAAATACGTCAAAAGGAACCCTACAATAACGTTCAGACCCATTGCTATCATACCGCCCCAGAATCCCATGTCCAAACCGTCCGGACCGATTTTGGACGGAATACCGAAGATACCAAGTCCACCGAGCATGTACACCCGGGTTCCCATTAATCCCATGACCGCACCGCCGATGGCAGACGTGATCAACGTAATGATAAATGGTTTTTTCAACGGCAGAGTGATGCCGTAAATGGCCGGCTCGGATACACCGAACACACTGGAAATCGCAGCGGGAATCGATAGTGATTTTAACTGTTTCTGCTTTGTTTTAACCATAACACCTAAGACCACACCGGTTGTCGCAAGAGAAGTAGCTGAAATGTAGGCCAGAATAGGATCGGACCCATTGACCGAAATATTGTTCAAGCCGATCGGCACCAAGCCCCAGTGGAGTCCGAACATGACAAAGACCTGCCATAATCCTCCAAGTAGAAAACCGGCTAATACAGGGCTGAGTTCAAAAACCCAGATGGTTCCACTTCCAATGATGGTTCCAAGCCATGTAGCAATCGGACCGATAACAAGAAACGTCAGCGGAGCAATAATCAATAAAGTGAAAAACGGTACCAAAAACGTCTTCACAACATCCGGAATGACTTTTTTCAGCCAGCCTTCAAATCTTGACGCAACGAACGTAGACAAAATAATCGGAATCACGGACGAAGAGTACGTCATGAGAATGACCGGTATGCCGAGAAACGTGATATGAATCGGAGACTCAAACAGCGTACCCGAGAACAACGTATACTGCGGATCGCCTTCTGTCAAACCGGTTAGCGCCGGGTAAGTCAGAGCGGCACCGATGGCCATACCAACGAGCTGATTTCCGTTGAACTTTTTCATCGCCGTCATACCAAGAAAGATAGGGAAGAAATGGAACAATCCATCGCCGACTGCCTGCAGGATCTGATAGGTCCCGGATTCCTCGGTGTACAGCCCTATCGCGTTAAAGAATGCATTGAAACCTTTGATCATACCGGATGCAGCAAGCACCCCGAGAATAGGAGCGAAAATACCTGAAATAATATCAATCAGCTTGTCGAATACCTTTTTATCAGACTGATCATCCTGTTCTTGTGTGTCCTGCTTTTGAAAGCCGCCGACCTCAACGACGGCCTGATAGACATCGGGAACATGATTTCCGATGACAACCTGGTACTGGCCGCCGCTTTGCGTAACCGTAACCACACCATCCATGTTTTTCAGCGTCTCTGTGTCTGCCCGGTCTTCCTCTTTTAATTGAAAACGAAGACGCGTAACGCAGTGTACAACATTGTTTACGTTTTCCGTTCCGCCGACATGTTTTATAATGTCATTTGCTAATTGTTCATATTTCATTTTTCAGCACGTCCTTCTGTTTGTGTCATTCCAAAAAACCCTTTCATTCAGCCTGTGTGTGAAAAAATAAATAATTGCAATCCCTTACAAATAAAGGCTGGTATACAGGGTGGACGAACGATCCACCCTGTTTGTTCAGCGTGCGTGATTCCTTTAATCGATACGAAGAGCCATATTTAACTGGTAGGTCAGAAAAGCCCGGTCCTTTTCGTCCATCTCCTGCTGGAGCCAGTTTCTTAAATGATTCTCCGTCACCTTGTGCTGCTCACTGATTTCCTGAAGATCACGTTGTATCTTTTCCTTTTTCCGGGCATCCTGGATGGAAGCAATGAGCGTTAAATACCCTTCTTTCACCATGTAGTCAGCGAAATGAATATGTTCACTGACAGCTTCTTTCTCCCTGTTCAATTCTTCCTGCTCCTGCCGCACGTCCTCGACGCTGTAAATATGATCAAGACCGTAATAGGCGTAAAGCGGAGAAGGTGCTTCGTTTTCTTCCATCAACTGCTTCATTTTGACGATCATCTCAAACTCTTTTTCCGGATCGGTGATCGGGTGTTTCTGACCGGGGTCCTCCGCATGATGGAATAATTTGTTACCAAACCGCTGATGGCTTTTCGCCATAAAGTCCGACGTCTGTATTTTCAGTGTGCCGGCCCCTTTGGTGAAGGAGAAGGAGTGATCCAGCTCCGCCCCCTTCATCTCCTCCGGCTTGAAGCGGCTGTTCATTCTCATCGGCATAAGCGTGTACTCATAGAGATAATCCTCTCTGCCCGGATAAGGTGTTCTCATATAGATGTAATCGCCATCCACCACGTTGATGTTGTTCCCGAAATTACCGAAAAGGGCGGACTCGTGAATGACATCGTTCGATTCAATCACAGAGCGCAGCGGTTTTCCTTTCATCATCTCCGGCACCTCAAGGTCAAAGAATTCCAGGATGGTCGCCGGGACGTCAATGTTCTGCGCGAGCTGCTCTCTCGTTTCGTCGTGAACCTGCAGCTGCGGATTCCAGATGAAGAACGGGAGATGGGCAATCTCATTGTAAACCGGCATGATATTTTTGCCCCACCAATCGTGCTCGCCAAGCAGAAGGCCGTGGTCCGTATTGACAATGAGCATCGTATCCTGCCACATGTTCTGTTCGTCCATGACATCGAGGATTTTTCCGAGATACTCATCACACATCGTCACAAGTGCCTTGTAGTACCCTTTCATCACTTCTGCTTTTTCGTTTGTGAAGTCATCGTTGGAGTACTGCAGCCAGCCGTTGAAATCATCCTGGGAAAGCCCGTACATCGCTAAATACTTTTCCGGTACGAAAAATGGTTCATGCGGGTCGAAACATTCTATCTGCAGAAACCATTGATCGGCGTCTTTATTTTCTTCGAGAAACTCCAGCCCGCCCTGAACGGTTCTCGCCATCGGATGTTCTGATTCAGCTTCCATGTATTCGCGGTTCACAAAATCCTGGGACATGCTTTCTGCTTTTCTCGTTTTAAACGCATCCGGCAGATGTTCGATGCCTTCCACGTCTGTATCCTTGTTGACTCTTGCTTTCCAGCGGTCGCCTTCCTGCCCGCGTATCAGTTCGTAGGAAGAATAACGCGGATGATACGTAGAACCGCCGTCCCGCCAGTAGTGCTTGTGGTCTGTTACCATGTGCGTGTAAATGCCGTTTGATTTCAAAATCTCAGGCATCGAGTCATCAAACGGCTCGAGCGGGCCCCAGCCTCGGTGTAAAAAGTTATATCGTCCTGTGTGCAGATCCCGGCGTGCCGGCATGCAGGGAAGACTGCCGGCAAAAAAATTATCAAACTGAACCGTTTTCTGCTGCAGGCGCTTGAAATTCGGCGTGCTCACATCTGTATGCTCATAAGGACTCAAGTAATCCCTTTTCAACGTGTCGAACATCAGTTGAATCGCCTTCATAGATCTATCTCCTTCCGTGCAGCCCTGTTCTGTGTATGTATTTTCATCATGAAGGAACCAATCAAAAAAAAGAAGGGGGACAGGGGATTGTGGGAAACGGTTTCACCGATTGGGAACGTTATCATTTTTAAATGGAAAAAGCTTGTGGTCTCCTGCAGAGCGTCTGTGGATCTGAGACAGGTCCGGCCGGGGCAGGTTGGCGAACGTTCGATTGACATCTTCTATGGAGCACGAGCAGACAGATGTCCGGCCTGGGTGGTCCATAGAATCCCGCCGGGGACCGGGCCCTCCTGCTTTCTTGCACAACTTGCTCTTAGACCCAATCTATCGACCAATGCAGCTCATTCCCGGCTGCTTAGTGGTAGATAAGAACTTAATCTGCTCCCACCAGCTGCTGGCTTTCATCCATAAAAAAACCCGGACAGCTGGATACCAGTCGTCCGGGTTTCTCGATTAATTTCTGCTTAACAGGTCGTTTTTATATTCAAAATAATGATAGGACAACACATCAATGGCACTATGAAAGGCGGTAGATGTACTGACAGCGCCTAAATTCCTTTCATTGAATACAGGCAGTCCGTAATCGGCGTGATTCATCAGCCAA
The DNA here is from genome assembly GCF_042684865.1 of Salibacterium lacus. Taxonomy (NCBI): domain Bacteria; kingdom Bacillati; phylum Bacillota; class Bacilli; order Caryophanales; family Bacillaceae; genus Salibacterium; species Salibacterium lacus. Next base: position 1,902,594 of record NZ_JBHUML010000002.1, read on the forward strand.
TTGGCAGAAGAACCGGTAAACGCAAGGATTTTCACGTTTTTCAATAATGGAATGTGAAGGGCTTCCTTAAGAGCAGGGTTATTGCCGCTTCCTGATATAACAATGATCATATCGTCCGCAGACATTCTCTCCACCACAAGCTGATAAAGGTTCGTATTGATATCCAGCGGAACAATCTGCATGTTCTTTCCCAGTCCAAGAAACGTCCGCTGCAGTTCCTGCGCGCAATTCCGCTGCATCTGGCCTGTCCCTGTCACGTAAACACTTGAACTTTTTTCAATCGCCGCACAGGCAGGGTGTAAATCCATATTCATCAGATTTGATACCGTCTGCTCCACACTTTGCAGTAAAGAATCAGCAAAGTCTTTATGTGTGATATTATGCTCAAAAAATTCCGTTTCCCACTTCATAAAATTTTTCATTTCCGTATAGCCGCTGAACCCTATTTTCTGTGCAAATCTCAATATAGAGGATTTGGAACTCAAACTTGCTTTGGCAAATTGATTGATACCTAAATCACTAATCACCTGTTTGTTGTTCAGAATGAAGGTGCCAAGCTCTTTTTCTCCTTCACTCAAGCTTGTAAAATTCGTATTAATCAGCTCTTCTATCTTCACGAGCACACCTCCCCGGGATGAAAACTTATCTGCGACCGGCTTTTAATGGGAGATATCCGCAGCACACCGGAAGCCCATATTGCCGGTTGAACTATCGATGGTGTTGGAACTGCGTGCAGCTACACGATACCGGTTGCAGTACGTATAGTGGCAGAGATAGGAACCGCCGCGTGTCACTTTGGAATCCCCTGTTTCCGGTCCTGCCGGATTGACCGTGTCCCGTTTTTCAGACGATGTATCAAACCAGTCCGAGCACCATTCCCATACATTTCCTGACACATTGTAGAGTCCGTAACCGTTAGCAGGGAAAGATTGGGCTGGAGCGGTGCCTTGGAAGCCGTCTTCGAGTGTATTCTCTTCTGGAAACGTTCCCTGCCATATGTTGCAGTAGTGTTTTCCGCCGGGAGTCAGTTCATTGCCCCACGGATAGCGGTTCTGTTCCAAACCGCCGCGGGCCGCCATCTCCCATTCCGCTTCCGTCGGCAGACGTTTCCCGGCCCACCGGCAGAAGGCCTGGGCATCATTCCACGATACATGAATTACCGGGTGATCCATCCGGTCTTCGATGGAAGAACCCGGTCCTTCCGGCTGATACCAGTAGGCCTCTCCGACTGCATACCACCACGATATACCTGGCAGCTGCTGCATCCACACCCCGAGGTTTTCAGGGAGAAAAGAATAAAAGACGAACGACCAGCCGAACTCTTCCGACTCGGTCCGGTACCCCGTTTCTTCAACGAATGTGCTGAATTCCCTGTTGGTCACTGCGTACGCATCGATATAGTAAGGAGATACTGTTACCTTTCGGACCGGACCCTCTCCATCCGCATTAAATCCTTCTTCATCGTTAGTGCCCATGAGGAAGTCCCCGCCCGGGATGTACCGAAGTTTATCACTGAATCTTACTTGGCTGCTATGTTGAATGTCCCGCTGTTCTTCTTTTCTTTCTGCGGTGAAATCCACATCCACCATCGACCGGCTTCCCGCACAACATGATTTTTGATTTTCCTCGTGCTTCACGACATGCACCTCCTCTTTCTAATAAGATAACACTATTTCGTTACTATTCCTGTTCGTCCATTGTACGTCATCGTTTTCACGCTTTCCAGTTGTTCGAAATCGTCGGCAGGCAAAAATACTCAAGCTTCCCTTCTCGATTGGTTCCTTGGGGCATGGTTGGAACCAATTTAACATCGGTTTCTCTTCCGATTGGTCATTAGAGGCTTACTATCGACCAATCTGTTCGTTCCTTTTTCGCTCGATTGGTTCCTCCAGCCTCCTACCAGCCATCTCACCCCCGCTGACTCCTTCGATTGGTCGTTGGGTCCTCGCTATCGACCATTCCACCCTTTCCCTTCTCCCTTGATTAGCTGCCGCGCCTGCGCTGCACCTACACCTACACCAGTACCAGTCATCTCCATACAAAAGAAAGCCCCGGCTCTCCCTGTCATTGGGCGGAGCCGGGGCTTTTTATCTATTCAAGTGTCGTCTGTTCCAGCATCTCGCCGCCTTCCTGGGCGTAGATGAGGCTTACACTCTGATCCGGATAAACCTGCCGGATCATGTCGGAATACGTGGACTTCAGGTCTTCTGTGAGCTCCTGGCCGGAAGCAATCGTAATATCAATGTTGACCTGCTGTCCGTCCTCACTGTCTACCTGCTGAACCATCGCTTCCTGTACACTCTCTTCACTTTCAAGCTGTGACGTCAGGTCGCTGTTGGAGCTGAGTTCAGCGGAAGCCTCCTGATTTTCAGCCTGCTCACTGCTGTCATTCTCCGATGATTCTTCTTCACTGGTGGATTCCTGGTTACTTTCCTGGTCGCTCTGGTCTTCCCCGCTGTCTCCGGAGGAGCAGGCAGCGGTAACCGCCATTCCAAGAGTTAGTACACCTGTGAGAAGCACTTTACGTTTTTTCATCATAGCCTGAGTCCTCTCCTTTACTGCTTGGGTAAGCTGTAGTATAGGCAAAAAATCCAGGAATGTACAGGGATTTAATGCCTATTTTATTACATCTCTTCGTTCGGCTGTTTTTTCAGCCTTTTTTTCTCCCGGCGGTTTTCCGCCTTACGCTTAAACCACAGTACTATATTGTCCGACGAAGCGTAAACAACAGGAATCAAAATCAATGTAAACAATGTTGAAAAGGCAAGACCGAAGACAATGACAATCGCCATCGGCGCCTGGGCTTCCGCGCCTTCGCCGATTCCAAGCGCAACCGGAAGCATCGCAAGAATTGTCGTCATCACCGTCATCAGAATCGGACGGAGACGGGACGGTCCTGCATCCATAATGGCCTCATCGCGTTCGAGACCGTCGGAACGCCTCTGGTTGATGTAATCCACGAGTACGATCGCGTTGTTCACCACAATACCCGCAAGCATAATCAACCCGATAAAGGCGGTCACACTGAGCGGTGTCTGGGTCACAAACAGACCAAGCAGCACACCAATCAGCGTAGCTGGAATCGAGAACATGATGACAAGCGGCTGAATAAAGGATTCAAACTGAATTGCCATCACGGCATAAACGAGAAAGATAGAAGCAACAAGGGCCAGTCCGAGATCACCGAACGATTCCTGCATATCCTGCTGCTCGCCGCCGTAATCAACAGTATAGCCGTCCGGCATGTTCATTTCATTCATCGCCTGCTGCACTTCGGTGGAGACACTGCCGAGCACGTAACCTGGAGCAACGTCACTCGTGATGTCAATCTGGCGCTGGGAGTCTTCCCTTGTAATCTGTGTCGGCCCGGTCGTTTCGTTCAGTTCAGCTACCGCGGCAAGTGGAACACCGGCTCCCTGCGCTCCTGTAAGCGTCAGATTGCGGACATCGGAGAGCTGCTCTCTGGCGCTTCCCGGGAGAATAACCTGTACTGAAATTTCTTCTCCTTCTTCCCGGTATTCGGTAGCCATCTGCCCGTTAAATGATGTCATGACCTGTCCCATAATATTCTGGTAGGTCAGCCCGTACTGGGACGCCTGCTGCCGGTCAATATTCAGTTCAAGCTGAGGATTACCGTCTCCGGAAGAATTCTCTACGTTCATTGTACCCGGAATATTCTCTACTTCAAACACGGCCTGTTCAGCCAGATCCCGAAGAACGTCCTGTTCCTGACCACTGATACTAACTGTAATCGGTGTACCGCTGCCGGCTGCACCGGAAGCGACATTCTGCACCGATACGTCAGCCCCTGCTATCCGGTCAGCCTGATCAGACAGCTCTGAAATCATACCGCTTGTCTCTATCTCCCGCTCGGAAGAATTAACGAGCGAGATGTTGACCGTAGCCGTATTATTACTGCCGCCGCCGGCTGCTGCAGCACCACCGCCGCCTCCTCCAAGGGAGCTGTAAGTGGAGTCGATACTGTCCTGATACGGCTCGAGCATATTCCATACCTGCTGCATAGCGCGCCGTGTTTCATCTTTCGTCGAAGCTTCCGGTGTTTCCACGTTGACTGCGATTTCTCCCTCGTCGGATTCCGGTATAAATACCGCACCGATAGCGGGAACAAGGGCCAGCGACCCGACGATGAGTACGAAGGTAATCAACATAACTGTCTTACGGAACCTGAGGGACCACCACAGCATGCGTTGGTAGCGATCGTTCACTGCGCGCCCCAGCCTGTTGAAGCGGCTGTTTTCATCCGGCTTTTTAACTTCTTCCTTGATAAACTTGGATGCAAACATCGGTACGATCGTCAGCGCTGCAATCAAGGAAGCAATCAAAGCAAAGGAAACGGTTAAGGCAAGTGGTGTGAACAACTCAGATGAGATGCCCTGTACAAACACGAGTGGAAGAAATACAACCAGGGTCGTACTGGTGGAGGCAACCACTGCGCTTCCGAGTTCCTTCGCCCCGGCAATAGCCGCATCTTTCCGCGACTTTCCGTATTCTATATGCTTGTAAATCCCCTCGAGAATAACAATGGCACTGTCCACCATCATACCGACCCCGAGGGCCAGCCCTCCCATCGTAAGAATATTCAGGGACTCTCCGGTGAAATACATAAGAGTGAATGTGGCCACAATCGAAATAGGTATCGAAATAGCGATGACCATTGTGGCACGTACACTGCGTAAAAAGGCCAGAAGCACAAGGACAGCAAATAGAGCACCGAATAATAGATTGTTGAACACGCTGTTAATGGAGGATTCTATGTAGTCCGCAGAATCATAGACTACTTCAAGCTGTGTTTCCTCCCCAAGTTCATTGTTATTCAGATTATTTACGATATCCGTTAGAGATTGTGAAACGTCCACCGTGTTGGCATCCGACTGCTTCATAATCGAAAACATAACAGAGGAACTGCCGTTCACATACGTTTCCGATGAATTATCGGCAACAGTATCCACAACATCCGCAACATCGTTAAGCTGTACATTGCCGCCATCCGGCAGCGGAATCAGAGTGTTTTCGATGTCTTCGATCGACGTGAATTCTCCGTCCACCCGGAGCTGCAGGTCCTGTCCCCCGCTCTGCACTTCCCCGACCGATCCGGAATCATTCTCGGCATTCAAGGCGTTGACGACATCATCGGCCGTCAGTTGATACCGATTCAGATCTTCAATGCGGAGTTGTGCTTCAATTTCTCTTTCTTCCAAGCCTTCAATGTTCGCACTGGCTACGCCGGAACCCTGCTCCAGCTGAGGCTGAATCCGTTCCTCCGCCAGCTGCTGCATATTCATATTTCCTGTATCGCCGGAAATACCAATCCACATCATCGCCTGCTGGTCCGGATCAAAACTGAGGACAGAAGGATCATCTGCTCCATCCGGCAATTGCGCTGATGCCCCGTCAATCGATTCCCGTATATCAAGCATCGCCTGGTCAAGGTCCGTGCCGAATTCAAACTGGACCTGAATAAGCGACGATCCCGATGAAGACTGGGATGACAGCGTGTCCAGTCCTTCCAGGGTCCCGAGCGAATCCTCGAGCGGCTGCGTGACTGTTTCTTCTATATCTTCCGGTGCAGCCCCGTCGTAGCTTGTTGTAACCACAGCAAACGGAAGTTCCATATCCGGATAAAGGTTAATCGCCAGATTCCGAAATGAAACCAACCCGAGTACAAGTACTATGGCAACAGCCATGAAGATACCGACGGGCCGTCTTACCGACCAACTGGAAAGATTCATGATGTCATGCCTCCATTACGCGGGGCAACAGAGGCTGCCTCTTCACTGGATGAGTCTGCATCACTTTCCTCGTTCTCTTCATTACTTTCTGTGTTTTCTTCCTCGGTTCCACCGGCATCACCTTCTTCTGAACTACCGGAGTCACCGGAGGAGTCCTGTGAACTTTCCTCAGCCTCCTGCGGGGACTGCACAGAGGCTCCATCCTCGAGGAAGTACTGTCCGCGTGTGATGACAGGTGTCCCTGCTTCGATGTCTGCTTCAATGGCCGTGAGATCGGACTCTTCCCGCACGACTTCGACAGGTACGAGTTTGGCCTGATTTTCTTCACGGATAAAGACAGAAGACTCTCCGTCCACATCAATAACTGAGCTGGTCGGAACAAGAAGTCCATCTGAGACATAGGTCTCGTATAAAAGAATCTCAGCGTAAATGCCGGAACGCAGTTCCCCATTTGGATTCTCTACCTGCACTTCCACATTGAACAGACCATTATCGTTGGAAGAATCAGCGATATAAGTCACAGTGCCGGTTCTTGTCTGTTCAATAGATGGAAAGCGCACATCCATCTCCGTCCCTTCTTCAAAACTGGACAGCTGCTCTTCGGTAACTGCTGCTGTCGCATTCAGCGTATTCATTTCACCAATGGTGATCATCGCATCCTGCTGGGAATAATATTCCCCGGGATTGACCGCCACCGTCAGCACCCTGCCGGAACTTGGCGCCGTTACTACCGCATCCTGAAGGTTATCTTCAGCCTGCTGCACAGCCTGCCGCTGCTGTTCCACACTGGCCTGGGCGTTTTCAGTATTTCCTTGTGCTTCATCTACGGAAGCATTCGATGATTCAATTCCCGCGCGGATTTCCTTCTTTGAATCCCGGGCCTGCTGCAGGTTGGATCTTGCTGTTTCCACCTGGGACTGCAGCTGCTCGATGTTATATTCCTGCTTGGTCTGTTCCAAACTGTTCTCCGCTTCTGTGACGCTGTCACGGGCATCTTCCACGGCATTTTCCGCGTTCTCGAGCTCCTGCTCTGAAATTAAGCCTTCATCATAAAGCTGCTGGCTGCGGTCCCGCTCATTTTGTGCTGTCTGAAGATTACGCTCAGCGGTCTGAAGAGCCTGTTCCGCGTTTTCAATCTCATCACCGCGGTTCTCGCGGGCCTGCTCCAGGTCAATCTGCGCCCGGTTAAGCTGCTCTTTTGCCTGACGTATAGAGTGATCAGCGCTTTCCAGTTGTGCCTGTTGCTGCTCCACGCCGGCTGCCGCTCCTCTCTCGCCGGCTTCTGAAACCGCGACGTTACTCTGCGCAGCCCGCAGTGCAGCGCGCTCCTGCTCCAATGCGTTACGCAGAGAAGAGTCGTCCAGCCGCGCCAGCACCTGCCCCTGCTCAACCTGCTCGCCTTCTTCCACGAGCACTTCTGTGACATCGGCTGTCAATTCAGGAGTGAGCGACACTTCCGAGAGCGACTGTGTCGTTGCGTTGACAATACGCTCCCCTGTCAGGTCTCCGATCTCAGCTTGCTGTGTTTCCACCGTTACGCTTTCCTGCTGCGAATCCACTTCAGCCGACTGACATCCTGCGATCACCATGATCAACAGGAGGCCGGCTGACAATGTCCATGTATGTGATAGTCGTCTTTTCCAACTAAGGCGGCTTTTCAATTCCCCCGTCTCCCCCATTCTTTCAATAGTTTTAAAGAGTCTAAAGCCATATACTGCCCCAAACATTATTATAATGCACCTATGTTAAAGGATATCATAGAATGCCTACCTCATTCACCGGTCAAAGATTCCCTCCTTGCTTTCAAATGATTATATTACATAACCATTTAAAAACTTAACTATACATCAATATAAGGCAAAAGAATCATAGGGTCAACTCATGTGCTGTAATTCATAAACTCTTCACATAATTGACTGCAAACATTTCAATCCATATAAAAAGCTGCAAGGATATATATGATCCCTGCAGCTTTTATTATTACTGTGCAGCTGCCTGTTGTCCGGAAGATCCTGCAGAGGAGCTTCCTCCTGCTCCCGATGATGCTCCACCTGATGCTCTTTCGATTCTGCTGCTGATACGGCCGCCGTCAGACCCGGTGAAGCAACAAGCAGTGCAGCCCATCCTGGTTAAAAAATGCGATTCATGTATTGTTTTTTCTCCATATGCAGGAAAACACTTTAATATACTTAATTATTTTTCCTTACCAATTAACACTATAACGAATTATCATGCATTTCACCAGAAGGAAAAACCAAAAATCTGAATACTTTTCCAGTTGTGGACATCTATCTGAAATAACCATCTTTATTTCATAATTATTTCTATAATAGTCCTTTGTTCCTCTTTGAGAGATTATAAACCGCAACACAGCAGAGTTACCAATTTTTTTCACAGAAATAAATTGATAATCATTCTCAATTATATTACAATTGAGAATAATTATCGATATAAGGAGGAATTATAAAGATGATACACGTATTCCAGATGAAGATGATGACAGTTTTGGCCATTCTCACTCTATCCCTTGCCGCATGCGGCCAGTCTGAAGATACATCAAGTCAGGGAGAACAGAATGCAGAGCAGGATTCAAAGCAAACAGCAGAGGGAGAGCAGACAGAACAGGACAGTTCCCAGACCATTACATATCTGGGAGAGGAATATACGGTACCGGCTGATGTGGAGTCGATTGCAACCGCAAGTCTGGAATCAATGGAAGACGCTGCTGTTTTAGGTGTACAGCCGATGGCAACCATTACATCTGGTGGAGAAATTCCTGAATATGTAGCAGATGTGATAGAAGGCGCAGAGGATATTGGATCTAAACGGCAGCCAAGCCATGAAAAACTATTGGAACTGTCACCGGATGTCATTCTGGGATCATCCAAGTTCCAGGCGGAAGTGACCGAGAACTTAAACAAAGTTGCTCCAATGTTTCCGATCTCCCACATATCATCAAATTGGGAAGAGAATTTACGATTAATGGGAACATTAACCGGCAATGAAGAACAGGCCGATGACGTCATTTCTCAATATAAGGAAGATGCAGCATCCCTTCAGGAGGACGTACAGGAAGCTGTTGATGGAAAGGACGTTGTCGTCGTTCGTATCCGCCGCGGCAGCATTTACCTATATCCCGAAGATGTGTATTTTAACCCCGTTCTTTATCAAGATCTTGGCGTTGAGGTGCCGGAAACCTTAAACGCTGTAGAGGCACAGGAAATGATTACGCTGGAGAAACTGGCGGAGATGAATCCGGACCACTTATATGTACAATTTGCAGAAACGGAAAACCCGGATTCCCCGGAATACCTTAATGAACTGCAGAATGACACTATTTGGAACAGCATAAACGCCGTGAAAAACGATCAGGTGTATATCAATTCCATTGATCCAATGGCCCAGGGCGGAACAGCCTGGAGTAAAACGAACTTCCTGGAAGTGGTTCAGGAAACCATATTGAAATAAGGTGCAGGATTGATGGAGAAGAAAAGACGTATCGTTCCACTCCTCATTATAGGATTATCACCGGTCCTCTTTATGGGGACCATTCTTTTATCCATTTCATATGGGGCAAAAGATATTGAACCAGCAGTAATCCAGGAAGCTTTTTTCCATTATGACAGCAGCAACGTCGATCATGCTGTTATTATGACGGCACGTTTACCAAGAGCGCTCGGAGCAGTTATGGTCGGCGCATTTCTAGCCGTATCAGGTGCGCTTATGCAGGGTATGACAAGAAATTATCTCGCTTCTCCTTCTATTATGGGAGTGACAGATGGTTCTGCTTTTGTTGTCACATTATGCATGGTTTTCGCCCCCGGTATGGCTTCCTCAACGATGATTCTGTATTCCATGCTTGGCTCTGCCCTTGGTGCCGCGATTGTGTTTGGATTCGGTTCCCTGTTACGTAATGGACTGTCCCCTGTTCGGCTTGCCATCATCGGAACCGTCATCGGCACTTTTTTAAGTAGTTTGTCTTCTGCTGTAGCTTCGTATTTTGAAGTATCACAAACCATCAGCTTCTGGTATAACGCTCGTCTGCATCAATTGAGCATGGATCTCCTTTTACTGGGACTGCCGGCCGGGATCATTGGTCTTCTGCTGGCTATTGCTGCCGCCAGGTCTATTACGATACTTGCATTGGGAGATGAGATGTCTACCAATTTAGGACAGCGTCCTGTTTTATTAAAAACCGTCACCATGATTTCCGTCATTTTTTTAACAGGAACTGCCGTTGCTTTAGTAGGAAAAATTGGATTTGTGGGGCTTCTCATCCCGCATATCACCCGCTTCATCGTAGGGGTTGATTATAAATGGGTGATTCCATGCACGGGGATTATAGGAGGCTTTTTTCTTGGCATGTCGGATCTCCTGAGTCGGCTCATCAATTATCCATTTGAAACGCCGATTGGCGTGGTCACTTCTGTGCTCGGTGTTCCGTTCTTTCTTTACCTGATTCGGACGAGAGGAGGGAAAAGCCATGTCTAAGCACTCCGGCACCTCCCCCCGACGAATTCTGACTGTTCTTTTCACCCTGATTTTGATCATGGTCTTTATCAGCTTGATGAATGGATCCTATGAATTAACGTTACAGGAAGTGTTCCACACTCTCCTTCAGATGAATGAGAATTCCGATTATCACCTGGTCATTTTTGAATTCCGCCTCCCACGTATTGTTTTGGCAGGGGCAGTCGGTTTCAGCCTCGGCATCGCAGGCGCTGTCTTACAGGGAATCACCAAAAACGGCCTGGCCGATCCTGGAATATTAGGGATCAATGCCGGTGCCGGCACTGCTATTGTCCTGTTCATGTTTGTCTTTCAGGCGCAGGTCACGTCAAGCGGCTGGACCGCGGTTATGATCAGACCTTTGTTCGGACTGGCCGGTGGATTGGCGGCGGCTTTTATTATTTTTGTGATTGCCAAAAAGAACGGGATTCTCGACCCACAGCGATTGTTATTAACGGGAATTGCCATTGGGTCAGGTTTTGGAGCACTCACTCTTTATCTATCATTGAAAATGAACGCCTCCGATTTCGAGATGGCCACCGTTTGGCTCTCAGGAAGCATTTACAATGCAAACTGGATATTTATCGTATCCATTCTGCCCTGGGTTATTGTTCTCACTCCGGTCATCTATAAAAAAGCATCGAAGCTTGATTATTTCCAGCTCGAAGAAGATAGTATGAAAAGTCTCGGGCTGATGGTGGAAAGAGAAAAAAATATTCTTCTCTTAACGAGTATAGGACTTGTCAGTGCAAGTGTATCCGTGTCTGGAAGTATTGGCTTTATCGGGCTTATGGCTCCTCACATCGCCAAGCGCATGGTCGGTATTCATCATAGAAACGTCATTCCGGTCTGCGGCGCGGTTGGGATGCTTCTTGTCATAACATCAGACTTTATTGCCAAGACAGCCTTTGCCCCCATTGAAATTCCCGTTGGCATTGTTATTTCCATTATCGGCGTCCCGTATTTTCTCTATTTACTCATGAAAGAAAAAGCATAGGAGGGAGAATGGACATTGAGCATTCTGCGGACGGACCAAATTGAAGCAAGATATGAGAATCATACCGTTTTTAAAGATTTAAATATATCCATTGCTGAAGGAAGGATCACCACGATTATCGGCCCAAATGGTTGCGGCAAATCAACATTGTTAAAGACCATTGGACGTATATTAAAGCAGACAGGCGGTCAGGTGTTTTTACAGGAAGAAAATTTAAACACTATTCCGACCAGAGAGATTGCAAGGCGCCTCTCCCTCCTCCCTCAGAACCCTGCAGCCCCCGGAGAGTTAACGGTGGAAGAGTTGATTGCATATGGAAGATACCCTCACCGAAAAAATATAAATAAGCTCACGGGCAGAGATCAGGAAATGATCGAGTGGGCGATGGAGTTGACGAAAACCGCGGCATTCCGCTCACGAAGCATCGGCACTCTTTCCGGAGGACAGAAACAAAAGGTGTGGCTTGCCATGGCTCTCGCCCAGCATACGAAGGTGCTGCTCCTGGACGAACCGACCACCTACCTGGACATGGCTCACCAACTGGATGTGCTGCAGATCGTTGAGACGTTAAATCGTGATTATGAATGTTCCGTGGTCATGGTCCTGCATGATATTAACCACGCAGCCCGGTTTTCCCATGAAATGGTTGCAATGAAAGAGGGGGAAATAATCGCATCGGGGGAACCAGCTGATATTATGAAGGAAGGTGTATTACGTGACGTCTTTGACATTCAGGCAAGAGTGATGATGGACCCCCAAAACGGCGCACCGGTCTGTTATGGATATGAGAGCTTATTCGAACAGGAAAAGCAGCATGCACACAGATAAAGGAGGGAACCGTCCCGTGAAAATGACAGAAATACATCATCCGGATTCACAGATGGAAGAGTGGCTGATAGAGCGGGCAGAAGGAGCGGCGTCTTCCTATAAGCTTTACATATACTCTCCTTCAGAGCCTGCTCCCTCTGAGGGGTACCCCGTCCTCTATGTGCTGGATGGAAACGCCTTTTTTCAAACCGTATCCGATGCGGTACGGATGCAGTCCAGACGACCTGAAGTAACAGGTGTGCATGCATCAGTAGTCGTTGGAATCGGCTATCCAGGAGAAATATTGTTTCATAGAGAGCGACGCTTTTATGATTACACTCCTTCTGCGGATACCGCGGAGCTTCCCCCTATGCCAAGCGGCAGCTCATGGCCTGAGAACGGGGGAGCTGAACGTTTTCTTCTTTTTCTAAGAGAAACCATACAACCGTTTATCAGAGAGCACTGCGTCATCAATCCGGAACATCAAACGATTTTCGGTCACTCTTTAGGAGGCTTATTTGCTCTTTATACGCTGTTCAACAAACCTGGCACCTTCCAGGGTTATATCGCAACAAGCCCATCGATTTGGTGGAACCAGCAGGCTGTGTTACAGGGGGAGTCTCCGTTTTTGAATGGGCTTGGAGACTACGATGTTTCCATCCGGCTTTTCCTATCAGCCGGCTCATTGGAAAAAGCTCATATGATAACCGATGCAAAAGCACTATCATCCCGTTTAAAACCATATAACACTCCCGGCTTTCAAACTCAGTACATAGAAGGGCACGAAGAGAACCACATGTCCATCGTGCCCACTATACTAAGCAGGGCTCTCCGCTTTACTCAACAGACACTATAAATAAAGTGTATCTTTTCTTAGACGGAGCTGGGCGTTTCGGACATGTACCCCACAGCCTCCCGCGCCCAAATTCCTTCAGAAATATCACAGAATTCTATTTCTACAAGGAGCCATAATAAAAGCTGCAAGGATATGTATGATCCCTGCAGCTTTTATTATTACTGTGCCGCTGCCTGTTGTCCGGAAGATCCTGCAGAGGAGCTTCCTCCTGCTCCCGACGATGCTCCGGCCGAAGCGCCGCCGGACTGCTGTACGAGACCGTCCTGCATCGCTTTAATCTGTTCATTAACAAGATATAGATTCCATCGTGCGGAAGTCAGTTCCTGTTCAGCCTGATCAACCTGAATACCGGTCTGTTCATACTCAGCGTGAGGAATTACGCCGATATCAGCCTGGATGCGGAGGTCCTCTACATCAGCTTCGGCATAACTCACTTCATCGCGGGCCTGAAGTACAGCCTGGTACTGCGTCTGCGCTTCCTGGAACGTGCTGTTTATGGAAGTCCTCAGATTCTGCCGCAGCTGCGTGATATTTTCCTGTTCTGTTTCCACGCTGATGTCAGCCTGTTCTTCTTCAAACCGGGTCGCGTCTTCATCATTACGTGTCTGCTCCCGGTTGTACTCAGCAAGCTCGAGCGCTTCCTGAGCGTTCTGCAGGCTGAACGAATCCTCTATAAGTGTTTCGGTTTCCGTTGTCTGCTCAATCGGCTCGAGTTCTCCCATCTCCGGTGCTTTGAGCGTCAGGTCTTCATGATAAACAATCCCGATATCGAGCGCAAACATCGCAAGATCATGATTGTACTGCGAACGCGCGTCGGCGAGATTGTTCTGCAGCCGTCTCACTTCCCGCTGCGACGTCTCGTATTCACTTTCCGGTGCGGTGCCGATTTCGACCTGGCGCTCTACATTGGACGTCTGCTGCTTCTGATTTTCAAGAGAAGCCTGCGTCATCTCGATTTGATTCTCCTGCATAATCAGCTGTACAAAGGTGGATTTCGCGGAAAGCTCTGCACTCCGGTGCGCCTCCTCCCTGTTGTAACGAAGCTGGATTTCATCGGAGTTCTGCTTCCGGATGGAATCTTCCAGGTTATCCAGATTGTCCTCCATGTCCTCTATTTGATTCTGCAGTTCAAGTCTTGTTTGAAAAGTCCGCTGACCCGTTTCATCTTGAACATCCCGCAGATCATCCATTTGATCCTCTAAATCTTCCAAATCATCCTGCAGGTCACTGTAATCGTCTTCCGAACTTTCCAGCTGGCTTCGTATGTTATCCAGCCGGTAATTCATCAGAATCAACGATGAATTATCATTCAAGGCCGCATCCACTGCATCTTCCATTGTTAACATCTGCACAAGGTCTTCCTGTGATGATTCATTGTCTGTCTGTTCATTTTCATTATTGGATTCCGGGTTTTCCGATGCCGTTTCTTCAGACTGTCCGGTTTCTTCCTGTTGCTGCTGACTTTCGGTTTCTGCCGCCGACACTGCCGCTGTCATCCCCGAAGAAGCAACGAGCGCCGCCAACCCTGCAGAAAAAATCCGTTTCATGTTTTCCTCCCCTATCTGCAAGAAATTATTGTTTAGATTTCTTAATAGTTTCCTTTACTAATCAATTGCTATTATAACGTAAATACACGGGAAGGAAAATAAAAAAGGTATTATATTTCTGTGAAAAAATGCCGCGGGCGTTTACCCTTCCCGTGGCATGTAGAACATTATTCATTATTGCTGCAGCGCACATTCTTTTGAAGTAAACAGATATATGCTGCTTTCCTCTTTTTTCACATGGAGAGTTTCTGTCAGCGCTTCTGCAAAAAACGGAAGCTGATATCCTTTGCATCTGGACGGATTTTCCTGGCTCCGGATCACGTATTGCGCGCCAAGGTGAGGGAAGAACTCAAACGTTTCCCACTCGTTTTCAAACATTTCAGCTGCTACGATTCGTGCAACAATGTCTGCCAAGTCTTTGTTAACCACTTCTTGAACATGGCTGCTCATATAAGTAGAGAAAGCTGAATCATTCATGACCTATCTCCTTTTCTAATCAAAGACTACTTTCTCATTGTAGTAAAAATAATAGAAATGTATGGTAGATGTCTATTCTGTATTGAGATTTTGTTATGAGGATCTCATGTTTTTCAGCCTGAACATATGCACCTCATCCTTTCTTTCAATCATACTACGTGCTCTGCGTATAGTCTGTTTTTATGCTTTATAATAATTTCGGCATTATTATTTCCCCTTTGTCACTATAAAAAAACCTCCGATGGACCATTTCCAGACAGATATGCAGCAAAAATGGTTCCTGGAAGCTTCCCAGGAACCACTTTCCTTCTATTCTATTGTGCGACTGACCCTTAGAACCGATCTATCGACCATTTCAGGGCGTTCCCAATCGTATAAGAGTCGATAAGCAGAACCACCGGTCCGGCCTTTTCTTACATCCGCAGTTTCCTCAGAGCAGAACGGCGCCAGTCTTTGACGGTGTGGGGGGATACGTGGAACCGCCCGGCAATCTCCTTGATACCGCGTCCATGGATGCTGTACTCCAGCACCCAGTCCTGCTCGCGCGGGGTCAGCCGGTCCAGATACGGACGCAGGCTGTCGAGCTCCAGATACAAACTTTCCATATCAGATGCCGGCGGTTCCGGCACGCGCTCAAAATCGCTCGGCGTGTAACGCTCTTCGTACACCGAATCTTTGCGCAGCTGCTCCTGCATCTCCCCTTTCACGGTAATATAAGCATAGGACGAAAACGGCACATTCTTCGTGTCATCAAACCGCTCATACGCTTTCCATAACGCAATAAAACCCACCTGCATGAATTCTTCCTGATTTTTATAGATCCGAAGCCGCTTGATCATACCTGTCACAAGCGGTGTGAAATCTTCCGCCACCTCTTCAAACGAAATACCCAGTGCCTGATTCATATTATTGACCTTTTCGGCCGGCGCGCCGCCGCTGTATTCCATGGTAGCCTCAGCGTAAGCGAAAACCCGGCGACGCGCACCTTGTAAAATGTAAGTATTTTACATAATGATGCAACACTCCACCGAGGGGAGTATTTGTCATTCACGTCTGATGCTTCAACGTTGGACAAATGGGTAACGAAGTTTCATTAGGGTTCGACACTTGGATCCATAGGGTGCTTCAAGGTTTGGCAGGTAAGTGCGGTTGTTTGGCATGTATTTGTGTGGATTCGGCATGTAAATCCGTTTATTTCGCCGGTACCGGCGGGTTCGGCTTGTATTACAGTGCATTCGGCTCGTAAAGCATGCAGTTTGGCATGTATTCGACAAAAGTCGGCAGGTAACGTCCAGCACACCGACCGCATCCCCGCAGCAACACATCATGATATACAGAAAAATCCGGACAGTACCGAGTGCGCTGCATCGCACATCGAATACTTGTCCGGATATTTACGTTCAAAATGTTCCACTTTTATAAAAAGAAACGCTGCGTCAATCCGGCATAATCACCGGCAAGGCGAGCCAGCGGTTTCAACTGATCGATATCAATTCTATAATGGCCGGCATAGGCCTCCCTTTCAACGTGGGCCCGCTGCGCGCGGCCGAGGACCAGGTGATCTGTTCCTACCGGAATCACCTGGTCCAGGACGCATTCAAACGAGATCGGTGCTTCCTGCACCATTGGGATATCTATCGATTCAGACAAATGTGGAGTCACTCCCGCCTCTCTAAATTCATCCACGTCCGGCGCGGCATTCCCGGCTGAGGTTTTCATCTCCTCTCCAAGTTCAAGGGAAACGATATTGATGACAAATTCACCGCGTTCCTGAATATTGGTGAGCGTATCTTTTACGGTCCCTTCCCTTTCCTTCACGCCCGGACCAATGGAAATGGCAAGCGTTGGCGGCTGTCTTGAAGCCACCGTGAAAAAGCTGAACGGCGCCAGATTCAAAACGCCGTCCCCACTCTTGGACGACACCCATGCGATAGGGCGCGGTACCACTGATCCCGTCATGAGTTTATAAAAATCCTGGATTTCTTCGACCGCCGGGTCAAAGATTTCAGCGCGGCTGCCTGGCATAAAGATGCAGCTCCTTTCCTCTTTTTACATGATTCCTTTCATTCCCTGTTTCTGTTCGGCAGAAACCAAATCATCCTTAAAGGATAAGGCTTCTCTTCTGTTTTCCGGAACACATAAGCGGCAGATCCATCAACTAATAAACTCTTTTAACAGCATCCTTGAAAAAACGGAGCCCGGGAAACATCCCGGGCTCCACTGTTTCACACTATATTTCTACGCATTCATCCAGTGATGTAGAAAGACTCAAATGTTCCTCGTCCTTTTTTACATACATCGTTGTTGTAACTGGACCTTCCGCCACTGGAACCTGGTATCCTTTGCAACGCTCCGGATTCTGCTGACTGCGTAGGACATACTGCTTGTTATCATTCATGAAAAATTCAAACACTTCCATATTGCTTTCAAAAGGGTCGACGGCAATAATATGTAGGACACAATCCACCAATTCTCTGTTTTCGGCAGCCTCAAGACGTTCACTCAGGTGAACCGGGAAATAAGGTGTGATCATAAAAACATTCCCTTTCTATCTTTTTTCTCATTATTCAGATTTTTGATTACTTTTACCGTATATACACTTCATATGTTACCTTTAACTTCAATTATTTGTATGGTAATTCCATAAGGTATTTGGCATTTCTGTGAGTTAGATTCAATGAAATGGATGATTGGGAGGGTGATGCTTCCGGTACTGAAGCGGAGTCTGCCCTGTGATTCGTTTAAACACCTTGGTAAAATAAGTCTGATCATTAAAACAAAGCAGCACCGCGATTTCAGATAGCGGCATGTCCGAGTAAATCATCCATCGCTTCGCTTCTTTCACTTTCACCTCAGCAATGTATCTCTTCAGCGACTTCCCGCTTTCTTTTTTAAAAACAGTAGAGACATGCCCGGGAGATAGGTTCATGTGATCTGCGATTGATTTCACATCCAGGGGTTCCTGCAAATGATGCCGGATGAAATCACGAATCTGCCGGATAAATGGGCTGTACGGTTTATTTCGCTCTCTTTGAATCATATCGTCGAAGGACGTCATGATGTGCCGGCGCAGTGCTTTTAATTGGGGGACGGTTTCTGTATGGTTTATCGAATGAAAAAAGCTCCCGGTGAACAACAAAGCTTCCGATGCTTCCATACCAACCGCAATCAAGGCCCTTGTCATCACAACACAGGTGACGTATAACTTATTTGTCATATGCATATGAATGTCCTCAGCCCCAAATGTTATATCCGAAGCCTCCTCCAACGCTTTCAGCATGTCGCCGCTCTCCGGATCCTCTCTCCTGATATAATCTATTATTGATTTTTCGGAGGAAGAGGATGTCCCGCGCAGTCTGTCATTATGTTCTCTCTTTAGGGGTTCGGAATTCAGTAAAGAATAATGCCGGATCATGCTGGTCATCATCGACTGCACAAAATAATGTTTGGATACAAACAAAGCAGCTGTAGCAGAGTGTTGCTCGATAGTTTCAAGATCCATGAGACCCTGGGCCGGTATGGCATCGTGTGTCCGGTACGGCCCGGCCATTATGAACCCATCTATCGCCGGCACCCACATAGAAAGGTAATACCAATCTTGTGCCTGCTCATAGAAATAACACACCTCCGCGTTCGACCGGCTGTATAAAAACAGATACATTGTCTTGTCTTCTTTCTGAACCGGTGTTCCGCAAGGGGAAACGGCACTGGATGAAGTATTGTACGTCTGTGAATAGAATCCAACATTCATTCCGGTCATCTCAGCTATAATTTGTATCAATTCACGTATCTTCGTTTGACCCGCTTTTGATTGTGTCAACGAGGCACCCCTCTCCTGCTGTGAATAGCATCAGTTGAATGGCTGACATTCATATGTAATTTTTGTCCTATTATATATTGCCTAGTCAACTTATGTTATGTTTTCTAATGAAATATCAAATAAATCATATATTTCTACCAAAAGAATGCCCATAAGGAACAGCTATAGTCAGGCGGTGTAATCAGAATAAGAAACTCCTGGATTAACCAACCCGCCCTAAAGGATGAATTTTCATGCCGCAGCATTTTCACTCCGTAAAAAGGTTCATTCCGACGTAACAACATTCAGCAGATGTTCGTAAGTACCCTGACCCGGCCCGCATTCTCCACTTGCCGTATAAAACAAAACAGTCATAGACTAAAGCAATGACACGTACTGTGTTTTAACGGGAGCACTGTTATTTAACGGAAAAATCTGATATCATGATGGCGTGTACAAGAATGGGAGGGTATTGGATGAATTATAGGAAAATAGGAATAGTTTCATTGTCCACGGCATTGGCCATAGGTTCCTTTACTGCCAACGTATCAGCAGAGGAAGCAGCCACGAAACAGACCGAAGCCGGAGAGGAGCAGATGGTGGAGATAAGTTCTGCCGACGTCAATGTAACGAAGGAAGATTTAATCAATCGTTTCAATGAATTGTTTCCTTCCAGATTTGATTCTCTTGAGAACAGCGATTTCCGCATGAATCATGTCCGAGGACCTGGAAGCGAGGAGGACGTCCTGACCCATCACTTAAGTTTTGACAAAGAAACCACAGATGGTAAAAGGATTCATGGAAATGTTCGGTTTATCGGGGAAGAGCTTCAGCTGCAGAGTTTTACCTATCAGCCCGGCAATGTTCAAGATGCGCTGTATCCAGCTGAGGTAACACAGGAAGAAGCAGAGGAGACGGCCCGTGAATTTGTGAATAATACCGCCTCCGGAGAGTATACGTTAAGTGAACAACAGCGTCCAACTATCATTGCGGGGAATCAAACGCTGACGGAGCCTGTAGAATATCAATTTACATTCCAGCGTATGAAAAATGGCATTCCGGTACAACATCAGATGATTCGCGCAACGGTACTCGGAAACGGCGAGCTATCCAGTTACAGTCATGGTACATACCAGCAGCAGTCCGCTTCCTATGAAGATCAGGAAGATATCCTGGCGAAAGAAGAAGCGGAAACTTCCATGAAAGAGAATCTGGACCTGCGCCTGCAGTATGCTGTTCAGCATGATTATCAAACAGATGAGCAGAACGTCAGCCTGGTGTACGCTCCTTCTCCCACTATTCAGGGAGTTCATGCACAAACCGGGAAATGGAGCATAAATAACTCCTTCGTTTCCGAACTGCCGGAAGAGGAGCAGCTGCAACGTCTCCGCGAAGAGCCTCTTGAAAAAGAGACAGATCCTGTGTCACGCGGGGACGTGAAACAAATGGCAAAAGATTTAATAACCGTTTCAGATGACGCTGAATTAAATATCCGCTCTATCCAGGAGACAACGCGAAACGGCGTCGACGTGTTTTCTCTCCGGTATATGATACAGCGCGGCAGCTCCGGCCACGGTACTAACTTTGTTGTGGAAAAAGAAACCGGCGATATTGTCGATTTTAGAAACGTGGATTACAGCGAGCGCTCACCGGAGGAGAACTTAACGAAGGAAGAAGCGTTGGAAGCCGCGGTGGAAGCAGCAGAAACCTACGGCAGTTCCTTTATTCACGAGTTCGCGTATCCTGTTGACAATGAAAGCAGCTCACCTCTTAACAGCGAAGGGACGTACCGCTTTTCTTTTCCGCAGGTGAAAAACGGCCTTCCTGTACAGGGCAGCTCGTTAAGCATCACGGTTTCGGCTGAAGATGGAGAGCTCGTTTCATTTAACAATCGGCGCAACGGTGATATTACAAATTGGCCGGACCCTGAAAATGCAGTGGATAAAGAAACAGCTCTGCAGGACTACAAAAACGAACTGAATGCTGAGTTGTCTTATGCCTCTCATGACCTGCAGGGGGATACGAATACGTACCATCTTATCTATCAGCCTTCGTATCAATCGAACGGTCTTTATTATGACGCGGCAACCGGTGAATGGACGGAATCGCAGCTCACTCAAAATGAATCGCCGGCCGAAGAGGTCATTACGGATCACTGGGCAGCAGATCAAATCAATTATATGGTACAGTCCGGCATCCTTTCTGCCGATGAGGAAAAAGAACTGAAACCAAATGAAGCCGTGTCCAAAGGCACCGCTCTGGAAATGTTGATGAAGTCCATGGAAAGTTTCTATCCAGGCAATCCAAATGAAGAACAAACAGCAACATTTGAAAATATTCAGCCGGACCATTCTTCCTTCCAGGTCGTGGAACAGGCCGTCGAGTCAGGGGTTATCAATGCGGAGAACAACACCTTCCCCGTTGACGAAACCCTGACCCGCGAAGAACTTGCCGTCTGGATTGTCCGGGTATTGAATCTGGAGCAAGCAGCACAGCATAAGGACATTTATAATCTTCCATTTGAAGATGAAAGCGGGATTTCCGAGGACTACGCCGGGCACGTCGCTCTTGCCCATGCCGAGGGTATTCTGCAGGGAAGCGACGGCCGGTTCAACCCGGACGATGACGTGACTCTGGCTCATTTAGCGGTCACCTGCTTCCGCCTCGCGGAAAAACAAGCGAATAACCAGTAAACAAAAAGCTGTCCCCGGGATTCCTTTTCCGGGGACAGCTTTTCACATATAAGATGAATACTATGTCACTAATAGAAATCATCATGACTACCAATTTCACGCCTCTAAGATAACCAGACTTCTTTATTTAAGTTGGAGAGTTTTTCTAACAAACATTCGTGCCCGACTATCCTGTTTTCCAAGGCTTTATAATTTTCTGGAATACCAGTCATGAGTCTGTCCATTCCTGCAAACCCTTCTTTCACCTCTGACTCCAACGGACCCTATCCTTGTTTCCAAAACGTCTAATCTAGTCTCGTATTTAGTCTTCAGGCTGGGATTTATTGATTGCACTTCCAGTAAAATGGTTTACAGCTTCAACAATATCGTACAACTACATTTGAGTGCGCCACACAAAGAAAGCACCCGTTTGTAAAGAGATCATGCCGCAGTTAAGAAGGACGGGTTTGAACCCCTCTGCTGACCGTAATAATAATCGGTGTGCCGATTACCGTCGGCAGCAACCAAAAGATTAAAGCCGGCCATTCATTTACTATTGGAATACCATTTATATTTACGACAAGTACAGCTGTGACAATTCCAATATAAGATCCTAACATGCCACCGATATGTTTAGACAGCCAATTTAGCGGACGTTTTTTCCTTGCCCGATAACCAAATAACGCTAACCCATATGAAAACAATGCAATAAAAAACAAATAAGCAGACTCCTGCCAGTGCATTATCGATATGACAACCGCTGAAACAAAAACAACAACATAAGAGCCGTGGTACAACTCCCCCAGGAAAGTATGCCATCCGTGTTGTTTTTTCGCGAAAGCTGCAGCCAACCCAACAATTAAACATAATATCCCGGAAATGATGTGAAACGTTAAGAAGAAACCAAATATGGTCATAGACTTCTTTTCCTCTCTCCTGAGATTCATTTTTGTTCAACAATACTGGTGATCGTAATATTCATTATTTTCTTATGTTGATTATATCATTTCCCAGCAAAAACGATTCCGATTTTTTCTGTTGTCATCAACCATTCGTTCTGTTTTTCTCATGATCCCAAGGAGTGGCTCTATCGACCAACACCGAGCCGGCAACGAGATCAAAATGGCTCCTGGGGAGACGCTAACGACTATTTCACTCCGGTCGCCAGGGGTGATTGGTCGATAGAAACAGTCTAACAACCACTTCTTCCCGGGCTCCGGTAAAGGATTAGCTCCCGGGACAACTCTATCGTCCAATTCAATGAATTTTGGCATTCCAATGGGGCACAAACAGATATGGAAGCTGGACGCAGGTCAATCCCTACAGCACCTCCCGCCGCAGCCCATGGCTGCTGTACACCTCCAGCAACCTTTTTTCATCCCGACTCTGGGATGATTGGTCGATAGATAGCAGATTACGACCATTTCCGGATCACGACGTAGCTCAATGGGCCCGTAGATCCCTCTACCGACCATCTCTCCTCCGGCTCCGGTGGAGGAGTGGCTCCTGGGACAACTCTATTGACCAATTTGAGTAGTTGCTGAACCACAAGGTTGCCCTTTCCACCATTTCGGGTATCGGCACGGGCTCAGTCATCCGTCGCCTCCCATCCGCAGGACATTGCTGCACGGAGCGTACCGCCTTTTTTACACTGGCACCATGGCGATTGGTCGAGAGACGAGTATGAACGGTCGTTTCCGGCTTGCTATCCGGCGGTATTGGTCGATAGAACCATGCTGACGACCATCCCCCCCCCGGCCCCCGCGGGGGAACAGCTCTTAGACCGGATCTACCGGCCACTTTAAATCTTCTTGAAGGTTCTATTGGTCCCGGCAGCCGGGGTTCGGGCCCTCCATCTATGGAAGGATAATAGACTTTTCGTGCGGGAAACTGGCCATAACTTTGTCATTAGGGACATCATAAACTGGCGGAAACGGAAAAATGGCCGGTATCTCAAAATACCAGACACCTTCCGGCCCGTTCCCGGAGAAAATGTCCCCTAAAATTCATCCCCGTTCCTAAAAAAAAAGACCGCCGGATTCAATATCCGGCGGTACTTTTGGTTGCCTGGCGGCGTCCTACTTTCACAAAGGGTTGCCCCTTTATTATCATCGGCGCTGGAGAACTTAACTTCCGTGTTCGGCATGGGAACGGGTGGAACCTCTCCGCCGTCGCCACCAGACCTGATGCCCTTAGGCGGGCTTTGTTTTATCCAGGGAATCATGTTCCCTCAAAACGACATAACGAATATAGAGCC
>NZ_JBHUML010000003.1:0-295829 GCF_042684865.1 Salibacterium lacus
ATCTGTAATGATCCAAAAGATCATTTGAATTGACAGACGCTTGACTTTCATTCAATTTTCAAAGGGCAGTTTGTCTGCCGCCTTTCAAAGCGACATACTCAATCGTACCAACTCATTCAAACAGAGTCAATACCTTATTTAAAATCTTTTTCTTTTTAAATGGTGGGCCTGAGTGGACTTGAACCACCGACCTCACGCTTATCAGGCGTGCGCTCTGACCGACTGAGCTACAGGCCCCGGTTTCTGTTTCCGGGCATAAAAAAAGACAACCCGTTTTATTCAGTTGAAGAATAACATGGAGCGGGTGATGGGAATCGAACCCACGACATCAGCTTGGAAGGCTGAGGTTTTACCACTAAACTACACCCGCAGAAGATGGTCGGGAAGACAGGATTCGAACCTGCGACCCCTTGGTCCCAAACCAAGTGCTCTACCAAGCTGAGCTACTTCCCGTTCTTTGAAAGAATAAACTGCGAATCTCTTCGTCAACTTTATTCTTATTGTCAATTTTTCATACAGTCTATGTATGCTGTATAAAATGGTGCGCCCGAGAGGACTTGAACCCCTAACCTTCTGATTCGTAGTCAGACGCTCTGTCCAGTTGAGCTACGGGCGCTTTCATGGTGCGGTCGAGAGGACTTGAACCTCCACGGGATAAACTCCCACTAGGCCCTCAACCTAGCGCGTCTGCCGATTCCGCCACGACCGCGGATTTTTTATGGATAAAATGGTGCGGGCGGAGGGACTTGAACCCTCACGTCATAGACACTAGATCCTAAATCTAGCGCGTCTGCCGATTCCGCCACACCCGCATAGATGGCTGGGCTAGCTGGATTCGAACCAGCGCATCACGGAATCAAAATCCGATGCCTTACCGCTTGGCTATAGCCCATTCTTGTATGGAAATTTAAAATGGCGGGCCTGACGGGAATCGAACCCGCGATCTCCTGCGTGACAGGCAGGCATGTTAACCGCTACACCACAGGCCCTTTTGAAAAGAATAAACTGCGAATCTCTGAGTCAGCTGCACTTGTGTCATCAGGTCACGTACTTAGGTACGTCCCTTCTTCTGCTTTCCTGCTTCCCTGAACTTTCTAAAAGCAGGGAGACAATTCAGTATATCAGCTGGATTGGCGTTTATCAATGTTTTGTTTTAAATGGTGGAGGGTGACGGGATCGAACCGCCGACCTCCTGCTTGTAAGGCAGATGCTCTCCCAGCTGAGCTAACCCTCCGTGGTGACCCGTACGGGATTCGAACCCGTGTTACTGCCGTGAAAGGGCAGTGTCTTAACCACTTGACCAACGGGCCGTTGTAGATGGCGGAGAAGGAGGGATTTGAACCCTCGCGCCGCTTTCGCGACCTGCACCCTTAGCAGGGGTGTCCCTTCAGCCACTTGGGTACTTCTCCATGGCTCCACAGGTAGGATTCGAACCTACGACCGATCGGTTAACAGCCGATAGCTCTACCACTGAGCTACTGTGGAATGTTTTGAAATACGCTGTCTTCAGCGACAAGATTCATTGTATCGAATTCATTATGTAATGTCAATGAGCTGTTTTAAATCGATTTTTCATCGAATTCCTTCAATATTCATTGACTGCTGTGCTCCTGTGTGAAGCGACTTTTATAATATAACACGGGGTTTTAAAATTGGTCAAGGGGATTGATTTATTTTTTTCAACACACCGCCGCAGCGGCCGCATACGAACTTTTCCGTATTCACTCTACGCTTTCGCTTAAAAGCAGCGCCGCAGGATGAACACTCATAATAGTGAATGACGCGAGACTGATTTTTCTGATCCGGCATCGAAGTGCAGTATCTTGCTCCGCCGACTTTCTCCAGCATTATTTTAAAATCTTTGTCCTTATGACGGTATCCTTTTCCTTCTATATGAAGATGATAATGACACAGCTCATGCTTAATGATGGCTTTTAGTTCCTCTTTTCCAAACCGCTCGTAGTGTTTGGGATTTAATTCGATGTGGTGGGTGCCGAGCATGTAGCGTCCACCGGTCGTCCGAAGTCTGTTGTTAAAGACGGCTTGATGCCTGAAAGGACGCTGAAAGAATGCAATCGACAGTTCTTCTGTCAGCTGCTGTAATTCCGATTGATTCATATTCTGCCTCTCTTTCCTGTCAATGTTGACAAACCCCCGCTCATATACATAAAAGACCAGTAATACTTTTCTTATTTTACGTGCCGAGGAGGGGATCCGCAATGCCTGCCTGGTTTATGAAACAGATGAAAAAAGCTTTTCTTGAAAAAAACAGGCGCGAAGTCCGCATCCTGAATCAGTGTTGGTTTGATTATCTATGGAAACAAAAAAATACAGCGGGAGACAGTAAAAATTACTAAGTGCTCCCACTGTGTTTTCCTTTTATGCTTCAGTCTGTTTGCCGGGTTCGATCATTGTGAGCGCAATCCGCCCTTTTTTCTGGTCTACCTCTTCCACCCATACTGTTACGACGTCTCCAACCGAGACTTCTTCCATCGGGTGTTTGATGAAACGGGAGGCCAGTTTTGAAATGTGGACAAGGCCGTCCTGTTTCACCCCTATATCCACAAACGCCCCAAAATCCACGACATTGCGCACCGTTCCCTGCAGCTCCATTCCTTTGGCAAGGTCGTCCATGCTCATCACGCTTTTTTTCAAAATCGGTGCCGCTAATTGATCACGGGGATCGCGGGTCGGGCGTTTCAGATCTTCAACAATATCCCGGAGAGTCGGCACCCCTGCATCCAGTTCTTCCGCCGCTTCACGCACATCCAGTTGATCCAGTTTTTCCTTTATATCAACTGATCCGGCATCTACGGCCTCTGCCTCTATCTGTTCAAGCAGCTTCCAGGCGGTACGGTAACTTTCCGGATGTATAGCCGTCCGGTCGAGAGGTTCCTCGCCGCCTTGGATCCGCAGGAAACCGGCAGCCTGTTCAAATGTTTTCGCCCCAAGCCGCGGTACTTTCTGCAGCTCTTTCCTATTCTTAAAAGAACCTTTCTCATCTCGTGCCTGAATAATATTATCGGCTACCGCTTTTGACAGTCCGGACACGTATTGCAGCAGGCTTGACGATGCGCTGTTCACCTCGACCCCGACTTGGTTGACGGCTGTTTCCACCACAAATTTCAGGGATTCCTGCAGTCTGCTCTGGGAAACATCATGCTGGTACTGGCCGACTCCGACAGACTGTGGATCAATCTTCACAAGTTCAGCCAGCGGATCCTGCACACGTCTTGCAATCGACACCGCGCTCCGCTCTTCCACTTCAAGTTCCGGAAACTCTTCGCGTGCGAGCGGCGATGCCGAGTAGACACTGGCTCCGGCTTCATTAACGATAAGGTAGGACGCATCCGTCTCAAGCTCTGGAATAACATCGGCGACAAACTGTTCTGTCTCCCGCGAAGCCGTGCCGTTGCCTACGACAATAATTTCCACTCCGTATCGTTTCACAAGTTCCTGTACTTTGGCTTTTGCTTTCTGCACTTCGTTTTTCGGTGGAACCGGATAAATGACACCTACTTCCATCATTTTGCCCGTTTCATTTACGACAGCCAGTTTACAGCCGGTGCGGTAAGCAGGGTCGACTCCAAGAATGACTTTTCCTTTTACTGGAGGCTGGAGAAGCAGGTTCTTCAGGTTCTCCGAAAAAATATGAATCGCCTGTTCCTCCGCTTTTTCCGTTAATTCCTTGCGAAGTTCACGTTCGATGGCAGGAGCAATTAAACGTTTATAAGCATCTTCGTATGATTCCTTCAAATATGGTACCGCCGGAGAACCAAAGCGCTGTATCACGTGTTTTTCAAGAAAAGAATAAACCGGATCTTCCGTCATCTGTATCGATACTTTCAGAACATCTTCTTTTTCCCCGCGGTTCATGGCAAGTACGCGGTGCGATGGAACCTTGCGGATAGGTTCTTCATACTCGTAATACATTTCATAGATACCCTGCTCGTCCTCGGCTTTAGACTTTTTCGCTGCTGTCATACGACCCTGGCGGGAAGTGATCTCACGTATCTGCTTTCGTACCTCAGCATGGTCGGATATCCATTCCGCCATAATATCGCGGGCTCCCTGCAGGGCTTCTTCCACAGAGTGAACGCCCTGCTCCGGTGAGACAAACGGCGCAGCTTCAGCAGTAATGTCTCCTTCCCGCGGCTGCGAAAATATGTATTCGGCAAGAGGTTCAAGTCCTTTTTCTTTTGCTTTGACCGCTCTTGTTCTCCGTTTTTGACGATACGGCCGGTAAAGATCTTCCACTTCCTGGAGTTTTGCCGATGCTTCAATGGCACCTCGCAGGTCTTCTGTTAATTTGCCCTGTTCATCAATCAGACGTAGCACTTCCTGTTTACGGTCACTCAGCTGTTTTCCGTACTGCCATGCTTCCTGGACGTCGCGGATCTGTATTTCATCAGCGCCGCCGCTCTGTTCTTTCCGGTAGCGGGCAATAAACGGTACCGTATTCCCTTCTTCAAGAAGCTCGATAATATTGTGCACCGCATCCCGGCGAAGTTTCACATCATTTGTGATATGTTCCAGTAAAACATTCTGAGTTTCTTCCGACATTGTCATGTGTCTGCTGCCCCTTTCTTTCCCTGCCATTCTTTTCTATCATAACATGAATGACTTACGTTAACGTTTCATAAAAAAAGAGCCGCTGCGGGGCGGGCTCTCCTCATATAATATGTCCTATGACAACAGTTATATCATCATTTTGCTGCTGTGCCTTTTCCGAAAAATACTGAATGGATGCCCCGGGAGAGGTGGAATGTTTCATCGTTTCCCGTTCGCACTTTGACATCATGATGCCGTCAGAATGCATGACAAAGTGACTCCCCTGCTCTATTGGGAATTTTTGTATCCGGTAACTGCATGTACGGCCGGAAAGATACCCTGGTGCCGGCATCGGACGTTTTAATTCACCATCAGCCGAAAACAGATACGTTTCCACGTTCCCGATGTTGCCATAAATCATTTCACCAGAGTGAAAATCGGCTTTCAAAACCGTCATGACCACACCGCGCTCTTGAAAAAGTTCCCGGTTGCACTGCTGAAGTATCGTTTCAATACGGTGGCCGTGATATGTACGCACCACGTCCATCGCGATTAACGCGGACCGGCGCGCCGGTTCTCCACTTCCAAGTCCATCAGCTAAAGCACAGAGAAAATACGATTCAGTCTCTATCGTCACATAGGCGTCCCCGCAGCATCCAGCTCCTTGTTTTTCCTGCTGGAACGCTGCAATTTCAACCTTTGCATGTGTTTGATTTTCAATCATCATAGACACTCCGATGGTTCCACTCTGATGGAATCTCTTAATTTCTGCAAAGCCCGGCGCTGCAGACGGGATACGTGCATCTGGGAAATGCCGAGCTGCTCTCCTGTCTCTTTTTGGCTGAGGTTGTCAAAATAGGTGCATTGAAGAATTTCTTTTTCCCGGTCCGTAAGCACGGTGAAAGCTTTCTCAAGAAGGAGGTGTTGATCCGTTTTTTCGTACCCTTCCTCGGTTGAACCGACAAGATCAAGCAACGTAACGGCACTGCCTTCCTGATCCGCTTCAATGGACCGGTCCACCGACAGAGCCTGGTAACTTTTGCCCATCTCCATCGTTTCCAGTACTTCTTCCTCACTTACCTCCAGATAGGTCGCAATTTCTTCCACCTGCGGAGAACGCTGCAGGTCACTGGTCAAGTCTTCCACGGCCTTCTTAATCCGCGGTCCGAGCTCCTTGATTCTCCTTGGGACATGGACACTCCACGTTTTGTCACGTATAAAGCGTTTAATCTCCCCGACAATGGTAGGGACAGCAAAGGATTCAAAACTGCGGTTATAGGAGGCATCAAAACGACGAAGAGCTGCCAGAAGGCCGATCATCCCAACCTGGTATAAATCATCGTCATGGTCCTGTCCACGCGAAAATTTACGCGCCAGAGACTGGACCAGCTGCTCAAAGTGCTTTACCAGCTTGGTCTGAACTTCTTCCGTTGGGTTTTCCTGAAACTGGCGTATCCATTCGTAAATTTCTTCATTATCCTGATCATTGCTGCTTTTGTGCGTTTGTTTCTGGGATTCCGTTGACATTGTGTTCCCTCCCATCTCCTTGCAGGAACTTCGTCATCACAATGGCGACTCCTTTTTCTCCGTTAATTTCGACTTCATCCATTAAGGAGTCTATCAGAAAGAGCCCCAAACCTCCTTCCTTCATATCTTCAATAGGTTTGGCTGCATCAACCGGACCAAGTCCTTTTTTCATATTCTCCATATCAAAACTCTGTCCCCGGTCTGCGATCACAATTTCGATTTTGTCCCGGTAAATGTCGCAGATTATCCGGATAAATCCATCTTCTTCATATGCGTGGTCGACAACGTTCGTACAAGCTTCGGCCACCGCTACTTTTAAATCTTCAATGTCATCATAGGAATATCCGGCACGACTTGCAATACCGGAAACCGTAAGCCTTGCCACACCTACATATTCAGCCCGCGCCGGGATTTTCATTTCGATGTGGTCCAATCTATTTTTATCCATCACTGGGCTTCCTCCTCTTCTTCGATGTCCATCACTTCATCTAAACCAGTAATAGAAAACAATCGTTTCACACGTTCATTCAGTCCCGTCAGCTGGAGTGAACTGCCGTTGCTGTTGGCTGATTTAAGCGCTCCGATAAAAATTCCGAGCCCGGTGCTGTCAATGTAATCAACCCCTTTTAAATCCACAACAATATCGGCGCCTTCTTTTTCCGTGAGTGGAAGAAGGGATTCACGGAGCTGCGCAGCCGTGTAAGCGTCTATTTCTCCACCGACAAACAACACGGTTTTCCCGTCCAGCTCTTCTGTTCGGATATCAAGGTTCATAAAGGTACCTCCTATAATCAAGCCAAAAGATGATATTCTTATATTTAAACGTTTGCTTATGACGTAAAAGTACAACCAGGTCTTTCGTACTCTAGCTGTTTTGTTTCCCCTGTGTTTTCTTATTTAAACCTCTCTTCTCAAAATGACCAGGGAAAAATCATCACGCAGGCGGAATCCCTGTAATCTTTCCAGCTGATAAAACACATTGTTGACAATCTCCTGTGCGGAAAGATGGCTGTAGTTCCGGATCATGCGGGTCAATTCTTCTCTTTCAATAAAACCTTCATCCGTCCGGCATTCGGTCACCCCGTCGGAAAGCAGGACGATAAAGTCACCTGCTTCTACTCTTTTATGGTATTCCCGGAATCTTGTATCCCTATCCAGGCCAAGTACCAGCCCTTTGGCATAAAGATCTTCAAACCGGTCCTCCGCATGATTGTAAAACAGCCCCGGTTCGTGGCCGGCACCTGAATAATAAAAATGATGTACACGCGGATCATAAGACCCATACATCATTGTAATAAACATATTGGAAGCAACATTACGCTCTACCACTCTGTTGAGATTTTCCAGTAAAGCCCCCGGCTGCAGTCTTTGTTCCGGAAGACTGTCCATACCGTACTTGATCATCGACATACAGAGAGCAGCCGGCACTCCTTTCCCGATAATATCGGCAATCGCCACCCCGATGCAGCCATTATCATCTTTGACAAAATGATAATAGTCCCCGCTCATTTTTGAAGCGGGGACACTGATTACACCGATATCAATATCATCCACTTCAGGTATCTCATCCGGCAGAAATGTCTGCTGCATGTTCGCCGCCACATTAATTTCGGATTCCAGTTCTTTCTGTTTATCTCTTAATATCTGGTGTTCCCGGTAAGCCATTCCGTATCCCATCATAATTTCAATTAAAAAATCAAAGGAATCACGCGCGCCCTGCGGGAGATTCGGATAAAACTGCTCCAGGGCTTCAATGTGAAGACTGACTACTTCTTCCGGGGAAATCTGGTTTTCCAGCACTTTTTTGCTGAATTGTTGTGCCTGGTATAGTCCTGTTTCATTTTTTTCCTGTAGATAGGTACGCAGTATATTTACATACTGTTCCTGCATCAAACGGTAAGCATCAGCCAAAATCCAATCCCCCCAACGTTAACGAAGCCATTTTATTGTTGTGATTTCTGTTCCTTCCCCGGCGACCGAGTCGATATCAAATTCATCCATCAGCCGCTTCACTCCCGGAAGTCCGGCACCCAGCCCCCCTGAGGTGGTATATCCGTCTTCCATAACTTCCCGGATGCTTTTAATCCCGGGGCCCTGGTCTTTTGCGACTATCTTCAGCCCTCGTTTGGCTCCTCCGGTTTCTTTTCCTTCGATCCCTTCGAGCACAATTTCACCTTTTTCCGCATACAGGTATATGTTTCGGGCGAGTTCTGAGATAGCGGTAGTGATCCTTGCCTGGTCCACTCCTGCAAATCCCAGTTCTTTTGCGAGGTTCCGTCCTGCCTGTCTCGCCGAAACAATGCCCCATTCACTGTGTACTTCAACGTTGGATTGAACACTCATCTTCATGCCTCCAATTCCTGTTGAAGTTTTTCCAGACCCTGCTCTAGATCAAGTGCTGTCGGCACTTCTTCAAGCATGATCCCCATATCAATCAATGTGATGGCAACCCCCGGCTGAATACCGGTGAGTACAACTTTGGCCCCCATTAAATTGGACATTTCCACGACATCACCGAGTACTTTGGCAATGAAAGAATCAATCATATCAACCGACGTCAAATCAATAACGACGCCCGCCGATCCCTCCTGGTGGATTTTATTCAGTAAATCTTCCTGGAATTGAAGAGCGGTCTGGTCGTCCAGGTCCACCTGGACGGAAATCAATAAGTATCGTTTAAGCTTTAAAATAGGTATGCGCACGACTTCAATCCCCCCGATCTGCATTTTAGTATTTTCTGTGTATTATAGATTTACAATCTGCCGGTTTGTCCGTTCGAGACCGGATTCAATCCCTTTGCGGAGGGTGCTTTTCGTCGGGAATTTCCCAAGGTCAATGCCGAGATTGACGATAGTCTGGGCGATTTCCGGGCGTATCCCAACAAGAATACACTCTGCCCCGACAAGACGGACGGCTTCTGCCGCCTGAATAATATGATGAGCCACCATCGTATCCACCACCGGAACTCCGGTAATATCTATTAACACCACCTGTGACCGGTGTTCAATGATGCCCTCCAGCAGATTTTCCATAATCAGTTTTGCCCGTTCCGTATCGATTGTTCCAATCAGCGGCATCACACTGATATGTTCAAAAACCGGTATTAACGGGGCGGACAATTCCTGCAGGGCCAGTTTCTGAATCTCAAGGGTATGCTCCCAGGAACCGGTATATTCATCCACCATCTGGTTTACAA
Source organism: Salibacterium lacus (assembly GCF_042684865.1). Taxonomy (NCBI): domain Bacteria; kingdom Bacillati; phylum Bacillota; class Bacilli; order Caryophanales; family Bacillaceae; genus Salibacterium; species Salibacterium lacus. The sequence goes on from NZ_JBHUML010000003.1 coordinate 9,275, forward strand.
TGCTGTCAATCCAATTTTCTGTTTCCTGAAACGTTTCAAAAACTTTGCTGGAAGGTATAGTATTGTCAGTCGTCATGAACGAGAGCAGCACACGCCGGAACAGCTGAAGTCCCTTCGTGAAATAACTGAGCGGCCATCCGGAATGTATCAAACGTTCCGAAAAAGAGCGGAGGCGTTCCCGGGCTTCTTCTTCGTCCATTTCAAGCGTACCGATAATGACATCGGCAAACTCCTGATTTATATACGTGACAACTCTTTGAGGAGAACTTTCTGTGAATTCATTCTCCTGGAAGGTGATCATCTCGTTTTTCCACTGCTCTATCACTTCATAACGGTGAGTATAGATCATTTCAATGACAGATGACTGCATAAATAAACTCCTCCACTATCCTATTCCGCTGCTTTTACAACATGGGACTTCGCATTCCCTTATCGTCATATACTTGTGTTTCTATTATTTCATGACTTAGTGCCGGGCGCAAATAAATCCTTCTTTTTTTCGACGAAATATTTTATATTGGGAGGAAAACAAAAAAACTGCGCGCCTCTCCAAGGCACAACAGTTTTTATTCGTTTCTTTATCAATTTAGAAAAAAGAAATAATGCCGGGGCAGATGGATGTCCTGCCGGGCATCCTGTTCATACTCCGCTCACGAGCCTGTCGTCTACAGAATTTTCCGCTTCTTCTTCGGCAAGAAAGGATTCTGAGGCGATATGCAGATTGATGTTGGCCATTTCAAGGTAACCCTGCTGCATCGATTCCCGATTTCTGCGTTTCCGGCGCTCTCTGAGATAAAATTCCGCGGCCTGATAGATAAAATCATGACGGTCCGTGTTATCCTCCTCCACGATTCTATCCAGTTCGTTCAGCAGATACTCAGGGAGACTGACTTTGATTTGCTTGGTGCTACTTTGATGCACGCCACATACACCTCCAGCTTACGCCTTACTTCTCTTTTCAGCTAAATTTATAATAGCATTTCACCCTGCCGTTTGCAAAGGTCTTTTGGGCTTTGGGGGTTTTATCTTGTCAGGCATTTATCTGCTGTCTGACATAACAGCGTGGAACCCGGCTGCTGATCATACACGGAATTTCATAGGTAATGGTCCCAATTCTCCGGGCTGCCTCCAGCACGCTGATATGTTCGGAGTTCTGACTTCCTATCAACGTCACCTTCGTTCCAACCGGCACCCAGGCCGGAAGCCGGATCATCATCTGGTCCATACAGATCCGGCCGACAATAGGCACCCGCTCTCCATTAACGAGAACCTCGCCGCCTTCTGAAGAGTGATATCTGTACCAGCCGTCTGCATACCCTATCGGCACCGTGGCTATCCATTCTTCTGCGTTTGTGGTATACGAAGCCCCGTAGCTGATGCTCTCCCCTGGTTCAGTCTGTTTTATATGCACAATACGGCTGTGCAGGGAAAAAGCCTCTTTCAGCGGAAAAGGAAGTTCTTCTGTGATTTCTGCAGAAGGGGTCAGACCGTACATGGATATGCCGAACCGCACCATATTAAAACAATGCTCTGGAAAACGAAGAGCAGTGGCGCTGTTTCCGCAGTGCACATAAGGAAGCGGACCGATGGCGGCATTCAACAGTCCAAGCACCTGAAGAAAACGCCTGTACTGTGCATTCCAGTACGTTGTATCCAGTTCATCAGCCGTTGCGAAATGGGTGAATACTCCTTCTGCCTGAATGGAGGCCATACTGTCCAGAACACGAATAAAAGACAGAATCTCTTCTTCATCTTTCATGCCGATGCGTCCCATTCCCGTATCCACTTTAATATGGATCAAAAGAGGCGGATGATCTTTTGATAAATACGTTTCGGCCGTCTGCAGCCACTCGTTTTGAAACACAGTGACACGGATGCCGTACTGCTGGGCAGTCCCTGCATCTTCGGGATTGATACGGCCCAGCACCAGAATGGGGGTCTCGATTCCTGCTTCCCGCAGCTCCAGCGCTTCTTCCAGAAGAGCCGTCCCTAAAAACCGCGCCCCGGCCTCTATTGCTTCTTCCGCGCTTTCCACCGCACCGTGCCCGTACCCATCCGCTTTCACAACAGCCATGACATTCATCGGCTGCTTAAATAATTTCGTCACTTCGTTTACATTGTATTTTATATTTTCAAGATTTATTTCCGCCCACGTGTCGCGGTAGGAAGTTTTTTTAAAAGTCATGCTGGAATCGTCCCCTGTTATATGTTTTACCGGATACACCTACTATGATTATTATAGCGAATATTGAATCTGTCAATTCACGGTTAGACGTTATACCAAAGGGGCCGGAACAGAATCTTTAAATGAAGAAGGCCCCCACTACTGTGAGGGTTCTGCATAAAATGGGAGATTGTTTTAATCCAGGCTGCCATACTGCCTTCTCCGGTTATTTAACAGCCTGTGCGGGTGTTGTCATGGAACGGGCCACGGCCGCCATTTCTTCTCCGGTCAAATGGTTGGAAGCGAGCAGAAACTCCACTCCGCCGCTGTTCCAGACCAGTGAATCTTCCGTTCTTGCGCCGACAGCCGTATTCAGGTTCACCGGTTCTCCCTCACCCATATTAACATCTGCCGTTACCGCTTCGGCTGCCGCAGCTGTTTCCACAATGGTGAAGGGTTTGTCGCCTCCGTACGTCAAAACAATCCTTTTACCGCTGTCTGTCACGGTTTCTTCCTTGTCTTCCAACTCTGCTCCCTGTGGTTCAAATGTCGGATAAACGACTTCAAAGGATTCCCGCCGGCTCTGCTCCTCTTTTTCTTCGGCGGAAGCCGGCATTTCCATATTCGCAGCAGTCATATTCCGCTCCGTCTCGAAATCACTTTGTTCAAACTCAGCATTTTCTTCGAAATTTGAGAAGTCTACTGACACCAGCTCTTTGTAATCAGCATCATAGATTTTTACCGAGCGCGGGGCGAGTGTTTTCGTATCAAGCACAATCTCCTGATGGTGCAGGTTTTTATTCTGGTAGTTCGTTTTCGTTTCGAAAACATAGGTGTCTTCGTGGATGGAAAATGTACGCTCTGCATCCATTAAAATATCGGAAATCAGAGACTCGTACAAATACACCTGGCTGTTGTTGTTCGGCCAGTCACTTTGGAAACGGAAACTTTTGTTCAGCGACGGTGTCAGCACAAACACCCCGTCATCATTGCGGATGATCATTTGATTCTGCTCTTCGTTTTCATTCTGGAGATCCACTTTATAATATTTGTTCTGCTCATTCTGCATGTACGAAACGCCGACGTCATACATTCTCGGCTCATCACCGGTTTCAAGTGTCATGGAAGCCTCTGTCTTATAACCACTCATGTCCTGCAGCTTCCGGTCCAGGTCCTGCATCACTTCTTCCTGCGATTTTTCGCCGCAGGCTGCAAGCAGCATGGTCAGAAGAAGCAGGAAAAAGCCTGCATACGTTAATCTTCGCACAGTAGCATTTCTCCTTTGTCCGTAAAATAACGACAAAGGAGGGAACCTTCCTTACAAAGAGGAAATAATAGAACGAAATGCGGGCGGCAGGTAAGAAATGATATCACTTGATGCCATGGCATAGGAGTCAAATTCATGTTCTACAGCGAAATCCGCTGCCAGGCCGTGCAGATACACAGCATTGCTCACGGCCGGCTGTATCTCCTGTCTTTGGAGGAGCATTCCAAGAATCATGCCCGTCAGGATATCACCGGTGCCGCCTCTTGCAAGCGCCTCATTGCCCGTTGTATTAACAGTCTGAGTGCCATCGGGCATGGTAACAAGCGTATGAGGACCTTTCAGAACAACACAGCAGTTGTAACGGGCGGCAGTCTCTCTGGAGAGACTGAAACGTCTTTGAGTAACTTCCCGGACAGAAACACCGGCAAGTCGTGCCATTTCCCCCGGATGAGGGGTCAAGATGACCGGCTGGCGGCGCTGCTGCAACGCCTCGATGTGTTCCGGCAGAAAATAGAGCGCGTCTGCGTCAAACAGAAGCGGCCCTCCTGCTTGTTCCACCAATTGTTTTACAAGCGTTTCAGCCCCTTTTCCACGACCCATACCGGGTCCGGCCGCCACCGCATCATAAGCACCTGCAGAAAGGTCGTCCGCCCGGATCTCGGGAGAGAAATACCCATTCTCTTCCTGAAGCGGAAGCATCATTACCTCCGGCGGAGCGCCTGCCGGTACAGCAGCGGCCGAAGAAGGGAATGCAGCCGTCAGAAGTCCGGCACCGCTGTAAAGACAGGCCGTCGATGCCATCCGAACGGCTCCCGGCATTGCCGCTGATCCACCGATGAGCAGTCCCCTTCCGTGATCCCCTTTATGAGCATCCACCGACCGTTTGTTGAGCGTGCGGGCCGTATCCTGCCCCGTCCAAAGCTGCTTTTTCTCTTTTTCTTTTCTGAGAGCTGCGCCCGGCAGTCCGATATCAACTACTTCAATCTCCCCGTAAAAGGGCGAGGCAGGCTGTAGATAGGCGCTGATCTTCGGGTACTGCAGGGTGATGGTGAAATCAGCCTGTACGGCTGTCTCCGGCACAGGGTCTTCGCCGGAAGGAACACCGCTTGGAATATCCACCGCGGCGACTGTCCCCTCTGCTTCATTCAGTACATCGGCAGCTTCTTTGAACGGTTCCCGCAGACCACCCTTCACACCGGTTCCGAGCATCGCATCGACAATAAGGATATACTCCTTTTGGATCCGCTCTGATTCCTTTTCGGACCAATACCCCCATGTGAAACCACATCGTTCGTAAAGATCTTTGTGGTACAACGCCGCCCCCTGAAAAGCATCGGCGTTAGACAAGAGCAGGACATCCACATTCCATCCCTTTTCCTGCAGCACTCTTGCCAGCACAAATCCGTCTCCTCCGTTATTGCCTTTGCCGATCAGAACCACTGTCTTCGTGCCGGCAGCAGACGTATTTTTTCTTTCAAGAGCGTGCGCCGCTTCCCGCCCGGCGTTTTCCATCAACAGTTCTTCCTTCATTCCTACATCGTCCATGGCATAACGATCCATTTCTCTCATTTCTTCACCTGTAACCACCTGCATGTCAGGTCCCTCCCAACCGCACTTTATTTCTATGAGACAATCTCACGGGTTATGCAAACAAGCCGTCTCTTCCTTCGAGAACCACCTGGGCGGCGGCATACTCTCTACTGTGGGTAATCGAGAGGTGAACGTATTCATCGATTTCCGCAAAAAGGCAGGGTCTCCCGCGTCCATCAGGGAGAATCTCTATATCCTGAAAACCGAACCGGCCTGAAATTCCGGTTCCGACTGCTTTCACAAATGCTTCTTTTGCAGCAAAACGTCCGGCTGCGAATTCGACTTTGCGCCAGCCCTCGCAGCTGCTCATCCGCTCCTGTTCAGCGGGTGTGAGGATACGTGCTTCAAAACGTTCTGACTTCGCCATCAGCCGCTTGATCCGCGGAAGCTCAACCATATCTATACCGATTCCTTTTATCATGCTTCCTCCTCCATCATCACTCTCTTCCATTCGCCCCGCTCCTGTTTCCTATGCTAAAATAAAAAAACGCACCGCCATTTTAGCTGAAAAGGAGTGGCCGTATGTTCATCCGGAATGAAACCTTTTATTCCTTCCGCAAAAACTACCCCGTCATCACGTGGCTGACTGCTATACATCTCATTTTGTTTTTATGGATCAATCTTTCCAGGATAACCGGCGGACTGATTCCTCTCGGTGAGTGGATCCTTCAGAACGGCGCGGGTGTCACCGGTGCCATTCAATTCAACGGTGAGTACTGGCGGCTCATCACTCCTATTTTTCTTCACGAGGGCACACAGCACGTCCTGTTTAATTCCATTTCGCTGATTCTGTTCGGTCCGGCGCTGGAACGAATGCTCGGCAAAGGGAAGTTCATCGTTGTCTACCTTGGGGCCGGCATCATCGCCAACATCGCCACGACTCTTTTAACCGGCTTCTCGTACTCCCACATCGGAGCATCAGGGTCGATTTTCGGGCTGTTTGGTGTTTACCTCTACATGGTATTGTACCGCAAAGATTTAATTGACGCCATGAATGCCCGGATCATCAGCGTTATTGCCATACTGGGGATTGTCATGACGTTCTTGACCCCCAATGTTAACATCCTCGGCCATTTGTTCGGCCTCATTGCCGGCGCTGCCCTGGCCCCGGCGTTTTTAAAAAACGCCAGACCATTTACAGTGATGGAGGTGCATCGCAGGGTTCCTGATGATGAAATCGGCTTTAACCCCGACCGCTGGAAGAAACGGCGCATCCTGAACGGCCGGAAAGCATCACGCATTGTGGGCTGGATCTTTGTTGCTCTCGTCATTATCGGTATCATTTCAAGCCTTTTCTAAGTAGAATAGAAAAACGGGAGCTTCTCTTTTTTCAGGGAAGTTCCCGTTTTTTGTGTCCCGGGTTTATTCCATAAAGTTGGGAGCCTCCGGAATACTCACCGGTTCCTCTACAGGATAGCCGCCGCTGTTTTCCGGAGTAATGCCTTCAAACCGCACCTGCTCGTAACCAAAGTCCGCAGCTGTAAACAGAATCGATTCAATCATCCAGCGGAGGTTGGCTGATTCCCCGATACTGCTCTCTTCGGAGAACACGACTTCGGCTGTTCCGCTTTCTCCTCCGGCTGATTCAATAGAAGCCTCTTTCGGAATGGAAGGCCCGACCGGACTGTTTTCCGGCACGGTTTTCATCTGTTCGAGCGTTTCTTTCAGAGTGAACAACTCTCCGTTTTCATGGCTGTTCGTCATCCCGGTCCCCTGCTGACTGACGAGAAATTGATCATTTGTTTCACTCGTGTACATATAATAACCACGGTTATTTTCTTTCTGTCGGTAGTTTTCCACGATACCGTAATTCCCAAGATCCACGCCGGCCTGCCCATCATCGGTCAGAAGAACCTGGGTTTCGTCGGTATAGCGCAGGATTTCATCCAAACCTTTCACGATCATTTCACTTTGGGTGCTGCTGTCCGGTGTTTCAGCTTCTGTGAAATCAGCTTCCAGTAAACTGTTATCCCCGCCGTCAATCCAGTCTACACCTTCAAATGACGAGGCTGCCAAGCCAACCTGGGCCGGATTCCATGTTTCATTTTTCTCATCCATCAGCGTGGCTTTGTTATCGGCTGAGGCCGTGAAGGTTACCGGTACGACAAGCTTGGCTTCAGGATCCGGCACTGCTATGGTAGCAGCCGTTTGCGACTCATCCATCTGTTCTTCTGTCAGTGCTCCTGTATACTGATCATACGTCAGGTTTGTTTCTCCGGTATTCACTGACGGTTCTTTTTCTACTTCCGACTGCTGCGGCTGCTCGTTGGACTTCGTCATTTCCTCTTCTCTTCCAGATTCATTATCTGAGCTTGAATCCGCGGCACGCGGATCATCCTGACTCCCAGGCGGCTCTTCCTGGATGTTTGTTTCCTCCCTTTCTTCGGGGGAAGAACTATTATCTGTTGAAGATCCGGACTGGTTATTCAGCGTCAACATATTAGGTATCAGTACGAGCAGAAGAATCAAGGCTGCAGCTGCGGAAAAAGCAGGCATGACCCATTTTCCTGAGGTTTTTTGTTTCGAAGTCCGCGAACGCTGTACAATGTTTTGATAAATGTCTTCTTTCGGTCGTTTGTCTTTTACCTGCGGCAGCTGTTCAAGCGACTGCTTGATCCTTTCTTCTGAAGCGTGGTCATCTTTCTTCACTGTCCCGCCCTCCTTTCTGTCATCCGGTCTGTGCGGCCAAGCACTTCCTGAAGTTTTTTTACCGCCCTGTGCTGCGTCGTTTTCACTTTACTTTCCGACCAGCCGAGCACTTCCGCCGTTTCTTTGATAGAAAGCGAATCCATATAGCGCAGCACCAGCACCTGACGCTGATCGGGACTGATGTGATCCATACCGTCAAATACTTCCCGCGCGTCTTCCCGGGCCGATACCACCTCTTCAGGGAGAGGGGCGGGGTCCCGCACCTCCTCTTTGGTAAGGGGGCCAAGCACGCCGAGCCACTTGCGTTTTTTGCGGTTCTGCTTTCGTATCCAGTCAATTCCTACATGCCGGGCGATGGAATAGAGCCATGTTTTTTCCGTGCTTTTTCCTTCAAACGAATCAAAGGAATGAAACACTTTAATGTATACTTCCTGCACCAGTTCTTCCGCCGTTTCTTTGTCCCGTACCATATAGAATAAATATTGAAAGAGAGCGTGGTGATAGGTTTCATACAACCGTTCAAATTCCTCTTTCACGTGTAACACTCCCGCATCTTTAGTCGTTCGTTACGTCTTCAAAGTTACAAAAAAAGAAACGCAGCCGTCTTTTTTAAACAAAAACCCATATCCAGTAAATCGCTGCATATAACACAATAAAAGCAAGAAGCGCTCCTGCTACCTGTTTGTTCGTTTTTTTACGCATCGTACCACCTGCCATTTAAACTTAACAGGCCCTATTATATCACGTTTTTGTATAATGGTAGATTCCAAAAGAGTGAAAAAATATGGGAGACGGAACAGGAGAAAAGGCCTTTGACATTCCGTTTTACTTTTTCTACACTTTCTGTAACTGTTTCTTTGTACATAACGACTATGAAGTAGACAGACATACAAAGAAAAAAGAAAGGAATGGTATAGACATGAATCGAGGATTATTATTATTTGTTACTGCTGTACTGACATTGGGTCTTCTTGCCGCCTGCGGCCAAGGGGATCAAAACGGACAAGGCAGTACAGGAGATAACACACAAAGCGAAGAAAATACGCAGGAAGAGTCTGCTTCCGATGAAGGAACTGCCTCAGAAGATACCGAAAATCAAACGGATGGAGAAACCAGTGACGGTCAGACAGACGAGAGCGGAAATGAAGAAAATACAGAAGTAGAACAGGAAGATACGGTGGATACCGGGGAATCCGACGAAACAGTTACTGAAACAGTTACGTTGTATTTTTCCGATAATCAGCTGCTGGAAAAGTATACGGAAGAACAAGAGGTGGAAGCTTCTTCAGAAGAAGCACTGCCGGCTGCAGCACTTCAGGCCTGGATTGACGGCCCCAACTCCGACCAGCTCACTTCCCATTTCCCGGAAGACAGCAGTGTTGAGGTTCAATCTGTAGAAGGAGCGGACGGAACAGCAGAAGTATCATTCTCCCCTTCCTTCCTGGATATCAATGCCGGGTCAGGCGCAGAAATGGCTATTACTGAACAGATTGCCCTCATCATGCAGCAATTCGGGTACGACCAGACGAAAATTCTGGTTGACGGAGAAGAAGAATCATCCCTATTCGGACACATGGATGCCACGCAGCCATTTTCCCCTGAGAACGGAGATGAATACAGTCCGGTCGAATAAACACCTATATCCTTACAAGGGAGTCTGGGACAAAACCTCTATAAGATAGAAAAATGCCGAACGATTTTAAAAAATCGTTCGGCATTTTTCGTTGCTGAGATAAACCGCTGCGCCAAAATGCTTCGCTACCATCCGACTGTTGAACAACGCCGCAAGACATTCGTGTTGTCCTCCACCTATTTTACTTTTGTCCCAGACTCTTTTTGTATGAAGAACGGTGCACCACCCTTCATTCGAGTAAATACGCTGAGTGTGGTAAACTGAACAAACCAATTAAATAAAGAAGAAAGGGGAAGATACACCACAATGGCAGATGTCCATACCTTTTCGCGCAAAGAAGAAATTGCAAATGCGGCTACACATGCTGTTGGGATCGCCTTAAGTATTGCTGCCACTACACTCCTCATCGTCTTTGCCGCCATGCAGGCTACTACTTTTCACATTGTCAGCGTATCGATTTACGGAGGGACCATGCTTTTATTATACGTCTCCTCCACCCTTTTGCACAGCTTACGGCATGGAAAAACAAAAGACCTTTTCGAAATATTCGATCATGCTTCCATCTATCTGTTTATCGCAGGCACCTATACTCCATTTCTATTTCATGCGCTGGACGGCGCATTAAGCTGGACACTCTTTGGAGTAGTGTGGGGAATTGCTCTTTTCGGAGCCGGCTTTAAAGCCTTTTTCGTGAAAAAATTCGTCGTGCTCTCCACCCTGTTTTATGTATTGATGGGCTGGATTATTGTTGTGGCGTGGCAGCCGCTCACAGATTCCCTTGCTCCCGGAGGTACGGCTTTTCTTGTCGGCGGAGGTCTCTTGTATACGGTCGGAACCATCTTCTATGTGTGGAGGCACTTCCCTTATCACCACGCCGTCTGGCACGTGTTTGTCCTGGGAGGTACGGTGCTGCATTTTTTCGCCGTATTCCTATACGTTCTTCCCCTTGCTTAAAATAACAGCTTACATGTAAAAAAGGATGCCCCGTCATTTTTGGGACATCCTTTTATATTTATTTTGTTACAAACATCTGCGTCCAGTAATCACCGTAGCTGCCGCCTTGGGCATGGCCGACACCGATGTGGGTGAAGTCTTCGTTCATGATGTTTTCACGATGGCCTTCTGAATTCATCCAGCCTTCCACGACCTGCTCCGGTGAACGCTGGCCGGCTGCGATGTTTTCGCCGGCGCCGCGGTAATCAATATTGTAGGAATCCATCATGTCAAACGGGCTGCCGTAATTCGGGCTGTTATGGGAGAAATACCCTGCATCACGCATATCCTTTGACTTATCCCGGGCAACATCCGACAATTCACTGTATGACTTAAGGGGGGCAAGGCCGGCTTTTTCTCTCTCCTGGTTGGTCAGTTCAATCACCTGCTGCTCGAATTCACTTTCGTTTTCCACGTCCGCTGTGTTCTGCTGCTTTTCTGCTTGTTTTTTTGAAGCATTTTCTTCGGCAGCTTCCTGTTCAGGAGTTGACTCCGATGCCTTGTCTTCCGGAACGTTACTGCTTTCACCTGTTTTACTTTCCTGCTGTCCGGCCTCAGATTCCTGCTGCTGCTCTTGGCCACTGTCTTTTTCCTGCTGCGGCATTTCCACTTGGTACTGACCGCCGTTTTCCGCAAAGAACTTTTCCAGAGACACATTAAGATTGCTGCCTTCTTCTGAAAATGTATCTCCCTTTTCCACTGTTATGCAGTCCTGTGCCTGCGCAGCTGCCGGAAACATCAGTACGACAGCCGAAGCAATGATGATTTTTTTCATGCTGAACACCTCCAGCTGTTATTATGAACGTATCTCTTTATCTATGAAAGGGGGTTCGGAAATTGCTGGAAATCACTGCACGTCGTTTCCGACCACCTTTATGCCTTCTTTTTTTCTATAAATTAGTTTCATGGGTCACACTTTGTACCCTTTTCTTTCTAAACACATACGAAAGACTCTCCCTCTACCATTAACATTGTGCGTTTTCCTTCCTACAAATCCTAATAGAATCGTAAACAAACGTAATAAAAATGAAAAGGAAAAGTCGCGGAGTAAAAAAACGATGTTTTAAGGATAAAGAAAGAGGGTAAAAAGTTCGGTATCGTTTTGTATACATAACTTTTCAGAACAGGAGCCAGATAGTATGGAGAACCGAAACGAAACATTTAATAAAATCGGTTTAGATATCACAGAACATGCTGAGGAGCTTAAACAGCAGATACAGGCTGTCAAACAGCCGATTCATCGATTTGATTTCTCACGTAGTGATGAATATTTCCTGACATTGATTGATGAATTGTTTCAGACAATGGGAAAAGGCATAACAGAAGACCACCCCGAATCTTCCGTCCTGAAGGGAAATATCCGCTCCTGGGGAGAAAAGGCTGCCGACTACTGCCTGAAAAAAGAAATCACTCTTGGGACAGCGCTGACGATTATTCCGCAGATACGGGAGGTGCTGACACACACCATCGAACACGCATGTCTGGAGTTTGAATTGTCTCTGCATGACTCTTTTGTTATCTACAGCACATTTGAAGCGCTGCTTGATAACGCGGCCCATGCCTTCAGCCATACGTTTGTGAATCATCATATTACAGCACTTGAACGGGCCAAACAGGAAATGCAGGAAATCTCCGTTCCCGTCGTTCCTATCACACAGGGGACAGCCGTACTCCCTCTCATCGGAGATATGGATGATGAACGTTCCCAGTTCCTGCAGGAGCGGACTCTGGAGCATGCCACGGAACTGGAGCTGTCCTATCTGATTATTGATCTGTCCGGTATTAATACAATTAACACCTGGTTTGCCCAGCACCTGAATCAACTTATCGAAGCACTCCAGCTTCTTGGTATCGATACCGGTATTTCCGGAATGCGCCCGGAACTTTCCCAGACGATTGTACACCTTGGTATCAATTTCAAACATGTAGCCAAGTATTTAACCCTCGAGCAGGCCCTGCAGCAGCACACTGCCTACTTCAACCTGTAAACCCCCGAAAAACGCGCAGACAAACCGATACAAATCGGATAATGATCCAAACGCTGCCGGCGGTCCGTCATGGAGAATTGGATTTACCTGCCATTTGTTTTTTTAATGAACGGGGTCATTCTGTCTCCACTGCTTGCTTTTTCAATCTCCTCATCTATTGTTTCGAATCAGGAAATCCTTTATGATAAAGGGGTTGAATGATTTACGTAGAAAGGAACAATTCATGAGTACACTACAAGAGGAAATCACCTCCCGCAAAACGTTTGCGATTATTTCCCATCCCGACGCCGGAAAAACGACATTAACCGAAAAACTTCTGTATTTCGGCGGCGCGATCCGGGAAGCCGGTTCCGTAAAAGGGAAGAAAAATACGAAGCAGGCGACGAGTGACTGGATGGAAATCGAAAGACAGCGCGGCATTTCTGTCACCAGCTCTGTGTTAGAATTCGACTATAACGGCCATCACATCAATATCCTTGACACACCGGGCCACGAAGATTTCAGCGAAGACACGTACCGTACGCTGACCGCAGCTGACTCGGCGACGATGCTGATTGATGCCGCCAAAGGGGTGGAAGCCCAAACCGAAAAGCTTTTCAAGGTATGCAGCATGCGCGGCATTCCTATTTTCACATTTATCAACAAAATGGACCGTGAAGTCCGTGAACCGTTTGAAGTGATGGAAGAAATGGAAAACGTTCTCGGCATCCGCTCCTATCCGATGAACTGGCCGATCGGCATGGGCCAGAATTTCTTCGGCATCTATGACCGCCATGCCAGGAAAGTGGAGCTGTTTAACCCCGACAATCCATCGGATGTAGAAGTGAAACAGATATCCGGTCCGGAAGATCCATTGCTCGACGAACTCGTTGAACCTTCGTTCCTTTCCCAGTTCCGTGAAGAAATGGAACTGCTTGATGTGGCAGGAGATCCCTATGATGAAGATAAAATCTTCCGCGGTGAACTGACCCCCGTGTTTTTCGGCAGTGCGGTTTCCAACTTCGGCGTGCAGAATTTTCTCGAGCATTTCCTTTACTTCGCGCCTTCTCCGGTCGGCCGGGAAAGTGATCAAGGATTTGTAGAACCGGTGCAGGATCTGTTCTCAGGCTTTATCTTCAAAATCCAGGCGAACATGAACCCAAAACACCGGGACCGCATCGCTTTTATGAGGATTACTTCCGGAAAGTACACCCAGGGCATGACCGTCAATCACTCCCGGCTGAACAAAACAATGCGGCTCGCCCAGCCGACGCAGTTTCTGGCACAGGACCGGAGCATTGTCGAAGAGGCTTATGCCGGGGACATTATCGGATTGTTCGATCCAGGCACATTCCGGATCGGAGATACACTCGCAGGCAAAGGGAATTTCCAGTTTGCTGAAATGCCCCATTTTTCGCCGGAGCAGTTCGCTGCTGTCAGCGTGAAGGATGCCATGAAGCATAAGTCGTTTGAAAAGGGTATTCAGCAGTTGACCGAAGAGGGATTAATGCAGTTGTTCCAGACGTACAACCGCTATCCGGAACAGCAGATTATCGGAGTCGTCGGCGGGCTTCAGTTTGAAGTGCTGGAGCACCGGCTGAAAAACGAATACAACTCCGATATTCATCTGGAACATCTCCCCCTTACCATTGCACGCTGGGTAACCGGAGACGAAAAGGAACTCGACACGTTCCGGAAAAAACAGCGGAACCTCGCCGTAGACCGGGATAATAAGCTGGTCGCCCTGTTCGAAAACGAATTCCAGATGAACATGGCCAAAGACAAGTACCCGAATCTCGTCTTTCACGAAAACTCATTTACTGGATAAAAAACGAGTCTGAGACAAAACTTCTATAAGATAGAAAAATACCGAACGATTTTTTGAAATCGTTCGGTATTTTCGTTGCTGAGACAAGCCGCTATGCCAAAATGCTTTGCTTTTACTCCAGAGCACAAGGGCGGCATCGATTCGCTGGCGCTCATCGTGTCTTCTATGCCCCGGGCACGGCTCAAAAGGAGGAAGATCGGCTAAGATCGGCACCTCCTGGCGGGCGCCGACCTGACCCGCTTCCTGCGGGGTCCCCGTGACTCGTGCTGTTCTGAGCAGGAGTCAAAGCATTTTGGCTCCGCTGCTATACAGCTTTTGATTAGTGACCCGGAACATTCGTGTTATCTGGCGCATCATGTGCTTTTGTCCCAAACTCGTTTTTTTTAAGATTAATAAGAGCTGCTGCGCTTTTTAAAAAGATCTTATGAAAGAGGGATGTAACCTCTTTCCTTTTCTTCCTCCCCCAAGCTTACAGTCCGGCAAGCAGTACATAATTCAGCAAAAACAGTCCGGAAATGACGTACATGATCGGTGATACGGCTTTCGGGCGGCCTAGTGCAAGTTTAAGCAGCGGATAGGCGATAAAACCAAAAGCAATTCCATCGGCAATGGAGGACGTCAGGGGAATCAAGCCGATAACCAGATAAGCCGGAAACCATTCGGACATATCATCAAACGTGATGTGACGAATTTCCTGCACCATCAATCCACCGACAATAATGAGTACCGGAGCGATGGCCGCTTCGGGAATGCTTGTGAACAGCGGAGTGAAAAACAGCGACAACGCAAATAATACCCCTGTCACAATCGCTGTCACGCCGGTCCGTCCTCCTTCTGAAATACCAGACGCACTCTCCACCGTTGGAATGGTCGGAGACGTTCCAAGAAACCCCGAGGATAATGCAGAAACGGCAGATGCCTGATAAGACCTTGAAAATTTATTTTTGTCGGGAAGCATGCCCTGCAGAAGTCCCATGCTTTCAAACATTATAATAATCGTTAACGAAAAAACCGAAAGCAGAAAAGGAAGCTCCAGCACTGCGCTGAAATCAAGCGAACGCCACATCGATTCATAACCCGAAAACGAAAGAGCCGTCCCGGACTGCTCTCCTTTCAGACCAACAAGCCATCCTGTGCCACTCGTTACAGCCATACCGATCAAAAAGCTGCCTTTCACCCCGCGGACCAGCAGTCCCAGCGTCAACAGCAGCCCCAGGATCGTCAGCAGAGCTGCGGGGGAAGAAAGGGAGCCCAGCGTGACGAATCGATCCTCATCTGATGCAATCAATCCGCCTTTCTGCAGGCCGATAAATGATAAAAAGATGCCAATTCCCACCGTAATACCGAGTTTCAGAGACGATGGCACAGCCGTTGTCAATTTTCCTGCAAGCGGAGTCACCGCTGCAATCACGAACAGACACCCGGCCATGACCGCCGCGGCCAGCCCCTGCTGCCAGGTCAGGCCAAGCCCCTGTACAATCGTATAGGTGAAAAAGGCGTTAATCCCCATCCCCGGTGTCAATACAATCGGCGCATCCGCCCAGAACCCGATCAGCATGCATCCCAGCACCGTAACCAATACGGTGCCAAGCAGTGCATAGGAATAAGGCATGCCGGTGTCTGACAAAATAGCGGGGTTCACGACAAGAATATAGGCAATCGTAAAAAACGAAGTCAGCCCCGCCGTTATTTCTTTTTTCCATGTGGTATCCTGCGCGTTCAGCGAAAACATATCTATCTTCTCTCCTTTATAAAAGCAAAAAAAAGCTACAAGTCTCCTCCAGGCGGAAGAGACTCGTAGCCGGAAATTTATCGGTTTCCTGTAGAAACCCCGGACCCTGCCGCCCGGGATATACGAGTGAACGTTCTGTTTTCCAAAGAAGATTATAGCCCTTCTTTTTCTTTACGTCAACAACATAAAAAAGCCGAACACATAGAAAATACGGGCTGAACAGGGGAAGATATGATAAAATATAAGTCGACAATAATACGTAAAAAGAAACAGGTGACAAATCATGAAACTTACCGCAATCGATATGGATGGAACGCTTCTCCACAGCGACGGATACGTTTCCGAAAGAAACGCCGGCGCGCTGCGGAAGCTGCAGGAGGAAGGACAAAAAGTAGTTATCTCCACCGGACGGGACGTCTCCGATGTCAAACGCCTTCTACATGAAGTGAATATAATTCCGGATGGCATTGTGTCACTAAACGGCGGGGTCGTCACCTGGCAGGATGAACACGTCAAAACGTCCGTCATGGACCCGGACGACGTCATCGATCTGGCAGAGTGGCTGGATGAACATCAGTATTATTATCACATTAACACCGATGACGGCATCTACAGCCCTCCCCGTTCCCGCGAGTTTTTTCTGCATGACCTGGACGTATATGCAGAAGATAAAGAAAAAGGAGAAGAAATTAAAGAAGCAATCCGGCGGCGTGCTGATAAACACCACAATATGTATGACATAAAAGAACTGTCCTCTCCTGACATGTTGAAAAAACAGCAGCTCAACGTTTACAAGTTTCTTATCCTTTCCATGCTGGAACCTAAACTCCAGCGCTGCGCTGATCACTGGAGCGGCACTCCGGGTATTGCCGTCACCTCTTCAAGCCGTGATAACCTGGAAATGCTTCACCCGGAGACAGAGAAAGGGAAAGGGCTGATCGATCTTCTTTCTTATGCGGGACTGGACGGCATTGAAACATTTGCCATTGGAGACAATTTTAACGATCTCTCCATGTTCCGCGCCGCCTCCACCGCCATCGCAATGGAAAACGCGGAAGACGGCGTCAAGCAGGAAGCCGATTTTATAACAGTGCCACACGATGATGACGGGGTTGCACTGGCTGTTGAAACCCATATTCTTGATTCTTCTGTTTCACAGCATTGAGTCCCGTATTGCCTGCCAAACGTGACACTGGTATAATTTCTTTGCTTACTGTAATACCATCATAGACATGAAAACTGCCTGACTGGTGTTCTGCCGGCCAGGTTTTTCTATGTTCAACCACATGAGAAAGGAGTAAACATCATGGAAGGAGTAACTGCGTTATCATTGCTGCCGCCTGCGCTGGCGCTTGCCATGATCATCGCCACCCGCAGAGTGCTCCCGTCCCTCGGAGCAGGAATTATAATCGGGGCTCTGCTCTTGAATGACTGGGGCATTCTTGCCGCGCTTGCCGATATATGGGAATCATTCGCCGTCATTTTCGTTACAGACGGAGCGTTGAACAACTGGGAGTTATTTATTATTTTATTCCTGCTGCTGCTTGGCATCACAGCATCTCTGATCAGCTTTTCCGGAGGAAGCCGGGCGTTTGGAAACTGGGCACTCCACCGTATCAAAACGAGAACCGGTGCGCAGCTTGCCACATTTGTTTTCGGCATTCTTATCTTTATTGATGACTACTTTAACAGTTTAACCGTAGGACAGGTGAGCCGGCCGGTTACCGACCGGCACCGGATTTCAAGGGCTAAACTTGCTTATATTGTCGATTCGGCTGCTGCTCCGATCTGTGTACTGGCCCCTTTATCAAGCTGGGGTGCTTATATTATCACCCTGCTGGATGACATCACAGGGAACTACAGCGAAGTGTCCATGAGCGGATTTCAGACCTTTCTCGCTGTACTTCCAATGAATTTCTACGCCCTGTCGGCCATCACACTTTTGTTCCTTGTCATTGCATGGAATATCGATATCGGACCGATGCGAAAACATGAAGAACGGGCCCTCCTTCATCATGAACTGCTCGATCCAGCGCGTGCTTCGATTCCGGGAGAGCAGGTTTCCAACCTGGACGAGCACCAAGGGCGCGTGCGTGATCTCGTCCTTCCAATTGCTTCCCTTATTATCAGCACCGTGATATTCATGGTATACACCGGGGTCCGTGCCGCTGAAACCGTCACCCCGATTACCATCTTTGCAGAGACGGATGTTGCGCTGTCTCTCGTTCTTGGAGGATGTATCGGCCTTATTGTTTCCATGCTGTTCACATGTGGAAAGCGTCCGGCTCCCCGTACATTCATGCTGGCTGTCTGGAACGGGGCCAGGTCTATGATGCCGGCGATCTACATTTTAATCCTTGCCTGGATGATTGTATCTTTCATCGGCGAACTGAAGACAGGGGAATACCTCGCCGGACTGCTGGATGGGTCCATTCCCGCCTCGTTTCTGCCGGCTCTGCTTTTTTTAACAGCGGGATTGATTGCCTTTTCGACCGGAACGTCCTGGGGAACCTTTACGATTTTGCTTCCCATTGCGGCAGAGACAGCTTCTGTTATTGATATTACGATGCTGCTGCCATTTCTGGCTGCCGTCATTGCAGGCGCCATTCTGGGGGATCATATTTCTCCGATTTCGGATACGACCATATTATCCTCCACCGGAGCCGGAAGCCATCACATCGACCATGTGATCACACAGCTGCCTTATGCAATTATCGCAGCCGCTGTCTCCTTTATCGGATTTCTTGTACTCGGTTTTACCGGCAGTACTACAGCCGGGCTGGCTGTATCGCTTGTGCTGCTTCTGCTGACAGCCCTTTACCTGAAAAACACGATTGAAACACTTCATGACGGAAAAGAAGTCGTATCCAAACCGGAATAAACATGAAAAATCACCCTTCCCGCAGAGAAATCTTTGTTTAAAGAGGAACAGAAAAGGAAAAAAGAATAGTATAAGACGTTCGTCATGGAAAAAGGGAAGGGTGTTCATATGGAAGTATTAATTGTTATTATCGCCATTATCATCGCCGCCGTCTATTTCTCTCCGTTTTTTCTGGAAAACCTGCAGGCGTCATTCCCCTATTTTAACTCGTTGATGCGGATCCGCTATACGATTATTTTCGGAGGAATCGGGCTGCTTTACGGACTGGCTGAAGGACAGGTGAATATTCAAAGTCTGTTTCTTGGTATGATCGCAGGCAGCTTTGTCGATTTTCAGCTCCGCAGCACACAGAAATATTAGAATTGTGACATGAACATGGAACAGCTGAACAACGAAAAGAATCTGGGACAAAACCTCTATAAGATAGAAAAATGCCGAATGATTTTAAAACATCGTTCGGCATTTTTCGTTGCTGAGACAAACCGCTGCGCCAAAATGGTTCGCTTTTACTCCGGAGCACAAGGGCGACATCGATTCGCGGGGGCTCATCGTGTCTTCTTTGCACTCCGGAGTACAAGAGCGACATCGATTCGCGGGGCTCATCGTGTCTTCTTTGCCGTGGGCGCGGCTCGCGGCCGTATGGATGCAGAAAATGCATGCGTTCGTTTGCTGCGTTCAGATTGGGTGGACGGACGTTCACTTGGAATGGGTCCCAAGGCACTTCAGGGTATCATGCCGCCTCTCAAACGTCGTTGGGCATGTCGCCTAAGGCACTTTAGAGCACCAAATACACCCCTAAACGTCACTATGAATGATTCCTAAAGCACTTTAGAGGGTTCTGTGCCCCCGTAAACGTCATTATCCTATGGAAGTACGCCGCGTGCAGGCGCCGTCCTGAACGCACATCCTGCGGGGTACACTGCCGCCGAAAAATAAGAAGATAGAGTCCACGAACTACTCGTTTATGGACACTATCTGCCGGTGCAGGCAGGCACAGCGTCCCCAAACACTATCTCCGTGGACACTAAGTATGCAGCTGGGCATTCTAGTGTTCACAGAGCCGCTGTCGGTTTGATGCCGCTCTTGTGCTGTAGAGAAAAACGGCCCGCCTCCGATTAAGGAGACGGGCCGTTGTTTTTAATCGAGTTTTATACTGTCTTAGGAGTCCTGTCAAAGCAGCGCTTGTAAATCCATTCATAATCCGGGATGCTTAAATCGCGCGGGTTACCCTCGGTCTGCGGGTCTTCCATCGCTGCTTTGGCAAGCTGTTCTGTCATCTCCGGATCAACCCCCTGCTCTTCAAGAGATGGAATGTCGAGCTCTTCTGTCAGATCATACATCCAGTTCACAGATGCCCTGGCTGCTTCTTCTGTGGACATTGAGGCCGTATCGATGCCAAACGCCTGGGCCGCACGGGCAAAGCGTTCCGGCGCAGCTTTCCAGTTATATTCCATGACCGGTCCCATCATGGCCGCGACACACTGACCGTGTGCAACCGGAAGGATACCGCCGAGTGTCTGGCTCATCGCATGGGCAGCGCCTGCTGATTCACTGCCGTAGGCAAGACCTGCGAGCATAGCGGCCTGGGACATGCCGTAGCGGGCTTCAAGGTCCGTACCGTCGGCATACGCGCGGCGGATATATTTCGCAGCATATTCCATCGCCAGGAGGGCGACAGCATCTGTGACCGGCTGGGCGAACTTCATCGTATAGCACTCCACCGCATGGGAGATCACATCAATCCCCGTCATCGCTGTCACATGCGGGGGCATGGAAACGTGAAGTTCCGGATCAATAATCGTCAGGTGCGGCGCAATCAATGTACCGCCTGTATTAAATTTAATTCGTCGGTCTTCATCTGTAATCACCGCCCACTGCGTGACTTCCGAGCCGGTACCGGCTGTTGTAGGAACAGTGACAAGCGGCGGAATCCGGTGCTCAAGCGGTTTTTTTCCTTCCGCGTCTTCGTAATCCAGCACACTGCCTTCATGGGTCACCTCGACCCCGACAGCCTTCGCTGTGTCCATCGGACTGCCGCCTCCGACCGCGACCAGACCGTCACATTCTTCCTGTGTATATAGGTTGGCACCTTTTTCGATTAAACGGACCGGAGGGTTCGGCTCTATATCGCTGAATATTACAACGTCCACGCCTGCTTCCTCCAACTTCTCTTTAACCGGGCGGACCACACCTGTTTTATAGAGGGCGGGTCCTGTCACCAAAAGTATTTTTCCGGCGCCAAGGTTCTGCACTTCTTCCCCGATATGCCGGACAGCGCCGATTCCATGCTTAATTGTCGTCGGAATATCAAAAGAATGATACCCCAGCATATGCTCGACTTTCATATTCAGACTCATCATCATACCTCCCAATCATTCAACAACATGATAACATGTTTTTCGATTGGTACTATGATGTAAACCAGTGGAGAGGTTCAGGGTTTTTGTTGCGGAAAATGTGTTTTGTTTCCGTATACTCTTCCAGACCTGGTTTGCCGAGTTCACGGCCTATTCCGGATTGTTTAAAGCCGCCCCACGGTGCCTGTGCAAAGTACGGATGGAAATCGTTAATCCAGACAGTGCCAAGACGCAGTCCTGCTGCAACTTCCTCCGCCTTGCCGATATCGGTGGTGAATACAGCGCCGGCGAGACCGTAAATCGTGTCATTTGCTTGTGTCACAGCTTCTTCCCGGCTGCTGAACTTCTCTACGGTAAGAACAGGGCCGAACACTTCTTCCTGCACAATCGTCATATCCGAAGTGCAGTTACTGAAAACAGTCGGCAGGTAGAAAAAGCCATCCTGCAGTTCCGGATCGTTCGGGCGGCTGCCGCCGACTTCCAGCTTCGCGCCTTCTTTCTGCCCGATTTCCACATACTTTTCCACTTTGTCCCGGTGTTCGGCTGAAATAACCGGACCGGACTGCGTACTTTCGTTAAATCCGTTACCGAGCTTAATACGGCCGGCGCGTTTCACGAGTTCTTCCACAAAGTCATCATGGATGCTTTCTTCCACAAGCAGACGTGCTCCTGCCGAACATACCTGTCCGGCATGGAAGAAGGCCGCATTCAGTGCCTGATCGACAGCGAGTTCAAAATCTGCATCGGCAAACACAATGTTTGGGTTCTTGCCGCCAAGCTCAAGGGCAAGTTTTTTCACATTGACGCTGGCTGCCTGCATGATTTTCTTACCGGTATCGATACCTCCTGTGAAGGAAATCAAATCGACATCGGTGTTTTCGGATAGTTCCGATCCCGCATCGGCGCCTTTACCGAGGATCAGATTGGCAGCACCTTTTGGCGTGCCTGCTTCCTCCATCAGTTCAAAAACTTTTACTGTCGTGAGTGGAGTGATTTCACTTGGTTTTACGACAATCGTGTTTCCTGTTGCAAGGGCCGGTGCAATTTTCCATGCTGCCTGAAGAAGTGGATAGTTCCAAGGCGTAATCTGTCCACAGACACCCACCGGCTCATGAACAACCTTACTGTCGGAATCCGGAATCGGCGAAGCAATCACTTCCCCGCCGTCTTTATCTGCAAGACCGGCAAAATACTGAAATACACCGGCGATATCTTCCATATCCACACGGCTTTCTTCAAACGTTTTTCCGGTATCCAGTGTTTCTAGTTCAGCCAGTTCTTCTTTGTCCCGGCGGATAAAATCCGCGATTTTCTGTACGACATCTCCTCTTTCAGCTGCAGGAAGTGCTGCCCATTTCCCATGGTCAAATGCCCGGCGCGCTGCCTGGATGGCTGCTTTTGCGTCTTCACGGTTCCCTTCCGCGGCTTCAGCCACCTTTTCACGATTGTACGGGTTAATGATTGTTCTCGTTTCCCCGGACGCTGCCTCTACCCAGGCACCATCAATATACATTTTCTTCAGCATCCAATCGTCCCCTCCTCGTCTGCAAACAAAACATTTAATTTGTTAATAAAATTTTTAACGTTCGGAATGTGTTTAATTTATCACCTGGTATTTTTGTTGTCAAACAGGAGGAGACAACATTTTTCGGATTTTTTCTTTGATAATTACTCATTTTGCGTTATGATATGAAAGCAAAGAATATGTTTAACAAGTTTAATGTTAAAGGTGAAGGAGGATGGGATTGGGTTACTCTTCAGACGAAAAAGCCCGGGCATCCCTCGATCATGCCAAAGAAATCGTTGTAGATTCCATTGCCGAAACGATGGATTTATACGGTGTCACCCGGAGTGCGGGGACGCTGTACGGAACCATATATCTTGAAGGAGATATGACACTGGATGAGATGCGCGAAAAGCTTGGAATGAGCAAACCGAGCATGAGTACCGGGGTAAAAAAACTGCAGGAATTCAATGTCGTCAAAAAAACATTCCGCAAAGGAAAAAGAAAGCAGACGTACGTCGCAGAGAAAGATTTTTTCCAGTTTTTCTCTAATTTCTTCGCTCAGAAATGGGAAAGAGAGGCAAAAATTAACCTCCATTCCATTCAGGAAGCACAAGAGCTGCTGGCTGAAATTATAGACGATGACAACGTTTCCCCTGTCCTGCAAGAGGAAGCAGAGGAAGCATACCATATTATGGAGAATTCAAAAACGTATTACAGCTGGCTGAATAAATTGGTGGAAAAAATCGAAACAGGTGAGATTTTCGACTTAATCCCCATCGATGACGAACAAAACGGAGAAGCATAAGAAAGAGAGAGCGTACCGAAAGGAAGCTCTCTCTTTTTTACTTTATAATCAGCACAGGGCAATCGACCCGCTTTGCGACCTTATGGCTGACACTGCCGAGCACCATCGTCTGCAGCTGATTCAGCCCCCGGCTTCCGAGTACCACACAGTCGTAACTGCCCTCATTGGCAAATTTCACAATCGACGGACCAGGTTCCCCGTGTTTCAGGTGAATATCATAAGAGATGTTTTCCTGCGTTAAAATATCTTCCATAGGTGTCAGTTTCTCTTTTCGTTTTGTCTGAATGACATCTGTGTTTCCGTAATGAAGCACATCCGTCTTTGATGTATCCACGTCCACCACATAGATGACGTCAATGTGCGGTTCCTCTTCTCCTTTAACAAGACCGATGGCGTGCCGGACCGCCCTCAGGGAATGGTCGGAGCCATCGGCGGCAAGTAAAATGTTTTGATACATGATGTTTCTCCCCTTTCATTCTCTTCTTCCATCATACCTTGTTCTATGGCCCAAAAAAAGATGCGCTGTTTCAGCGCACCTTCGTTTTTAATGTCCCGAAGAAAGGCCGTCCAGACGTTGTAACAGCCTGGAACTTTCCTGGTTTATCCCTGACAGAACCACCTGCGTCCCTTTCTGTCGGTATTTGGCTTTTATTTTCTCAAGAGCTTCCACCGCGGAATCATCCCAAATATGCGCTTGTGACAAATCGATTTCCACCGTTTCCGCCTGAGCGTCATAATCAAAACTCTTCGTAAACTCGGTGACCGAAGCAAAGAACAACTGACCTTCCACGTGCAGGATTTTATGAGAGACTGAGCTTTCTGCTGCCTCTGTCACCTTCACCCGGGATATTTTCGCAGCAAAGAAGATGGCACTTAATACCACGCCGGCGGCGACTCCTTTGGACAAATCGTGAGTGACCACAACAGTAGCAACGGTTACAACCATGACAGTCGAATCACTCTTTGGCATCTTTGGAATCATTTTCAGTGAGTTCCAGTCGAATGTACTGATCGACACCATAATCATAACTCCTGCTAAAGCGGCAATCGGTATCTGCACAACAAGATCGCCGAGCACCAGGATCAAAAACATTAAAAATACTCCCGCAGTTAAAGAAGAAAGACGACCGCTTCCACCGGATTTCATATTAATCATGGACTGCCCGATCATCGCACAGCCGGCCATTCCTCCGAAAAACCCGGTTACAACGTTGGCATACCCCTGTCCGCGTGATTCTTTGTCTTTATCACTTTCGGTATCTGTCATGTCATCCACAATCGAAGCAGTAAGCAGCGATTCCAGCAGACCAACAGCTGAAAGCGCGAGTGCATAAGGGAAAATAATCTGCAGTGTTTCAAACGTGAGTGGAATTTCCGGAATCAAAAAGACCGGCAGCGTATCGGGCAGTGCCCCCATATCCCCCACTGTTTTTACATTCGCCCCAAAAGATACAGCCAGTACTGTGACAGCAATGATAGCGATCAACGGGGAAGGTACAGCCTTCGTTACTTTGGGAAATAAATAAATAATAAAAAGCGTGGCACCAGCAAGGGCGTACATGAGCCAGCCGGCTCCCTGAAAATGCTCCACCTGGGATAAGAAAATCAGAATAGCGAGTGCATTGACGAAACCAACCATCACCGACCTCGGCACAAATTTCATCAGACGTGACAACTTACTCCAGCCGAAAATAATCTGAAGTATACCTGTTAGTATGGTAGCTGCAAGCAGATACTCCAGTCCATGCTCGGCAACGAGGCTTACCATTAATAATGCCATCGCTCCCGTTGCTGCAGAAATCATACCCGGACGGCCGCCGACAATAGCAATAACAACTGCAATGCTGAACGAAGCATACAGTCCTACCATGGGATCAAGACCTGCCACAAGAGAGAATGCAATGGCTTCCGGAATCAAGGCCAGGGCGACGACCATACCGGAAAGCACGTCACCACGGACGTTTCCGAACCAAACCTCTTTCCATTTTGTTAAATTCAATAGTTTCTGTCTCCTTTATTAAATTTGGGCAGCGCCCATTGTTCTGCTTTTGTCCCGAACAAAAGCAACCGTTGTGAACAAAGGGATTGTACCACAAAAAGAAACAGAGACCAATGTCCATGTAAGCGTTCGTCATATGCTATTTTCTCCTACAGATATAGCATTTTCTCTTTTTTTCTTATATTTTCGTCCATCCGACCAAAAATAACGTTGGTAAACGGTGAAACGGTCGTTTTCAAGCCTTATGTTCCCATTCGCTGTAAAACTGTTCCAGGTAATTAATCATAAATTTCTGCCGCTTCGATGCAATATCTGCAGCGGTACGGGTGTTCATCAGCGATTTCAGCCGCAGCAGCTTGTTATAGAAATGTCCGATGGCTGTATTGTGTTTTTCCGCGCCCGGAAGGTCCGGACGATGCAGGGTTTCTCCAATTTCCCCGGCGTGGGCGAAGGTTCTCGCAATACCGATGGCTCCAACCGCATCCAGCCGGTCCGCATCCTGCACCACCTGCCCCTCCAGGGTGCGCATCACAGCCTGTTCCCCATTTCGAAAGGACATCGTTCCAATAATATCCATGACTTGATTCTCTGTTTCCTGATCATCCACATGTTTCGTGAGCCACTGCTGTACGTTCCTTCGCCCTTTTTCTTCCGATTCGTTTACTTTCTCATCTGCTATATCATGCAGCCAGGCTGAAAGTTCGCATACAAACGCGTCGGCGTTTTCCTCTTTGGCCAGGTAAACCGCCTGCGAAACAACCCGCTCTGTGTGCCAGTAATCATGGGAAGGCCCCGTCTTTTCAAAAAAAGATACAGCTTCTTTCTTTGCCTGTTCCAGTATCCACGATGTATTCACTTGCACCACCTCCGCCTGTTTTCTTCTATTTTTCACCAGATTGCATCAGCTTGTAAAGCCTTCTTTTTCCTCCTTCTTCCCTTTCCCTTTCCACGTGGTGATTATGTTATAATGATTGGTACGGTTTTTGTACGATAAGGAGGGAATAGGGTGCGTTTTTTGACGAAAACATACATCCGGGAACTTGGCGGATCCACGATATATAACAGAGGGCTTACCTATTGGAAGGAAAATCGGGTAACCCCTGTCAGTGAAAATACAGCAGGCTCTTTCACAAAAATCAAATCGCTCGTCTCCGGCACCGAGGATTACACCGTCGATATTGTGTTTCACGAAGACGGAGAGGTGCAGGAAGCCGATTGTAACTGTCCGGCTTTTGAAGGCGGTATGGAGATCTGTAAACACATAGCAGCGGTCCTGCTTTCCAAAGCCGCTCCCGAAAAGCCTGCCCCTGCAGCAAAGGATAGGAAAAAACACAGCATGAATTCCCGTCCGGAGGAAACGGAACAGGACGCAACAGCCTCATTAAAGAAACTGTTCATTGATTATTTTGCCGGACGCATGCAGTCTGTCGAGTCGGTCGGAGAAGCCCTTCATACCGAATTCATTCTTTCCTTCCAAAAAGATAGAATGCACCCGCAGGAACAGTATTTTTCCGTTCAGATGAAAATCGGTACAGACAAGCTCTACGTCGTGAAAGATATAGAATCCCTGTTGTCCGCTATGAGACAGCGTTCGCTGCTGCCGTTCACGAAAAAATTTACGTTTGATCCGACTTATCATTATTTTGAAGAAACGGATCTTCATGTCATCCAAAAGCTTGAAGAAATTATACGAAACCAGAAATGGAATGACCGGCAGACGAGTTTGGTGTTCACAGAAAGTACAGGACGTTCCGAGATCACCATTCCTCCCGTGGCTGCCGCTGATATGATTGAAGCGCTTCTGGCGTGCAGTAATGTGCTCGTCCGCCCCTCCATCGGACAGCCGGTTCCTCTGACAGTAAAACAACAGTGGCCGGGTACTTTCCAGCTGCACCAGGACGGGGGGAACTACTATTTATCCTACTCGTCTTTTGACCACCCGCCGCGGAAAGTAAGCCTGACCCCCTACTACGTCTGGAACGACCGGCTATACGAAATGAAAGGAGAAAACGACCGTCATACGGAGCTGCTTTTTCATATGCTGATGGATACTCCGGCCGGAAGGCTTCCACTGGATCACCATGACCTGGAGCAGGTATATGCTGCTGTTGCTTCCTCCCTGCAGGAGACAAACCGGTTAACGGTGGAACCGGAGGTGGAAGAAGCAGTGGAATCCCATCCGCTGCAGGCGAAAATCTATCTGGATAGTGACGGGAGTACCATACAGGCGGACCCGCTTTTCTGCTACGGTCCGCATTCCCTGCACGCCGTCACCGAGAAGCGGGACGCAGGAGCGGAATCGTCTCTTTTAATCCGGGATTCCCAAAAAGAAGAAGATGTTCTGCAGGATATTGAATCCGCGGGTTTTCATTGGAACGGACAGACGTTGTCACTCAGCGATGATACGTCCATTTATCACTTTTTGACGGAGCTTCTTCCGTCTCTCAAAGATAAAGCAGATATTTTCATGAGCCGCGAGGTAGAGAGCATGCTTATTTCTCCGGAACGTTTTTCGGTTGATTCAGCGCTCGACGAATCGTTTGGCTGGCTCGACATTTCCTTTCAGACCGACGACCTGAATGAAGAGGAACTGCGCGAACTCATGCAGAGCCTGAAAGAAAAACGTACGTACCATAAGACAGCTGACGGACGATTCGTTCCGCTGGATAATGAGCTGCTTCAGGGCGTGCAGGATTTTCTTGAAGAAACCGGCTCTTCGGCAGAAGACTGGCAGAGCGGCACGCTCCGGCTCCCTGCCTACCGGGCCTTTCAGGCGGAAAAACATTTCAGCACCGGCCTTCACTGGCAGAAAAGCAGCAGGGTGGAACAACTGCTTCATGACATACAGACCCCCGAGCAGTTTAAATATCCGTTTCCAAAAGACGTACCAGCTGACGTCCGCGAGTATCAGGTGAATGGCTTTCAGTGGCTGAAAGCCTTATCGACTTACGGGTTCGGCGGCATTCTTGCTGACGACATGGGGCTCGGTAAAACGCTGCAGACACTAAGTTACATGTTGTCTGAACGACGTGAACGCCCGGATGCGCCGCCATTTCTCGTTACCGCGCCGTCTTCTCTTGTGTATAACTGGAAGAATGAAGCGGAGACGTTTACCCCGGAATTGAACGTGCGCCTGATTGAAGGCAGCAAGGCCTCGCGGCGCAGCCGGCTGGAATCAGCGGAAGAGGCTGACATTCTCATTACCTCCTATCCACTGCTGCGCCGTGACATTGACCTGTATGAAGAGAAGACGTGGCATGGACTTATTCTTGATGAAGCACAAGCGTTGAAAAACAACGCATCCAAAACGTTTCGGGCCGTACGGCGGGTACGGACAGAAAAAACTTTTGCACTGAGCGGAACGCCGATTGAGAATAAAATTGACGAATTATGGTCTCTCTTCGCGATTCTGATGCCGGGACTTTTCCCGGATATCCAGTCATTTAAAAACATGGAGATGGAAAAAGTAAGACACCGCGTATCTCCATTCATACTGAGAAGAACAAAAAGCGATGTGCTCACAGAACTTCCGGACAAAATAGAAACAACGCTGCACTGTGAGCTTACCAAAACGCAGCGCGAAACGTATGTCGCCTACTTGAACCGGATCAAGGAAGAAACAGCCAATCAGCTGAAACAGGGAAGCTTCCAGCAGAACCGGATGAACATTCTCGCCAATCTGACGAGACTGCGCCAGCTCTGCTGCCACCCCGGCATGTTTCTTGAGGAGTACCACGGCGGGTCCGGCAAGCTTGAAGAATTGATGAGCGTTATGGAGAACGCGCGGGAAAACGGTAACCGTGTCCTCGTTTTTTCCCAGTTTACCTCGATGCTTACATTTATCAAAAACGCCTTTGATAAAAAGGGATACTCTTACTTTTATCTTGATGGAAAGACCCCCGGGCAGCAGCGGGTGCAGATGACGGAGGATTTCAACGAAGGAGAGAAAGAGGCGTTTCTTATTTCCCTCAAAGCCGGCGGAACCGGGCTAAACCTGACCGGTGCGGATACTGTTATTCTGTTTGACCTGTGGTGGAACCCGGCAGTGGAAACGCAGGCTGCCGACCGGGCGCACCGGATCGGACAGCAGAAGGCCGTTCAGGTTATTAAACTGATCTCACAGGGGACGATTGAAGAAAAAATACAACAACTGCAGGATCGAAAGAAAGCATTGTTTGATCAGGTCATTCAATCCGGAGAAACAAATTTATCTTCTTTGTCCGAAGAGGATGTAAGAGAGCTGCTTAACCTTTAAGCAGCTCTCTTTTTCTATGGGTAAAATCGAGAATTTGAGCCACACTATAAAAACGGAATTCCCGGCCGTGCCTGCCGCGGATGAAAACACGTACAACGGAGGGTGGCTCATGCTTTACGTAAATATCATACTGCTTGCGTTTCTTATTCTTTTGACCGCTTTTTTCGTTGCAACCGAATTTGCCATTGTCAAAGCACGCAGTTCAAAGATCGAACAATTGAAAGCCGGCGGAAACAAAAAAGCAGACGCGGCCATGAAAGTGATGGACGGCCTTGATGAATACCTCTCTGCCTGCCAGCTCGGGATTACCATTACCGCTTTGGGGCTTGGGTGGCTCGGGGAACCAACCGTGGAGCGGATCCTCCACCCAATTCTCGCCTTTTTTCCCCTTCCTGAAGCAGCTTCATCTATTATCAGCTTCATCCTGGCCTTTGTTCTTGTCACCTATTTACATGTTGTCATCGGTGAACTGGCGCCGAAAACATTTGCGATTCAAAAAGCAGAAGCACTGGCCTTGGCATTTGCCAAACCGATTATCTGGTTTTACAGAATCATGTACCCTTTTATCTGGCTCTTGAACGGATCAGCCCGCATGCTCACGCGGTTGTTCGGCATCCGGCCGGCCTCTGAACATCAGACCGCCCACTCAGAAGAAGAGCTTCGCATTATCTTGTCAAAAAGCCTGGAAAAAGGGGAAATCAATAGAGCCGAATACGACTTCGTCAACCGGATTTTCGCGTTTGATAACCGTTCCGCCGGAGACATTATGATTCCGCGTACGGAAATGGTGACCGTTTCTACAGAGGACACCATTGACGAGACCGTCCAATTGCTGTCGAAAAATCCGTATACGCGGTACCCTGTTATCGGCGAAGATAAAGACGACGTTGCCGGTATGATTCATGCGAAAGAAGTGCTTGCTGCACGTGCTTTGGCTCCCGCAGAACCGTTCTCTCTTTCTGTCTGCATGCGGCCGATGGTCCAGGTCATCAAGTCCACCCCGCTTACAGAACTCCTCGTCACGATGCGGGAAGAAGAAACCCACATGGCAGTACTCCTCGATGAGTACGGAGGAACAGCCGGAATTATTACGGTAGAGGATATACTGGAAGAAATCGTTGGAGAAATAAGAGATGAACTGGACATTCATGAGGAGGCGCTGATTCAACCGCTGAATGAACAGCAATCCCGCTTTTTACTGGACGGGAAGGTGCTGCTGGAGGAAGTAAATAAAAAACTGGAGCTCGATATAAAAGAAGAGCCGGTGGACACACTCGGGGGATGGCTGCTGTCGGTAAAACCGGATATTCAAAAAGACGAAAGCGTCACCCACCGCAGCTGGACCTTTATCCCAAGAAAGCTAACAGGCCGGCAGATTAAATCTGTAGAAGCGGCAAGAAAAGAAAGCCTTTCCTCATGACCAGGCTTTCTTTTTCTCTTCCCATTCGTTTTCCAGTATGCTCATCTCGCAGATGGACCAATACTCCCCACTTACCATACGAATATCCCTTTTCCGCCTTTCATGGGCAAAGCCCGCCCGTTCATAACAGCGTACGGCAGCTTCGTTAAAAAGCCCCCGCCTCTCCTTTAGGATAAACGGGGGCTTTACGGGCGGTCACCGAGATTACCAATCGAAAAACAACGTCATTGCTATCGTTAATACCGTGTAACCGAGAGCACCGCCGAGAAATGTGCGGAAATGAGCGTTTTCCTCGGAAGGCAGTTCTTTTTTCAAAACGTTCATGATCATCGCCCCTGAGATAAATGCGAAAACGACACCGAGCATATAAGACGGCATGGGGGCAAATACGCCAATGACCCATCCGAGCAGAATGCCGGCAGCCAGCAGATAACGGCCGAGTTTTTCATAACGCGCCGCATCCTCCCGCCACATGTCATGCGATACCGCCATGAAGTGCAGACCGACCGCAATGCCGTAAAATACGGCTTCTATTCCTTCAATGTCCGAAGCGAATATGTTATAAGCAATCAGCATGTTATAGACAACAAAAAACGCAATCTGTATCCAGAAAAAACTTCCTTCTCCTTTTTCATGTTTACGGGACGCACGTTCCGCCGCTTTATGAACGCCGTAAAAGATTAACAGCCCGCCAAGACCCAATATGTATAACTCCGACTCCATCGTCAGTTCTGATCCCTGCGATATGGAATCCTGTTCTTTATGAAGAGAAGGGAGAACATATACAAACACATAAGATACCGCCACACCACCTGAAAATGAGAGCCATTTGAAACGCCCGATCGAGTTGGAAGATATGATTTTATTCGCAAATAACTGAACAAACAAATACAAAGCCCCGAGTATTATCGTGTCAACCGCCATAAACATTCTCCTTTAATCTTTATATGCCAGCCCCTCCATTCCCCTCCCGCCCTCCGCATAAACCTGTTCCTATGGTACTTTCACCTTTTGCTCCCTTCGTTTTTGAAAAAGTGTGTCAGATTACCTATCGTTTCTGCACAACGGACATTTTATCTAATATACACTTAAAATACATATTAAAGTTGAAAAAAGGGGGATACCCGATCAATGGAACAATCGTACGGCACTATTCAGATTGTCGGCGCGGGACCCGGCTCCCCCGGACTCATCACTCTCCGGGGCGCGGAATGCCTGCAGAAGGCCGACGTGGTTCTGTATGACCGCCTTGCCCACCCTGCCCTTTTGCTGCATGCACCAAAGCATGCGAAACTGATTTACTGCGGCAAAAAGCCCTGTGATCATTCACTGAGGCAGGAAACCATCCAGCAGGAAATGATTATCCAGGCCCGCCACGGAAAAAAAGTGGTCCGTTTGAAAGGCGGGGACCCCGGCATTTTCGGACGGATGGCTGAAGAAATCGAGGAATTGAAAAAACGCGGTATTTCATATGAAATGGTGCCCGGTATTACAGCCGGCAGTGCGGCCGCTTCTTATGCCGGGGTTTCTTTGACCCACCGCCGGTACGCCCATGGTTTCCGGGTACTGACCGGCCACGGGCAGGGACCGTCCGAGGAAACAGAAGCAGATTGGGAAAACCTTGCGGCAACCAGCGATACACTCGTCTGGTACATGGGGGTGAAACGGCTTGAATGTATAACTTCCCGTCTGGTGGAACACGGCAAAGATCCCGACACGGACGTATTGATTGTCGAATGGGCATCCCATCGCCGGCAGCGGACAATCAGCGGTCCGCTTCATGCCATATCCGCTTTGGCGGAGGAGCAAGGTATACAAAATCCATCGGTAATCTTTATTGGAAACGCAGCAGGGCAGCATCAGGACCATCAATGGTTCCAGCCGTCTGCTGCAGGCGGCATCTTTGCTTTCCCGCAGAGTGATGCCGAAGAGGCGGCTTTTGAGCAATTAAAAACAGCAGGAATGGATATATATATCCATCCATTAGTATCAGAAGATTTACATGATTCAGAAAATACCTGGATCATTATGAATCGTCTACGGGAGGAAGGATTTATCCGGCACGCTGTTTTCCCTTCTACAAAAGAAGGACAGCTGTTATATGAAGGCTGGCTGAAAAACGGGCACGAAACCACAAACCCGCTTACCTGCTGGATGACAGCCGATCAAGGAAAAGCCGGATCTTTCACATCCATGCTTCCCCTTCTTTCCCTTGATGAACCAAAAGAATGGCCCGGCTGTTTTCTGGCAGATGAACACAAAACGTCCGGAACTTTGGAAAGAAAAGCAACCATGTAAAACCTTTATTTCTTGTAAGGAGGAATAGATATGGCAGAACACAAAGAACAGTTAGTTGTCATCGGGAACGGAATGGCCGGGGTAAGAACCGTGGAAGAAATATTAAAAAAAGACCCGGAACGCTATAAGATTATCATCTTTGGTAAAGAACCTCATCCTAACTATAACCGTATTTCATTATCCTCTGTGCTCCAGGGCGACACCGAGCTCGATGATATTATTTTAAATACGTACGAGTGGTACGAACAAAATAACATTACACTGTACACGGGAGACCCGGTCGTTGACATTGATACAAAGAAACAGACCATCACCAGTGAAAACAACGTCACTCTTGCCTATGACCGGCTGATTCTGGCTACCGGCTCTAATCCATTTATGCTTCCGCTTCCGGGAGCCGACAAGGAAGGCGTGATTGCCTTTCGTGACATTGAAGACTGTGAAACGATGATCAACGCTTCATCGCATTATCAACGTGCTGCCGTTATCGGCGGAGGCCTTCTCGGACTCGAAGCCGCCCGCGGGCTGTTGAATCTTAATATGGAAACAGAAGTCATTCATCTCGCCGATTCCCTCATGGAACGTCAGCTCGACAGCACCGCCGGAACTATGCTTAAAGAAGAACTTGAACAACAGGGCATGCGGTTCCATATGGAAAAACAGACAGAACAGATCGTCGGCGGAGACCGGGTCGAGGGACTGTACTTCAAGGACGGCACGAAATTATATGCCGATCTCATTGTCATGGCAGTCGGCATCAAACCAAATATCGCACTCGCCCAAAAAGCGGGAATTGAAACCAACCGCGCTGTCGTCGTCAACAATTATATGGAAGCAGACACTCCTAAGGTATACGCGGTAGGTGAATGTGCCGAACACAACGGAATTGCCTACGGCCTTGTCGCTCCGTTGTATGAACAGGCTAAGGTTTTGGCCGATCGTCTCTGTGACGACACGTCCACAGCTTCTTATAACGGGTCGCTCATGTATACACAGCTGAAGGTTTCCGGAGTGGATGTCTTTTCTGCCGGCGATTTCATGGACGGCGAAGGAAAAAAAGCCGTGCGCGTCCACGATGAATTCGAAGGCGTCTATAAAAAAGTCATGGTCCAGGACGAAAAAGTTGTCGGTTCCGTCCTATTCGGCGACACCTCCGATTCTCCGCGGCTTCTGGATATGATGAAAAAGCAGGAAGACATCGGGGGTATGAGCAAAGCGGTACTGCTGCCATCAGAAGACACAGGCCAAACGGAAAGCCCTGTCCTGTCAATGGCTCCGGAAGAAACCATCTGCGGATGTAACGGGGTATCAAAGGAAGCGATTGTTCAGTCCATTGAGCAGGAAGGCCTCAGCTCAGTGGAAGAGATTAAAAAGCATACCAATGCCTCCCGTTCCTGCGGCGGCTGTAAACCACTTGTTTCCGACCTGCTGCAGGCCGTACTCGGCGACGAAGTGACGGAAGGTCAGGTGGAACCGATGTGTGGATGCACAACGATGTCCGACGAACAGGTGCAGGAAGCCATCCGCAACCGGCAGCTCACCCATACACGCGAAGTGATGAATGTGCTCGGCTGGGAGCATGAAGAAGGCTGCACCAAATGCCGTCCGGCCATCAACTACTATCTTGGCGTTGTTCATCCCGAAACGTACGAAGACGACGACCGCTCCCGCTTCGTCAACGAAAGGATGCACGCCAATATCCAGAATGACGGCACCTATTCGGTCGTGCCAAGAATGTACGGTGGAGTAACCAATTCCGATCAGCTCCGCAAGATCGCAAATGTCGCTGATAAATACGAAGTGCCGATGCTGAAATTAACCGGTGGTCAGCGCATTGATATGCTCGGCGTCAACAAAGAGGATCTCCCCGATATCTGGTCGGACCTGGATATGCCGTCCGGACACGCTTACGGAAAAGCCATCCGTACCGTCAAAACATGCGTCGGTGAAGATTTCTGCCGCTTTGGCACCCAGGATTCCATCGGTATGGGGATTGCCATTGAGAAAAAATTCGAACGGCTCAATACGCCTCACAAAATAAAAATGGCCGTCTCCGCCTGCCCGCGGAACTGCGCTGAATCAGGCATTAAAGACATCGGTATCGTCGGTGTGGAAGGAGCATGGGAAATGTATGTCGGCGGAAACGGCGGTGTAGAACTGAGAGCCGGCGATAAACTTGTTAAAGTGGAGTCTGGCGACGAACTGCTTGAAATTATGAGTGCCTTTATGCAGTACTACCGCGAAGATGCCCGTTACCTGGAGCGTACGTCCCACTGGGTGGACCGCGTCGGACTGGATCACATCCGCAGCACCATCATTGAGGACAAAGAAACCCGGCAGTTTTATAAAGAACGCATGGACCATGCCCTTGAGCACAAGCCGGAAGATCCTTGGGCCAGCCTGACCCATAATGAAAACAAACGCAAAGAACTGTTTGAGCGCAAAGCCGTAGAACTTGTGTAAAAGGAGAGGAGAATATGGATACGCTGCAGGGAAAGAAATTATATATTCTGGACTATGAGGAACTGGAACCACATCTTGCCAAAGAAGTAATCATAGGAGAGCAATCCGTTGCCGTCTTTCTCACCGACGGAGAGGTTCACGCGGTGGAGAACAGCTGCCCCCACCGCGGCGGCCCCCTTTCCCAGGGTCTGGTCAGCGGCAGGTACGTCTTCTGCCCGCTGCACGACTGGAAGATTGATGTGACGGACGGTGTCGTACAGGGGGCAGATGAAGGCTGCGTCAAAACATTTCAAACCACTGTGGAAGACGGAGCCGTCTACCTTATATATGAATAAAATCATTACGCATGCAACAATGCACGGCGCCCTCCATAAAAACGAGGCTGGGACAAAACCTCTATAAGCTAGAAAAATGCCGAACGATTTTAAAAAATCGTTCGGCATTTTTCGTTGCTGAGACAAACCGCTGCGCTAAAATACTTTGCTTTTACGTGTTTGTGGCGTTCAGGTTGAGTGAGAATATGTCATAAGGCACTTTAGGAGATCATACACCCTCTTAAACGTCGTTAGACATGGCGCATGAGGCACTTTAGAGGGTTTCGCCCCCCAGTAAACGTCATCAGGAACGAATCTACGTTGCGTTCAGCGGGACAACGAACGGGCCAACGCAGCAAAGAGCCCGTGCCTCGTGCTGTTCGGAGCAGGAGCCAAAATGTTTTGGCTCCTGCTGCTATGCGGGTCTTGAACAACGCCGCAAGACATTCGTGTTTTCCTGCGCCTATTTTATTTTTGCCCCAGCCTCGTTTTCGTTATGAACCATGCTGTATTGTACCGTATCGGTGTTTTTCCGCCATTTTCCGTTCGACCGGGGATCATTTTGGTGCCTATACAGAAATAATGGACCATTCATCAGCGCAGCACTTCACGCAGCTTACCGGCTGCCTGCTGAATATCGTCTGCCCGGCTTACTGCCGAAATGACGGATACGCCGTCAGCCCCTGCTTCCATCACGGATTCAGCGTTGTCGGTATCAATGCCGCCGATGCCGACAATCGGAATGGAAAGGCCGGACTCACGGAGCATGCGGATTGCTCCCGGTCCCACCGGGGTTTCAGCATCTTCTTTCGTGGAGGTCGCAAACATCGGCCCCACACCAAGATAATCTGCGCCATCCTGCACGGCCTGCTCCGCTTCGTCCACCGTTTTAGCAGAAACCCCGACTGTCATGGATGATGGACACTGCTTTTTTATATCCACGAGCGGGGTATCTTCCTGCCCCGCATGGATACCATCGGCTTCAAGTTCCATTGCCAGATCCACGTCATCATTTACAATAAACGGGATCCCCGCTTTCCGGCAAATCTTCCGGAGCCGCCCGCCCAGTTCTTTTTTGGCTGTGCCTTCTGCGGCATCCTGCCCTTTTTCGCGGAACTGAAAGCAGGTAACCCCTCCCTTCACTGCCTCGTGCAGCGCATCTTCCGGATTTTTATCTGTATTGTTACTTCCCATAATAAAATAAAGCAGGTACTGCTCTTTATTCATCATTTTTTTCCACCCGCTTCATGTTGAGGCTCTGTCGGAGATCAAGGTCTCCGACATGATATAAAGCATTCAGAAGCTCGACCTGGAACGTCCCCGGACCCTGGTTGGCCGCGAAGCCTTCTGCCCGTTCTGCTGCAGTGCCGTAAAACCCAAGCGCTGCCGCCGCTCCATGAACCACATGATCCGAGACCGTTAAAAAGGAGGCGGCCACTGCACTGGCAAGACAGCCGGTACCGGTGATTTTTGCCATCATCGAGTGTCCGTTATGCACTTGATACGTTTCCTGTCCGTCAGACACCGCATCCACCGGACCGGTAACAGCAACCGGAGTCCCTAAAACATCCGCCGCGTGCTCCGCAATCACAGCTGTGTCTTTCTGGTCACCGGAGACGTCCACCCCTTTCATCTCACTTTCGAGTCCGGTAATGGCCGAAACTTCTCCTGCGTTTCCGCGAAGGAGGGTAACGTCCAGTTCTTTCAAAAGTTCACGGGCTGTATTGGTGCGGTACGGTGTTGCACCGGCTCCTACCGGATCCAGCACAATCGGGATTCCTTTTTGGGACGCTGCTCTGCCTGCTGCAAACATGCTCTCCACCTGTTCCGGATGAAGAGTACCAATATTCAATACGAGAGCATCCGCCGCCCATGCCATGTCCGCTGCTTCTTCCGGAGCGTCTGCCATCACTGGAGAAGCCCCAACTGCCAGCAGACCATTTGCGTTAAAATTCGCTACGACGGTGTTAGTGATATTATAGATTAAAGGATTCCGCGTTCGAACCTGTTCTAAATAAGATGCAGCTTCTTTTGCTTTCATTGCCATGCCCTCCTTATTTTTTGAGCAGTTCTTCTACGGTAAGACGCGACCCCCAGTGGTTGACCGGACCGTTTCCTTTTCCGAGTCCCAGCGGCTGCGAAATCGCATACGTAATAAAGTCTTTGCTTTTTTTAACGGCCTCTTTCACTTCTTCTCCCCGTGCAAGGTGAGCAGCTATAGCTGCAGAAAATGTGCATCCGGTACCATGGGTATGCTTTGTTTCTGTTCTGGGAGCACTTACAACGTCCACAGTACCATTGTAGTAGATAATGTCTTCTGCATCGCCTTTTGCGTGACCGCCCTTCACAACGGCTGCTGTTACTCCCATATCCTCCACAATCATTTGTGCCGCTTTTTCAGCATCTTCCCGGGTATGGATATTCATACCGGTCAGTAATTCTGTTTCTGCCATATTCGGCGTCACCACTTCAGCGAGAGGAAACAGCTTATTCTTCATCATTGAAGTTGCTTCATCCTCCATCAGCGAATCACCGCTTGTTGCTACCATAACAGGATCTATGACCAGTGGGATGTTTCTACCTTCCAGCAGTCGCGCCGTTTTCTCAATCATAGCCGGCGTCGCAATCATTCCTGTTTTTACAGCTTGAGGTTCGATATCTTCCAGAACAGCTGTTATCTGTTCTTCGAGTGCTTCAATGGGAAGATGCCATACGTTACGGACCCCTTCTGTATTCTGGGCTACAACCGATGTGACGACCGCCATGCCGTAAGCTCTGCATTCCTGAAACGTTTTCAGGTCCGCATGAACCCCCGCTCCCCCACTGGGATCAGTACCGGCAATGGATAAAACACTTGGAATATTATTCATTATCTTTTCCTCCTTCGTAAGAAAAGCACAAGCGCCCTGAATAACGGAATTCCAGGTTGAGACGCCTTGTCCTGAGGCATTCTGAAGACAAGCCGTCGCCGCCTGAAGTGGAGTCATTAAAAATGCCGCTCTTCATCAGGAAGAGCGGCTGCACGTCTATTACTATACTTCTGTGCGCCCGCTCCACTTTCCTCCGATGGTACTAGCCATATCAGGTTCTGAGGGACCGACGCCGGGCAGGCATCATCTCAGCTGTTTTCAGCGCCCCTAGTGGATAGCTGTGACAATTCATCTTTTAATCTATCGTACCGGACGGGATTCAGTCCTGTCAATCTGCGTGGATGCAAATCCCGGCCTCTACTGTCCGCTGTTCTTTTCGCCTTCTTTGATAATACGCTCAAATTGTTTAAATGTATCCAGCACCTGTTTCAAATCCTCCAGATCAATCTGTGTTAAATAATCCTGGACGATGAATGCCTCGAACGACTCAAATTCTTTTTTCAGCTGCCTACCTGTCTCTCCAAGACTCATCGTCACTTCCCGGCGGTTCTGCTCATTGATGGAGCGGATGAGCAGATCTTCGTTTTCGAGTTTATTGACCGATTGTGTCACCGCACTTTTTGAAATGCCGAGCCGCTGTGCCATGTCTTTAAGAGACATGCCCTCGTGACGGATAAATAAAATCATAATGGACTCCTGCCGGGAGGTCAGCTGCAATTTACTTAGAATCGGCAGTTTCGGCTGCAGGTACGTCGCTATATTCTCCAAAGCATCGAGTGATTGAAGATATACTTTCTTATATTCCTCCGTATTCATGATAACCCCTTTTCTCTCTCCCCTTTACAATAAAGCATCCGACCAGCCGTAGTGCAGCAATGCTCCTACAGCTCCACTGTATTCTCCCCGGGGCAGGAAGTAAGGTTTCTTTCCTCTTAATTCGGTATATCCTATAATAATTTCTTTCAGTGTATCATGCCCGGCAAAGGTTGAGCCAATGTAGACAACGGCATCTGTACCAAGCCGGTCCGCCGCCTGCACACTCATCGTGGTGATGGTTTCCCCTATCATTCTTACCACCGCTGAGATGTAGTCCTCGCTTGAAAACCCGGTTTCTCTCATATTCGCAGTGTTCCCGAAGTTACTCGCGGTTAACGCGCCGGAAATCGGCGGTGTCTCGTGGGAGTATATGTCCCCCACCGTAATATTCAGTGCTTGTCCGTTTCCGTTTCGTCCCATCTCCAGTATGGTTTCAAAATCGCTCCTGCCGGTCAGAAGATACGAGAGACCCAGAAGAGTGCCTCCTCCCATCCCGCTTCCTCCAATACGTTCATAAGCATCTTCGGAAACATAATGGATCGAAGTCCCGGTTCCAACATTGGTGACAAGAAATTGACTGCTGATTTCAGGAGACGGGGGGTCTTTTTCAAGAAGCCAGCTCACCCCTTCGCATGTCGCCTCGAATTCATTGACCCTCAGCACCTTGTCCGGGCATGCTTCTGCGAAAACACCGGCTTTCCCACCGGTTATATGTATTTCAGGATTTGTGAAATGATTGTTAATCCATTCTATAATCTCATCTATCCGGTCCGCTGCCATTTTTTCAAACCGCAGGTGTCCTTCATGATTGTAAACGATCTTGACCAGCGTCCCGCCGGCATCAATACCGATATACTGCTTGTCCATTGGCTGCGTTCACCCCTTTTCTTTGTGCGGCCAACTTAACATCACTGTACCTCCGTTTATTTTATACTAAAACATACACACAATGATAGAATATTTTTATAGGAGGAATGGACTCTCCCACAGACGCACCTCACTTTTTTTGTTATACTTTGATAATCACCGAACACAGTTAGGCAGGTAATCGTATGGGTATTTACTCCATTTTAATCAGTCTTGTTATTTTTCTAAACTTGATTTTTGCTGTTATCATTATCTTCCTTGAACGAAAAGATGCTACCTCGACGTGGGCATGGCTGATGGTTCTGCTCTTCGTTCCGTTTCTTGGGTTTATCCTGTATTTGATATTCGGCCAGAATCTGAGCCGGAAACGGCTGTTTGACTGGGAGGATATTAAAAAAATCGGAATTGAAGACTTAATTAAGGAGCAGATTCATTCCCTCCGGGAGCACCGCTTCCATTTTTCCGATCCGGACGCCAGGGAGTACAGGGATCTTATTTATATGCATCTTGTGAACAACGATGCCCTGCTGACTGAAAACAATCAGGTCAGCATTTATACCGACGGCAGGGAAAAATTTGATCAGCTTATTGAAGACATCAACCAGGCCGCGGACCACATTCATCTGCAGTATTATATTTTCCGTAACGATGAACTTGGAACCAGGCTGCTTGAGGCATTGACGAAAAAAGCCCGGGAAGGTGTCCGGGTACGGATTCTGTACGATGAAATGGGATCCAGAAAGCTGCCGAAACGCGCCTTTAATACATTGAAAAAGGCGGGCGGCGAAGTCGAAATCTTTTTCCCGCGCCGGATTCCACTTATTAATCTGCGCCTGAATTACCGGAACCACCGGAAAGTCGTCGTCATTGACGGCATAACCGGATATCTCGGCGGATTTAATGTTGGGGACGAGTACCTTGGGCTCGACCCGAAATTCGGGTACTGGAGGGATACCCATCTGCGCATGACCGGGCAGGTGGTCAAAGCCCTCCAGACCCGCTTTATACTGGACTGGAACCAGGCTACCCATCGTCATTACATTCGCTACGAAGAGCGGCTGTTCCCTGAACACGAAGCAACGGGGGATACCGCTGCCCAGATTATATCAAGCGGGCCGGATTCAGAATGGGAGCAGATTAAAAACGGATACATCAAAATGATTATGGCTGCGAAAGATTCGATTTACATTCAGACCCCGTATTTTATCCCCGACCAGAGTCTGATGGATACACTCCGCATCGCTGCACTGTCGGGCAAAGATGTGAGGATTATGATTCCCAATAAACCAGATCATCCATTTGTATACTGGGCG
Source organism: Salibacterium lacus (assembly GCF_042684865.1). Classification (NCBI taxonomy): domain Bacteria; kingdom Bacillati; phylum Bacillota; class Bacilli; order Caryophanales; family Bacillaceae; genus Salibacterium; species Salibacterium lacus. The sequence goes on from NZ_JBHUML010000003.1 coordinate 51,263, forward strand.
ACCTATTCCCATATCGGTGAACTTTTAAAGACCGGCGCCAGAGTATACGTCTATGAAAATGGCTTTATTCATGCCAAAACCATTGTGGTCGACGGCAAAGTGTCTTCCATCGGCACTGCCAATATCGATGTAAGAAGCTTCCGGCTGAATTTCGAAGTCAATGCCTTCCTTTATCACCGGCCGACGGCAGAACGTATGGCCCTCACGTTCGAAACAGATATGAAGCACTGCCGCGAACTCTCGTTGAAAGACTACAGAGAGCGGTCGCTGTGGATTCGGTTTAAAGAATCGATATCCCATCTTCTGTCCCCCATCCTGTAAACAACAAAGTAAAAAAACACTTTCGATTACCGTCTATGGCAATCGAAAGTGTTTTTTTACTAATACGTAATGTAACCATGAGTGTACAGGCGCGGAGTTTTGCCCGCTGCCTGACATTGTTCATCCCGATTCCAACTGATTAATTCGTTGTCCCTGCTTCCCATAGAGCGGCTGTGTTTCGTGCCAGGGTTTCTATGTAAACTTCGCCATTTTTCATCGCGGATTCCACCGTTCCCGGTCCCGGCATAAGACTGAATGCCGCCGTAATACCGTGGGTGAACACGGCTTCGTATCCCTCTCCGAGCTGACCACAGAACGCGAGAACCGGCACTGTTTTCACCGCCTGTGCTGCTTTGGCTACACCGACCGGCGTCTTTCCGAAAACGGTCTGGTGATCCATTTTTCCTTCTCCGGTAATCACCAGATCAGCATGTTTCATTCTCTCGGCAAAACGGGTTTCTTCCAGTACGATGTCGATACCGGGTTCAAGTGCCGCATGCAAAAATGCTTTCAGACCAGCTCCCATTCCCCCGGCTGCTCCGGATCCGGGGAGGGTGTCCACATGAATGCCCAGCTGTTTTTCAATCACAGCACCGTATCGGCAAAGGGCCCGATCCAACAGATTCACCATTTCTGTGTCCGCCCCTTTCTGCGGACCATATACCGCGCTTGCTCCGTTTTCCCCTGTCAGTGGATTCGTCACATCGCAGGCGGTGCGGATGTCTGTGCTCGGGAGCCGTGGATCCAGTCCCGAGGTATCCACAGCAGCCAGTTCCGCCAGAGATCCGCCGCCGGAAGGAAGGTCGTTTCCGGATGCATCCAGCAGCCTGCCGCCCAGTGCCTGAAACATGCCGGCGCCCCCGTCGTTGGTAGCACTGCCTCCGATACCGAGGATGATTTTCACTGCTCCTTCATCAAGCGCTGCTTTTATCAATTCTCCGGTGCCGTAGGATGTGGCTGTTACAGGGTTTCTGCTTTCTTTGGAAACAAGCGCAATGCCGGAGGCTTCCGCCATTTCCATCACCGCCGTGCGGCCGTCCCCAAGCAGCGCGAACTCTGCCTGCACCGGGATACCGTCAGGGCCGGTGACTTCTTTTTTTATCATCGTTCCCTGCAGGGCATCAGCCATAGCCCGGGTCGTGCCTTCTCCCCCATCAGCCATCGGGATCCGTTCTGTTTCCAAAGTATCCCCGTACACCTGCCTGAATCCTCTTTCCACCGCTTCGGCTGCCTGCATTGCTGACATGCTTTCTTTAAACGAATCTGGTGCAATCACTATTTTCATACGTTTCGCTCCTGTTCCCGAATAATTATGTTATTCGTAAAGCTCTTCTTGATGCCGCTCGAGCACAGTCTCAAAAAGATATTTTTTCTCCGGCAGCGGGAGCATGCATAGTTCATCTTTCAGATCTTTCTGCCGCACGAGTCCGATAATGGATTGGCAGTAGCCGCACCTGCTGCTTTTATGAATCATCGGATTTTCATCCGGATACCAGTCCTCTCTGGAAGGGACATAGTAACCGTGCATCGCCAGCTCCGTGCCATCCGTCAGTTCAAGCCGGATGTGCAGCATACTTCCCTGTTTCCAGGAACCTTCTTCGGCAAAGTCCCGGACAATGGACTCTGTTTCCACCTGGATGCTGGAATCTTTCACCTGGAGAAAGCCGGGCAGTTCTTCTTCCCGAAGTTCCCGCCATCCCGGCGATTCCTGTCCCGTTTCCTGTAAATATGCAATATGTTCCTGATACCTTGAAAGATATAAATGAACCGGCTCTCGATCTGTCATGTCATCCCCCTTTTATACATTGCACCCTGAGTAAGTAAGGCCGTACTACATTCTTCGATAATATTTTCGTGATTCCTTTTTATTTTATTACAAAAACCAGGAATCGTTACACCCTGCCCCGTACAAAAAAGGGACTGCCTCTTTGGGCACCCCCTTCTTTTCTGCTATTTACGGAAAAATTTCCGGTCGGTGTCCTGGAATACAAAAAACTTGATCATAAAAAAACTGGCCGTAAAGGATAAGAACATCGCGCATCCCTTGGCCGCATTATAACGCAGCCATCTCGGCATACCTGCCCATTCCAGCAGCTGATTGGCTCCCAGAAACACAATGTTGTTCACCCCGAGACTGACGACACCCTGCAGAATGAACATCAGCCTCTGCCGCCGGCTTCCCTCGGCAGAGTTGCGGAACGTGATCATCACATTCCAGAAATAACTGTTCGCCACTGCAAGGGAATAGGCGATGGTATTAAAAAGAGCCAGCATCCCCCGTTCATCGGTCGGAAACAAGAGCAGAAGCAGGTTCAGCGTTCCAATATCAACTCCGGCATTGGTAAGGCCGATAACGCTGAACTGCATGAACTGAAATGGACCTTTTTTCTGTTCTTTCTTCGCCATGATACCCCTTCTATTCCAATGACTGGATCAGAGGGCGTGCGCTACGTTAATTCTTCTTTTTTCCGGGCAGCCTCATCCAATCCAACCGCTTCGTTATATAATTCCAGCAGCTGGCTCGCCGCTTCCGACCAGCCGAGTTCACCTATATCTTGACGGGCATTGGCTGCCAGTCGCCGACGCAGTGTTTCATCTTCAAAACGGCGCACCGTATCAACAAAATTCCCATCTTTTTCTGCATCATAAAGCAGGCCGGTCCGTTCATCCTCTATCTGTTCACATGTCGGACCGCTCCGCGCCGCCACGAGTGGCAGCCCGGAAGCCATCGCCTCCAGTATGACAAGGCCGAGTGTTTCCGTTGTGGATGGAAACACGAACACATCCGACGAAGCATACGCCTGCGCCAATTCCTCTCCATGCATGAAACCGGTAAATACCGTTTTTGTTCCTTCAAAATGCCTTTCAAGAGGCTGCCGGTGCGGTCCGTCGCCGACAATCGCCAGAGAAAAATCATCCGATGCCTCGAGCACAGACCGGACCTTCTCGATTTCTTTTTCCGGCGCCAGCCGCCCGACATACAAAAGAAGTTTATCACCTGTTCTGCCGTCGGTCAGCCTTTCTCTCATGTCGGCACTGTAATTACCGGGATGAAAATTTTCGGTATCGACGCCTCGTTTCCATACGTGCACATTCCGGAAATTCCGGGAAGCCAACTCTTCCTGAACGGTCTGCGACGTACAGATATTCAGATCAGCCTGGTTATGAAGCTTGCGGAAATACCACCATATCACTCCTTTAAAAGGGGAGAGATGGTAATAATCCAGATACTGCGCAACATTCGTATGATAGGAAGCCACGAGCGGGTACCCGAGCCGCCGCGCATATTTCACCCCTGAATACCCGAGAATCGCAGGGTTCACGACATGGACCACATCAGGATTATAGTCTTCCAGATACTCTTTTACGACCCGGTTCGGAAGCGCAAACTGCTTTGATCTGTAAAAAGGCAGCGTCCGCGCCGCAACGCCTTTGACAGGGGCACCGTCAAATTCATCCACCCCGAGATCCGGAGCAATGATCAGCACGTCGTGGCCCGCGCGGTGAAGCCATTTAATACAGGCAGTCAGTCTGGTGACAATCCCGTCTGTGGATGGTAAAAATGTTTCCGTTACAATCGCGATCTTCAAGGAGGACACTCCCAGCTTCCTTATTTCCAGGATACACCCGGCAGTACATTCTCTTCGATGACACGGTCTTTATGATGCATGACAGCTTTTAGAATACTGCGGATGACGTCGTCGGTCAGCAGATGCGGTTCCAGACCGAGGTCTTTCAGTTTTGTGTTCTCCGCATGGAAGTAGTGATCTTCAAGTTCCACTCTTGGGTTTTCAAGGTGGGCTATATTTGTGTCGAAGCCTTCTTCCTGCGCCACTTTCTGCACCTTGTCTGCAAGATCCAGTACAGAGAATTCTTCTGTGAACTGGTTAAAGACCCGGAACTCTCCACTATCCGCAGGATTCTCCGCCGCAATTTCAATGCAGCGTACGGTATCTTCCAGATTGAGAAATCCGCGGGTTTGTCCACCTTTACCGTATACCGTAAGATCGTGGCCGATGGTGGACTGAATGATGAACCGGTTCAGCGCTGTTCCGAATACACCGTCATAATCGAGACGGTTGGACAGGACCGGATCCATCTTCGTTTCGTCTGTTTCGTGGCCGTACACAACACCCTGGTTCAGGTCGGTCGCACGGATTCCCCATATTTTGCAGGTGAACATGATGTTGTGGCTGTCATGTACCTTGGAGAGGTGATAGAACGAACCTGGCTGCTTCGGATACGGCAGCACGTCTTTACGTCCTTTATGTTCCACCTCGAGGTATCCTTCTTCAATTGGAATATTCGGTGTCCCGTATTCACCCATGGTACCCAGTTTAATAAGGTGGCAGTCCGGTACAATCTCTTTAATGCCAAAAAGCACGTTCAAGTTGCCGACGACGTTGTTCACCTGGGTATACACCGCATGCTCGCGGTCAATCATCGAATAAGGAGCGGAACGCTGCTCGGCAAAATGCACAAATGCCTCCGGCTTTTCTGTCAACAGCACCTGTTTCAGAAAGTCATAATGATTCAGGTCGCCTTCGTATGTACGAATTTCCCTGCCGGTCAGTTCTTTCCATTTCTCCACACGTTCACTCAGATCGGCAATCGGCGTGATTGAATTGGAATGAAGCTCGTCGTCCCACTTTCTGCGGGCCATGTTATCGATAATGGAAACATCATGTCCCTGTTTGGATAAATAAAGGGCCGTCGGCCACCCGCAAAAACCGTCTCCTCCAGCTATGATAATATTCACGTCATAACCTCCACTCTCTTCTTAATATTCAATGGATATATGAAACGCCATATACAATGGCAGATTCTTATACCTGCTGATGATACCAAAGAAAAGGTATCATGTTCCAGTCCTTTTCGCAAATGTTATCGGCAAACACTACTGGGTTATCTTAAACTTTCTTTGACATTATAACATTTTCTATATCAATGTATGTGTCAAATTCAATTGAATATTTAATGAAAACCAACTTTAACAAAAACTATATATTTCTCTGTTTTTAAGGATACTCCTTGCGGGGGCAGCTCCGGCACGGCCATCCAGTCCCCGTGTTTCCTGGTAAAAGTACGGTGCGTCAGCTTCATCCGCCTTTGCCGCTTCCTAATAAAAGACTTCCCCGCGCAGGCGGGAAAGTCCTTCTTTCTTTCTGATTTATCCGCCGATATACTTTTGGTACAGGGTCCGGGCTTTTGCCTTATCATTCTCACCGTGAATGATGGTGCGGCCGTCCTCGAAGATAACGAAACGTTTATCTTCAAGCTGAAGCACCAATAGATACGGGTTCTCCTTTTGAACCTGGTTTTCATACCGGTTTTTCAGATCCGGAAGCGAGATATACTGCCTTGAGCCGGGCCGGACCTGAACAGCGTCCCTTCCACAGAGCACTTCGGACTTCGCGCGGTTTTCATACTGCAGAAAAGGGTGATGCGCGTGTTCTCCGCAGGACGGGCACTCTGCTTTTTTCAGGGTCTCCACCTGCACTTCAGAGGTTTCATTCGACCATAGATCAAAAGACAATAATGTTTTTCTGGATTTCTCCGGCTGCTCCGTCAGAAGCTTCATCGCTTCGGTCGTCTGATGGGAACTGACCATCTGCACCGCCGGGGCGATAATCCCCACCGTATCACAGGTTTCCCCATCAAGCGGGATATCTTCCATCAGACAGTGCAGACACGCCGACTCTCCCGGCAGAATGGTATACGTCAGCCCGTAACTTCCAACACATGCTCCGTATATCCATGGAATGCCGTGCTTCTGCGAAAAATCATTGAGAAGCATCCGGGTATCAAAATTATCAAGGGCATCGATTATAACATCGACTGTGCCGAGATTCTCCAGAAATGCCGGATCCGCTTCCCCGACGACCGCTTCAATCGTTATTTCCGAATTCACCGCTTCCAGTCTCTCTTTGGCGGCACGGGCTTTTGGCATCGGGAGGGCGGCATCGTTTTCGGTATAGAGCTGCTGACGGTTCAGATTGCTGTATTCCACGTAATCGCGATCAATGATTGTGATACGGCCGACCCCGGCGCGTGCCAACGTTTCAGCGGCTGCACTGCCGAGAGCGCCTGCACCAACGATAAGGACGTGTTTATCGAGAAGAAGCTTCTGACCATCTCTCCCTATTCCGGAAAACATCGTCTGACGCGAATAACGGTTTTTTATCACAGCCGGCTCAATCCTTCCGTTGGACTGCTAGCCTGCGCATAATACTTCTTCTCGATACGTCCGGCTTCATATCCAAGTTTTCCTGCTTCCAGTCCGTATTTCATGGCTTCTGCCATTTTCACCGGATCATCCGCACCGGATACGGCAGTATTCAGCAAAATACCATCCGCACCAAGTTCCATCGCCTGAACAGCGTCTTTCGGACTGCCGATGCCGGCATCTACGATAACCGGAACGTCTGCCTGTTCCACAATATGGGACAAGTTATAAGGATTAATGATACCAAGACCGGTGCCAATCGGCGCAGCACCCGGCATGACCGCATGTACACCAAGATCCTGCAGACGTCTGGCGAGAACAACATCATCCGAGGTGTAGGCAAGCACGGTATATCCTTCCTCCAGCAGCGTTTCAGATGCTTTGATTGTTTCCACTGGATCAGGCAGCAGTGTTTTGTCACAGCCGATCACTTCCACCTTAATCATGTCACACATATCAGCCGCCGCTGCAATACGGGCCACCCGAACCGCTTCTTCCGCCGTTTTTGCTCCGGCTGTATTGGGAAGCAGCCGGAATCCTGAAAGGTCCATGCTTTCAAATGGGTCAGGCTGGCTTTCATCAAATAAATTCATTCTCCGCACCGCAAATGTCAGTACTTCTGTTCCAGAAACCTGAACGGCCTCTTTCTGCGTCCGGGCGTCCTTGTATTTTCCGGTCCCGAGAAAAAGCCGGGACTCAAACGAATACTCACCTATTTTCAACATACTTTGTCATCCTCCTCCAACAAAATGGACAATTTCCAGCTTATCTCCTTCTTTCACCGGCTCCTCGTCATGTTTATCTTTCTTGATAATGGTTCCGTTTCGTTCGACGACGGCTTTTTTACCGCCAAGCTGCAGATGTTCCACGAGACTTCCTACGGTTTTTCTATCTTCAGGAATGTCACGGGCCGTTCCATTAATAATCAGCTCCAATGATTTCTTCCTCCTTTCGATTGATACGGCGCTGCGGCGAGAAGGCTTCCATCCAATCCTGCTCTTCTGCCTTTCCTTCCAGTAAATCAGCCATCCAGCTGCCGGTAAGCGCAGAAAGCAGAATGCCATTTCTGTAATGACCGGCTGCCATCCACAATCCATCAAAAGCGGTTTGGCCGAGATACGGTTTATGATCCGCAGACTGCGGCCGGACCCCGCTCCAGGCACCCTGCCACGATGCGCGGCGGAGACCCGGAACGAGCCGGCATGCTTTATGAAGCAGGTGCTGCACGGCTTCAGCGCTTACTTCTTTGCCCATTTCTCCTTCCCGTTCGGTCGCTCCAATGATAATAGAACCGCCGGGTTTGGGAACGATATAAAAATCGGAGGCATGCACGGTTTTCTCCAGAATCGGCACGGCCGAATGAAGCCCTACGCATTCTCCTTTAACAGGGATAAGCGGAGGAAGTTCTCCACCAAAAGGCGGAATAAAGCGTGACCAGGCTCCCCCCGCCAGTACAATCTGATCGGCATAAAACCGCCCCTGAGGTGTTTCCACTCCGGTGACCCGGCCGTTTTCATAAATAAATTCCAGGACGGGGGTGTATTCATATAAATCGGCTCCTTCATGGACAGCTGCTCCTGCGTACGCTTTTGTCAGTTCCGGAGCTTTCACCTGGCCGTCCCTTTGAATATACAGGGCCCCGTAGTGATCGCCGGTGATACTGCTGTCGACTGCTTTCACCATGTCCGGCTGCAGCCATTCCACGTGCTCTCCTGCCTGCTTCTGAAAATAATACATCCGTTCCAGGCGTTTTTGTTCCGCCGGTGTATCGGCTATTTTGACCATGCCGTTTTGAACGTACGAAACAGCGGTTCCAGATTTCTCTTCAAGCTCCGGCACTAATTCCGGAAACATATCCCGGCTGCGTCTGGCAAACTCAAAAAACGGGCTGTACTCTTCCAATTCCGACTGAGCACCTAGCATACCGGCTGCAGCACTTGACGCTTCCGCCCCGACCGTATTTTTCTCAAGTACTGCCGTCCGCCGGTTCCGGGCTGCTGTCTGGTATGCAATCGAGCAGCCGTTAATGCCTCCGCCGATAACGAGTACATCGTACATTTTTATCATGTTCTGCCTCCTTTTGGTAAAGCAGTCCGGTAAGCCCGCGCTGCCGCTTCCGGGTCATGAGCTTCATAAATCCCGGACATGACGGCCACCCCGGAAGCACCTTGTTCCAGACAGCTCCCGGCATTATCCGGCGTAATTCCTCCGATGGCAGTCACCGGGATCGAAACGGCCGCTGTCAGCTGTCGAAGTTCATGAAGTCCTCTTGCGGGCTGCCCAGCTTTACTGTCTGTTTCAAAGACATGACCGAAAAAAAGGTAATCAGCACCTTCCCGTTCTTTCCGGGCGGCTGCTTCTTGGCTGTGGACCGAACACCCTTTCATTGCTGAAAAGGAAGGCGTATGCGGAAACGGACTTGTTTCCGGAAGATGCACAGCCGCAAGATTCATACGGCTTACCAATTCCGGGTGATTGTTAATGATAATTTGGGACCGCGGCACCCTTTGTTCTTCAAGATGGCGCACAGCTTCCTGAATCTGTCCGGCACTCCATGTTTTTTCACGGATATGAATATAATCCGCTTCTTTATGAATCCGCACTGTAATATCGAGCCAATCCCCAAAAGACTGCCGGCCTGTTGAAATAACATGGAGCATGTCCCCTGCCAGCCCCTTTCTTTTATCGTAAAAACCTAAAAAAACCGCTTCCCGGCAGGAGGAAAGCGGTGTTGGGTCTTAATACCCCGACATCCCACTTTCCTCCGCTGGAATCATCCAGGTCAGGTTCCAAGAGTTTTAAAGGCTCACTTTAATCTCAGCCCCTCTGAAGGGCACCCCTAGTGGTTTTTATCTATATTCCATGTTTTATTCAATATACGAAAGAATGTATATCAATCGTAAAATACATGCCATACTCTGTCAATCCAGGTGATGGGACCTCACTGCTCTGCGGTAATGGTTGTTTCTGCATGTTCATGCAGACCGTCTTCGGTTTGGGCATGAACGGTTAAAGTATAGTCACCGGCTGATTCAAAAATATGAGTTCCTGTATACACCCCGGTTCCGCTTTCGTTCGTTTCCAGCTGGACAGAGGTGCTTCCCTGCGGCTGCTGCAGTTCAAATGTTACATCTGCCCCCGGCAGTGCTTCTCCTGCATGTTGGACTTCAACGCTCACATCAGAGGGTTGTCCCACGGTGAGATCCTGCGGCTGTACGGTGATATCAAGCTGCCCCGATTCACCTGTATCAGCATTTTCTCCGGACTTCTCACCTTGGGCCTCTGCGTTGCCGACCGTCACTTCCGTTGTCGGCATGTTGTGCATATCACGGGCGGTGACATGGGAGGTGACGTGATAGAGACCTTCCTCTTCAAACGTGTAAGGAATGGAATAACGGTTTTCGTCCCTGTTTTCCGAAAGAATCTCTTCGCTCTTCTCTTTTCCCCCGTCTTTCCAGATTTCAAAACGAACTTCATCCGCATCCGTCACCGATTCTTCCCCCTGCGTAACAGAAGCAGCGAGTTCCACCTCTGTTCCCGGCTCAGGATTTTCGGGCATATCCGGCTCTACTTCAATAGACTGGACTTCCATGTTCTCTTCTCCGGAGCCGCTTTCTTCTTCCGAGCCCTGTCCGCAGGCAGCAAGAACCCCGGCAGCCAGCACGACGAAAAAGGCAGCATAAAAACCTTTCATCTCATCTCCTCCTTTTTCTCATTATACAATAAAGGACATACATTCTCATAACCATCTCTATTATTCGTTCAAACTCCGAAAATAGAAAGCAGAATCCATAACGAGGGAACGCTTCCCAGTGTCGTCACGAGCGTAATACTTGAAACCATATTCGGACTGGAATTAAACTGCACAGCTATCATCGCAATGGTCGCAGCGCTTGGCATGGCAGCCGAAACGATAAGAACCGCGCTGAGCGTCGGACCGGTCTGAAGAACGAGCGTGAGAAGATACGCCGCGGCCGGAGAGATAACAAGCCGCAGCATGGTACCGATTCCGATAACTTTCCAGTCCAGCGAGGTTACAGAAATTTTCGCCAGCTGCATACCCAGCACAATCATGACAACCGGGATGGCAGCATCTGCAAGCATATTCACTGCATCCATATACGAGGCTGTTATCTCTAATTGTACAGCCTGGCACAGCACTCCTGCAATCAGGGCATGAAAAACCGGCATTTTCAGCACGACCCGGAACGCATCCCCTGCCGAAAGGCTGCTCCGGTTGGCTATGTAGACCCCTACAGTACTCATGAACAGGGATTGAATCACCATAAAAATAATCGAATAGGAAAAGGCCGTATCACCAAAGGCAAAAAGAATCAACGGAGCCCCGTAATTCCCGGCATTCATGAACGTCGTTGCGAGCGTCATGCCGCTCGTTTTTTCCGTATCCCACTTCAAAAGAAGACCGGTCCCTTTATTGATGAGCAGCATAAGAAGCAGGAATAAAATCGCGAATAAAATAATGAGGAAAAGATCCGCATCCGGTTCGGTTGTATAGAATGTGCGGAAAACCAACGCCGGATTGAGTATGTAGAGAGCCACAGCCGAAACGGCTCCCACTTCGAGAATCTGTTTTTTCTGAAGCAGAAAACCGGCCGCAAAGATTAAAATAATTGGTACCAGCACATTCAGAAACACAGACATAACAAAGACCACCTTTTCATTCCGGAGACTGCCGCTTGGATCAGGCTTTCAGCATCTGCCGGAGCTTCTTTTTTTCTTTTCTGGCAACAAGGATATATAAGAAATCACCTTTTTGTATTACCGTATCTCCGTCAGGCGTGATCAGTTCGTCGTCGCGTACAATGGCGCTTACCAGGACGGAGTTTGGGAATTGAATATCCAATAGTGTCTTCCCAATAATGGGTGTTTGATCATCCGTCTGAAACTCAATAATTTCAGCATTGGCGCGCCCGATGGAGATCAGTTCAAGAGAATGGGTCGGGGTCTCTTTTTTCGGACCGGAAAGATGAAGCTTTTTCGCTAAGTAGGACAATGTCGAGCCTTGAATCAAAGCGGAAGTCAACACAATAAAGAATACTATATTAAAAATGACCGACCCATTTTCAATATCGGCTACAATGGCAAATGTAGCAAGTACGATGGGAACTGCCCCGCGGAGCCCGGCCCAGGAAAGGAACACTTTTTCTTTCCATGTGTATTTCATTCCCGCCAGCGATAGAAATGATGCCGCCGGCCTTGCTGCGAAAATAAGGACGGCGGACAGAAGCAGGCCGCCTCCCATGATTTCCGGGGAGAGAATCTGTTCAGGAAACGCGAGCAGACCGAGAATAATAAACATAAGAATCTGTGCCATCCATGCAAATCCTTCATTGAACCGGAAAATGGAATGGCGGTAGGTAAGCTCGGAATTACCGATAATAAGGGCTGCAACATAAACAGCGAGAAAGCCGCTCGCCTGGGACAGAGAAGCTACGCTGTAGGTCAACAGTGCAAAAGAAAGCGCAAATATTGGATAAAGACCGCTGGAATCCAGGTTAATCCGGTTAATCGAAGCAGATGCTACTTTTCCAAGAACAATACCGATTAACAGTCCGATTCCCATCTGCCAGAAAAAAGATGCAGTTAAAAGCCAGTAATTTGGCTGATCCACCATGATCAGTTCAATAAAACTGAGTGTCAAAAAGACAGCCATCGGATCGTTCGTACCGGATTCGGCTTCCATGGTAGCTGCTATTTTTGTTTTTATGTTTCTTTCCTTCAATGAGGCAAACACCGCAGCGGCATCTGTGGATCCAACAACTGCTCCGAGCAGAAGGGATTCCAGCCAGGTCAGATCCACGACGTATTTCGCCGCTACACCGACAATCAAGGACGTAATGATAACTCCAAATGTCGCCAGACTTAAGGAAGGCCAGATGACCGGTTTGATGACGGACCATTTCGTCTGACTGCCCCCTTCAAACAAAATGATGACAAGGGCAATGACGCCTACCAGTTGGGCCTGGTGCGCGTCATCAAAATAAATGATACCAAGACCGTCACTGCCGATAATCATGCCGACAAGAATAAACAAAATCAACGAAGGCATTCCAAGACGTGCGGAAAATTTCGTCACTGTTACTCCCACAATTAAAAGAAGAGCGGCCAGCAGTACAAACGAATCTATATCAAAACCCCCGACAAACATACGTGATCTCCTCTCCAGCTGCACAAACGTGTTACTATAATATTATCATATCTGTTCCAAGCATCTCACTAGAAAGGAGCTGTACCGATGGCTGACTTCACCCACCTGAACGAACAGGAACGTGCCAGAATGGTCGATATATCCGACAAAACAGACACGCTTAGAACCGCCCGCGCCCGGTCGGGAATTACCGTTTCCGAGGAAGCTTATGCACGTATTGAAGAAGGAACCAATAAGAAAGGCAGCGTACTCGCGGTAGCCCAGGTAGCTGGCATAACAGGCGCGAAAAAAACGTCCGACTGGATTCCGATGTGTCACCCCCTCATGCTGAGCGGTGTTGATATTCATTTTGAATGGGAGCAGCAGGAACAAGATGCCTATCATCTGTCCATCACCAGTGAAGTAAAAGTCAAAGGAAATACAGGGGTGGAAATGGAGGCGCTCACCGCAGCAACCGCGGCGGCCCTCACGGTTTATGACATGTGTAAATCAACCGGGAAAGACATGACAATCGGCCCGACGTACCTGCTCGATAAGACAGGCGGGAAAAGCGGGAATTATCACCGAGAATCATGAATTCCGGTCTATACAAAAAGCCGGCGGAACAGGTTGAAACCTGTTCCGCCGGCTTTTTTGGACGGTTAAATATCACCGTAGCCAAGCAGTACAATAATAATGAGCACTATAACGAGTAAGCCTGTCAAACCGGCACGGGCCTCTCCGCGTTTCTTCCCGGCTATCGTAATCTCCATGAGGGCAATCGCAATCAAAGCCAGCACCCCTTTGAAGATATAAAGAAGCGGAAAGTCCATGGATGCGAGCATCCCGATACCTGAAATCAGCATAAGAACGGCAAATAAACGCATAATCATCAGCGTGATTTTCTGCTTCGGCGCAAAATAACTGATGAAAAAGAAAATGACGAGCAGGAACCATGATCCTTCATGCATTCCTTGTAACATATTCATCATATTAACTCTGTCTCCTTTGTATGTAATAACTCTACCCCTAATATATAGGACAGAGTTCTATACCGCAAGCCTGCGGGGCTCGGCACCAACTCTTATGAAATCAATTTGAGTCCTGCGGCGGCTGCGATAACAACAGCAATGCAGCTGATGCGAAAGGTATCTTCAGGCTCGTTATACAACACCATACCAAGAACTGCTCCCCCAGCTGCTCCAATTCCTGTCCACACCGCATAGGCCGTTCCCATTGGAAGTGTCTCCATTGCCATGGACAACAGTACAAAACTAACCCAGAAACTCCCCATCAAATAAAGAAGAGTCTTTATATCTTTGTCCCGATGAAGCTTATTGATCATTGTGACACCAGTCATTTCAAAAAGACCTGCAACTGTGAGATACACCCAGGCCATCAGTTATCCCCCGTTTCCATGCGGTCTTCCGCGAGTTTCAACCCGATAACTCCTAAAAGCAGAATACCTATGAACAACAACTTCAACCCATCCACCGGCTCCTGAAAGAACACCATGCCGCTGACGACAGTTCCGACCGTTCCAAGTCCCGCAAAAACAGCATACGCGGTTCCAACCGGCAGGTTCTTTCCCGCGGCAACCAAAAGATAAAAACTCACACCGATACATACCATCGTCATTATCCACTGCCCCGGGGTTTCCGCGTGCTTCAGTCCAATCACCCAGCCTACCTCAAAAACGGCTGCTATCACTACTATCAGCCATCTCATCATGCCTTCCCTCCTGAAAAAGCCGGCATCCTCACGTGGATAATTGCGGCGGATACATTAATGTTTCCTCTTTCTATCATTGTATAGACCCAATCATTTTTTGTCCAAAATCCGGGATTTCAGGAACAGATCAGGACGAGCGAAAAGAAAATTCCGTTTTGCCGTTATTCCACACGAGCGCTGCGTCAAAGGACCGCTTCCCTTCAAACCCTTCAATAACCGGAGTTTTCCCTTTTTCACACAACGCACGGATGTGTGCTTTCGTGATGGTTTTTCCGAGGATCGTCCGGTTGAACGTCTGCCGGCAGCCATTGCTGTACTCCGTGCAGCCGTAGAACGTTTTCCGAAGTACAATACTTCCTTTCCCGCAGGAAGGGCACGCCGCGATTGGGGCATTCTGCTGACGTTTTGCGCCGCTTTTTCCTTTCTTCGGTGCCGGAAGCCCTTCTTTTGGAATTTCCATGTTTTCTACTTCCTGCGCCGCCGTACTTACCAGTTTCGTCGTGAAGGACGCCGTGTTATCAATAAAAGTCTGCCTGTCAGCCTCTCCTTCTCCGATTCTGCGCAGAAACAGCTCCCATTTTGCCGTCATTTCAGGCTTGGACAGAAGGGATCCCTGTACCGCTTCGCAGAGCACCTCCCCTTTTTTCGTCACATGGACAATGTTCTTCTCAACCTGGATGTACTCCTGGCGTATTAACGTCTTAATGATTCCGCTTCTCGTTGCTTCGGTGCCGAGGCCTTCCACTTCCTGCAGTGCGGCTTTGGCTTCCTCGTCTTCTTCCACCAGTCTCCCGCACGTTTTCATCATATTGATAAGATTACCTTCTGTGTAGGGTTTCGGCGGTTTTGTCATCTCTTCATGAATCTGCACACGTGCGCCTGCTTCCATTCCCTGGTTCAGAGGTGGAAGCTCCGGAAGCTGTTGTTTGGAGGGGCTGCCCGAGATGTCAAACAACGTTTTCCATCCTCTCTGATTCTCGACTTTCCCTTTACTTAAAAACGCGAGTCCCTTCACATCGGTAGTAACTGTCGTTTCTTCATAAACATAATCCTGATGAAAAACAGCGAGCACGCTTTTTATGATCTCCTCATACAGGTTCTTCTGTTCACGGGTCAGCTTTTGCAATACAGCTTCTGAAGGAACTTTCCTGGTCGGAATAATGGCATGGTGCTCTTTCACTTTGGTGTCGTCGACATACCGCTTTAGCGCGCGGGGTTCCTGCGTTTCAACATTGTCTCCGGTCACCCGCTGCCATCCGGTGATATTTTGTTTAACGTAGCTGTATTCACTGTTTGTAATATGACGGGTATCGGTTCTTGGGTACGTCACGAGTTTCAGTGGTTCATCATACAAGCTCTGTACGATTTCAAGCGTGCGGGACGGGCTGTATTTATATTTTTTGTTCGCCAGCGTCTGCAGGCTCGACAAGGAATGCAGCATCGGGGGTTTCTCCCGCTTCTCCTTTACGTCCACCGCCGCAACCCGTCCGGTTTCCTTCTCCTGGATACCGTGCCTGTGGAGCAGATCCGCTGCGTTTTCTTTCGATGAATAGGTTTCTTTTAGTTTCCCTTCATATTTCCCCGCCTGCGTTTTAAACGCGGCCCTGATCTCAAAGTAAGGCTCCGGTACGAACCGTTCAATCTCTTTCTGGCGGTCATAAATCAGTTTGAGTGTCGGTGTCTGCACTCTTCCGACACTAAACACATGCTGCAGTCCTTTCTTCTGCAAAAGCAGGGTGTAGAGCCGGCTTGCGTTCATTCCAACAACCCAGTCCGAAATCTGACGGGCCTGGGCTTCCTGGTACAATGGATGAAAAGCTTTTCCGTCCTGCAGCCGTTCAAACCCCTTTCGCACTTCTTCTTTCTCGAGACTATTGATCCAGAGCCGCCGCTGCGGCTTGCTTGAGACACCGGCTTCGTGAATAATGCTTTGGGCGATGTTTTCCCCTTCACGGTCGCAGTCGGTGGCGACGATGATAGAATCGGCCTGTTTGAGCAGACGGCGCACAATATGAAACTGTTTTTTCGTCTTCTGGGCCGGACGGAACTCATACGTGCCCGGCAGCATCGGCAGCTGCTGGAGATCCCACCGTTTCCACGATGCTTCATATTCGGCCGGGCTTTTTAGTTCGATGAGATGGCCGACTCCCCATGTCAGTACGGCTCCTTCCGGAAAAACAGAACAGGCGGGAATTGTCATGTATCCTTCCTTTTTCTGCCCTTTTGGGAATGCGGCGGCATACGCTTTCGCCTGACTTGGTTTTTCTGCGAGAATAACCGGCATCATGCATGCTCCTTCCTGGATGATATCGAATGTATGTTCTTTTCAGTATATAGGATTTCACTTCGTTTCGAAATGCTTTCTCTTATCGGCGGGAGGAAAAAATGATAAACTTTTAAAGGAATTCTCATAGATGGAGGTCATAGCTGTGAGTCAGTTAAAAGAAGCAGGATACGAATATTACCATTTAAAAGATAAAATAAATTATCCGGGTATCGACGATGATCTGGCTGCGCTTCAGCATGCCTTTGACCACCTCCCAGCCGATGAATACGCTCCGCACCTGAACCGGTACCGTCGTTACGGGCGGGCGCTTGTGATGCCGGGCACGCATGACGTGACGTGGCTTCCGGAAACATGGGTCGACGGTCATGCCTATTATGAATATTTTCAGGGAAGCTTTAATCCGGAATATGTGGGAGAATACCGGCGGTTCCCGGCTCTTTGGCAGTGTTCAATGGAAAACAGGCTGCTCCGGGAAATGATACGTCAGGACTTCAGGGAAACGTTTTGGACGAGAGAAGATGCGCTGATGCCTTTTCACGCAGGCGTGCATTTTGTGAAACTGAAGGTGGAAAATCCGGGCGATGTGGCGGTGTCTTCACCGAACACCCTCCATCAGGACGGGGAACCGTTTACGTTTGCCCACCTCATCCGGCGAAACAACATAAGCGGCGGGTTAAATGCAATTTCTGCACCCCGGCACCGCGGCAAAATGCCGGCGGATATCCCGCAGGATGATATTAAGCAGTCCTTTTACCTGGATGAGCCTCTTGAGTCCTACAGTGTATATGATCCACTTGTCACGCATTATGTCGGGGATGTTGAAAAAGGGGAAACAGACGGTCCGGGGGAACGGTCCGCCATCCTGATTGATTATCAGCCGACGGTTATTGCCGACCCTGATCAGATTAGAAGCACACGGGGTAATACGGATACCATGATTTACGTATAGAAGAAGATGCCTGCGGGGAACAGGTCCTGCATTAATTCACTGAAGACAGGGAAACGAGTTCATAGAAAAGGGTTGTCCGCCCGGAACTCCATTCCACTTTTGTAATGACCGCCGTTCCAAACGGCGGTTTATTCTCTTCCATTTGAATATCAATTTTCGAATCAAGCGGATACAAATGGTATCCGTCTTTCACAAGACGAAACGATCTATCCCCAAGCCGCTCTGCCTGATTATGCGTAACGATTTCTCCGTTTACTTCGATGGAAAATCCCATGATCCATTCCACCCTTCCTTTGCACCTTTAAGATAGATTTCGACACTGTTCGGATAATTCCTTCCAAACCCTTAAATATTTAAAATAAATAAGAGCACTGCACGAATTGGCAGCACTCTTTTCTTTCCCCTTTTTCGACATCATTTCCCGGGAAATATAAAACATAACAAGGCAGCCTACAGCTTATTCAATGCTTCGTTTACCGAGCGGTCTCCTGAGGAAAGCTCAAACGTTTTATCACGCGCTTTGTTGTGTGTTAACGAAGCAATCATTACCGCAGCGGCGTCTTCCCTTGAGATACTTCGTTCATACGCATCTGTGAATCGTTCTTTTATTTCCACTAACCCGGTTCCTTCTCCTGGAGTAAGAGAACCTGTCCGGATAATGGTATGGGTCAGCCCGCTGCTTTGCAGGTGCGCATCTGCCGTTCCTTTGGCTTCCAGGTAATATTTATCCGGTCCGGACGGCTGGTCCGCCCCGATGCTGCTCAGCATAATAAATTGGTGAACCCCCTGAGCCCTGGAAGCATCAATCAGTTTTTTCGCACCTACCTGCTCCACTGCGAGGATCTTTTCAAGGTCGGCTTCGGGTCCGGAGCCAGCAGCAAAGAGAACAGCATCCATTTCTTTTGGGGCTTTTGACACATTGTTCTCAAGATCCGCTGTCACGATGTAATCTGCTCCCCATTCCCTCATTATTCCGGCTTGATCATAATCGCGTACCATGGCGTGCACTTCATGCTCGGGCTGTTCGGCAAGAATACGTACGAGAATCTGTCCGGTATCCCCGTGGGCACCAGCCACCAAAACCTTCATCCCTGATCCCTCCTCGTTTACCTATCTTTACCCTGATTTTATCACATACAAAACCTTACATGGCATTCCCGTTGTCGGAAAAATAACGTCTCTGTCTTTTAGATGTGAATTTATTTCCATTGGAAAAGACAGATAGAATAATGGAAGAAAAAACGAGAACGATTCCTGCGCTCTGCCATCCCGTTAATTCGTCCCCGAAAACAAGAACCCCGACTATTATACCGACAATCGGTTCAATGGTTGCAAGGACCGCGGCATGGCTGGATTCAATATATTTTAACCCGGCTGTGTACAATACATAGGCCAATATGGTGGATACAAGGACACTGCCTAAAGCATATATCCAGACTATCGGCTCCAGAAACGGCATAAGGTTTTTTTCGATGCCGCTGACCGGCAGAAGAAACGCTCCCCCGCACATCATCGAATAAGCCGTAATGGTAACAGAATGGTATTTGCGGCTGACGGATTTTCCAATAATACTGTACAGTCCGCAGAAAAATCCGGAAGCCAGCCCGAAAAACACAACAGATACGGTTAGGTTCATGGAACCAAACGGAAAAAAGCCGGCAACAAGGCTGCATCCGGCCGTAGTCAGCACTACGGCTCCGATTTTATTCACGGTGAACGCCTCCTGGAATACAAACCGGGACATCAGCGCCACAAAAACAGGACTCGTATACAACAGAACGACCGCCACCGACAGGGAAGCCTGTTCCATAACCGTGAAATAGAACCAGTTAAATAATGCGATGCTCACAACCCCCAAGCCGATGAAATAAGGCAGGTCCCGGAGGTGGATCTTCAGAAGATAAGGCCGGATGATACCTACGATACTGAACAGGATAACCATCGACAGCACCATTCGTATCGTTACGACATGAATCGGGGAAAATCCAAACATATAGAGGCGCTGAACAAACAGTCCGGTCAACCCCCAGAAAGAAGCTCCCAGCATTGTTATACCATAGGCAGCAACAGATCTCATCGTCTCACCTTCTTTGCTTTAAAATGATATAAAGATTCGTCCCCTCAGGAACGATTCCATCTTCTCACCTTCAGCCTGTAAATACGACAGGAACAAGCTATTATATTAAAATAGTTTTGACGTTCTTTGACGTACAATCATATCCACCCTTTATATCTTGCCAAAACCAGGAGAAATTGCTATGTTAAGCATGGTTTGAACCATGATGTCCGGAGGCTTTATTTATGTACCACGCCATCACCATGTTAGAAAAAATCAAACTTTTCGCTGTCATTCTATGGCCGATTCTCGTGACGGAATTAAGTTATTTCGGCATGAATCTCATTGATACCATCATGTCCGGCCAGGCCGGCACCAATGACCTGGCCGGCGTTTCGATCGGATCCAGTTTATGGCTTCCCGTCTTTACCGGTGTAAATGGAGTCCTTCTTTCCATCACGCCGGTGATCGGCCAGCTGCTCGGCAGAAATGACCGGCGCAGCATCACAGACATCGTGACACAGGGCTTTTATATTGCGATTCTTTTCGGTCTTCTTATCCTTGGAGCGGGATGGATCTTCCTCGATCCCGTGCTGTCGGTCATGTCGCTCGATCCATCGGTGCACCACATTGCCAAGCATTATCTGATGGGTTTGTCCTTTGGCGTCATCCCGTTTTTTCTGTCGATGGTGGTACGCAACTTTTTTGATGCGCAAGGATACCCCCGCATCACAATGACGATTATGCTGGGCGTTCTGCCGCTCAATTTTCTATTTAATTACTGTCTGATATTCGGGAAATTCGGAGCGCCGGAAATGGGAGGAGTCGGCGCGGGATATGCTACTGCTCTATCGTACGGGGTTGTACTGCTGTTGAGTGCTGTCATGACATTCCGGGTGGAAATCATGAAGCCGTTCCGGATTTTCAGGCGGTGGACCGCTCCTTCATGGAACGCCTGGAAAAAGCAGCTGCGTATCGGTATACCGCTCGGCTTGTCGCTGTTCTTTGAGGCCAGTATTTTTTCCGCGGTCACGCTTTTCATGGGGGCGATGTTTGATACGGTGACGATTGCCGCCCATCAGGCGGCGTTCAGTTTCACATCCATCATTTTTATGATTCCGTTAAGCATCTCTCTTGCTTTAACGATTGTCACAGCGTTTGAAATCGGTGCCCAGCGGCTGGACCACGCAAAGCAGTACACCCGGATCGGGGTGGCATCGGCCGTGTGTATTATTTCTATTTCTTCCTGTTTGATTTACGTGTTCCGGCAGGATATCGGCTGGATTTACACAAATGATCCTGAAGTGGCGGCGCTTGCGGGGCAGTTCCTCGTGTTTGCGATTTTCTATCAATTTTCCGACGCCGCCCAGTCGACCCTGCAGGGAGTGCTGCAGGGATACAAGGATGTAACGGTTCCTTTTTTCACGTCGTTTGTATCTTACTGGCTGTTCGGCCTGCCCGCCGGTTATATGCTTGCCGCTTACACCGCACTCGGCCCTTTCGGATGGTGGCTCGGTATTACGGTCGGATTAACCTCAGCTGCCGTCGGTTTTTTCATTCGCCTGCGAATCGTCCAGCGCCGTCATGCCGACTCCCTTGACTTTTCATCAAAGGCAGGCAGTACGTAATCCTAAGGAAACGAAAACGACCTATCGCCATGGTATGCTCGGCTTCCAGTATATCTTCTTTCGTCTGCTTCATGTTAAATGTTTCCCGGAGCGGTGTTTTCCATGTCCAGCGGCCGGCCGTAACATAAATACCCTCATCCCCACAGACATCAGATCGTTTGCGGCTCGTAAGAACAAGCGCACCGTCTTTGCCATTATCGGGCCGGAGAATGCCTGTCATCACACCAACCGGAAGAGGAAGCCCTACATTAAGATACGTGACATCCTCTTTCGTGTGATGAGAATACACCGCTGTGAACACCGGACTGCCTGTACCTGCATGGCTGCGCAGCCAGACACGTGGGTCCGGGCGTCCGTCCTGCTGCTCCCCCACACTATACATTTTTCCTTCCATGTCCCCTTTTCCTGTTGGCGGAACATTAATCTGTTTCATTTTCTTACTGAAATAAGACGAAGCACGATATAGAAGAGAAAAACGCCACTGAATGTCCGCTTTCATACGGAACCGGTCCGTGTGTGTATGAAACGCGCTTACAAGCGGAGAAAGCATCTCTGGATCAAAATCTTTTCTTTTATATGCATCCCACGAAGCAATCAAACCATCTGTGGCGTGAAGCCGCTGATTCTGTTCTATGCGTTCTGCAATATTCTCTTTTCCCCGCAGTCTGCTGACGGGAAATGAATGATAACCTGCTCTTGGTCCGGGAGATACGAGAGCCCACCCGATCAACGCAAGAATGGAAAAAGCGAATGCATTCCAGGCGCCGTGCCACGGAATCATTCCCGCTATGCCGATTACTTGGTAACCAGCAGCACGTCCTGTGCTGTAAAGAATCGAAAGTGTCATCGTCCCTATCAATATGACCGAGGAAATAGTTATTGTTATTTTTGAAAACAGCGGCATCGAGAAGGCTTCCTTTATGCTCCATCCTGCAAACCAGTACAGAAATACGACATACATGCCGACAAGCACCGCTTCAAGCGGCGGTCCTTGATCAACGGCAACAGCTGTCAAAATGGGACCTGCTGTTATTCCAGCTGCCAGTATCCTGTATAATAAAGGTCTGCCGGACACTTCTCTATAATAGCGGCGCCGGCCCAGCAGACCTGTTAATACCGGCAGCAAAAATGCGGCATAGTGAAAGTGAACCGCTGTTAAATCCACAATCACTTCCGTATAGGGAAGCAATGGAGCGGTGCCTGCGCGGGACAGCACTAACCAGGCGCCTCCGATAGCGACATACACAAACCCCGCATCGACCACCGTCTCTTCTAAAGGAGCTGTCCCTCTTGTCATCAGCCTGGATAAGCCTTTCCAGGCAATGTACCCAGTAAACAGAAACCACACCACAGCAAACACCATCGCCGTTATTCCGGTTTCCATCATCATCGAAAGTGCACCGCTCCAGGCAGCACCAAACCAGCACAGACGTGTCCGCCCGGGGAGGGACACAGTTGAAACATACAACACAGCAGGTACAACCAGAAAGAAAGCTGCTGCCAAGGCTGCTTCGATCAGATCCGGCTGTACAATAATCGACCAGAACAGTAAGCTGAACGCACCAGGAAGCAACGTGTTCCATTTATTCATGGGTCGACTGCTCCACCGGTATCTTTTTTTTCATGGCGATAACATCAAAGGCCGGCCATTCCAGTCTGTCCACAGTGAACGTATCATAAATATGGTACCCCAGACGTTCATAACGCCTTACATTATGAGGCGCGGCCGCCCGCACTTTACAATACACCGTTTCTTTTTCGAGCTGCAGCGCTTTGCTTTCGACCCAGCGGATCAATGCCGATCCTATCCCGCTTCCCCGTTCTTCAGGCGGAACGGATAATCGGAAAAAGTAAAGCGCGTCCTCTTCTTCCCGTACTCTGACAACACCGACCGGCCTGTTTTCGAGATAGCACACAGCCGCTGTTTCTTCCCCGTCTGCTATGGATGCCTGGATAGATTCCGTCGTTTCCTGCATAGCCCCTGATGGTATAACGTCCTTATCGTATTCAGCAAACGCCTGCTGCATGACAATTCTCACCGTTTCCGCTTCCGCTGCTTCCACTTCTACTATTTTCATTATTTTCTCCACCAATTCTTATGACAATTTATCATTTCCATCTTATCATCACGACCGTGAATTTCAATCGCAAACGTGCCGTAAAAAAAAGAACGGCAGCAGCATATGATGATGCCGCTGTCGTTCTTTAAGACGGTGATTAATGAACATCGCCGTCTGCTTTTTCCTGCGTCTGCTCCTGAATATGGAAGGCCCGTACTTTCTGGTCGGCTTCTTCGCTCATTTCCTGCAGCTGCTCTGCGGTTTCTGCTACTCCCTGGAGCGCCTGCACCTGTTCATCGGTCGATGCGCTGATCTCTTCGCTCGCCGATGCTGTCTGTTGAATGCTGGCATTGATATTGTCCAGTTTTTCCGTAATATTGTCTTTCTTCTCGTTCATGTTCACCGCATCACCGGAAATGGCATTCATTGCCTCGGACATTTCTCTTGCGACGCTTGTAAGCCGTTCAAATATGTCTTTTGTCTGGGATACAGCTTCCCGTTGATGATCGTTTGAGCTTTTCACATCGTTCATCGATGTGACAGCTTCCTGAGATTCCTGTTTGACCGATGCTATCCGTTCTTTAATCCGCCCTGTCATATCGTTTGTCTGTTCGGATAATTTCCGGACTTCGCCGGCGACCACCGCAAACCCTTTACCGTGTTCCCCGGCTCTGGCTGCCTCAATGCTCGCATTTAAAGCAAGAAGGTTGGTCTGTTCGGAAATCTCTTCAATGCTTCCAATCACCGATTCAATGCTCTGTACGTGTTCGGACAGTTCCTGCACGGTGGAGCCGGCTTTATCTGTCTGTTCTGCGGCGGATTCTGAAGCGTGCTGGAGGGTTTGCATCTGTTCAAGACCGCCTTTATGGTCGGATTCCTGCCTTTCACTCAATTCCCTGACCGATTCCACCCGCTGTGTAATATTTTCAATCGATGTTGCGAGTTCGCCGGATGCCTGATTGGTTTCTTCGGTCTGTTCCGACATGGACGTTGCCGTTGCGGCTACATCCTGAATCGCCTTGTTAATGTCCTGACTCGAAGCAGTCGTTTCTTCCGAAGTGGCACTCATCTGTTCGGACGACTCCCGCAGCTGGTACACGGTCTGCTGCATCGAGGTGAGAAGATTATTCATATCCTCGGTCATCTTATTGAACTGACTTCCCAGCACCCCGACTTCGTCATTGGAAGCAATCGATGTGTTCACCGTCAGATCTCCTTCACTCACCCGTCCCATTTTTTCTTTTAGTGTATTCAGATGACGGGTCAAGCGTCCGGAAAACAGGAAGATCACGATTGATCCAAGCGCTGCTACGACGACAGTATAGATAATCAACTGGGTTAAAAGCTGATTCAACGGTGCATACAATTCCGTTTCCGGAACCGCAAGAGATAACGTCCATCCCGTTGTGGGAAGGTCCTGCTGATACACAAGATGTTGTTCGCCGTTGTAATCGAGCCTTTGAATCTCTTCCACTTCGGTGGAGAATGTTCCGCCGAATTCTTCCTCATCACTCACACCTGCCGACATCACTTTGTCCCGGTTCGGATGCGCAATGTACTGCCCGTTTTCATCGGTTAGAAAAGCAAAGCCGGAACCATTCATATCCGCCGAACCAATTTGGTCCTGCAACGTACTCAAATCGATGTCTGACGTGACGACACCTACTGTTTCCCCGGCATCATTCTGAAAAGGAACCGCGGTCGTCAACATCGTAATGCCGGTTTCCCCATCGTTATATGGTGCCGTCCATACCGCTCCTCCGTCGGAGTCCATCCCTGCTTTGTACCATTCGTAGCTTGGATAATCATAATCAGGTTCTTCATACATTTCGGTATATACTGCTTCGCCGTCTTCTTTATACACGTATGGTCCGAAATACTCTGTATCTTCATTGTAGGCATACGGTTCAAACCAGACACCAGCCCCCAGCGTCTGCTCATTATTCCAGATCATATTCTCAAGAATACCCGCTATTTCTTCTTTTTCCAGTGACGTTCCCTGGCTGGTCAACAGGGACGATAAATTGTCGCCAATCCGTTGGTGCGCGACGAACCCTTTCTCGGTTGCTTCCGTCAATTCCGCACTGGTGGCAGTCATGTTATCCTCCAGTGCATTTTCAAGGTCACCTTTAGCGGTAAAATAGGATACCGCTGAAACAGCAGCCCCCGATATCAAAACCAGCGGGATAAAAATCGCAAGCATCTTTTTCCGCAGCGTCATGTGCCCCTTCATAACAATCCCCCAACTTTCATTGATACATAAGTCTTATTTCATCCAAATGCCATTCTATATGAAAACAAAAAATAAGCAAATAGTCATATCCTATGATCGATAGAAATGAGAGCGCTTCATCCCTCACTATTATCGTTTAAAATATTTTTAACTTTTTTTATAATAAAAACCGCCATGAAAAACATGACGGTTAAGCAATGAGTTTATTCTCTGATTTTTTCCAGTAGATCTTCTTTATACTGCCTCCGGGTGAAAATATCAAGGTGATGGAGCGCTCTTGTCATCGCAACGTACAGCAATTTAATATCGAGTTCATTCTCCGGATCAAACCGTTCTTCTTTGGTTATAAGCATAACGCCGTCAAATTCAAGCCCTTTGGACAAATAGGAAGGAAGAATCTGCACTTTTTCCGGATCGAGTGCTTCATTTTCCTGCAGCATCTGCAGCCCAATATCCGTTTCTTTTTCAAGCTGTTTCATCACGACATTCGCTTCTTCTGCCGTTTTTGTAATGACGGCCATAGACAGGACATCGTCTTTTTTCCATTTTTGTATTGTAGTTTGGACCTCCGAAGCCAATCCTTCCATCGAATCGTAAGCTTGAAAGACCGGTACTTCCCCGCGGCGCACGACCGGTTTAGCTTTAGGCAGGTCTTTATTGCCGCTGTAAGTGATGACCTGATTGGCCTTATCCATGATTTCTTTTGTCGTCCGGTAACTCTGCTCAAGCTCGGTATAGGTGGCTTTTGGAAAAATACGCTCCAACACCTGATTCCAGTCCTGAATACTCCGGTAGCTGTGAATGCCCTGCGACAAATCGCCGAGAATCGTAAATAATTCGGTGTTAAGCACATGCCGCAGCATATACAGCTGAAAAATGCTGTAGTCCTGCGCTTCATCAATCACGACGTTTTTGATTTTCTGCGGGAGCTTTACGCCGTAAAGAAGATGCTTCAGATACAGAAGCGGCGCCGCGTCTTCATACTCCAGTTTATTTCCTTTCAGGAGCTGGTCATGATAGGCCGCAAGTTTTTCCACCTGGTCCCGGTTTAACCATCCGCCGCTGCATGCGAGCAGTTTCTCCGGATCTTTGATTAATTCTTTATAGTAATCATGTACCTTCTTTTTGCTGAACCGTTTCGTATAATCAGAAACCACGGTTTTGGCTTCCTGTTTCAGCTGCTCCATATGATGTTCTTTTTTATCAAACATCTCCACTACTTTGCGGCGTCGTTCTTCGGGATCGCGGATGCCGTGGCGGTATTTCTCGATTTTATTGTCATAGACTTCTTCAACCTGGTCGAAAATCTCCTGTATCCGGGTTTTCGCCTGTTTTTTTATAACGTCTTTGATTTTGTCCAGACGCTGATAAGGCGGCATATACGCATACTGCTCCTGAAACAGTTCACGCTGGCGTTTTCCGGAAAACACGACAAAGCGTTCGAGCATGACATCCTCCTGCGGCACAAGTTCTTCTTCCACCGATGCTGCAAACCGCTCCAGCAGATCTTTAAAATCCAGAGACCCCTTCCAGCCGGCGGTCCATTCCATATCAGCCGTGTCGGTCTCCGTCTGTTCCACCAGTTTTAAGAGCTTTTCATCATAAGGCGTAAAAGTATGCTTCTTCCCGATTGCTTCAAGAAAAAAATCGGTAAACGTGGTCTGCTTCACATCGTCGACACCGAGTTCCGGGAGGACATCGGAAATATAATCGAGAAACAGATGGTTCGGGGCGAGAATCATCATTTCATCGGGATTGAATGTTTCGGCATACGTATAGATGAAATAGGCAATCCGGTGCATCGCTATCGTTGTTTTTCCACTTCCGGCCACTCCCTGCACGATGACCGGCTTGTGCATATCGGCGCGGATAATCCGGTTCTGCTCTGCCTGAATCGTAGAGACAATATCTTTCAAGCGTTTGTCGGCATTGGTCGTCAGCGCTTCCTGAAGCATTTCGTCTCTGGCGGTCACATCGATATCCCGGAAGTCCTGGAGCTGCCCTTTTTCTATCGTGTACTGGCGCTTCAGGTTCAACTCGCCGGTATATTCTTCTCCATGTGCTTTATACACCGCTTCTCCGATCTGCCCTTCGTAATACAGATTAGCAACGGGAGAGCGCCAGTCAACAATGACCGGTTCATGGGTGTCCTCTGTATACAAAGACGCCTTCCCGATATATAATTCCTCTTTTTCTTTCGAATGATCCGGGGTGAAATCGATACGCGCGAAATACGGTTTTTCCCGGACGTTTACGAGATTTCGGAAATTCTTATCCGCCATATCAAGCAGGTTCGCATTCGCAAGAATATTGACATAGCTCAGGGAACTGTCCAAGTGATCCAGTTCTTCCATCGCGTGTTTTATATTGCCTTGAAAGGTGTCCTGATCTTTTGATGCTTTATCAAGCACCTGTTCCAGGTACTGTTTGGTTTCTTCCAGATGCTGTTCTTCTTTTTCCAATTCCGTTGGTTTCCGCTCTGCCATCAAGAACCCCTTCCTATGAAAGACTCATGAAAAAATCATATCATAACCCCGCTCCTGCCATCACCTGCCACTTTTTTCTGATATAATGGGATACGTAAAAATGGTAAAGTGGTGAGAATCATGCTCGAAGATACAGGAGAACGTATTATCCCTAAAGAAATGAAGCCGGAGAACGGCCTTCTGCTGGAACATCTGGCGCGGTACACATTTGCCCTTCCCTATGTAAAAGGCCGTGTCCTGGACATTGCATCCGGCACGGGATACGGCGCGCAGATGACAGCAAAAAAGAAGAAAAAAGAAATCAGTGAGATCGTCGGAGTGGATGTCGATCCAGAAACGATCCGTTACGCCAAGCAGCACTATTACCATCCGCTGCTTACCTTTCAGACCGCGGATGCCCTGGATCCAGGCATTGAAGAAGAGCTTGGCACATTTGATACCATTCTGTCCTTTGAAACGATGGAACATGTGCCGGACGATCAAGTATTTCTGCGAAACATTCTGAGCCTGCTCCGTCCCGGCGGTACCCTTGTGCTCTCCACCCCGTTCGGTCAGGGACGCGGAAAACCGAGTAACTCGCCTTTTCACTATCATCAAATCACTGATGAAGAGTTCCGGGAGCTGTTTCAGGAGTATCCCGCTACATCCTTTTATTATCAGCGCGGCGTTACGATTGAACCGAAGCGCGAAGGAATGCATTACCCGCTTGGGGTTGCGGTCTGCAAAAAGGGTGAAGAAGGAGTGCCCTCCATTACATCCGTATCGGTCCAACATGGAGCAGAAGGCCCTGTTTACGTCGTACATGACACGACGAATGGGGACCAGATTGTCAGCCGGGAGCAGTTTCATCATATCCTTCAGGAATGGGAAGTCGAAGACGACATACAGAGATAATCGAAAAACCGATGCAGGATGAAACTGCTTTTGCAAGATGTATGCTTCTGCTTCCCTGCAGAAGGAAGATATGATTTGCAGAAGGAGGAATGAAACGATGGAAATGCTTGAACAGTCTACCATGAACGAGCGTTTGAATGTTTTGAAACAACACGTCCAGCCTTTTAAGGAAAGAGCAGCCCGGCATGATGAAGAGGCCTCTTTCCCGGTCGAAAATATAGAAACGTTAAAGAATATTGGATACACCGGATTAACAGTTCCACAGCGGTATGGCGGCAAAGGCATTTCGCTTCTGGAACTTGTGAAAGCGCAGGAAATCATCGGGAAGGCAGACGGATCTACAGCCCTCTCCATCGGCTGGCACATGGGGATCGTTCAGAACCTTGGGGAACAGAACAGCTGGCCGGAAGATATCTATGCTTCCTTTTGTAAAGAAGTGCTCGAAGAAGGAGCTCTTTTAAACAACACGGCAACCGAACCGGCCACCGGCAGTCCCACAAGAGGCGGCAGACCCGAAACCACTGCGGTGCACAAAAACGGAGAGTGGCAGATTACCGGCCGTAAAACCTTTGCAACAATGGCGCCGGTGCTTGATTACTTTGTCGTCAGTGCCACTCTTGAAACCGACGAACGTGTCGCAAACTTTCTGATCCCACGGGAGAGCAACGGTTTATCGATTGAAGAAACATGGGATTCTATTGCCATGCGCGGCACCGGCAGTCATGACCTCGTGCTTGACCAGGTTCATGTCCCGCAAAACCATCTTGTCACTTATTTAGCACCAGGCGATAAACCGGCAGCCGGCTGGCTGCTGCACATTCCGGCCTGCTACGCAGGCATTGCCGAAGCTGCGAAGGACTATGCTGTATCTTTTGCAAAAGAGTATTCGCCAAACAGCATCGACGGGACCATTTCCGACCTTCCGAACGTGCGCCAGAAGATCGGTGAAATGGAACTCCTCTCTAAACAAAGCCGGCACTTTCTTTATAACGTCGCTGCGGAGTGGGACGAATCGTCCTACGAGGAGCGGCAGACGATGAAGCCGGAGCTTGGGGCAGTGAAATACAGCGTCGTGAACAATGCTGTGACCATCGTCGACACTGCTATGCGGATCGCCGGAGCCCGCAGTCTTTCCCGGCACAATCCGCTCCAGCGGTACTACCGCGACGTCCGTGCCGGTCTTCACAATCCCCCAATGGACGACATGACCATCATGCAGCTCGCCTCCGACCTCATTAAAAGAGTGGAAACCTGACGATATCAGGTTTCCACTCTTTTTTTTATGGATCAGGTGTCCGCACGGTTGTCCCCTTCTGTCATAATAACCTCCAGATCATGATCATAGCAGCCAGCGCCAGTCCCTGAAACAGCGTGACCACAGCATCCCTTAAGATGGAGGAAGACTCCCAAAAAATGTTCACTATGCGCGCCATCGTAAATCCACACACAAAAATAACCACTGCTGCCGCTGCAAACATATACAAGTGCAGTCCCTCCTGACATTGCACCAATTGCAACGTCTGTTACGTCTCTGTTTTCTTTCTTCTTTTATTTTACAGAAAAATAATGGATTTGTTTAGGTGCATTTGTGGAAAGATAACGGTAGCACCGACTTCACAACGCAAGGAGGCCCATCCATGACAAATCCAAGATATCAACAGACAAACGGGCAGCCGGCGCAGACCCAGCCGTCCCAGCCTGGTATTGAATCCGAGATGAATCCGCTCCCTATCCAGCCGAAGGAATACATCGGGAGCGGCAAACTCTCCGGCAGCACCGCTCTTATCACAGGAGGCGACAGCGGAATCGGCCGGGCAGTGGCGATGGTTTATGCCAAAGAAGGCGCCAATGTATCCATCGTGTATTACAACGAACACAGTGATGCAGAAGAAACAAAACGACTCGTTGAATCAGAAGGCGTGCAGTGCCTCTTAATCCCGGGAGATATCAAGGACGAAGCATTCTGTAAAGACACCGTCCAGCAGACGGTCGACACGTTCGATACGCTCGATATCGTCGTAAACAATGCAGCCGTGCAGTACGTGCGCGAGGACATCTCCGAAATCTCAACAGAACAGCTGGAAGAAACGTTTCAGACCAACTTTTTTTCCTATTTCCACGTGACAAAAGCTGCGATCCCTTTTATGAAAGAAGGCAGTTCCATCATCAATACAACGTCTATTAACGCCTACCGCGGCCACCCGCAGCTGATTGATTATTCCGCTGCGAAAGGGGCCATCGTATCTTTCACGAGAAGTCTCGCCCAGCCACTCTCCCAGCTTGGAATTCGTATTAACATGGTAGCGCCCGGCCCGGTCTGGACTCCTCTCATACCGTCGACTTTTCCGGCGGATCAGGTCGCGCAGTTCGGCACAAACAGCCCGATGGGACGTCCCGGACAGCCGTCTGAACACGCGGGCATCTACGTGTTTCTCGCCTCTGACGAATCTTCCTACATGACCGGCCAGGCCGTTCATATTAACGGCGGTGAATTTGTTTCCTCGTGACGTTTCCAGCAGCAGAGGAAACCTTTGTTGTTAAAAAAACACCGCCGATCACCACCAGCGCACCGAACAACTGCACCAGTGTCACTGTTTCTTCCAGAAACAAAAGAGATCCCACCATGACAAAGACCGGCAGGAGGTTTAAAAACACAGAGGCCTGGGACGGGCCCACCTCCTCCACCCCTTTATTCCAGAAGGTGAGAGCGATTAACGAAGGAAATATGCCAAGATAAAGCAGTCCCATCATATAACCCGGCTGCATAACATCCGGAAAGCCCCCGAGCCTCCATTCGAAGCCGGCGATCGGAAGCAGCACAATATTGGCAATCGCAAGCATCACAACGAGACTGCCGTACACCGGGAATTTCATCATATGTATTTTGACGAGAATCGAATAAGCCGCCCAGGTTCCCACTGCCGCCAGCATAATCAAATCCCCCGTATTAAAGCCCAGGCTGCGAATCACTTCCCATGATCCTTCCGTTATCACCCACACAGCCCCTCCGAGAGAAAGTACCACGCCCAGCCACTGTTTTTTATCCAGCCTTTCGTGCAGAAACAACATGCTGCAAATGATCGTAACAACAGGAATCGACGCTTCCATGATGGCCACATTGGTCGTACTCGTAAACTGAAGAGATGCATAAATAAAGGAGTTAAAGAAAGCTACTCCCGTTAACGCCAGCCCAAGTACTGCCTTCCATTCCTGCACAAATACATGTTTATACCGTCTCACTTCTTTCCAACCAAGAGGCAGAATCACAAGAAACGCAATCGCTGTCCGAAAAAATGCAATCGTGTACGGCGGCAGATCATTGATTCCTTTGCCTACAATGATATTGCCGGAAAAAATCACCGCTGTAAGGAGTAATAAAAGATAGGCTTTCATAAATGAGGACACCTTTCCTGCAAACCTCTTCTATTGTAATGGATTTTTTCCGCTTTCGTAAGTCTATCGGTAAACGTTTGAAACTTTATGCCGAAATAAATAGTAACAAGTTTGTGTTAAATGCTTACATAAGGGGACGGATAAATGATGAAATTCGGACTGCCATTTTCCAAAAAAGAACAGGCCGCCACAGTTGCACCGGATATTCAGGACTACCAGCTGGACCTTGGTGGTCATGAAGATCTTCAGAAACAGGCACACTTAATCTCGCTGACTGAAAAGGACCTTCGAATCATTAAGTCGCTTGAGCCCATCGTGAGCGATCACATCTCAGACATCACGAATGAATTTTACGCAGCAGTAACCGCCCAGCCCGGTCTTCTTTCCATCATCAAGGAACACAGCAGTGTCGAACGGCTTAAGAAAACATTCAACCAGCACATCAAGGAAATGTTCTCGGGCCGCATTGATGATGATTTCCTGGAGAAACGGCGCCGAATCGCTTATGCGCACGTACAGGTCGGCCTGCAGACAAAGTGGTATATGGGAGCCTTTGAAAAACTGTACATTTCCCTTACGTATACTTTTGAACACCATATTGAAAACCGTACCGATCTTTTTGAAGCGGTCATGGCCGTCAGCAAGCTGGTCAGCATGGAGCAGCAGATTGTGCTGGATGAATACGAACGGGAATTCTGGCGGATGCGCGAACAACATGCGGAAGCGGAGAGAGAACTTTCCCGGCACGTGCGTTCCACCGCCGATGAACTGGCCGGACTTTCCGGACGTACCAGCGAGGCAGTCAAGCAGCTGAATGAACAGGCAGGAGAAGCGATGGGGATGGCGCAGGAAGGAAAAAGACTCGCCGACGAGTCCCAGCAGCGTTCCGATACCGGCAAGGAACAGCTCCAGTCGCTGCATACAGACATGAATGATGTGAGCAGCAGTGTCAGCAATATCTCCGGGCACGTTGAAAAATTAAATGATATTTCCAAGCAGATGAATGAGGTTATTGAACTCGTCGATAAAGTGTCCGAGCAGACCAACCTGCTTGCGCTGAATGCTTCCATCGAAGCCACCCGCGCCGGTGAACACGGCAAAGGATTCGCTGTCGTGGCCGGTGAAATCAGAAAACTATCTTCCCAGACAAAGTCATCGACATCCAGAATTGCGGAATTAATCGAAAACACGAAGGAGCAGAGCGCCAAAGTAACCAGTGCCGTTGACAGCATTGTCGAGCTGGTCGACAGAGGGGTGGACAGCCTTTCCACTACAGATGAGCATTTCAGTGAAATCCAGCACGCAATGCATAAAACGAAAGATCAAAACGATAATATAGAAAAAGAGCTCGAAAAATTATCAACCTCCGTCAAAGATATTGACGAGGCATCCAGTGAAGCTGCTGCCGCCTCCAGTCATTTGAAAGAATCCACCCACCGCTTCACCAATGTGTAAAACCCATGTCAATCATATGCTTTTAACCAGGCATATGATTTGTTTTTATATCAGTTTATATATAAACTGATAAGGGAATAAGATAAACAAAAAGGGGGGAACGATGATGAACGATAGAGAAACATCTTCCCTGTCCTCCAGGCATGAAGAAAGGCTGGGTCTGCTGCTGTGGTTCCGCCTGTCACGGTTCTATAACCAAAGTCTCCGCCGCTCCAATGCCCACTTGAAAGAATGGGGAATGACGATAACGCAGTTCGATGTGCTCGTTCAAATCGGCACGCATGAACCGTTAACCCAGAATGAGCTTGCCGAGAAACTGTTTGTTACAAAAGGTAACATAACCCAGGTACTTGGACGGATCGAAGAACTTGGATGGGTGCGGCGTGACCAGGAATGGAGAAAAAAAGTGCTGACGTTAACAGGGCCGGGGCGGGAACTGTTCCACCTCGTCGTCCCGCGTCAGGAGCAGTTTCAGGCGTCCCAGTTTCAAGGATTGAACAAAGAAGAACAAAAACAGCTGCTTGATCTTCTACGCAAGCTTCAGCAGTACAATGAACATATGGAGGGATAACGTATGAATCTCAAAGGTATTCACCATTTGTCGGCCATTACCGCCGATGCCAAAAGCAATCTTGATTTTTACACAAATGTTCTCGGCATGCGCCTTGTGAAAAAAACCGTCAATCAGGATGATACGTCCGTTTATCATTTATTTTACGGGGATGAGCGCGGCAACCCTGGCACGGAATTAACATTTTTCGAGATCCCGATGGCCGCACCGAATAAACCCGGGGCAAGCAGTATTTCCGCTACTTCCCTGCGTGTTCCAAACGATGAAGCGCTGCGGTTCTGGAAACAACGTTTGGATGAAAAAGGCGTGACTCATGAAGAAATCAAGGAGCGCGGTGGACGGAATTCGATGGCCTTTCATGATTTTGAAGGACAGCGTCTCATCTTCGTATCAGATGAACACAACGACGGCGTGTCCGGCGGAACTCCGTGGGAACGCGCACCGATTCCGCAGGAGCACGGCATTACCGGACTCGGCCCGATTAAATTGACCGTCCGCAAAGCCGAACCCACATCCCACGTATTGACCGACGTGATGGGCTTCCGCCGCAAAAGCAGCTATCCTTCCACGGAATCAGGAAATCCGGATATTGTCGTTTACGAAACCGGCGAGGGCGGAAGCGGTGCCGAAATCCATATCGAAGAACGTCCCGATCTCCCGTTTGAACGGCAGGGCCGCGGCGGCGTTCACCACGTCGCCTTCCGCGCCGCCGACATGGACGAACTGAATCAATGGATTGAGCATATCAGCAGCGTCGGCCTGCCGAACTCCGGGTTTGTGGAACGGTACTATTTCCGCTCCCTGTATTTCCGCGAGCCAAATGGCATCCTGTTTGAGATCGCCACCGACGGCCCCGGTTTTGACGGCGATGAAGACCTGGAGCACCTCGGCGAATCCCTCGCGCTGCCGCCGTATCTCGAACCACAGCGCGATGAAATCGAAGCCAAATTAAACCCGCTCGATTATAAACCGGGCGTCTAAGGAGGATTTTGTCATGAAGCATATTTTCCGGGAAGGAAAACCAGATGCCCCGGTGCTGCTGCTTCTGCACGGCACCGGCGGCACAGAAGAAGACCTGATTGAGGTTGCCAAATTGATTGATGACGACGCATCGGTGCTCAGTGTGCGCGGCAATGTCTCTGAAAACGGCATGCCCCGCTTTTTCCGCCGGCTTGCCGAAGGGGTGTTTGACGAAGAAGACCTGATTCACCGCACCAAAGAGTTGTATGATTTCATCGACGAAAGTGCGGAGCAGTACGGCTTTGACCGAAGCAATGTCATCGCCGTCGGGTACTCCAACGGCGCCAACATCGCCGCCAGCCTCATGTTCCATTATGAAGGGGTACTGAAAGGTGCCCTCCTTCATCACCCCATGGTGCCGCGCAAAGGAGTGGAACTGCCTTCCCTGAACGGGCAGCACGTCTTTATCGGAGCCGGCGCGAACGATCCGATCTGCCCGGCCCAGGAAACCGAAGAACTCTCACGCCTGCTCGAGCAGGCCGGCGCGCACGTCCACATTCAGTGGGAACACAACGGCCACCAGCTGACCATCGACGAAGTCCAGGGCGCCGCCGCTTATTACGAACAACATTTGAAATAAAGAATGACGAAAGAGCTGCGTTATTGGTACGCAGCTCTTTTATTACTCAGTAGAAAACACAGAAAGGTGCAGTGCACAGCCCCCATGATTACGTTTCGACCACTTTCTTGCCCTGTAAACGTCGTTATGAAAGGTTCTTCGTTACGTTTTAGGGGGCTTCAGGTGTTATAAACTGTCTTATGAACAGTTTATGGTCACGTTTTTGCGGCCGCATGCATGGCAGTCGTATCATGCAAGGTTTCATCCTGCCATAGAGCGGCCGTTTTTCTCGCACCATTTTTCCAGCGCTTCGGCAGCTTCCGCGGTATCCTCCGGTTTGAATTGGATTTTAAACGCTGCTTTGTCTTTCCCTTGATCGATTTTAAGTGTTCCTTCATCTTCCCAGATGAGGTCCCGTATCTGTTCATTCCATACATCCTGTGGTCCAATTTTAATCCATGCTTCATGAATTTCCACTTTCGTTCGGGACAACGAAGTACGTGCGGAAAGTTCACTGTAGCCATACAACAGAACTGCGACAATCAAAAAGCCAACAAGCAGCGGCCATTCTCTGGAAAAAGCGTACATAATTCCTCCAATAACGGCAGCCAGAATTGCTCCGAACTTAAACGCGGATGCCGATCCCGTATTGTCAGCTTCAAAACTCGCGATCACCATGCTTTTGTTTTTTATGTATTCCTTCCATTGATAAAGCAAATTTAACACAGCTTGCTTACGGTACGTTTTTATCATTGGAATAAACAGTAGAAGCTGTATTCCAAGATTACTTAAGACAGCCATGTCCCGATAGAATAAAAACATTAATATTTCCAAAGGAATTAAAAAATAGATGGTAGCTTTATATACCCAATTAATAAATGGATACACTTTATATTTTCCCTTAAACGAAACTTTTGGCTTTCCTGCCTTCGGCTTCATTCTGGTTGATTCAAAATGCCACTGCAGCTGCTCTTTCCAACTCATATTCAAATCGTCAGTTAAATATCCTATGATTTGTTTTACAGCAAGCAGACAACGTCTTTCTTCCGTAATGGTAAGTAAATAGGCACTCTCTTCCGGGAAGTTTGTCTCTTTCTTTATGTACTCGTCTATATCATCTTCTTCCATCGAACATAAAGAATCCATCCATGAATCATAAACTTCCAGCACGTTCTCCCATTCTGTTTTTAACTGCTCTTGGCCGGCTCTGGTTAAATGGTTTGACGTTTCAACCTCCCCGGTCAATCTTTGTAAGGAGATCAGGTGATCCAAAACCTGCTGTTCGTAGTCAGGTTTGTTTTTCAATAAGTCTGTAAATGCCTCCATGAGCTTGGAATGTTCTGAATTCCTTTCTTTAAGATGCTGAAATAACTTTTTCATTTCATTGGAATCAGGGTTCTTCTTATTCCTTTTTTCCATAACCGGAAGCAGTGTAATGCTCATATTTTTTGCCCACAACCAATAGGTGTAAGCTTCATGAACGGCTTTTGCAGTATTTTCATCAGCCATGTTTCCTTTATTATCTACAACAAGCCACTGCATAAAATGATCATAACCGTCATGAAAAACCTGACCTACGAGATAGTAGGACCGGTCATCCTTCTCGATGGCAAACGTACGGTAGACAGGAAATTCCGGAAGAGCATGAGGTTTGTAGGCTTTTTTCTGTGCTTTAGTCAGCTTTTTTGTCAGATGGACCTTCTTCAACGATTCATCAGCCTCCAATTTATTGTTCTGTCATCCACGGTTCCAGCTTCTGCATAATCTCCTCTTCTTTCGCTTTTTCAAAGTCATAATACTCCATTAACGATGCAAGGGCATTACTCATCTGTTCGTTACTTTTTTCTATTTCTGCAGAATAATTTTCTTCCAGCTCCGTACTGAGATTATCATTGTACATGGCTTCATATTCCCCTTCTAATGGCTCATACGCCCGCCGCATCGCTTCAAAACCCTGTACAAAACTATTTCTTATTTCCTTGGCATCTTCTGTCTGAATGTCCAATTCATTTAGTGTTGTTATTTGATTGTTCAAACCTTTCATCACCTGCGGATATTGATGTTCAATCTGTGCGGCATTCACGGTCTGCACCGCCATAAAATCATCATATGTCTGCCAGAATTCTTCATTTAACGCCTGGCTTCTCACTTCTTCCGCTTCTTCGGCAGCGTTATTTCCGCAGGCGGCCATAAGAAGAAAGAGTATCGTCAGAAATATCAAGCTGTGTGTTTCCATGTTTGCCTTCCCCTTCTTCAATCTGAAGATTGTTAATTTTCACGGTTAAAAAATTTATCGCAATGGCGGCAGAAAAGAGAAAGGAAGCGGCTCCCTTTCTCTTTTCAATCCCATTTTATGTACAGCCACCCGCTGTTTTGTTGTCCCACTCCAGTGAACGGTGACGGGAAATGTCTTCTTTTTTGTGTGATTGATTAGAATGGTTATCATGCCCTTGAATTTTACTTATGCTTCCATCTTTTTCACACTTACTATTTTTAGCATAATCTCCAAAAAACCTAAAGTTTCCTTCTAATCTTGCTTTTAGGAACATAGTTGTACATCAAACCCTATGACATACTTCATACTAAAAAATGACTACATGCTTATTAGTTACTTGTTCCCAAACTCTCTTCTCATGGTCTTAGCACTCTAATTCCATACAAATGGAGTTTTTCCTGAAATTCCAGTTACTGATGATTTATATGCATTACTGTGAATGCCAAACTATTTATTCCATATCCTTCTTTTGAATCATTTTACTGTTAAGCGCTTTCAAAATGAATAAAAGAAGAGCTGCGTCTCCATAACGCAGCTTCCTTTTATCATATATATCATCCCCTGATTACGTTTGGACCACCGGCGATTACCCTAAACGTCGTTATGAAATGAGCCCGGTTACGTTTGGCCGGGGCTCTTCTACCCTGAACTGTCTTATGAACGATTTATTGTTACGTTTGTGCTCCCCTTCAGCCTTTTTCCGGCCGCATGACCGACATAGCCGACCCTATCCTAGGACTGCATGCCGCCAAAAAAAAAGCCTGACTTCGTGTCAGGCGGTGGCGAGTACGTCGTGGTAGGCTTCGTTGTCTTTCAGTTGTTTTTCCGCATATGGGCATTCCGGGATAATCTTCTTGTTCTCCGCCCTTGCTTTATCCACCACACTGGCGACAAGCTCTTTGCCAATCCCCTGCTCCCGCAGGTCTTCCGACACTCCGGTGTGATCAATGACAATGTTGCTGTTGTTGTCGTGATAATACGTAATGACCGCGGCCTCTTTCCCGTCTTTTTCGATAAAAAATTTATTTTCTCCGATTTGGATATCACTCATAGCAGGCAGGCCACCTTTCTTTATTTATCTAAAGGAATTCCCTGCGGACGCTTTCCTTAAACATTTCTCCTTTTCGAGCCGATGTTTCATATTGTATGGAGAAAAAAATGGCGATACTATGAGAAAAGCATCAAAAAAGGAGTCGTTATGTTTACATTCGAAGAAGCCGTATACAAAGACATTCTGCATATCGATGACCTCCGCATTCAGAAAGGGAGCATGACAGCTCTGATCGGAGAAAGCGGGTCGGGAAAATCGACGATGCTGAAATTGATGAATCATCTCGTGTCCGCTGATAAAGGCGTCATCCGCTTTCAAGGGACACCGGTACAGGACTGGGAGGCCGTAGAACTGCGGAGGGAAGCGGCAATGCTCTCCCAGCAGCCTGTCCTGTTCGGGGATACAGTGAAGGAAAACCTGGAATCCGGATGCCGTTTCGCCGGCAGGCCCCTCCCTTCCGAAGAGCAGATGAAACATTCTATCCAGCAGTATGATCTCCAAAAAGAACTCGGCGACGACGCCGAGACATTATCAGGCGGGGAACAGCAGCGGCTCGCGCTCGCCAGACTCACCCTGCTTGATCCGCCGGTCTGCCTGCTCGACGAGCCGACATCCGCACTCGATGAAGGGCTCGAGCATGAAGTGATGG
This sequence comes from Salibacterium lacus, assembly GCF_042684865.1. NCBI lineage: Bacteria > Bacillati > Bacillota > Bacilli > Caryophanales > Bacillaceae > Salibacterium > Salibacterium lacus. Next base: position 91,255 of record NZ_JBHUML010000003.1, read on the forward strand.
AAGCCTTTATGAAGCACGCACGGAAGAAGCAGAAAACGGTGGTATTTGTCACCCACTCCCGCAGCATTGCCGATGCTTATGCAGACGAGACGATGGATATCACGCCGTTTTCGTACAAGGGGAGAAAGATAAATGAATAACAACATTATTGATTTAACCATCTGGCAGCTGGCCGCCGCCTATGTCTTTATCCTTATGCTGCTTGTCATTGTGAAAATAAGAAACATCCCGCGCAGCAAAGAAATTCTCATTTCCAGCCTGCGCATGACGATCCAGCTGCTCCTTGTCGGCTACATTCTCATCTATCTGTTTGATAACCCTCATCCATTGTGGACGGCACTGGTTGTGCTGCTCATGATTACGTTTGCAGTATGGAACATTTTCCGCCGCGTGCGGAGCGGTCTGGATAAAAAAATGAAACAGATCATCGCTGTTTCCATGGCCGCCGGGACCTTGTCCAGCCTGATCTATTTCAATGTTATCGTCATTCAGTTTTCTCCGTGGTATGAACCGCGGTATTTCATCCCTATCGCCGGTATGATTATCGGGAATTCCATGACAGGTGTCACACTCGGTGTCCAGACATTAACCGAAGGCATGAAGGACCAGCGCCACCGCGTCGAAAGCGCGTTAATGCTCGGAGCCACGCCCAAAGAAGCAAGCCGGAAGATTGTGAATCAGTCATTTGACAATGCCATACTTCCGACAATCAACAACATGGTCGGAACCGGGATTGTATTTCTTCCCGGCATGATGACCGGTCAGATTCTAGCAGGAGTGAACCCGGTTACCGCCATTGAATATCAGATCGCGATTCTCCTCGGGGTTACCGGGGCCGTCTCCTTAACGGTCATCCTGTTCGTCCAGAACGCATACAAAGTCTTTTTCAATGAGAAAAGTCAGCTTCGCGGCTGAGTGTTCTGCAGCTGATCCTGCTCCTGCCTGACAAACCACCACTTAATCAAAGGCAGGGCCAGAAACAGAATGAAAAGAATACGAAACAGTTGATAGCCGCTTATCATGGCAAGGTCCGCACCGACACCGCTCCCGGTAACAGTCATTTCGGCAAGACCTCCGGGGGCGGTGCTTAAAAACGCGGTTGCCATATTCATCTGCGTGACGTTCGTAAGAAAAACGGACATGCCAAGCGACAGCAGCACGAGAGTCAGGCTGCACAGAAACGTAAATACGCCGATCCATTTCGAGCGCTTAATAAGCCCGGGATCCATCTGCAGCCCAAAATGTGTACCGAGCAGAAGCTGTGCTGTCACCGTCAGAAACGATGGAAGGTCGGCGGCAGTCCCGAAGAAAATATTGATAACCGCCACCGTAAATAGCGGTCCGGTCAAAAAGGCGACAGGAAACCCTGTTTTACTGATAACATACGCTGCTGCCCCGCAGATGAGAAGCACCGCAATATGCGAAAAAGACAGCCATGGAAGGAAAGGCGTATAGACCGAAGAAGCCGATCCGCCGTCTGTCAGAGCTGCCTGGTGAACAACCAGAAAAGGTACGGTGAATATAACCGTGATAATACGAATCATCTGCATAAAGAGCACTTTCGTAGCATCCACCTGCTGTACTTCTTCACTCAGAGCCGCCACCTGCGACAACCCTCCGGGAATGCTGCCGAATATAATATCCGCCCACTTCATTCCCATCTTCTTGAATACCAGGCTTCCTATTAAAATACTGACAGCAATCGTGAGTAAGGTTACGAGCGCAACCAAGTGAAGCTGCTTTCCGATTTGGATCAATGTGCTCGTTGTAACCGACACACCAATCATATATCCGACAAATAACAGTCCGATATGTTTTCCCTGCGCCGGCCAGCGCAGGCTTCGTCCTGTACACCCCCGCCATAAAATAAGCCCGGACATCGGACCGAGCACCCAGGGCAGAGGAAGATGCAGAACCTGAAAAAGAAAACCTGCAGCGAGAGCCATTATCATTGTTTCACCGAAAGGAAACAGGGAACGGACAGTTTTTTTCATGGTCTCTTCATCTCTTTTCTACCGTATCATCTATTACACTACAGATTAGCATATAGACGACCTGTCTATCAATTTCTCCGCATACCGGAACTCCCGCTTTCTTTCTATCTTTTTCTTCTCATCAGCCATAGAAAATAGGGAGCCCCGATAATAGCGACAACGGCTCCCGATGGTATCTCATTCGGAGCAAGTAACGTCCGGCTCAGAGTATCTGCCGCAAGCAGCAGTAATCCGCCGATGAGAATGCTCACAGGAAGCAGTTTCTGATGGGACGGACCAATCAGCAGGCGTGCAGCGTGCGGCGCAATCAAGCCGATAAAGCCGATGGAACCGACCGCCGCAACGCTGAACGCAGCCAGCACAGCAGCAGCAAGTGCCATCTGAAATCTGGTACGGGTAACCTTTAATCCAAGTCCTGCCGCTGTATCGTCTCCAAGGGCCAGCGTATCCAGTACGCGGATACACAGAAGCAGAAACGGAATAACAAAAAGGAGCGGCCAGATCAGATAGGCGGTGATCTCAGACCAGCCTTTGGCATACGTTGTTCCGGACAACCAGGTTAAAGCAGACGTCACGGTGACATCAGCCTGCACGACCAGTATCTGGATCACTGCAGAACCAAAAGCCGATACCCCGATTCCAAGCAGTGCCAAGGTGGCGGGCTGAAATCCTGCGCGGACAGCCAGGAGCATCACAATGCAAAAGAACAAAATGGCTCCGGCCATTGCGCCTGCCGGAACCCATATTCCTGTTCCGCCGAACACATACATGGCGGTCAACGCTCCAGCTCCTCCACCAGAGGTGATACCGATAACAGACGGGTCCGCAAGAGGATTGCGCAGCACACCCTGAAATACCAGGCCGCTCGCTGCCAGAATCATTCCTGCTAAAAAGGAGAGGAGAGCCCGGGAAAGCCGGAAATCAATAATTAAATTTTTCATGAACTCATTGGACGACCCAGACACCGCCTGGAAAAAGGCGATGGGCTCGAAACCGTAGTTTCCTGAGGCAAGACTGATGAACCCCATTATGATAATAAGTCCGGTCAATACAGGCAGGAGAACAGTTAATGGAAGTTCTCTTGTCGGGCGCCCCGCCATAACGGATGAATTCTGTTCTCCGGCCCGTCCCTGCTGCATCCGAAGCACAAGCCAGATCAGCCACGGCGCTCCAATCAAGGCACTGATGGCACCTACCGGAAGCTCGGAAAAGGATGGATCAATGACTCTTGCTGCAATGTCAGCGGCCAGAAGTACATTGCCGCCCCATATAAAAGAAGCAGTCGTTATGGACAAATGCTTTCGGTACCCGAGCCGTTTGATGATATGCGGAGCAATCAAACCGACAAAACCAATAGGACCAACAACACTTACCGTTACAGACGTCAGCATTACCGCTGCGATGACAGAGATGAATTTCACGAGGTGGACGTTCTGACCCAGGCCGGCAGCTACATCGTCTCCGAGCTTCAACGTATCAAGCTGCGATGACATAATCAGAACGATCCCTAAACTAACAGCAACGAATGGCACCGCAAACTGAACGCCGCTCCAGTCATTCTGAACGAGCGTACCGGACCCCCACAAAAACAGACCCGCCGTTTCCTGTTCATAAAAGATTTGAAGGACATTGGTCATCGACGAACATAACAACGTCACAATCATACCGGCAAGCACCATTCGAACCGGTGTCGCTTTCCTGCCGCCTGATAACATATAAACAACGAGAAACGTCCCAAGACCCCCAAGAAAAGCCGTAAAAAGGGAATTCCCGGATAAGGCAGCAGGGAGAAACACTGTACCTGCCACAACCGCAAAATATGTACCGGAATGAATGCCGAGTGTACTGGCCGAAGCGAGCGGATTTTTCGTAACGGTCTGCAGGACAACACCCGATACAGCAAGCGCGCCTCCGGCAAGGATACCTATCACCGCTCTTGGCATGCGGAGAATACGCACCGTGTGATGGGCGAGAATGTCCTGCGGATTCGTGAGGGCTTCCACCACTAACGAAACAGGGATAGACACATCTCCCTGATTAATATGAACAAAAGTCAAAACGAACAAAAGAGCGGTTCCACCTCCAAAAGTGAGAACCGCAAGCATCGTATGCTGCCATGGTGTTTTGTTTTTCATAGAATCACTCTTCCACCAAAGAATCCACAATCTCTTTTGTTAATGCTCTGGCAGAGGATACGCCGCCGATCACAGGGGTATCTCCCGGGAGAAAGTACGTGTTTCCTTCCTCCACGAAGCTCAGATTCTCCCAGACCGGATTGCCCTGCAGCTGATTTTCGAAGATATTGTCATCTTCCTGAACAAAAGCAAGGAACTGTACATCTTCTTCCTGAAAATTCTGGAGCGGTTCCACGCCCCCTTCGGTGTACCCGTACTGCATATGTTCATCTGCTTCGTAGACATTTTCAAGACCAAGCTTACTCATCACCTGCGCCGGATACGAATTATCGGTATACAGCCGCAGCGTCGGCGAGTTCTGGGAACTGAATGTCATGGAAGACACGTACCGGGCTCCATCCAGTCCGGCCTCAGCAAGACGCTGTTTCTGCTCTTCATAGAATTGATCCAGCTCTTCCAGTGCCTGATCGGCTTCCTGTTCTTTGTCCGTCACTTTGGCAATCGTTCGGAACTGATCCATCAGCGCCTTGTAGAGGTTCTGGGAATTTTCTTCGTTGTACGGCGCAAACGTAATGACCGGCGCAATTTCTTTGAGGCGGTCAATCGTCTGTTCGTGCCTGAACTGAGCGGCAATGATCAGATCCGGATTGAGCCGCGAAATGGCTTCCAGATTCGGCTCCGCGCGTGTGCCCACGTCCTCTACGCTGCCGGCCAGCTCCTTCCCGGTATTCATCCAGTCTTTATATCCTTCCACATTCGGCACTCCGGCGGGCTGAATGCCAAGAGAGAGCAGCTGCTCCGCATTGTACCATTCCAGGGCAACTATATTCTGAGGCGTTCCTTCTATCGTCTGCTCTCCGTTCGCATCCTCGATTGTTACACTGCGGGTATCCTGATTTTCTCCGGTGTTCTGCTGCTCTTCACTCCCACTGCTTTCTTCGTTCCCGCAGGCTCCGAGAAGCAGCATTCCCGACATGGCCAATCCTGTCATCCACTTTTTCATATGTATTTCCCCTTACTGTATAAAGTGTGTGAAAAACCTCTTCTTTTGATAAAGATTATCAATATCAATTACATTTTCTATGAAAATAATGAGACTGTCAACTCACCCTTGAATTTTTTCTGATATTAATTCTTTTCAGATTTTTTCACCAATTGAATTGTTAATCTTTGTTTCATCGTTTATAATGATTGATGAAAAAATGTTTAATTATTAATGAAATTTATTTCAATGCGTGGTGATGAAGATTGAACGCTGCTGTTGTTAATATGAGTGTATTACCCAGTTCTTTTCTGCACTTCTTTGCCGGGCAGCTTTGTGAGTCCGGTTCTACATGGAATATGGTTCTGCCCGGCCGTTTTAAAGCGGAATGGCACCCATTTGACCCCGATCGGTTTGCCCGGAGCGCCCCATTCTCCCCCATGCAGCTGAAACAGTGGGAAGTAACGGAGACACTGCAGGCACATGCGGACATGGTACTGCTTCTGACCGATCCGCTGACATCGGAAAAGGAATTGCAGCAGTTCTTAAAAGACATTGGACAGCCGGTCTTTATGCTGCCGGTCTCCATTTTTTATCCGATTATCCGTGAGTCGGAATCTATCGGGTATGATACCGCGCTCAATGAAATCGTACAGTACGCTCTCAGTGTTGCCGACACTGCCGATTCCATGAAATACGACAATCCGAGGCTGTTTTTTCTTCAGCTTCCCGACGGTGCGTCTCTTCATTTGACAGAAGATACCGCGCTGTGCACCGGGGGATTGAAACTGAATAACGCCGATGAACAATCGATGCAGCACTTCACACGGGAGCTGGAACAACATTACCAAAGCGGGCACACTTTTGCTCTGGCCGCTGTGGAGGAATCAGTGGACCTTGCCGAGGTACAGAAACGTCTGCCTCAAAACCGGTCCCCTCATGTCAATGTTGTAACCGTTGACAGTGCTCAGTGTCTCGGACCGAAGTTTACGGCAAAAGACAGACTCTTGATGGTCCGCGCCGCCCGGAAGGCAGATGAATGGAGGCGTTCTTCCCTGAAGGCGTCCTATCAGGTGGAATGGTTTCACATCACCGCATAAAACATTCCCGAAGCATAATAGAAGGAGGACATAACTTTGTCACATTTTACAGAAGAAGATAAACTGGCTGTACAGACGATTCGGACGCTTTCCATGGACGCAGTGGAAAATGCACAGTCCGGCCATCCCGGAATGCCGATGGGTGCCGCTCCAATGGCGTACACGCTGTGGAGCAGATTCTTTAAGACCGATCCCGATAACCCGGACTGGATCAACCGCGACCGTTTCGTCCTGTCCGCAGGTCACGGATCGATGCTTTTATACAGTCTCCTGCATTTAAGCGGGTATGATATCAGTCTGGACGATTTAAAAGAGTTCAGAAGCTGGGGAAGTAAAACCCCGGGACACCCGGAATCTGCTGATACACCGGGAGTGGACGCCACCACCGGTCCGCTCGGTCAGGGAGTTGCGATGGCGGTCGGTATGGCAATGGCCGAACGAAAGCTTGCATCCTTGTACAATGACAACAAAACAGAGCTGATTGATCATTATACTTATGCCATCTGCGGTGACGGGGATCTGATGGAAGGTGTCAGTGCCGAAGCTGCATCTCTCGCCGGCCATCTGCAGCTTGGCAAAATGATTCTTCTTTATGACTCCAATGACATCTCTCTTGACGGTGACCTGAACCGCTCCTTCTCAGAGAACCCTGCCAAGCGTTTCGAAGCTTACGGCTGGCATGTTCAGTATATCGAGGACGGCGAAGATATGGAGGCTGTCGAGAAGGCCATTAAAGAAGCTCAGTCTGTTACAGACAAACCTTCCTTTATTGAAGTCAAAACCGTCATCGGTTTCGGCGCACCGAACAAGAGCGGCAGTGCCGCATCCCACGGAGCTGCTCTTGGCGAGGATGAAGTGAAATTGGCAAAAGAATCTTACGAATGGCCGTTTGAGGAACCTTTCTTTGTTCCCGACCAGGTATACAGCCGTTTTCATGATATGATCAAAAAGCCTGGTAAAGCCCAGCATGAAAAGTGGCAGACCCTGGTTGAACAATACGAAAAGAATCATCCGGAGAAAGGTGCCCAGTTTAAACGAGCTGTAAATGGTGAGCTGCCGTCTGAATGGGACGCCACGCTTCCGGTTTATCAGGAAGACGATAAACCAAAAGCAAGTCGTGCTGTATCGGGTGAGGTCATTCAGGAGATTGCCCGCAATGTACCTGAATTCTTCGGCGGATCAGCTGACCTCGGCGGTTCCAATAAAACGCATATCAATGATACCGAAGATTTCGGGCCGCCTGACTACACCGGAAAAAACGTGTGGTTCGGAGTACGCGAATTCGCCATGGCAGCAGCATTGAACGGCATTGCTCTGCACGGCGGGCTGACGGCGTTTGCTGGAACCTTCTTCGTCTTTTCCGATTATCTCCGTCCGGCCATCCGGATGGCTTCCATCATGGAACTGCCGGTTAATTATGTATTCACCCATGACAGCATAGCTGTCGGCGAAGACGGTCCGACGCATGAGCCGATCGAACAACTTCCTTCGATGCGTGCTATTCCAGGAATTTCGGTCATCCGTCCCGCTGACGGAAATGAAACCCGGGCGGCGTGGAAACAGGCAATGGAAACGAAAGACCACCCGACAGCTCTCGTTTTAACAAGGCAGAACCTTCCCGTTCTCCCCGGCACGGCAGAACGTGCTGAGGAAGGCGTGAAGCGCGGGGCTTATGTCGTCAGTGATTCAAAAGGAGATCCCGACGCACTGCTTTTGGCGAGCGGTTCGGAAGTATCGCTGGCGGTTGAAGCCCAGAAACTCCTCGAACAGGAGAATATTGCGGTCCGTGTTGTCAGCATGCCGAGCTGGGATAAATTTGACAAGCAGGATTCATCCTACCGCCGTCAAGTTATCCCGCCCGAGGTCAAAGCCCGGCTGGCAGTCGAAATGGCTTCCCCGTTCGGTTGGGAACGCTACACCGGAGAAGAAGGTGCTGCATTCGGCATCGAAACATTCGGTGCCTCCGCCGCGGGACCGGAAGTCGTGAAGCAGTATGGATTCACTCCTGAAAACGTCGCTTCAAAACTGAAAGAACTGCTGTAAAAAATATTTCCATCCGGGAGAGGCTGCCTCTTCCGGATTTCTCTATATTTTTTTAACAATGTTTATTAAAATAAAACATGCAGTCCGTAAGCAGGAGGAAATAAAATGGATCAGCTTGCAAAAATGATCGACGCCGCCCGCATGTATTATGAATATGACTACAGCCAGCAGGATATTGCCAAAAAACTGGAGATGTCGCGTCCAACGGTTTCGAGGATATTAAAAAAAGCCAAACAGGAAGGCATTGTTGAAGTAACCATCCATGACCCTTCCGAACAAATTGAACAACAGGCTTCTGCTTTACGGGACCGGTTCGGATTGAAGGAAGTCATCGTTGTTCATGTGGACGAGAAAGAATACACACTAAAAGAAAAACTCGGAGAAGCGGCCGCTTCGTTTCTCGACAGTCACGTGGAAGACGATGATATTCTGGCAGCCTCCTGGGGTACAACACTGTACGAAACCGCTAAACATATGCAGACGCGTCCCCTTCCCAATCTCGAAATCGTACAACTGAACGGGGGAGCCAGCCATTCCGGAAGCCAGACGTATGCCACAGAAATCATTCACCTGCTCGGTCGTGCATTTCAGACCGATAACTGGCTCCTGCCGCTTCCTGCTATTGTTGATCATGTTTCGGTAAAACATGCAATCGAAACAGACCGCCACATTCAGCGTGTTCTTCAAAAAGGAAAAGCCGCCCAAAAGGCCATTTTCAGCGTAGGAGCACCGACCATTGATTCTGTATTGATGCAGACCGATTACTTCACGCAGGATGAACTGGTGAAACTTGACAACGAAGCAGCAGGGGAAATATGCTCCCGCTTTTTTGATGATTACGGACAAATATGTCATGAAGAGTTAAATGAGCGCACCATCGGCATTGAACTGCATGAGTTAAAAAAGAAAGAGTTTTCCATTCTCGTCGCCGGCGGTCAGATGAAATACCGGCCCGTTCGGGGAGCACTCCGGGGAGGATACGCTAATATACTGATCACAGACCAGAAAACAGCCGGCCGGCTCTTAAAAGGCTAAAGCCGGCTTTTTTACGCTATTTATGCTCCACTCCACAAAATTTAAATTTTTTTGACTTCGTTGTGTCTTTTTTGTGAATCATTTGTTACAATTAAGTTAACAATTAACTGAAAGCGTTTCATCTAATATTCGGAATGAGGTGTTGTTCATGGATGTATTGATGTTGTTTATGCTCGTTGCGACATTAGCCCCTCTTTACTTTGCCAAACGTAACCTAAAGGTGACTGCCGTCATACAATTTGCATTGATGCTCGGTATGTGGGACTACTTCTTCAGTCATTTCACATCTATTACCGTTCTGAATGCACCGACTTCAATCTTTGCATTCTACGCCAGTCTGCTGCTTGCAGATGCGGCTGTGATTATGTTTCTCATCAAGTCGATTAAAGAAGTACAGAAAAAAGACTGGATTCAGTCTTTCCGGTCCAGTACCAGATCAAAAGAATATGGAAGATCCGAGAAATGGAGAAAAAGACTGGGATAATATTTTTCCAAGACAAAAAATCCGAACGATTCAGTGCTTTTCCTTAAATGAGGAATGCCTGCTGTCGTTCGGATTTTTGTATAAGGGAAAGTATTGCATTTACTGTCAGGCCTCCAGATGCTGAAGCCGGATTCCTAAATGCCAATCCATTAAAAACGCTTCCGACTATCACGTGTGATAATCGGAAGCGTTTTTTATTCTTCAGAGACCGGTTTCCCGACCTCTTCCATTATTAATGATCTTGTTCATGTTCTTCCATCTGCATGTCGCCTCCACCGCCGTCATGGTTGTGGGAGAAACCAAAGGACATTGTCCAGACAGATCCTGCTATAATAACAGCTGCAATGAAAAAGGCATGAAGCATGTTGCCTACCTGCAGGCCGCCGCTTTCCGTTTCTGTTAAATGCATGAACATAAACAGTTGGATGAAAGCCTGGATGACTGCCATCACCATGATAGAAATGATAATCCAGTGAGTGGGAAGGTCGGAGCCAAGCGCCGCCCAGGCCGCAGCCAATGTTAAAACCAGGGAACCAAGAAATCCGACGATGTGCTTTTTAGGGAACTTTTCGTTCTCTGCGCTCATTTAAACCACCATCCCTATCAGATACACACTCGTGAAGATAAAGATCCAGATAACGTCCAGAAAGTGCCAGTACAATCCAAGAACAAATGTCTTCCGGGATGTGACCTGGGTCAAACCACGCTGTTTGAGCTGTATCATCAGCAGGACAGCCCAGCATATCCCCAGTGTAACGTGAAGGCCGTGGGTTCCGGTCAGAACAAAGAAGCTGGACCAGAAAGCACTGGATGGCATCGAGGCTCCTTCATGGGCGTAATGGACAAACTCGTAAATTTCAAAACCGAGAAATCCAAGACCCAGAACGAGAGTTATACTAAGCCACGTCAACAGCCCTTTCAGTGAACCCCGGCGCATTTCATGAATCGCAATGCCGCATGTGAAACTACTTGTTAAAAGCAGGAAGGTCATAATGAGTACCATCGGAAGTTCAAACAGTTCCTGCGGCGTGGGTGCATCCGCCGTGCGGCCGAACAACACGGCAAATGTGCCAAAGAGAGTCGCAAATAATGCAATTTCCGCCCCCAGGAACATCCAGAACCCAAGAATTGTCATTCTACCTTCATGGGACCGGTATTCCAAAGGGCCTGTCGTCAATTCTGAGTGGCCGCTCATTTTTCTCCCTCCCTTGCTTTTTCTTCCGTTTCTTTAATTTCTTCCACCGACACATGGAAGCCGTCGTCATAGTCAAACGAACGTACGACCATGCAGGCAAGTATTCCGATTAAACCTGCAATGGCTACAATCATCCATTCCCAGACGAGACCAAAACCGGCTACGAACATAAAGGCCGACATGATAAATGGAACACCGGAGTCACTCGGCATATGAATAGGTTCGAGTTTCTCCTTATCATATGTCGTTCCACCTTCCTGTTTCATCTTCCAGAAGGCTTCCGGACCGGTTATCTCAGGCACGGTGGCGAAGTTGTAGAACGGTACCGGTGTGGTAGTCGCCCACTCCAGCGCGCGGCCGTCCCAGGTATCTCCGGTTTTTTCACGCTCGCTGTAACGGAAACTGTAGTAAATATTGTACACAAACACAAGAAAGCCAACAGCCATCAGGACCGCGCCAACAGTAGAAATGACATTGAGCGGCATCCATTCCGGCTCTATCGAATACGTCCGCCGCGGCATTCCCATGAAACCAAGGAAATACATCGGCAGGAAGCAGACATTAAATCCGATGACAAATAACCAGAAACTGATTTTACCCAGCTTTTCATTCATCTTATGGCCGAACATTTTCGGATACCAAAATGTCAGGCCGGCAAAACAGCCGAACACGGTTCCGGCGATCAGCACATTGTGAAAGTGGGCAACAAGGAAGTACGTATTGTGATACTGATAGTCCGCTGCTGCCATCGCGAGCATAACCCCTGTCACTCCGCCTATCACAAAACACGGAATAAAGCCGAGAGACCACAGCATCGGCGTATCAAATCGTATTTTCCCTTTATACATCGTGCCAAGCCAGTTGAATATCTTCACTCCGGTAGGCACAGAAATCAACATGGTTGTTATCGAGAAGACAGAGTTTACGCCTGCGCCGGCACCCATCGTAAAGAAGTGGTGCACCCACACAAGGAAACTGAGACCGGCAATAATAACCATCGACCAAACCATCGCTTTGTAACCAAATAGCTGCTTACGGGCAAAAGTGGAAATCACTTCGGAGAAAATACCGAAAGCCGGCAGTATGACGATATACACTTCCGGGTGACCCCAGAGCCAGAAAAGGTTGGCCCACATCATCGGCATACCTTCACCTGTCAACGTGAAGAACTGTGAACCGAAAATACGGTCAATCGTCATCAGAGCCAGTGCCACCGTCAAAATCGGGAAGGCAAAGGTAATAATGAAAGATGTAATCAAGCTCGACCATGTGAAAATCGGCATCCGCATCATTTTCATACCCGGAGCACGCATCTTCAAAATGGTGACCATGAAGTTAATTCCGGTCGCAAGGGTCCCGATCCCCGATATCTGCAGACCGAGCAGATAATAGTTAATATTGGGACCGGGATTCAGATTCGGACCGGCCAGCGGCGCATAGTTTGTCCACCCTGCATCCGGTGACCCGCCGATAACAAAGGAAAGGTTGAACAGCATCGCCCCGAACGCAAACGACCAAAAGCTGACCGCGTTCAGAAACGGAAACGCCACGTCTCTCGCACCGATCTGCAGCGGCACGACAAAGTTCATCAATCCAATGAGAAACGGCATTGCCATGAAAATGATCATGATCGTGCCGTGCGTTGTAAATATTTCGTTGTAGTGCTGTGAATTCAGAAATTCCGTATTCGGGAGGGTGAGCTGCGCACGCATCAGCATCGCATCCACGCCGCCCCGGAACAGCATCGCTATCGCAGCGATAATGTACATGATTCCGATTTTTTTATGATCCACTGTCGTCAGCCATTCACGCCACAAGTATCCCCATTTCTGGAAATACGTCAGAACAAACACTATGGCGATGGAGACGAGGACAATAGATACCATAGCTCCATAAATTAACGGATCCCCCGTTACCAGGAACTCATTCAGCAGAAAGTCCATCACTGTTGCTCCCCCGCTTTCTTTATACCTCTGTTAATCATTTGCCACATCTTCTCCGCCTTCAAGAGCAGGAATGTCATCAAATGCATCGGTTCCGTGGCGTTGAATTAAATAGTCACTGCCGTCCATGCTGCCATGATCCACGTATTCGAGATGCGTCGACGAGAATTCCATCTCCTGCAGCAGACCAGGTGCAAGCAGTTCATCATACTGGTTCTGGGTCAACTCCGGAGCGTTCTGCTTTGTTTCTTCCACCCAGCTTTGAAATTCTTCAGCGGGCTCTGCATGAACATCAAATGTCTGCTCCGCAAAACCAGTGCCTGTAAAGTTGGAGTTTCTCCCTTCATATGTTCCTGCTTCATCAGCCTGGAGATACAGCGTTGTTTCCATACCGGCCATATTGTACTTCTGACCGCCAAGAGCCGGAATCCATAAGGATGCCATGGAATCCGCAGATGAGAGCTTGAATTCTATCGCACGATCCGTTGGAATATGAAGATAGTTGACGGACTCAATATCCTGCTCCGGGTAACTGAAGAACCATTTCCAGTCCGCTGACGTTGCATGAATCACCAAAGGTTCTTTATCACTTGAAGACTCCGGTGGTTCTTCCAACTGATAAATGGTAATGACAGTCGGGATGGAAAGAGCAGTCACAATAATAAGTGGAACGACTGTCCATATGATTTCAAGTTTCGTATTACCTTCATGTTCCGGGTCGTAGTCTTTATTCTTGCGGTTGGGACGTTCCCTGAACTTAACCAGCATATAGGTCAAGGCAACCATCACCACAACAACAATGACCAACATCATGATAATGGAAAAAATGATAAGATTCTTCTGGCTTTCCCCGACCGGACCCTTTGGATCAAGAACCGGCACGGAACAACCGGCGGTCAACATCAGCAACAATGCAGCAGCCAGCAGTATGCTGTACTTCCCCCATTTATTTTTCAAGGCGTTCCTCTCCTTTCTGAAGCATCGTTCAGGAATTCACTTCACGGTGTTTCCTACATGATAGCAAATCCCCGCCCCTTGGCGTACATACCCGTTTAGATGTCATATAAATCTCACGGGAATGTTTCAAAATCAACACAAATTAGTCATAAAACGTTCAATGATGCCGTTTTCACGGTGTTTCTCCTTTTTTAAGCCCACTTTTTCCACGTATAAACAGCGGGGTAACCTTCACAAAAGAAAGAGACTTCCGGCAGCGGGGAAGTCTCGCAGCATCTATCCTGCTTTTTTTTCCGCAGGCTTTCGATTCCGCCGGGCTGTGACGGAACGGGACCACGTAAAAAGAATAAGACCGGCCCATACAATAAGGAATGAAATCAGCTGCTGATGGCTGAACGGTTCCTCAAACAAAAACACTCCGAGCAGCAACATGATCGTCGGTGCAACGTACTGCAGAAATCCCATCATTGAAAATGTAATCCGTTTTGCACCGGCTGCAAACAATAAAAGCGGAACGGCTGTCGCCGCCCCTGCTCCCATGAGCAGTAACATATCTGAATTAGCGTACGAAGAGAAGCCCCTGCCGCCTTCCTTCCATATCACCAGGAAAAGAAGCGCAAACGGAGTCATCAGCATCGTTTCGGTCGTAAGACCTGCCCAGGCGCCGACGGGAGTGATCTTTTTAATCAACCCGTAAAATCCAAAGCTCAGCGCCAGCCCAAGCGCCGCCCATGGAACATAACCGTAATAAAGAGTCAGCATAACCACTCCGGCCGCAGCAAACAGAAACGCTGCTGCTTCTGTTTTTGATAATCTTTCTTTCAAAAAAACGGCCGCCAGGATAACGTTGATTAATGGATTGATATAATAGCCAAGGCTTGCTTCAATCACACGATCACTATTGACTGCAAAAATAAAAATAAACCAGTTTACACTGATTAAAATGGAAGCAACCGTAATGGCCAAAGCTGTCTTCCGGGAAGCGAACGTATTCTTTATTTCCAGCCAAACCCCTTTGAACATACCCGCACAAACCACCACAGCCGACATGAAAACAAGCGACCATATAATCCGGTGGGCAAGAACCTCAGAGGCCGGTACGTCCCCGAGAAGTTTCCAGTACAAAGGCAGAAAGCCCCACAATAAATAAGCAGATATTGCTGCTGCAACACCAAGTCCCTGCTGTTTTTCTCCCACCTGCATCCCCTCGATTCTGTTTTCTCTTTCTTTCCATCATTAGTATATAACATCCGGCCTCTCCGGCGCGAATAAAAAACCCGGTGCCTGAGCGGCAGCCGGGATCATTGTGATACTACGAAAACGTCGGTATACGGGATATTATTTTTCTTCCAGACGACGGATACGTTCATCCAAAGGCGGGTGGGAGGAGAATAGTTTCATCATCATCGGTTTACCGTTGATTTTCATCGTCTGCAGGGATGTCTGGCTGTCATCCACCATGTCGGCACGGGACTGAAGTGCCTGCAGGGCTCGTTTCATTTTATCTTTCCCGGCTAGATCGGCGCCGCCTTTATCCGCATGGAACTCCCTGTAACGGGAATAAGCATTGACAACAATACTTCCGAGTATCGAAAAGAGAATCTGAAAGACAATGATAGCCGCAAAGTGTACCACCATCTGCATCGCCTCATTCTGAACGAAACGGGACACAATCGAAGCGACAATTCTTGAGAGAAATACGACGAAGGTGTTAATCACGCCTTGAAGCAGTGTCATCGTCACCATGTCACCATTGGAGACGTGCGCCATTTCATGGGCAAGCACCCCTTCCACAGCGTCTTCATCCATCGTCTGCAGGAGCCCGCTTGATACAGCCACAATCGACCGTTTCTTTGTCGGACCGGTCGCAAATGCGTTGACCTCTCTTGAATTGTAGATGCCGACCTCCGGCATATGCATCATGCCGGAACTGCGGGCCATACGGTGGACTTTTTCCACCAGCTTCCTTTCTTCTCCTGTAGCGGTGTCAGGATCTATAACCTGTACGCCCATCAATTTTTTTGCCACAATGCGGGATATGGCAAGGGATATGAACGCACCACCGAAGCCGATTACCGCACTGAATATCAGAAGAGGCCCGTAGTTAATCTGGCCGGAAGCTGTCGCGCTCAAGCTCGGTATATGGATACCGAACATTCCCAGAATGCTGAATACAATCGTTATGGTAGTAATAATTAAAACGTTGGTTATGATAAAAAGCAGAATACGCTTTCCCACGTCTGTCTTCCTCCTTGTTTTCTTAAAGTGTCCTGTGTTCACTGTATGCTTTCACTGCATACTATAAGTATATCATGTCTTCTCTTTTTTCGCTCACCAAACGACAGGTTTGTTTAGACTTTCCTCAGATATGGGTATATATCATTATACACCAACCATACTAAACAACATAAGGAGGTCCGTATACGTATGGCATTGAATGCTGCCCAGAAATTGATAAAAGAACACCTTGTGTCCGGTGATTTGACACCTGGTGAAGAGATTTCCCTCGCCGTCGATCAGACGCTGACCCAGGATGCTACGGGAACCATGGTGATGCTTGAGCTTGAGGCGATGGGAATCGAGCGGGCAAAAACGGAAGCCTCCGCTCAATACGTCGACCATAACGTTATTCAGGAAGACAGTAAAAACCCGGACGACCACTTATTCCTGGAGAGTGCTGCCAAACGATTCGGGCTGCACTTCAGCCGTCCCGGCAACGGAGTCAGCCACCCGGTTCATATGCAGCGCCTGGCAGTTCCCGGAAAAACGCTGCTTGGATCCGACAGCCACACCTGTGCCAACGGCTGTATGGGGATGCTTGCGATGGGAGCCGGCGGCATTGACGTTACTATGGCCATCGCAGGTGAACCTTATCACGTGAAAATGCCTGAAATCTGGGGTGTGAAGCTGACAGGCGAGCTGCCGGACTGGGTTGGCGCCAAAGACATCATTCTTGAGTTCCTGCGCCGTCACGACGTGAAAGGCGGAGTTGGAAAAATTATTGAATACTACGGCCCCGGTCTTGAGCAGTTAAGCGCAATGGACCGTCATGTCATTGCCAACATGGGAGCCGAGCTCGGCGCAACCGCCTCCGTTTTTCCGTCTGATGAAGAAGTGAAACGCTTTTTGAAGACGCAGGGACGCGAAGAAGACTGGCGCGAGCTGAAAGCCGATGAAGGGGCTTCCTACGATATGGAAGAAGAGATTGATTTGTCCTCCCTTGTACCGATGATCGCCAAGCCTTCCAGTCCCGGCAATGTTGTTCCTATAACCGAAGTCGAAGGAGAACCCATTTATCAATCCTACATCGGTTCTTCGGCCAATCCGGGGTACAAAGATTTTGCGATGGCTGCTGAGATTGTAAAAGGAAAACAAATCGCAAGTGGTGTATCCTACGATATCAATCCTACGTCCCGGCAGATGCTCACCGACCTTGTCCAAAACGGTCACATCGCAAGTCTTTTGACATCAGGAGCCCGGCTGCACCAGGCCGGCTGTAACGGCTGTATCGGGATGGGGCAGGCCCCTGCCTCGGGAAGAAACAGCCTCCGCACCACACCGCGGAACTTTCCGGGACGCTCCGGAACGCAGGAAGACAGTGTTTTCCTATGCGGTCCGGAAGTAGCTGCAGCTTCAGCTCTGTACGGTAAAATTACTGACCCAAGAAAACTGGACATGGACTACCCGCGCATCACCGAGCCCGATGAGCCGACCGTTGATTTTCGTCTGCTTGAGGAGCCGCTTCCTTTTGAAAAAGCGAAGGAGGTCGAACTTCATAAAGGTCCAAATATCGCCTCTATTCCAAATATGGAGCCGCTTCCCGATGAAATGAACGTGCCGGTACTGTTGAAAGTCGGCGATAATTTATCCACCGATGAAATCCTGGCAGGAGGTGCGCGTGTCCTTCCTTACCGCAGCAACCTGCCCGAAATCAGTAAGTTCGCCTTTGAGATTTTACATGAAGACTATTATGACCGGGCGATGGATATCCGCGATACCACCGGTCATGCCATTGTCGGCGGCAGCAACTACGGCCAGGGTTCCAGCCGTGAACACGCAGCTCTTGCGCCGCGTTTTCTAGGTCTGCGGGTCGTGATCGTGAAAGATTTTGCCCGCATTCACCTGCAGAACCTTATTAACTTCGGCATTCTCCCGTTAACTTTTGCGGATGAGAATGATTTTGCTGACGTAGAAAAAGGTGATGTCATCGAATTGAATAATATTCGTGACACTCTCGGTAAAACCAGCGAGCTGACTGCCTCCCTCCAGGGAAAAGACAAAGAAATCCGTCTGCGTCATGCATTAACCGAGCGTCAAGTGGACATCATGTTAGCAGGGGGACTTATCAATTGGGTGAAAGACAAACAATAAGATAAGTCTCATGTCCCGGGAAAGGGTGCAAACGACCAATGAACATCCGTGAAAATGTTTGTTCAGCCTGTGACGGCACCGGCCTGTTGATGGATGACGAGCAGTGGAAGTATTCATGCAGCGTCTGCGGCGGGGACGGTGTATTAAAAGCCGGGGAAAGCCCCGAACCGGATGAACCGTTTGACGTAGATGAAACAAACCGTACACTGGAATAAAAAATGCCGCGGGAGATTTTTTCTCCTGCGGCGTTTTTTTATTGAAAGTATCTGAACTGCCCTTCAAAATAAAGCAGCGGTGTTTCATCCTGAACGATCAGGTTTTCCACCTGCCCGATAAACAGGGTGTGATCCCCCGCTTCGTGACTGTCATAGACCGTGCAGACAATGCTTGCAAGCGATCCTTCGATAATCGGCTGTCCTTCAAAACGCTCAATCGGGATATCCACATCCTCCTCGAGCTGTTTCGCAAAATACTGCGCGGGCTCCATTTGATCTTCACTGAGAATGTTCACAGCAAATACGCCGTTCTGCTCAATGATACGGTGGGTGTTGGCGTGTCTGCCCACAGATATCAGCACAAGTTTTGGATCCATGGAAACGGACATAAACGCGTTGGCTGTCATACCATGGACTCCGTCTTCTGTATCGGTGGTTACTACCGTTACACCTGTTGCAAATTTCCCCATCGCCGTTTTAAACAAACGGTCATCCATCCGTTATCCCCCTCTCCCTATCTTTCATCTGCTTATTACGTTACAGGGAAACCTTTTATCATGCAATGCAGGAAGATTGTCTTCTGTGTTTCTTTTGATAACAGC
The DNA here is from genome assembly GCF_042684865.1 of Salibacterium lacus. Taxonomy (NCBI): domain Bacteria; kingdom Bacillati; phylum Bacillota; class Bacilli; order Caryophanales; family Bacillaceae; genus Salibacterium; species Salibacterium lacus. The sequence goes on from NZ_JBHUML010000003.1 coordinate 110,311, forward strand.
CGGCATTCAGTATATTGTATGTATAGAGACTCTCCTCGATGATGGTACTCATTGGTGCGGGATTGCATTCCTCTGCCGACGGAACCACCACTTCTACTGGAAAGGAGCCGGTTTCATGATACCGCAAAGATTGATCCAGCTATGCAATGAACGAATCGCCCCTTACCCTTGTGAAGGCTTTGTCTACGGAAAAGGTCCTCTTTCTCCTGTGCTTATGTTTGTCGGAGAAGCACCTGGTGAAACGGAAATACATAACGGCATACCTTTCAGTGGAAGAGCCGGCCGGTATTTTGACGGATTTCTTCAGGAACTGGGGGTGACCCGCAGCGACGTATATGTAACAAGTGCTGTCCGGAGCCGTCCCTATAAATGGGGAAAGCCGAAAGGACGGGAGGAAAGAAAGTACAACCGCACCCCGAATCAAAAAGAAATTGCCGCCCACGCGCCGATCCTCGATGCTGAGATCGAGCTCATCCAGCCTTCTATTATTGTTCCAATGGGCCGCACCGCCTATCAGCGTCTCCTCGGAAAATCCCCGCGGATGACAGAGGTAACCGGACATCTTATTGCGGCTCCGGTCCTTAAGCTGGAGAACTGGGAAACACGCTCCTACACATTTACAAATACCAACTATCAGCTGTTCCCAATTTACCACCCGGCTGCCGCGCTCTATAAACGCAGTCTTGAAACAGATATTTCCGCTCATCTGGAAAAACTGAAGCAGTATCTTCCGTGATAATGGACAATGTATAGTGAAAAATGTCTGCAATGTAAAAATAGTGGACAAATACATTCCTTTCACTCCTGAAAGTGTCTATAAATTTCAGTTATTAGACACTTCCCCGCTCAAACTGTCCATAAAAAGGAACGGCCCGCTTCGGTCCGTTCCTTTTCCTTCCTATTACTCCTTATTGTCACCGTCCGATTCGGGCTCACCTGTATCTTCTTCCTCAGAGGCCTCCTCTTCACCGGAGGTTTCTTTTTCTGCAGAAGCAGCACTTTCTTCCTCTGTCTTTTCCTGTGTCTGAGCTGCCTGCGCGAGCATTTGTGTGCCTTCCCCGCCGGCAAAGTTCTCAAGCAGTGCCTTCATGTCGATGCCGGTTGTTTCCTTTAACGTATCCTGCATCACTGCCATATTATTCGTGACGCTTCCTGCCAGGTTGGACACGCCCTGTCCGCTTCCGGTGTCGATCACTTTGACGCTGTCGATGTTATTCATCGGTTCGGAAACAGCTTTCGCAAAGTCCGGCATCATATTAATCATCATTTCAAGAACAGCAGCTTCGCCGTATTTGGACATGGCTTCAGCCATCTGTTCTTTCGCTGCCGCTTCCGCCTGTCCTTTATCACGGATAATCTGGGCTTCAGCCTCCCCGCGTTTACGTTCGGTTTCAGCCTGCGCTTCGGCATCGGCGATTGTACGGTATTTATCCGCATCAGCCTGCTGCTGGGAAGCGTACCGTTCGGCGTCAGCCTTTTTCTTCACTTCCCCTTCATACTGCTTTTCTTTCCGTTCGATTTCGATCTCTTCCAGTTCCGACTGCTTCGACAATTCGACCGCGCGTACATCCATTTCCTGCTCTTTCAGCTGCCGGTCGTTAATACTTTTTTCAAGGGCATACGCCTGATCCGCCTGCGCTCTTGCTTTTTCATTCTCCTGCTTAAAGGACGATTCCCGGATTTCATTATTTTTCCGGGCTTCGGCAATTTCGGTTTTATGTTTGTACTCTGATTCTTCGGCTTCCTTATCCATCTGTGCCTGATGAATTCTCGTTTCGCGTTCGGCATTGGACTCCGCAATATCTGCATTTTTCTTTGCCTCTGCAATGCGGGGACGTCCTAATGCTTCAAGGTAGCCATTCTCGTCACGTATGTCTTTCAGCGCAAACGATGTGATTTCAAAACCCATTTTGGAAAGGTCTTTTTCCGCCACTTCCTGCAGCTGCTCGTTAAACCGTTCCCGGCTTTGGTAGATTTCTTCGACAGTCAAAGAAGACAACGCCGAACGGAGATGACCTTCAAGGACCTCAACAATTTCCTGATCCCTGTCTGATTTGTTCTTTCCGAGAAACTGCTCGGCGAAGTTGGCAATCTGATGAAGAGAACTTCCTATCCGCACCATCGCAACGGCATCCGCGACCACCGGCACACCCTGCGACGTGTAGACTTCCGGTGTCTGCACCATAAGCTGTGATGTTGTCAGATCAACGGGTTCTGCAACCTGAACAAGCGGCTTGATAAACACACCGCCGCCCCGCACGACTTTCAGGCGGCGCCCGTTCGTCTCGTCGGTAAACACATTCTCATCGCTGCCGAGACTTTTCCCGGTGATAATCAGCGCTTCATTGGACTTCGCCGTCTTATAACTCCGTTTGAACATAATGTAGCCGATAAGGGCTGCAATAAGCAGAACAAGAATGACGACACCAGTAATAATTAAACCTAGAACATCTTGTAAAAAATTCAAATTTATACACCTCCTGAACACATTCTATACCATCATACGAACGGTGACCATTCCCGTTTCAGATATTTACTACTTTTGGCTAACAAGCAAAAGAGTCTGAGACAAAACTTCTATAAGATAGAAAAGTACCGAACGATTTCAAAAAATCGTTCGGTATTTTTCGTTGCTGAGACAAGCCGCTACGCCAAAATGCTTTGCTTTCCGCGGGCACGGCTCAAGCCTCCTCGGAAGAAAACCGCTTCCTGCGGGGTCTTGAGACTCGTGCTGTTCCCGCAGGAGTCAAAGCATTTTGGCTCCGCTGCTATACAGCTTTTGATTAGTGACCCGGAACATTCGTGTTATCTGCCGCATCATGTGCTTTTGTCCCAAACTCTTTCGTATCATTATTTATTATCCTCTGCCTCATCCTGAATTTCCTGCTGCAGTCCTTCAATGCTTTCTTCGCGCCGTTCATTTTTTTCTTCAATCTGCTGTTTTTCTTCCTCACTCAGCTCTTCGGCATGTGCTTTTTCGTAGTCTCTTGCCTCATTTTGATTCTGAAGCGTGTGACCAATCGTGTTTTCAATCCGTTCCGCGTTATTGGAACGATCATCTGGTTTAGCCATAGATACGCCACTCCTTCCAAAAATTCAAGAATTTCAAGTTTAGTATTAACAGTTCAAAGACCACCTATGTAAAATGGGGGGCATCGACAGCTTATCGATAACGTATATATCTTTTAATCCAGAAGAAAAAGGGAGTGATCACATGGAAAAATGGCTTACCATGGACACTTGGCTGGGCAGTCTCGTTGAATTCAGCACTACTATCTTATGGACGTACTTACTTGTTGGACTTTTGTTACTTTTAGGTTTGTTTTTTACCATAAAGACTCGTTTTGCCCAATTTACGATGCTGAAAGAAATGGTTGCTCTTTTGATCCGCGGCACAGACCGCTCTGTTTTTAAAGAAAAAAAGGGAACAACCCCGTTTCAGGCGTTCACCCTCAGCACGGCTGCAAGGGTAGGGACGGGGAACCTGGCAGGTGTAGCGATTGCTATTACCGCGGGTGGTCCGGGTGCTGTGTTCTGGATGTGGATCATTGCGCTGCTCGGCGCCGCCACGGGATTTGTAGAGAGTACATTAGCTCAAATGTATAAAGTGAAAGTGAAAAACGGCTACCGCGGCGGTCCGGCCTATTACATGGAAAGAGCTCTTGGCATGCGGTGGATGGGAATTTTATTCGCGATTCTGATTACGTTGTGTTTTGGTCTCATTTTTAATGGTGTTCAATCCAATACCATTTCGCAGGCATTCACAGGAGCCTATGATGTAAAAGGGATTTGGGTCGGGGCTGCTGTTGCTGTCATGATCGGCTTCGTTATTTTTGGCGGCATACGACGTATTGCTGTCGTAAGCGAAATTATCGTTCCCTTCTTTGCCGTCCTTTATATTATTGCCGCAATCATCATTATGATCATGAATATAGGGATGCTGCCGGAGGTCGTTTCCCTTATCGTCACGAACGCTTTCGGTATTCAAGAAATTGCCGGCGGCGGTTTGGCAGCGGTCATCACAAATGGTGTGCAGCGTGGTCTATTTTCAAATGAAGCCGGGATGGGGAGTGCTCCCAATGCCGCTGCGACCGCTCACGTAAGCCATCCGGTGAAACAGGGACTTGTACAGACACTCGGCGTATTTACCGATACACTGATTATCTGCAGCTCCACTGCGTTTATCATCGTCCTCGCCGGCGTGTATACTTCCGGTGAAACAGAGGGCATTCAATTAACTCAGATGGCTCTTGAAATCCACCTGGGAGGATGGGCACAAACCTTTGCGGCGCTTGCGATTTTCTTTTTCTCCTTCAGCTCACTACTGGGGAATTACTATTACGGCGCCAATAATATTGAATTCATTTCCGAAAACCCTGTGTATATTTACATTTTCAGAGCCGCCTTTTTACTCATGGTTCTCCTTGGATCCATAAGCAGTTTGGAATTAATCTGGTCCCTTGCTGATGTTTTCATGGGATCGATGGCTCTGGTGAACCTGATTGCCATAGCGTTACTAACAAAAACAGCTATGGCAGCTCTTAAAGATTATCAGCGCCAGCGCAGGCTCGGTTACGATCCGGTGTTTTACAGTAACAGCATCCCGGGACTGCAGAACCTGGATGCCTGGGAAGAAAAAACGGACACAAAAGAAGCGGACAATGACGAGAGTTGATGAAAAGGAGTCTGGGACAAAACAAGAAATAGACAGTTAAAAACGAACGTTTTAGGTGACACGCATCCTGAACGTAGTCAAAATAGGACTTCTCCTGCTCCGAACAGCACGAGGCACGGGCTCTTTGCTGCGTTGGCCCGTTCGTTGTCCCGCTGAACGCAACGTAGATTCGTTCCTGATGACGTTTACGGGGGGACGAAACCCTCTAAAGTGCCTCATGAACCATGTCCAACGACGTTTAAGAGGCTGCGTGATCCCCTGAAGTGCCTTATGACACATTCCCAACGAATTTCCGTCCCCTCAACCTGAACGCCACAAACACGTAAAAGCAAAGTATGTTGGCTGAGCGTTGTGTCTCAAAAATGAAGAATGCCGAACGATTTTTCTAAATCGTTCGGCATTCTTATTTAATAAAGGCTTTGTCCCAGACTCTTTTCTTTATGGTTCTTGGTATGATTTTTTTCCCAAATTCGAACAATCTCTTCTACATACTAGTCTAAAATCATATACCATGATATTCTAGTTGCAGGTTATATCCTTTGGTGAATACTGACACATATTAGAAGAAAATACTCTAGAGAGGGGGATCTTGTCATTTTTTATAAAAAAGTCACATATTCCATGATGGCAGCAGCCCTGTCTTTCTCTGTCATTCCGGCATTTTCGGCGGAGCATGCCGAAGCGTCCGACCGCTATGCAGATGTAGACAACGGGTACTGGGCCGAAGAGGAGATTGAATACTTAACCGAGCAGGGAGTCGCCGATGGAGATGCTTCCGGGGATTACCGGCCGGAACAGCCGCTCACCAGAGCCCAGGCCTCCATCATGATGACAAACGCGCTTGGTGAGGGAGCACTGAATGCACCGTCCCCGACGTTTTCCGATGTTGATTCTTCATTCTGGGCTTACGGCAGCATTGAAAAAGCGGCGGAGCTGGATATATTCCAGGGGAACAATGGCAGTTTTAATCCTAACGGAGAAATCGAAAAAGCCCAGGTGGCGGCCGTTATTTCGAGAGCATTCTTTGATCAGGCCGCAGAACCGGACACGGCAGGCAGCTTTTCAGACATAGACAGCGATTTCTGGGCGGAGGAATACATAGCCACTCTCGCTGATCAGGGCATTGTACAGGAAAGCGGCTCATTCGATCCTAATGACTCCGCCACCCGCGCTGAATTCTCTGCCTACCTGGCAAGAGCCATGGAAGAAACGATGCAGTCGAGCGGAAATGGAAACTCGTCATCTTCCCCGGATGAAGAAGACTTTTCGGATGAAAATGTGATGTACAAAGGCGAAGTCGATGCCGATACTCCACTGAATGTCAGATCAGGTCCCGGCACCGGCAACCAGGCAGTCAATCAACTGTCGGATGGAACAAGTGTGGACGTTTACGGCAGGGACGGTGACTGGCTGAAGATAGAGAATGCAGGAGACTGGGCTTATGTCCACGGCGCCTATGTAACAACAGCGGACAACTCCGAAGAGGACAACACGTCTGAAACACCGGATGAAGACACGAATGAGTCCCCTTCAGACGATGTACAGGGCAGTGTTATTTCTGCAGCCAAGGTAACGGTGAATGACCTTAACGTACGGACCGAAGGCAGTACGGATGGAGATGTCATCACCAAGCTGCAGAGCGGCGATACCGTTGATGTATATGAACATACCGGAGAAGACTGGGCCCGTATTGATTACGGCAGCGGGGAAGGATACGTCCACCGCCATTACCTGCAGGAAAAAGAACCCGGTGCGGATGCACTCGAAGACCGCACCATCGTCATTGACGCCGGCCACGGTGATCACGATAACGGAGCCAGCGGAAATGGCCTGATTGAAAAAGAAATGAACCTCGACGTGGCCCTGGAAGTGGAAGAACGCCTTGAAGAAGCCGGCGTGGACGTTGTGATGACCCGCGATGATGACACCTTCCTTGGGTTGAATGAGCGGGTTGACGTTGCTGAATCCGTCGATGCTGATGCTTTTGTAAGCATTCATTCCAATGCTTACAAGCAATCCGCCCACGGGACGGAAGCCTTTTATAACGGGAGCCACAAAGCATCTGAAAGCCGCGCGCTGGCATCTTCCATCCAACAGGAGCTGGTCAAACAGACCAGTATGACCGACCGCCGTGTGGCCGATGCAGGATTTGTCGTTATTGAAAACACGACCATGCCAAGCAGTCTTGTCGAACTGGGCTTTTTGACCAATCCAAGCGATGCTGCACAGATGAAAAAGGCAGATTATCCGGATAAAGCAGCCAATGCCATTTTCGACGGTATCGACAACTATTACAACTGGTAAACGAAAAAAGCACGGTTCCTCTCGGTCATGCAGAGGAACCGTGCTTTTTTTTGTGTCTTTCATAGAGTTGTTCCATGTCCTCCAACCGGTCGTGAAGAGAAAGGATAACATAATAAACGATAATTTCTTTCGAGAACTGATGATGGTACCTGTACGAAATCATATCCGGATGCGTCTCCTGAATATGCCAGAAATGATGATCCACTTCAGAAATAAGGTCATGATGTTCCGTTGATACCACGTGTTCCGGATGCTGGAGAACCGTAATAATGGATTGAAAAGCCCTGCTGCACAATTCCTTCTCCCCTTCGTGGAAGCTGTCCTCCACTTCTTTGAGCACAAACAGGCTGTTAATGTGATAAACCATTCGTTCGAGCGCCTCCAGGCGGCGGTTCTCATAAGTGAAAAAATCAATATATTTTGCACTGTAGCGGTGGTATTTCCATTCTTCGCGTTGATAATAGGCGAGGTCTTCGGCGCGGTTCACTTCTTTTTGCAGCTGCTGAAAACGCTGCCTCGTCGATTTAGCGGCTGGTTTGTCTTCACATAATTCCCGGGTGCGTTTTTCAAGCACCTCGGTGATTTCTCTCATAATCTTTTCATTTTTCTCAGCAATCAGTTCCGAAAAACGCGGATGAAGAATGGAAAAATTCACGACCGCTGAGACGATAAGGCCGATCGTTGTCGTCCCCGCCCGTTCCACAAAAGATAGAAAGTACGTCCCTTCGGTTCCGGGTATCATAGCGACTGCCGTCAATGTAGCCACCAGCGTCCCCACTTCCAGGTGAAGCAGGTTGCACGCATAAATGGTGAATACAGCCGCTATAGCATAAGACGCTGCATTATGCCCGAAGATCGACACGGCCGTTACAGCGAGTGCTGCCCCGATGAGGGTCGCTGGAAACCGTTTGATCCCTTTTCGTATCGATGCTGCCGCCGTAGGTTCGAGCGTGACGATTGCCGTAATAACAGCGAACGCAGCCGGAAGATTGAAAAAATGACAGATAAGTGCCGCCACATAAACGGCAATGCCTGTCTTGATCAGTCTGGCTCCAATAAACTTATATTGCTTTTGTCGTATCTTTTCCAACATGAATAAGGCCCACTTCAATCGTTTTAATGCCATCATATCATAATTGAAGAAGCTGTTCATCTCCATCTCCGGGGTCGTATTTTCGTTTTCCACCTATTAAAATAAGAGCAGACCTATTAGGAGAGGAGGCAGCGTATGTGGTGGTGGAAATTCAGTCACGAAGGTCCGTCGTTCACGTGGATGGGGCCGGCACACCTCATGGTATTTCTAACCATGGCGGTTCTGTGCGTTCTGTTCATTATCTTTCGCAGACGCCTGCGCCATACGAAAGCAGACCTCTTCATAAAAACTTTGTTTCCTGCGGTATTTCTGCTGGGAGAGTTGTCTTATCAGGTGTTTCTGATTTCAAATGGAGCGTGGGATGCTTCTCATTCTCTCCCTCTTCAATTAAGCAGTTTCGTCTGGATCACAGCCGTTCTGTCCTTTTTCACATCCCGCCGCATATGGTTTGAGATCACCTTTTTCGCAGGAGCTTCAAGCGCTTTGTTGACGATTCTCACACCAGACCTGGCCGATTACGGCTTTCCCCATTATCGTTTCTTTCACTTTTTTATCACCCACGGTCTCGTCGTTGCCGCGGTCTGTTATATGGTTGTCGTGGAGAAACGAAAGCTCTATTGTTCGTCCATTTTCCGCACATGGGGAGTCTTGAATCTGTATTTAGTGTCGGTGGCGTGCGTCAATCTGCTGACAGGCGGAAATTACATGTACATCATGGAAAAACCGGTCCAGACCACATTGTTTGACTGGCTGGGGGCCTGGCCCTATTATCTTTTATCCCTTGAAGTCGTGGCTCTTGCTGTGTTTTCCGGGATGTATTATGTGTACAACATCATACGTTCGTGCCGCAGCATCCGCCTTAAGCAAAAAAGATGAGGTTCAGCGCGGCGAGCGTAACAATCAGCCCTGCAAATCGTTTGATATGATGCTGGGATAAATGTTTGAACCATTTCATACCGAGCCTGGATCCGATAATGACACTCAGCACACCGATCACAAAATACAGCAGCAGATCCATGTGAATATCGCCGCTGAACCCATGCATAAGCAGCGTCGTAAGGCCGGTGACCAGAAACACGGCCTGAATATTGGCTGTATATTCGTATTTGTCTTTACATACCATCAGAAAATAAAACACAAAAAAAGGACCGCCGACAACGAACACACCGCCGATAAACCCTCCTAGTACGCCCATACTGATCGGAATAGCCGGGTTTTCACGGCGTTTTTCTGTATCAGGGTTTTTCTGAAAGAGAATGAAAAATACCATGCCGATCAGTACAATACCCAGCACCTTTTTTAATTCATCCATCTCACCAAAGTTATGCAGCACAAAGTACGCGCCGAATCTTCCGGCAACCGCCGCTCCGAGTAATAAAGCCAGACGGCGGATATTGATACGTGGATACACTTTCAAAAAAATCGTCAGGCAGGTTACCAGTGCCAGTGCCATAACGAGCAGGGTGCTGTCTTTCACCGAGAATAAAAATGGAAGAAAACTCATCGCGAACAGGCCGAAACCAAATCCGCTAGCCCCCTGAATAAAACTGCCGATAAATAGTACAACGAAAATAACGATAAGTTCTGTAAGCATAGATGCCATAAAACCTTCTCTCCTGCGGAAATCTTGATATGTTTCCTCATTGTACCATGATTCCCTGAAAGGAACACGGTTATGAATTACGCTGTTCAAGTGGGAAGAAAGAGTATGCCGTCATAAGCAGCAGAGAAAGGCGGCGGGTTGGAGATTCATGCGGCGGTGGATAACTACTGGCGAAAAATAACGGCGTAGTGTCCACGGATCACCGTTTTGTGGACACTACGCCGCTGAAATCTGGTATTAGTGGATGCGGACTGAAACCAATGGACACTACCTGCCGGCGGGGAACTCACAATGTCCATGAACATTACTTCCGTGCACACTTTGCATGCACACCGGCGGTTTAGTGTCCACGGCGTGTCACAACCCCTGGAGATACACTTCATGATGTTCTTATTCTTGTTGCTCTGTGGCGTGGCCGCCGAATTCATGGCGCAGCGCTGCCACCACCTTACCTGTGAAGGTATCGGTTTCCTGGGAACGGTACCGCATCATTAAGGACAGTGCGATGACGGGCGCCGCAGCTTGATAGTCAAGCGCTGATTCCACCGTCCATTTCCCTTCCCCGGAAGAATGCATCACACCGCGGATATCATCAAGGTTCGCATCTTTTTTAAACGCGTCCCCCATCAATTCCATCAGCCATCCCCGGATGACAGATCCGTGATTCCAGACCTCTGCCACCCCTTCATAATCATAATCAAACGGGCTTTTTTCGAGAAGTTCAAACCCTTCTCCGATCGCCGCCATCATTCCGTACTCGATTCCATTGTGGATCATTTTCAGATAATGACCGCTGCCGCCTTCTCCTGTGTGAAAATAGCCTTTTTCTACAGATAAATCATCAAAAAGCGGTTCCAGCTCTTTCTGAAAGACTTCTTTGTTTCCGCCGATCATGAAGCAGGCTCCGTGCCTTGCCCCTGATATTCCTCCGCTTGTGCCGACATCGAAGAAATAAAGGCCGCGTGCTTCCATGTTTTGATGATGTTCCATCGATTTCTTGTAGTGGGAGTTTCCCGCTTCAATAAGAATATCGCCTTCGTCCAGCAGCGGAGCTGTCTCTTCGAGTACCTCATCTGTCACCGTACCGGCTGGAACCATCACCCAGATCACTCTCGGAGCTTCCAGCTTTTGTACCAGTTCCTCTATGGAAGCAGCACCTTCTCCTCCGGCCTCCTTGAATGTCTCTACCGCTTTTGGATCGACATCAAAAGCTGCCGGCTCATGATTTTTTTCAAGCATCTGAAGTCCGATGTTATATCCCATTTTTCCTAATCCTATTAATCCTGCTTTCATATAACGTCTCCTCTTTCTTTAAACAAATAGACTGAGCAGTAATGCGACGCCAAAGCCTGTAAAACCGATGATTGTTTCCATCACGGTCCATGTCTGCAGTGTTTGTTTTTCGGTCAGTCCAAAGTAACGGTTAACGAGCCAGAAGCCGGAATCGTTCACGTGTGAAAAGACAGTGGCTCCGGATGCAATCGCAATGACAAGCAGACCAAGCATCGGTTCACTGACATCAAAGTTTTCTATAAGCGGTGCGACAAGACCCGCCGCCGTTACCATGGATACGGTCGCTGACCCCTGCGCCACACGGACAACCGTAGCTGCAATAAAGGCAAAGACGATCAGCGGCATCTGCATTCCTTTCATGCCTTCGGCGAGCAGGTCTCCGATACCGGAGCTGATCAGCATTTCACCGAATACACCGCCGGCACCGGTGACGAGAATGATAATACCAGCCGGTTCGAGTGCTTTCGTGGTAATCTGCTGAATGTCCTCTTTGCTGTATCCTCTGCGGATACCGAATACATAAAAGGCTAACAGGGAAGCCATGGTCAAGGCAACGAACGGGTGTCCTACAAAGGTAAGAACAGACCGCAATGTGCTGTCATCCGCCAAGACAAGATCAGCGGTGGTGTTCATGAGTATCATCACAAGAGGCAGCAAAATGATCAATACAATGCTCAAAAAGCTGGGGAGATCACGCGTGTCATCAAACTCATCCACCTGTTCCATCATATAGTCCGGGACATTCACTTGTATTCTATTGCCGATGAAGCGTCCGAAAACCGGACCGCCCAAAATCATGGCAGGGATACCTGCAATCGCTCCGAAAAGGATGACCCATCCAAGATCTGCATCAATGATGGAAGCCACCGATATCGGTCCGGGTGTTGGTGGTATAAAACTGTGTGTCACGGCAAGACCTGCAAGAAGCGGTATACCAAAATGCAGGAGTGACTTTTTCGTTTTCTGCGTCAAACTGTAAATAATCGGTATGAGGATAACAAGAGCCACATCCAAAAACACGGGAATCGAAATAATAAACCCGGTTAAACCAAGCGCCCATGATACGTTCTTTTCCCCGAACTTATTCATCAGGGTCACTGCCAGACGTTCAGCACCTCCGGAGACCCGCAGCATTTCACCGAACATGGCGCCAAGACCAATAATGACAGCTATAAATCCAAGGGTTCCCCCCATCCCTTCTTCAATCGTCGTAATAATTTCCCCAGGCGGCATGCCGACGGCCAAACCAACGAGCATACTGACCATGAGCAGGGCAATAAAAGCCTGCAGCTTCGTTTTCATTACCAAAAATAGTAGAGCAATAACGGCAAGAACAGCTATAACAACCAGCCATGCTGTAGATTCCATCGTAGCACTCCTTTCTTTTTCTAATCAGATGATGATAATGTTCTTTTACCGGACGCGTGTCTGCGCTGCACGTCGGAGATCGCTTTAAATTCGTCGTGCAGCCCTCTGGCCAGTCTCAGAAAAATTGGTTTGATGTCACGGTATGCTGTCACATTTTCCTCCACCGGCTGATGTTTGAGGGTTGTTTTGATAAGATCACGGACACTTGATAAATCAGGGACCATTTCCAGGGCATACATCGCGAGCCAGGCTGCCCCAAAGCAGGAGCCTTGATGACTCTCAGGAAATACAATGTCCTCCTCAAAAATATCAGCCATCATCTGCCGCCACAGTTCAGAACGCGCAAAACCTCCACCGCAGCGGTATTCCGTGGGCTGTACTCCCGATTCCGTCAATGCGATAACCACAGAATACATCTGGTACATGACACCCTCGAGTACACTCCGCACCATATGATTACGGCCGTGATTCAGCGTCAGACCAAAAAATACCCCCTTCGTATCCGAATCCCAAAACGGCGCCCTTTCTCCCATGAGATAAGGAAGAAAGACAAGACCATCTGCACCAGGCTGAATGGCTGAAGCCCGTTTCGTCATTTCATCAAACGTGCTTTCCTCTTTAGATGCCGGTGCTCCATCAAGATCCGGGTAGAGCTGTTCCTTGATCCACTGAAGGGCAATACCGCCGTTATTGATCGGCCCGCCGATCACCCATTTGTCTTCTGTCAGCTCGTAGCAGAAGATCCTTCCTTTAGGATCAAGTGTCGGCTTATCGACAACTGTCCGTACCGCTCCGCTCGTCCCGATGGAACAGGCAGCCTGCCCCGGCGAAACCGCTCCGGCCCCGATGTTGGCAAGCACTCCGTCACTTGCTCCTATTACAAATGGCGTATCGGGATCGATATCAAGTTCCTCCGCAGCCTCACGTGTCAGTCCTTTGATCCTATACGTTGCCGGTACCAGTTCTGACAGTTGATCTACCGTGATGCCTGCTGTTCTTAACGCTTTGTCATCCCACTGTTTTGTTTTAAGTTCAAACAACCCGGTTGCTGAAGCGATAGAGTGATCCACCAGGAAACGGCCGAATAATTGATAAATGACATATTCCTTAATCGATATCCACTTCGCAGCCCTTTCAAAAATGTCGGGCTGGTTACGTTGAAACCACATCAATTTCGTCAGCGGAGACATCGGGTGTACCGGCGTTCCAGTCCGGAGATAAAGCTCGTGTCCGCCGTCTTCCTTCAATTCCTCCGCTTCTTTCACCGAACGCTGATCCGCCCAGGTCACCGCATTCGTCAGTATGTTTCCACTGTGATCCAGAGCAAGAAGACTGTGCATCGCGGCACTGAACCCTGCACCGGCCACCACTGCTCCTTTTTTCTGAACCTCATAAACGACGTGTGACAACGTTTTCTTAACCGCTTTCAAAATTTCCTCAGGATCCTGCTCTTTTCGTGAAGGATCCGGTGAATACAGCGTATACTCTGCTTCCTGCTCCGCGTGTATTTCTCCATCCACGTCATATGCCAGGCATTTCGTGCTTGTCGTGCCAATATCAAGGCCGATAACTACCTGTCTGCTCATATTTATCCCTCTCATTTCTAACCTGCCAAACTGATGCGGGTTCTGATGAAAACTAAGTAAATATTTTTTCTTATAATCGAATTATACAAGAAATTTTTTTTAGTTCAATAGGTTTTTTTCGAAAAAATTTTCATCGCCGTGCTTTTAACGAAAAAAAATTTCATTTAAACTGTACATAAGACTATAGACGAAAAGGAGCCCGGCCTTATGAATGACGACAACACCACCCAGGTTCTGCACCGCATTCGTTCTTCCTACCGCCAGTTAAGTGAAAAAGAACAACTGATTGCCGATTACATTCTCAAGCATCCTGAATCCATCGTTCATTCCACCATCAACCAGATTGCCGACGATTTGATGGTCGCAGATGCTACCGTTTTTCGTTTCTGCAAAAGGCTCGGCTTCAAAGGCTACCAGGCATTGAAAATTGCTCTGGCCTCCGAATTGGTTCATCCTATTCAGGATATCCATGAAGAAATAAATGAAACAGACTCCGAAATGGAGATTATGACGAAGGTATTTCAAGCGAATATGAATGCGGTGCAGTTCACAAAAGAAATACAGGAAAGTGAAAGTTTCCGGAAAGTACTGGATCATATTCTGCATGCAGAACAGCTCCATTTTTATGGAAACGGCGGTTCAGGGATAACCGCCCAGGATGGGCTGCATAAATTTATCCGTACCGGTATTCCCTGCTTTGCCTACACCGATACCCATATGCAGCTGATGGCTGCCTCACAGCTGACGGGAAACGATGTTGTCTTTTTTATTTCCCATACCGGTGCCAATAACGACCTTCTCGAAGTCGTAGAAACCGCTAAAGAAAACGGCGCCGTGACCGTCGGGATTACGAACCTGGCTAAATCACCGCTGAGTAAGCAGGTCGACGTCTGTCTGTTCACCACCTCTGAAGAAACCGACTACCGCTCGGAAGCTTTATCCTCAAGAATCGCAGAACTCTCTCTGCTCGATGCGTTATATGTTAATTACAGTGTGAAAACAAAGGATAAAACGCAGAAGGCCGTTAATAAAATGCGAAAAGCTATATCAAAGCGCAGAGTATGATAACCGCTGGGAAATTTATTTTCGGTGTTGGTGTCGGCTTGTAAATCTGCTTATCCGGCTCGTAAATGGCCTCATTCGGTTTGTAAAAGAGGCCGGTTGGACAGTAACAGCCGACTCGGACAGTATTGCCCTTCATTTGGCAGGTAAACAGCGGCAGCCGGCTGGTAAGCGCAGTTGTTTGGCAGGTATTTCTTCTTCCCGTTCCCGGTTGCAGTTGTTTCGAACCGGCAATATCCCATGCTGCCGGAAGATAAACTTCAATCTATAAAAATCCGGACGATATCGAATGCTCCTAGCGGCATCCGACATCGTCCGGATTTTTTAATCTATATTCTTTTGTTACAGGCTTCTCTGCCTACCACTCCGCGATGCTGCCATCGGCGTGGCGCCATACGGGGTTTTTCCAGTTATGCCCCTGAGCTGCGCGTTCTCTTACATAGTCCTCATTGACTTCGATACCCAGTCCCGGTCCCTGCGGAATATTCACATGGCCGTTTTCGTAATCAAACACGCGGTGGTCTTTGATGTAGTCGAGCAGGTCATTTTCTTTGTTGTAATGAATACCGAGACTCTGTTCCTGGATAAAGGCGTTGTGAGCTGTTGCGTCAACATGCAGGCACGCGGCCAGCGCAATCGGACCGAGCGGGCAGTGCGGTGCCACAGCTACATCGTAAGCTTCGGCCATCGACGCTATTTTCTTCGTTTCGGTAATACCGCCGGCGTGGGAGATATCAGGCTGGATTACATCAACACAGCCGCTTTCGAGCAGCGGTTTGAAATCCCACCGTGAAAACATACGCTCGCCTGTTGCAATCGGAATATGGGTGTGACCTGCGATACTCTTGAGCGCTTCGTTGTTCTCCGGTACGACCGGCTCCTCAAGAAACATCGGACGGTAAGGCTCCAGCTCTTTGGCCAGTACTTTGGCCATCGGTTTGTGTACTCTGCCGTGGAAATCAATACCGATGCCGACCCCTTTTCCGACCGCTTCCCGGACAGCTGCCACCCGTTCAGCGACAGCATCGATTTTTTCATACGAATCGATATACTGCAGCTCTTCGGTACCGTTCATTTTAACCGCCGTAAATCCGGTATCAGCTGCCTGTTTCGCAGCTTCGCCGACATCGGCCGGCCTGTCGCCGCCGATCCAGGAATAAACGCGTATCGTATCCCGGGCGGCGCCTCCCAGCAGATCATAAATCGGAGCATGATAATATTTCCCTTTGATATCCCAAAGTGCCTGATCAATGCCGGCCAGCGCGCTCATCAGAATCGGGCCGCCGCGGTAAAACCCGGAGCGGTACAGCATATTCCAGTGATCCTCAATACGGAGAGGATTCTTTCCATCTATGTACTCCATTAATTCTTCCACGGCAGCCTTCACGGTATGGGCGCGTCCTTCAATCACGGGCTCACCCCATCCAACGATTCCTTCATCCGTCTCGATCTTCAAAAACAGCCATCTCGGCGGCACCTGAAACAATTCATATCCGGTTATTTTCAACACCTTCACCCTTTCCATCTAAACATTTGCTGATACTCTCCCCATCATAGACAACGATTGGTAAAAGACGCAATGCCCGCCTCCCGGATCAGCCGCCTAGCTGCCATCCAAGAGCGAAGCAGAGGAATGCTCCAGCTGTTGATAACCCTGTGTATAAGCAAAAAGCGCGGTAATTCCGTTGTTCCAAAAGCTGAAAGGCTTCTACACTGAAGGTGGAAAAAGTCGTAAACGCACCGAAAAATCCGATGCCGGTAAGCAAGAACCACGGATCCTGCGGGGCGGCTTCCCCAAATTGTTCAAAGCGGAAGGCGGTGAGAAGACCCAGACTGAAGGATCCAATCACATTGACAAGCAGCATACTGACAGGAAACGGCACACCTTTTTGAAAACGCGCGAAAAACATGCCGGCAAGATAACGGAAAATGGCGCCGAGACTGCCCCCTATCGTTAAACCAATTACTGTCATAAACGCCCGCCTCCTGCTTTCTGACCAGCCGTAAAGCCAACCGCAGCGGCCACTATGCCAAAAAACAGAGTGCCGGCTGTATATCCAGCCGCTGGAAGTATCATCTGCTTGTGCAAAAGTTCTACCGCATCTGCGGAAAACGTGGAAAACGTGGTGTATCCGCCGCACAGACCGACACCGAGTCCTGCTTTCACCCAGTCTTTCGGCGCTTTCACAACAAACCACCCGGATAAAAATCCAAGCAGCAGACTTCCGGATACATTTTCAATCATCGTTCCTACAGGAAAATCGAACGGCAGCTGATGGCTCACGAGATACCGAAGCCAGGTTCCTGCCGCTCCTCCGGCTCCTACCGCCATAATAGATTTCATTTAGGTCACCATCGTTCCATAGAGTATTGGTACACCTATCATACTCCGCTAAGGCTATTTTCGAAAATCATCATCTTTTTCAAGATGTGTCATAATGCGGTCGAGTTTTTGATTCATTTCCCCGGTCTCCTTCTATTTCTTGGAAAAAAGCTTTATGACAGCCCCTGTCACAAGAACAAGAACCGCAATGACAACCAGTATCATCAGCAGGGAAAAAATAATATCTCCCCAGTACACGGATTCCGGCATTCTCTCATCCTTCTTTCTATGTTTTTATATCACTGTAACATATTTGATTCCAAAGAAAGTATTACTTCATGCGAAAGAAATTCCCCATATTTACTCACGGGAGTATATGGGGATAATCGGTATTATGATTTATCGGCCTCTGAGGCATTTTTGGTTGCTGCTTCCGGCTGGTGTTTCATTTCTTCCACTGTCTTCACGTTTGCGCGGGCCGCTCCACGATTACATTCATTGGTGGGAAGCATCTCACTGGATTGGAGACTTTTCCTTGCGTTTTTTACTGCTTCCCCGTATTGAGGGAGCCAGGCTTCCTGCGCGGCCAGCATCTCCTCTGTCATCTGCCATATTTCAGGAGGGCTGCACACAGCTCCTGTCAAAGGATCCATCATCATGGCCTGTTTGAGCAGCATATCATCTCCGTGAACAGCTGCTTCTACGGCCAGGCGCTGCACGGATATGCTTTGATTGCACACAGCTGCGCATCCTAAAGGAAGGTTTCCGACAAGAGGCATGTTCACTCCGTGCCGGTCGACCCAGCCCGGCGCTTCGATGACAGCATCATCCGGCAGGTTTGCAATAACCCCGTTATTAACAACGTTAAAATGCCCTCGGTACACCTGTCCTGTTTCCAGTGCTTCCAAAATATACGACGCGTGTTCCTCGCTGCGTTCCTGTTCTTCATACCGAAAAGCAGGTTCATTCAGCCAGTTTGGATAATCTGTTTCAAACCAATTTCTCCCTTCTATGCATACCCGCAGGTAGCCTCCGGTTTCACCGTGAATCCAGCTGCTGTCGTCAATCCACTCTTTTATTTCTGCCGGCCTTTTTCGATACCACGGCACATACTCACTCAAGTGGCCGTTGGATTCTGTGCTGAAATACCCGAATCTGCGGAGCATATCGATTCTGACTTTTTCCGTGTCTTTATATTCCGGATGAGCCTCAAATGCTTCGAGAAGGTCTCCTGTCCTGTCTTTTCCGTTATGTTTGACCTGAATATACCACGTCTGATGATTGATGCCGGCACAGATAATGTCGATCTCTTCTTTGGCGGCATGTAGAACGTCGGCAATCTGTTGATGACCGTGCTGCACCCCGTGACATAAACCTATCGCCCGAACACCCCCGTAATGGTTGGCCGCCCACGTTAACATTGCCATCGGATTGGCATAATTCAGCATAAGACAATCCGGCGCTGCCACTTCCCGGATATCCCGGCAGAAATCGAGCATAGCGGGAATTCCGCGCTGTCCGTACATAATTCCTCCGGCGCTCAACGTGTCTCCCACACACTGGTCCACGCCGTATTTCAAGGGAATATCAATGTCCGTTTGAAAAGCTTCGAGGCCTCCTGCTCTCACCATGACAATAACGTACGCTGCGTCTTTCAGTGCTTCTCTCCGGTTTGTCGTTGATTGAATGGAAATTGTTAATCCATTGTTATCAATATCTCTTTGACACAGCTTTGTGACTTTTTCCAGATGACCGGAATCAATGTCCGTGAATGAAATATCCATATCGTTAAAGTGTGGAACCGACAATATGTCCCGCAGCAGGGATCTCGTGAAACCTATACTTCCCGCTCCGATAAATGCCACTTTGCATGACATGGCCGGACCTCCTCTTTTTACATTTTGAATGTCTCCGTTTTTCTTTCATAAAAAGAGAGGGAAGAGTTTTTGCTGCCCTTCCCCCTTATTTTGTTAGTTTGGGACTTTCTCTCTTTTCATCTGTTTCAGGCGTTTCATCACATCGTTTTCCCCACGGCCGAAGTAATCGTGCAGACGTTCATATTCTTCATAAAGGTCCAGGTATTTTTCATGCCGTTCTTTATCCGGAAGAACTGGTTCCGGTTTCAGACGTGCCATCTGACGGGCGGCTTCCTGAATGGAATCATAGCCGCCCTTCTTTGAACCGGCGGCCACTGCTGCAAACATGGCGGAACCGACCGCAGGAAGTTCTTCGCTTTCTGCGATATAAATCGGCTTGTTGGTGACATCGCTGTAAAGCTGTATCAACATTTTATTTTTATAGGAAAGACCACCGTTGGCATACAGTGCATCAATCGGCACACCCTGCTCCGTGAAGCTTTTTACGATTTTATAAGTGCCAAATGCTGTCGCTTCAATCAACGCCCGGTAAACGTCTTCAGGTTTTGTGTCAAGTGTCATCCCCAGGATCATCCCTGTTAAGTCCGTATCCACCAGGACAGACCGGTTGCCGTTCATCCAATCCAGCGCGACTAGACCTGTCTCCCCGGGTTCGAGTTTATCCGCCTTTTCTTCCAGCAGTCCATGAATGGACATGGCTCTTTCCCGAGCTTCTTCTTCATAAGCTTTTGGTACAAACTGATTGACAAACCAGGAAAAAATATCTCCAACAGCGGACTGTCCTGCTTCATATCCGAAATACCCCGGAATCACACCGTCTTCTACGACGCCGCACATTCCTTCCACCGTGCGTTCTTCTTTTCCCAGCAGCATATGACAAATGGACGTTCCCATCGACATAACCAATTTCTTTTCGTCTGTCACTCCCATAGCAGGCACGCTCACGTGGGCATCCACATTACCGACTGCCACTGCTGTACCTTCACAAAGCCCCATCACATCGGCCATGTCCGGGGTCAGCTCACCGGCTTTCTCCCCTTGCGGATAGATTTCCCCGCGTAGTTTCGTTTCATATAAGTCTTCCATTTTTGGAGACAGCGCTTTCAACGTTTCTTTGTCTAAATAGCCCTCCCGTTTATGCCAAATGGCCTTATACCCGGCAGTGCAGCTGTTCTTCCGGATCACTCCGGTCATTTGGGAAGTAACCCAGTCGGCGGCTTCCAGAAATTGATCCGCTTCTGTGTACACTTCCGGTGCTTCCTCGACAATCTGCATGATTTTAGCAATCATCCATTCTGACGATAATTTACCTCCATACCGGGACAGAATATCAGGGCGTTTCCGCTCGAGCACTTCATTCAGACGGTTCGCATAAGACTGTGCCGCGTGATGTTTCCAAAGTTTCACCCAGCTGTGCGGCGTATCCTGCCATTTTTCCTCCAGACATAACGGTTCGTTGTCAGCGCTTACAGGAATCATCGTACAAGCAGTAAAATCAATCGCAATGCCTATCACGTCTTCTTTTGACACGCCGGACTGTTGTACCGCTTCGGGTACAGCCGTTTTCAGCACGTGAATATAGTCCCCGGGATGCTGCAGGGCCCAGTCCTCCCCAAGCTTAATCTGCTGCGGCAGTTCATTATCCAGAACACCGTGCGGATAATCCGCTGCGACTGCTGCAAGTTCTTTCCCGTTCTGCGTATCAATAACGACAGCACGGCCGGACAATGTTCCAAAATCAATCCCTATCGTATAATCACTCAACCTCTGTCCCCTCCTGTCTACAGGTTTAACCATGTACGTACAACTTCTTTATATTATAAATAAAATAGCATTTGATAACAATACAAACCTCTCTACATCCCCAAAAATAAAAAATAAAACCCTGTACAAACAACTACTGTTACGCTAGTGATTTTCCTGTTATTAAATGTTCTTCTCTTTCCCGAAAATACGATACGCTCTGCTGAACAAGATGATTCAGTTTGGCTTGATCCGGCTTTGCGTGCATAGCTGGATAAGGGTCTCCTCCCGGCCCCAACGGCTCAGGAGTGACAAACACCTCTTTTTGGTGGAAACGGATAAGATAAAGAGCCATAATAATTGTATCAATATCCATATGCCCATCTCCTAAAGCTCCCCGGTTACTGTCTGCCATATGAAGATTAATCAGGTGGTCTCCTGCCTTCAGAATCGCTTCCCCTATATGCTCTTCTTCTGACTGCATATGATATGCATCTCCATTAATGTGTTGAATACCTTCATGATCCACTTTTTTGATGTAATCCACCGCATCACTGACAGTATGAACGAAACTTACTTCCGCTGCTCTGACAGGTTCCACTGCTGCTTTAATATTGTTTTGCTGAAACAAGGGAGCGACATGATGAATAGAATCTACACTTCTTTCCAGTTCCATGTCATCATAAGCCTGCGGCCTCCCCACCGCCCCCGGTACAATCAATAAGTAAGACCCTCCTACTTCCTTTGTAAATTCTACTTCACGCTTAATATAATCAATGGCTGCCTGTCTTTTCCTTGGGTCATTGCTCGATAAATCATTCTCTGCCGAAAACATCCCGCATACTCCGGAAACATTCAAATCATAATGTTGCAGTAACCTTTTAGTTTCCTGTACACTATACCCCAAATCTTTTCCGTAATGATTTCCATGAATTTCAATATACTGAATACCTGCTTTATGCAGCCGTTGAAAAGAATCTTCCAAAGATTCAAAGCCAAATCCCCAATTGCTCCACGAGAACTTGAGGCGCTCATTGAATTCTCCAGGGCTTTCTTGCAGCAAATTGCAAAATTGCCGTTTTATCTCTTCATCTTTTCTTTCATAGTTTTGTTTCAACCGCATTCAAACCTCCCTGATATAATTAGTTGGAAAAGCGGTCAAATCATATCGCATTTGACCGCTTTTCACTCATTCATTTCAACTAAAAATCAAATTCCGAGGCGTTTTCTTTGGTGTAGTCCTGAGGAGGCCCCATAATAACGGTTTTTCCGTCATCTTTGACAGTGATTTCTCCTACATTTTCAATTTCCTGTCCATCTTCCGGCATTTCACCTTCGGCCAGCATTTTCCCTAAAGCTACAGTGAGATATCCTAGTTTTTCAGGATTCCACAGAACGGCTGTATCAAGGGAACCGTCTTCGAGAAATGGCTCAGAATCCGTAGGAAGGGCGGAACCGACAACGGATACTTCATCCTGAAGACCTTCTTCCTGTACCGCCTGGGCTGCACCTAAGGGCGCAGGCGTAGAAACCGCAAGGACACCGTCCAATTCTGGATAAGATTTCAACAGATCAAGGGTTTTCTGATAAGCTACCTGCTGCTTTTCTTCTGTCGGAATTTTGTCCGAAACAATTTCAATATCAGGATAGTTCTCTTCCAATTCGCTCTTGGCTGCATCAATCCATAGGTTCAAGTTCGCAGCAGAAAGACCGCCTGTCAGGATAGCAATTTTGCCCTCTTCTGTCCCCATCGCTTCCACCAGCTTTTCTGCCATGTGACGCCCAAATTCCTCATCATCTACCTGTTTGATCGATAAATCCACTAATTCTTTGTCCGCCGGGGTATCCCAGTCCATGACGTTGATTCCTTCTTCTTTCGCTTTTTTCAGGACTGGTTCCACGGAGGCCGGATCATTTGGGGCTACCGCAATAGTGTCCATACCTTGAGAAATCAAATCTTCTATTACTTTCACCTGTGCTGCAGCATCCGCTTCCGTCGGGCCGGTATATTCCACGTTCACTCCCAGGTCTTCTCCTGCCTGCTCTGCACCTGTTTCCGAAGCATTAAAGTATGGAATACCTACAAGTTTAGGAACGACAGCGACACCACCGCCTCCGTCTGATCCGGATTCTCCGCTGTTCCCTTCTTCAGAATTTCCGGAGGTTTCTTCGTTTCCAGTGCCGCCTCCTTCACCTGAATCTCCACTACCAGCGCTTTGTTCCGATACACAACCTGTCAATAAAATAAGTCCGACAATCACCACAGTCAGCGATAACCACAACTTCTTCATGATTGATCCTCCCTTTTTCTTCTTAATTTATTTATAAACCCCGGTTTTCCGGGTTTATAAAACGAAATGATTTACATTCAAGCTGTTTTTTCAGAAGAACTTTCCCCTTTTCGTCTGCTGAACTTGTCAGAAAAGAAATTCAGCGTAAGAACGATAATCAAAATGGCACCAATCACCACATCCACCAATGAAGAATGAACATCCATCAGATTAAGTCCGTTTCGAATAAACTGAAAGATTAAAACAGCATAGATAGTTCCCATTACTTTCCCGTAACCACCGTGAATGTCAGTGCCCCCAAGCACTGCTGCTGCTACACTCTGGAGAAGATAAGAAGAACCAAGGTCTACTTTCACCGAATTGTAGCGGGATGTCATAATGATGGCTGACACAGCAGCAAGCAGGCTGGCATATAAATAGACTTTCATTAAAACCTTACTGTTTTTCACTCCAGAGAACATAGTAGCAATATCATTACTGCCATACATGTAGACTCTTCTGCCCCAAGTTGATTTGTTCAGCAATACTGCGGTTAAGATAATGAAGAAGATAAATATAAGAAGCGATACAGGGATAATGCCCATGTAATATCCATTTCCTATCAGTCCATAAGCATCAGGAAATCCTGAAATCGCGTTCCCGCTTGTAATAGCAAGGATTACTCCTTCAAATAAAACCATGGTTCCTAGTGTTACAAGTATCGGCGGAACTCCGATTTTTGAGACAACCGTACCGTTAAAAGCACCGCAAGCCAAAGCAAATAAGATACCCACAACAATGGCTGGTAATATCCCAAAGCCATTTGTCATCATTAATGCTGCTCCTACACCTGAAAAGGCAGCGATATAGGTAATGGAAAGATCAATTCCTCCGGTTACAATGACAACCATCATTCCCAGGGCAATCAACCCGAATTCCGGCAGTTGAAACATCATATTATTTAAATTACTGGAGGAAAAAAATCCTGGTGTGAATAAACCCATTCCTACAAAAATACCAAGGGCTATAAGGCCTAAAACGCTTTCTTTTGAAAGTTTCATGTTCATGTTAAGAGGCCTCCTTGACGTCAATATTCGATAGCTTTTCCTGATTTCTGCGATGATTGATTTCATCATAGGAGACAGCAATGACAATAATGGCACCGGTTACAACATTTTGCCAAAACGTGTCGATCCTGGCTAAAATCATTCCATTCTGCATAATCGCCAACAACAGGACACCCAGCAATGTTCCGGGGATAGAACCTCTTCCCCCATGAATATTGGCGCCGCCGAGAACTACAGCTGCGATAACGGTTAATTCCAGTCCCGCAAGACCGTTGGGATCAATGGCGCTTGTATACGAAGTTTGGGCGATAGCTGCTATACCTGCAAGAAATCCCATGTAACTAAATACAAACATTTTTACTTTTTCAAAGTTTATCCCCACCCGCACGGACGATTGTGCATTTCCGCCTATGGCCAGCACCGATCTTCCAATTAAAGTATACTTGAGGATAAACCAGGTACCTGCTGCAACCAGAGCAAATAAATATATCAATATCGGAATACCAGCTATTTCAATGTTTGAGAATGCCATGAAAGAATCCGGAAAATTAGTGCTGTTAATATAATTACCGTTGGTTATATATAAAACCAATCCGGAAAAGATGTTCAGGGTTCCAAGCGTTACAACAATCGCAGGAATTTTAATTTTTGAAACCAACAGTCCGTTAAAAGAACCCAGCAGAATTCCGATAAGCGGTGCTATTAAAAATATCAAAACCACAGAAATCCAGCTGTCCGGGAGAAACTGAAACAAATAGCCAATGGATACAGTTACAGCGGTAGTTAAGGCTGCTACGGAAACATCAATATCACTAGTGATGATAATTAACGTCATTCCTATGGCGAGTATGCCGATTACAGCGTTTCCTTCTATGATGTCCAGCCAGTTTTGCACAGTTAGAAAGACTGGACTGACAAACGATAAAATAATGCTGATAATAACAACTATCGCCAAAACGCTGAATTCTTTTTGTTTTAATAAAAATTTCATAGTCAGACCTCCTGGTGAGACTTGCCGTCCGATACTTCTGAGTTACCCACGTCCTTCTCACCCTCTGTATCCAACGCGATATTCATTATTTTTTCCTGATCTGCATCGATGGTGTTCATTTCTCCCTCTATTCTTCCCCGGCTCATGACTAAAATTCTATCGCTGACAGACAACACCTCAGGCAGCTCCGAAGAAATCATAATAACACCGATTCCTTCGTTTACCATTCTTCTGAGCAGTTTGTGAATTTCGGTTTTAGCTCCTATGTCGATACCATTAGTTGGTTCATCGATGATGAGAAGCTTTGGCTGAGCGGAAAGCCATTTACCGATAACCACCTTCTGCTGGTTGCCTCCAGAAAGTTTATCAGCCGGCATATCGGGCATAGAAGGCCGAACATCCAGGGATTTAATATATTGGTTCGTAAGATTTTTCTCGATATTATGATCTATCAATTTAAACTTGTTACGCAGCGTGTCTATCACAGGGAGGGTCATATTATTAACAACTGACTGCCCAAGAACCAGTCCCTGTACTTGTCTTGCTTCCGGGATGTAAGCGATTCCATTTTTCACTGCATCTTCAGCAGAAGAAATTGTAAGATCTTCTCCATTGAGCCTGATCGTTCCCTGGTCAGCTTTATTAACACCGAAGATGGATTGAGCAAGCTCTGTTCGGCCTGAACCCACCAACCCGGTTATCGCAAGTATTTCCCCTTTATGCAGACTGAAGTTAATATCTTTGAAATTTCCTTCTTTTGAAAAATTATTAACTTCAAACATTTTTTCACCGATATCTGCTTTTTCTGTATTCCTTTCATAAACCACTTCACGACCCACCATCAATTTGATAAGTTCCTGCTCATTTATTTCATTCACACCGTAAGTGCCTACATACTGTCCATCCCGGAGCACAGTCAGTCTATCGGATACCCGGAAAAGTTCTTTCAACTTGTGACTGATAAAAATAACCGAAATTCCACGTTCTTTCAATGTATCAATCACCTTATATAGTTTTTCGACCTCCCCTGATGAAAGAGAGGATGTTGGTTCATCCATTACTATTAATTTAGAGTCAAATGCCAGAGCTCTGGCAATTTCTATCATTTGCTGCTGTGCAATACTCAAAAGTTCTACTTTTTTGTTGAGGTCTATATCCATATCCAGTTCATTCATTGCTTTTTCTGCAAGACCTTTCATGGATTTCCAATTTATTTTCTTCCACGGTTTTTTATTGCTGTCCCTTCCGATATAGATGTTTTCGGCTACACTTAAATTGGGAAATAAGCTGAGATCCTGATAGATAATTGATATCCCTTTCAGCGTTGCATCCAGGGGCTGATGAATGTCAGCCTCTTCTCCTTCGAATAAATATTTCCCTCCTGCATCTGCATCGTGAATACCAGCCAGCACTTTAATCAGCGTCGATTTCCCAGCTCCATTTTCTCCAATTAAGGCATGAACTTCACCTCTTTTTACTTTTAACTCTACGTTATCGAGTGCCTTGACGCCCGGGAAGGTTTTGCTTATATGTTCCATTTCCAGAATGTAATCACTCATCCGGAAAAACCCCCTTCGAATGTTCCTTGTTTATCCAAAAGATATTCTTCCCCAAGTTGAGAGCAGAAATCTCTCACCTCTTCTTTGCTTGGTATACCGACCTGCGCTCCGGCCTTCGTTACTTTCAGAGCCCCTACAACAGAAGCAAATCTGGCTGCTCTCACTAAATCTATTCCTTCTTCAATGCAGCAGGCGAGAGTACCGGCAAAAGCATCTCCGGCTCCGACGCTGTCCAAAGGTTCTACTGATATGGCAGGGATATGACACCATTTCCCACTCTGATAAACGACTGCTCCCTGATCCGCCATCTTTAATATGGAGTTTTTCACACCCATATTTTCAAATGTTCTACCAGCCTGAATTGCCGTATCCACATCTACAACATCAATGCCCAGCATGTGGTAGGTTTCCTGTCTGTTTGGTGTAATGATATCGGCATATTCCAATGCTTTTACTGTAATGCCTTCAGCTGGAGCAGGGTCCAGGATTGTATAGATATTTTTTTCTTTGGCAAGCTGCATAGACCGAATAACCGTTTCCTGGGGAACCTCCATCTGCACCAGCAGCACATTGGTATCATCCGTTTCTCTAAATGAAGTTTCTACATCTTCCGGCAGTAGGTCTTCGTTGGCACCTTTCATGACGAACATCGTATTTTCCGAGGTACTGTCAATCGTGACAATCGCTGTGCCTGTCGCATATTTTTCCGATGTTTTTATAAACCGGGTGTCCACACTGGAAGAACCCAGGCTCTTCAAGAGATTTTCCCCATAATAATCGCTGCCTACTGCCCCTATCATACGGACATGCTTGTCAAACCTTGCTGCAGCTGTAGCTTGGTTTGCTCCTTTTCCACCCGGAAAATACTGAATTTCTTTTCCGAAAATCGTGTCCCCCCGCTTTGGGTACTGATCGATGACCGCCACAATGTCGTTGTTAATGCTCCCTACTACTGTAATAGTCATCTACTGACTGCCCCTCTCTACATTACTGCTCCACTTTCAGACGATCCGTGAAATGTCTTAAGTCTGCGGTTGATTGTTTAAGTCCATTTGGCTGCTTGAATAAACAGGAAGTCCCGCAAACCAGCATATCTGCTCCTTTTCTTATAACTTCCGGAATAATGTCGTAGCTGATATTTCCATCTACCTGGATTTTTATTTGAAGATTATTACTATTTATAAAATGCTTAAGATTCTCAATTTTATTTAAAGTAGAAGGAATAAATGTCTGTCCGGCAAACCCCGGGTTAACCGTCATAATCACAACATAATCCACAATATCCCCCACATATTCCAGGCTGTTCAAGGAAGTAGAGGGGTTAAGAGCCAGCCCTGTCCGTACTCCCGTACTATTCATGTGCTGCAGTGTCCGATGTAAATGAGGTGTAGCTTCTTCATGAATAGAAATCATGTCACACCCGCATTCTACAAAGGTGTCAATATAGCGTTCCGGATATTCAATCATCAAATGAGCGTCAAACGGTAGATTGGTATCGTGTCTGACACTTTTTATCATATCCGTTCCCATCGTGTAATTCGGAACAAAATGTCCGTCCATAATATCAAAATGAAAGAAATCCACATTTCCTTCGTGAAGGATCTTAATATCCTCCCGCAGTGCCCCTAAGTCGCTGCACATCAAGGAAGGTCCAATTTCAGTCAAAATACCTCCTCCTTAAATAAAGCGCTTTCATTTTTGGTTTTAATTAATGTTAGCACTTACATTTTAAAAAGGCAACATTTTTTTGGTGTTTTCAAAATTTCATGTGTAAAAACCAACAAAACAGGTTTCTGTTATTTAAGCATGATTCCGGTATTTGCAGCAATCATAAAAAAAACACGCTGTGTCAACAGCGTGAAAAAACATGTGCCTAATTTTCATCTCCAACAATAATGCTTACACCGCTTTTATTCACTTCCCTGATTGAATTCATGGATACTTTGTTATCCGTTATCAGATAATCAAGTATCGAAACGTCGCAAAGACGAAATAGCGACTTCTCTCCGAACTTGCTTGAATCTGCCAATAAATATAGGTTTTCAGAGATAGATATTAACTGCTTTTTTACAAGAGCCTGATCCTCGTGCATTTCACTGACACCCCGCTGAATATCAACACCGAGACAGGAAAAAAAGAATTTATCAACATGATAGTCTTCAATTACTCTTTCAGCGAAATTACCAACCAGAGACATAGATGCTTTCGATAAGTAACCTCCTATCAATATGACCCTTATATGGTCCTCTGTGGATAATTCCATGGTCACACCAATAGAGTTCGTAATGACGGTGATACTCTTATCTTTAACATGCTGCACAACCATGAGAGCTGTCGTACTTGCATCCACTGCTATGATATCCCCGTTTTCAACAAATGAAGCTGCTTTTTTGGCTATGACCTGTTTTTCTTCAGCATTTTTCGATTGTCTGTGCAATTGCGGAGTTTCAACCCCTTGATCCACTTTTAAAGCACCGCCGTGAATTTTACGAAGCAGCTTATCTTTTTCCAGCTTTTCAAAATCTCTTCTTATGGTTTCTTCACTGACATGAAACATGGAACTTAAATCAGCAACGCGTGCAGCACCGTTTCTATCAATCATTTTGACAATCTCTCTTTGGCGTTCATTCAATTGCAAAGAATTATCATTTGTTTTTCCCACAAAACAACACCTCTATCCAACTTAAAACAACATAAAAACCACATTAAAATAGTAATATGATGTTGTTTATATTATAGGAGCTTTTTTCTTTATAAGCGCTTTCTTCTTCTTTAGTATACTATATGCACACTACTTATACCAATCTTTGGGTGTTGTTTTCTGCGTGGTTTCATAAAAGGATAATGTATGCGCATTTTCAAATTCAAAATGAGTCAACAACACAAGAGGTTGACCTTGCAGCTATTTTAAATTATGATTTTTTATAACATGTACGTACAATTAATTATACTTTAAATGAGGTGAAAACCATGCTGGAAAATCTAAAACAAGAAGTGCTGGAAGCCAATCAAGGTCTGGAAACATACGATCTTGTAACGTTCACATGGGGAAATGTAAGCGGATTCGACCCGGAGTCTGAAAATCTCGTTATTAAACCCTCCGGTGTGCCGTATAGTAAATTACAGCCGGA
Source organism: Salibacterium lacus (assembly GCF_042684865.1). Taxonomy (NCBI): domain Bacteria; kingdom Bacillati; phylum Bacillota; class Bacilli; order Caryophanales; family Bacillaceae; genus Salibacterium; species Salibacterium lacus. Next base: position 140,256 of record NZ_JBHUML010000003.1, read on the forward strand.
GGACATGGTCGTCGTTTCACTGGATGGCCAAGTCGTGGAAGGAAAGCTCAAGCCTTCTTCCGACACTCCTACTCACATCGAGCTGTACAAAGCGTTCCCCGGTGTGAAGGGAATTGTCCATACTCATTCCGACTGGGGAACAGCATGGGCTCAGGCAGGAAAAGGAATTCCGTGCGCCGGTACTACCCAGGCCGATTATTTCAACGGGGAGATACCATGCACACGCCGCCTTACCAAAGAAGAGGTAGAACAAGATTACGAAAAATATACCGGCACGGTTATCATCGAAGCTTTTGAGCATACCGAACCTCTTGAAGTACCGGGCGTTGTCGTTCACGGCCATGCACCGTTTGCATGGGGAAGCTCCCCGGAAAACGCTCTGCATAATGCCGTTGTCCTTGAGAAAACGTCGAAGATGACCTTCTTATCGAGTCAACTTTCTGAGGACGGGAAGCCGGAACTGCTGGACGATTACGTGCTGAATAAACATTATGAAAGAAAGCACGGTAAAAATGCCTATTACGGTCAATAAAGGGAAAAAGACGGGACTGCTCTCAAGAGCGGGCCCGTCTTTTTATTAACAAAAACCAACACCTCTTTAATATTTCTTTAAAAATTTTAAAAATTCCCTTTATATTCTTTTTGTACAATGAAATGGAATCTACTAAACGGAGGAGAGATAATTCATGTTCAAAAAGATGGGTGCTGTTACATTGGGAGCCGGTCTGGTTTTGGCCGGGGGCGGCGAAAACGTGACGGAGGCTCAGACAGAAGCGAACCAGTTCGGACTTCCAGGGATGTGGAATCCCGGCTGGAATGAATCTTCTCAGCAGGATGAAGTAGAGAACATCATTTATATGATACCGGATGGCTTTAATGCAGATTATGCAGCAAACTATCGGTGGTATAAAGGAAAAAATGCAGTCTGGGATGAACATCTGAAGGGCATGTTTAAAACAAGATCCAGTGACTCCAGGGTGACGGACTCCGCTGCAGCCGGTACTGCCATGGCAACAGGCCATAAAACAAACAATGGAATGGTCGGCCTCGATGCGCAGGGAAATGAAGTGGAAACTATTCTGGAAGCGGTGGAAGAGGAAGGGAAATCCTCCGGACTAGTCGCAACGTCCAGAATCACCCATGCCACACCGGCCGTCTTTGCGTCTCATGTCGAATCCCGTGACAATCAAGCAGAGATCGCACAACAGATGCTTGATAACGACGTCGACGTCATGCTCGGCGGTGGAAAAGAATACTTCCTGCCGGAATCTGAAGGCGGCATGCAGTCGGAAGAGCATTTATTGCAGCAGGCTCAGGATGCTGGTTACCAGCACGTGGGTACAAAAGGTGAGCTGATGGATACAGACAGCGTGAACGTCAATGAGGGGGAAAAACTGCTCGGTTTGTTCGCAGATGGTGCACTGAGCCCTGAACTGCAGCGCAGTAGCACGGAAGAACCAAGCCTTTCCGACATGACAAGCAGTGCCATTGATACACTGAGCCGGGATCAGGATGGATTTTTCCTGATGGTGGAAGGAAGTCAGATTGACTGGGCCGGGCATGCCAATGATGCCGGATGGGCAATGAGCGATACCGAGGCTTTCGAACACGCTGTGGAAGACGCCATCACATTTGCCGAAGAAGAAGGAAACACTCTTGTCGTTGTGGCCGGTGACCATGAAACAGGCGGAATGTCTGTAGGAACCAATGGAGAATATGATGTACAAGCCGATAAGCTGAAAGAGGTGCAGGCAACCGGTGATTATATGGCAGCACAGTTAAACGAGGACCGCACCAATATCCGGGAGGTCGTCGAAAATCACACTCCTTTTGAATGGACAGAAGAAAACATTACAGCGGTACAGGAAGCAGACAATCCTGCCGCAGCCATCAATACCATTGTAAGTGACAAGGCTCTCGTAGGCTGGACAAGCTCCGGACACACCGGTGTAGATATTCCCGTCTATGCTTATGGTCCTCAATCCGATTCCTTCAGCGGCCTTCTGGATAACACGGATCTGCCGAAAATCATGGCCGATACGATGAATATCAGCCTGGACAGTAATCAATAATCACTAAACAAAAACACAAACAGTATTCCATCTTTATGAAAAACGAGACCGGGACAAAAGATAACTATGCGCAAGAAAACATGAAAGTCTTGAGTCGCTGTTCAGAAGTCTCATAGCAGCGAAGTCAAAATGCTTCGACTACTGCTCGGGACAGCACAAGCCGCAGGTATCCCGCAGGATGTGCGGTCAGGTTCGGCGTCCGCACGTGACGTACTTCCACAGGATAATTAATGACGTTTTACCGGCGCACGAAACCCTCTAATGTACCTCAGGCATCTTGTCCAACGACGTTTTAGGGAGTCCGGAACCTTCTAAAGTGCCTTGGGAATCATTCCTGATGACGTTTACAGGGGTACCGGACCCTCTAAAGTGTCTCCGACGACATGCCTGATGACGTTTGAGAGGCTGCATGATACCCTAAAGTGCCTTAAGGACTATTCTCTGCCGTTTTCACATAGCGGCAGGCTCTCGTTGCTGCATCGCCCCGTTCAGTTTCCGGCTGAACGCAGCCTCGATTCGTTCATGACAACGTTTACGGGAGCGTGGAACCTCCTAAAGTGCCTTAGAACCCATTCCCAACGACGTTCGTCCCCCAACCTGTACAAAACAAACAAATATACCGGCTGGCACCGTAATCCCATCGCGGAGCAGCGCAGGTGTGGCTTCGATTCCGGCAAACGGGCCCGGGAACGGCCGGGGTGCATCGGTTTCGACAAGCAGCTGACCCGGAGGAATGGCGGAGGCAGGCCGTACCCGGGGCAAAGAAGACACGATGAGCCCGGCGAATCGATGCCTCCCTTGTGCTCTACAGTAAAAGCGAAGCATGTTGGCGCAGCGGTTTGTCTCAGCAACGAAAAATACCGAACGATTTTAAAAAATCGTTCGGTATTTTTCTATCTTATAGAAGTTTTGTCCCGGCCTCTTTGGAAGAGACCATATGACTTTTTTTATTTAGACCAGTACGCTTCATTCTGGCGGATCTCTTTTTGTATTTCTCTTGGTTTGGATGTTTCATCTATGATGATACATTCGATACCGTTTATCTCTGCCCAGTCCTGCAGGTCTTCACTGGTGAGGTCATAGGAAAGACAAGTGTGGTGCGCGCCTCCGGCGAGAATCCACGATTCGGCTGCATCCTCCAGATTCGGCTCTGGTCTCCACAGTACTCCGGCTACCGGGAGGTGTGGCATGTCTTCTTCTATTTCCACTGCTTCCACCTCATTCAGAATCAAGCGGAAACGATCTCCCAGATCAATGAGACATGCGTTCACCGCGCTGCCTGCTTTACTGTTAAATACAAGCCGTGCCGGGTCTTCTTTTCCTCCCATCGGTAATGGGTGAACCTGAATTTCCGGTTTTTCGTCTTCTTTTTTAATGCTCGGACATACTTCAAGCATATGCGACCCCAGAATTCGTTCTTTTCCGTCCTGTAGATGGTAGGTGTAATCTTCCATAAACGCTGTATTGCTGCCGTTTGTCATCATTTTCATGGCACGCACGAGCGCTGCAGTTTTCCAGTCGCCTTCTGCGCCGAAGCCGTATCCTTTCTCCATCAGGCGCTGTACGGCAAGACCAGGGAGCTGTTTCATGCCGTGCAGGTCTTCAAAGTTCGTCGTAAACGCCGTATAGCCGCCGTCCTCAAGAAAAGCTTCCATGCCGGCTTCAATACGGGCCTGTTCGCGGACAGCCTGCCATGTCTCTTCATTATTTTTCGTCTCTTCCGGTATTGTATAGGATTCTTCATATTCACTTACAATTTGATCAATTTCCTCATCGGCCACCTTGTTTACATACTCCACCAGATCGCCAATGCCATGAGCCTGCACAACCCAGCCGAACACAGCTTCAGCTTCCACTTTGTCACCTTCTGTTACGGCAACGTTGCGCATATTATCTCCAAAACGAGCCACCTTGATATTGCGGCCTTCAGAAGCTGTAACCGCCGCTTTGGCCCAGCGCCCGATCCGCTTTTGCACGTGAGGCTGCTGCCAGTGGCCGGCGACAACTTTCCGCGGGATATCCAGACGCGCGGTCATGAAGCCGAATTCGCGGTCACCGTGGGCGGCCTGATTCAGGTTCATGAAATCCATATCAATCTCATTCCATGGAATCTCGGCATTATACTGCGTATGAAGATGCAGGAGCGGCTTCTGCAGCACTTTCAAACCTGCAATCCAGATCTTTGCAGGCGAGAACGTGTGCATCCACGTGATGATGCCGGCGCAGCTGTCATCACTGTTTGCCTGGCGGATGAGTGTCAGAATTTCATCGGAAGTGGTCACCACCTGCTTAAAGCGGATCGGTGTTGTGATTGCCTCTCCTTTCTGCAGTCCCTCTACGATATCTTCTGAGTGTGCTTTAACTGCTTCAAGGGTTTCTGGACCGTATAGGTGCTGACTTCCGGTGATAAACCAAATTTCATTCTTTTTTGTTTTTATCATTCGTCTTTTTCTCCTCTCACCTAATAACTTGTACGTATAAGATAATATCATCTATATCGTTACTTGTTAATGTTTCTTTTCTCTTTCACAATAAAATTTATCATGCTTTATTAGTAATAAAAGACACTCATCTGCCTTATCCTTGTATGTAAAAAGAACGATATTCTTTTCATCCATTGACACTAGTACGTACATGTAATACCTTGTAGTTATCGCTTACATTTACAAAAAAAGGAGTGTGTCAACATGAAAAGCGAGCAATCCGTGTGGTATATTATTTTAATTGCCTGCGCAGCTGGAATGGCCGGTTTTTTATATGGATTTGATACCGCTGTCATATCCGGCGCTATTACATTTCTACAGGATTTGTATGACTTAACCCCTGCCATGGAAGGTATAATCATCTCCAGTGTCATGGTAGGCGGGGTGATTGGTGTAGGTATTTCCGGCTTTTTGAGTGATCGTTTAGGCAGGAAGAAAATATTAATGGTCTCAGGTATTATTTTCGCCATTTCTGCTTTATGGTCTGCACTGGCCGGCAGTGTTCTTTCTCTTATACTTGCGAGATTTCTTGGCGGACTTGGAATCGGTTTTGCTTCTGCACTTTCTGTCACATACATCGCTGAATGTGCCCCTCCTCATATTCGGGGAAGATTGGGGTCGATGTATCAGTTATTTACCATTATCGGCATTTCCGCCACCTTTTATATTAACCTTGCTGTAGCAAACGCTGGAAGCTATCAGTGGGGACTGGAGACTGGGTGGAGATGGATGCTTGGCTATGGTGTGATACCAGGTGTTCTATTCTTTCTTATTCTTATTTTCATACCGGAAAGCCCGCGTTTCCTGGTTAAAAACGACAGGACAAGCGAGGCGCTTCAAACATTACAGCGTATCAATGGACAGGACACGGCTCAAAAGGAACTGAACTCGATACAGGCTTCGATCGACATGGAAACCAGCACCTCCATAAGAGAACTGTTAAAGCCGGGGCTTCGTAAGGCGATGCTTCTGGGTATCTTTTTGGCTCTGTTTAATCAAGTGATTGGGATGAATGCGGTCACATACTACGGTCCTACTATTTTCAACATGATGGGATTTGAAAATAATACTGAATTTCTCGCTACCAGTTTAATAGGAACCGTTCAGGTTATCTTCACCGTCGTCGCAATCTTTTTGATTGATAAAGCCGGACGGAAAAAGTTGATGGCTGTCGGCTCCAGCCTTATGGCGATTTTCATGGTTCTCATCGGCATTGTGTTCTACTTCGAAATTCAGGGAATCTGGGGGCTCCTTTCTATTATGGGATTCACGGCTGCCTTCTGTATTTCCATGGGGCCCATTCCTTGGATTATGATTCCGGAAATATTCCCGAACTATCTACGTGCTAAAGCAGTAGGTATCTCCACTATGTTTTTATGGGGAGCAAACTTCAGTATCGGGCAGTTCACTCCAATGCTTATTAACAACGTAGGCGGAGCCTTTACATTCTGGATGTTTGCTGTTATCTGTGCCATCTGTTATATCTTCGTCATGACCATCGTTCCGGAAACGAAAAACAAATCGCTCGAAGAAATCGAAACCATCTGGAAACCGGAAAAGCGTTATATCAGTTATTAATTTAAATAACAAAGGAGCTTTACATTAAAAAGCTATGGTTGTTCCAGGCCGGAGCGGCTCCGTGGACACTAAGGTTCCTGCTCCGGCAGTTAGTGTCCATTGATTTCCCCAGGCACCCACTAATTCCTGATTCCAGCAGCGTAGTGTCCACGAGACGGTAATCCGTGGACGCTACGTCTTTATTTTGCAGTGGCAGTATCCACGTCCGCAGAAACAGAAACCTCAAGCACCGCCGCCCCGCTAATACACTATCCGGCTGCGCGCTGCAGGCGGACGCAGCATCATTTAACGCCGCCTGACCTCCCCGTCATGTCTAAGCTGCATTCTCTTTCATAAAAGAGGGGGTGTACCTTTTGGCACGCCCCCTCTTTTATGTCTGTTTATTTTCTTCCGCTCCAGTAGAATTCGTTCTGACGGATTTCTTTTTGGATCTCTCTCGGTTTAGATGTTTCATCAATAACAATGCACTCGATACCGTTTATCTCCGCCCAGTCCTGCAGGTCTTCACTCGTCAGTTCGTAGGAAAGACAGGTGTGATGGGCGCCTCCGGCGAGGATCCACGATTCGGCTGCATCCTGCAGATTCGGTTTTGGTTCCCAGAGCACCCGGGCTACCGGTAAGTGCGGCATGTCTTCGTTGATTTCTTCTGCTTCCACTTCATTTAGAACAAGGCGGAACCGGTCGCCAAGGTCAATGATGCATGCATTGACCGCACGCCCGGCACGGCTGTCAAAGACAAGGCGGGAAGGATCTTCCCTGTCCCCCATCGAAAGCGGATAAACCTGAATCTCTGCTTTGCTTCCCGGATCCTGGATGGTCGGGCAGACTTCCAGCATATGAGACCCTAAAATCCGTTCTCTTCCTTCTTCCAAATGATACGTGTAGTCTTCCATGAAGGTGGTTTCCTTTCCTTCTGCCATTACCTTCATGGCACGGACGAGCGCAGCTGTTTTCCAGTCGCCTTCCCCGCCGAACCCGTATCCTTTCTCCATTAAGCGCTGTACGGCAAGCCCCGGAAGCTGTTTCATCCCGTGCAGGTCTTCAAAATTCGTCGTAAACGCCGTATAGCCGCCGTCATCAAGAAACGTTTCGATACCGGCTTCAATACGGGCCTGTTCCCTTACTGCCTCCCACTTCTCCTGATTATTCAGGATGTCTTCCGGTATATGGTACCGCTCTTTGTACTCGGTCAGGACATCGTCTACTTGTTCTTCTTTCACGTGATCTATATAATCGACTAAGTCTCCTATACCGTGAGCCTGCACGATCCATCCAAACACAGATTCGGCTTCGACCTTATCTCCCTCTGTTACAGCAACGTTGCGCATGTTGTCTCCAAAACGTGCCACTTTGATGCTGCGTCCTTCCGAAGCTGTGACCGCTGCTTTGGCCCAGCGCCCGATCCGCTTTTGCACGTGAGGCTGCTGCCAGTGGCCGGCGATAACCTTCCGCGGGATATCCAGACGTGCGGTCATGAAGCCGAATTCGCGGTCGCCGTGGGCGGACTGGTGCAAGTTCATGAAATCCATATCAATCTCATTCCACGGAATCTCGGCATTATACTGCGTATGAAGATGCAGGAGCGGCTTCTGCAGCGCTTTCAAACCTGCGATCCAGATCTTTGCCGGGGAAAACGTATGCATCCACGTGATGATACCGGCGCAGCTGTCATCACTGTTTGCCTGGCGCATAAGTGCCAGAATTTCATCGGAGGTGGTGACCACCTGTTTGAAGCGGATTGGTGTTGTGATTGCTTCCTCTTTTTTCAGACCCTCGACGATATCTTCCGAATCAGCCTTTACTGCTTCAAGGGTCTCCGGACCGTATAAATGCTGACTTCCTGTGACAAACCAGATTTCATAAGTTTTAGGTTTGATCATTCATTCATCCCTCCTCTATTGTTTTTTATTTCTGTTTATGAAGCCGGATCATATTCCATGACATTTTCGGCAGTATGCCCTGAAGATGCCCGTCTTCCATAAAGGATTTTCCGTTATGATGCGGTTTGACCTGTTCTTCACCTACTGTGTTCACGGCCTTTGGATCGTCATGTTCGAGCACCACATGTTCTGTTACCCCGAATCCTTCAAACGAGCGGATATCACAATCCACTTTCAACGTGTTTTCCAAATGGCGGTTTGTAGCAAAGACAACCAGCTCTTCTTTTTCTTCGTTATAGACAACAGATGTATCCAGATACGGAACATCGGTGAAGTCTTTACTGTCGTATTTCGGAGAGTGGACAACCGGATTCAGGGCAATGCCGCGGCCGTAAACCGATGTGTAATAATAAGGGTAGAAAATTGTCTGTTTCCATACCTGTCCCGCATTATCCGTCATGATTGGAGCAATGACGTTCACAAGCTGCGCCATGCAGGCCATCTTTACCCGGTCGGAATGTTTAAGCAGGGTATGCAGCAGACTTCCAACGAGCACCGCATCTTCAAATGTATACACATCTTCGAGCAGCGGTGGAGCTATCTGCCATGGCTCATTCTGCTGATCCGTCTGGGTGGAGTGGAACCAGACATTCCACTCATCAAAACTGAGATTTATTGTCTTTCTGCTCCGTTTTTTCGCCTTGATATAATCGCAGGTGGAAACGACAGTACTGATGAAACGGTCCATTTCAAGGGATTGTGCAAGGAAATTGGCCGTGTCGTTTTCATAATTTGTATAATATTGATGCAGGGAGACATAATCTGCGTATTCATACGTATGTTCAAGGGTTGTTGCTTCCCATTGCGGGAACGTCGGCATGTCGGAACTGGAACTGCCGCAGCTTACCAGTTCTATCTCCGGGTCAACCAGTTTCATGGCTTTCGCTGTTTCATAGGCAAGGCGGCCGTATTCTTCCGCTGTTTTCCCGCCAAGCTGCCATGGACCGTCCATTTCATTGCCGAGGCACCATGTCTTAATGTTGTGGGGCTCTTCGTAGCCATGTTTGCGGCGCAGGTCGCTGTAATACGTTCCTCCCGGGTAATTGGTGTACTCCAGGAGATTTCTTGCAGCATCAATTCCGCGTGTCCCGAGGTTCACCGCCATCATCACATCCGTACCGGCCTTCCCTGCCCAGTCCATAAATTCATTGGTACCGACCTGGTTGTTTTCAATGGAACGCCAGGCCAGTTCGAGGCGGTTTGGACGTTCGTCTTTGGGCCCGACCCCGTCTTCCCAATTATAAGCCGAAACCATATTGCCGCCGGGATAGCGTACAATGGGAACCTGCAGTTCTTTCACCAATTCCAGTACATCCTTTCGGAAACCGCTGTCATCAGATTCCGGATGGCCTGGTTCATAAATACCGCCGTACACTGCTCGCCCTAAATGTTCAATGAAGGAACCATAAATTCTCGGGTCAATTTCCGATACTTTAAAATCCTTATCTACAACCATTTTTGCATTGGTCAGCTGCTGTGCCATGTTACCGCCTCTTTCTACCAATATTTTTTAAAACCGCCGGAATACCAGGCAGCTATTACTTATACGCACAAGCTGTTGTTAATAATAAGGCCAGCCTTCTTCATCCCATTGAAGGTCGCTGATTAACAGTTTCGGATCGCCATCATCTTCCGTATCGTAAGCGTGCCGGGCTATGATGCGGTTTTGATAAACAAACTGCCCGCCGGGACCGGCCCACTTTTCATTACCGCTGTCGATAAGCGTTCCGCCTCCCTCCATCATAGGGATGCCGGTTCTATCAACATAGGGGCCGGTAATAGAATCCGACCGTCCAACGACAATCTTGTAGGTGCTGTCTGCTCCTTGGCAGCAGTAATCAATAGAGGCAAAAAGATAATAAGAACCGTCCCTGTACGTGATCATTGGATTTTCAATAGATCTGTCATTTACTTCACGCTGGGCGATGGAATGCACTTCCCCTTCCGGCTTCATCGTGTTTTCATTCAACCGTGTTAGCTTGAGACCGCTCCAGTAGGAACCATATGCAAGCCAGGGATCTCCATTTTCGTCTACTGTCATATTAGGATCAATCGCGTTGAAGTTATCACCTTCCGACGAATGAACCACCACTCCTTCATCTGTCCAGTTCCCATTTTGAATGGAATCCGAGGAAACAAGACCGATTGCGGAATCATTTGAGCCGAAACTCGACACGGAGTAATAGAGCCAGTACTTACCATTATATCTGCTGATATCAGGAGCCCAGATATCATTGTAATCCTGTTCCGGCGCGTAATTGTCCCACCAGTCCAGCGGCTCATCAAAGACCGGATCCTGCAGGTTCCAATTCATTCCGTTCCCGGAGGCAGTCAACTGCAGCCCCTCGCCGGTGTAGAAGGTGTACCAGGTTCCATTCTCCCTGATCAATGTCGGATCATGTGCAATCGTATCTTCTTCCACATTCCAGTGAGAAGCATCGGCATCCATTTGATATGCACCCAAACCAATAATCAGCGCGCCAAGTGACAGGACTGTACCTTTTACCCTTTTATTTTTCATAAAGGCACCTCTTTCTTCAGATTTATCCCGAATATTCCACCTGTTCTGTTTCTGAAATACCAACGTCTATTTTCTTCAGAGACCACAACATCAGTTTCATGACAGTGTAACTGACAAGACTGCCTGAAAAGAATAGAAAACCCGCAGGCAGGACAACACTGAAATATACCATACCGCTGAGAATAACCAGGATGGCCAATGTCATCGGAAGTCGGGCCAGACCTATAATAAATGCATTTTTGAACAAGGTTTTAATACCGGCTTCGTAATGCACGAATAGTGGGAAAATGTTTACACAGACGAGAAGAAACAAAAAAACAATAAAATAAAACGCCGCCGTTACAATTATGGAAAATTCAGCGTTCCACTGGAGAAGAATTTCAAAGTTAAAATAAAGCAGTCCTGCCGCCGCTGTGAGAATCCACCCGATAAGATTGGCTTTCCAGAAATCCTGCTTCACCTGGCGGAAGTACGTTTTTATTGTGGGAAATTCCGTTCCTTCCATCAGCCATTTTCTTGTAACAGCAAGCATGGCAGAGGTTGCCGGAAACAGCCCCGCAGCCACCAGTCCTGCCAGACTGGTGAGAAGCCAGAGCATATTCAAAAGAGCCAGACGTGACAGCCATTGGAAAGCCCCATCCAGACTTGTGACCGTTTTCTCAAGCATGCATTTTCCCCTCTTTCATGACGTATTATCCTTTCACTCCACCGACGGTAAGGCCGGATATGAAGAATTTCTGAAAGAACAAAAATAGAATGATAATCGGAATAATCGTCAGCACCGAACCGGAAAACAGCAATTCGTAGTTATTTCCGTAAGGTGTCATTAAGGTAGACAGACCGATTGGCAGCGTAAACATGTCACTTGAACGAAGAACGAGAAGCGGCCACAAAAAGTTGTTCCAGCTGGTCAGTCCCTGCAGGATAGCCATCGCTGCAAAAGACGGTCCCATTAGCGGTGCCATGATACGAAAGAATATTCCGTATTCCGTGCACCCGTCTATCCTTGCCGATTCCATTAATTCTTTCGGCAGTCCCAGACAATACTGCCTGAAAAAGAAGACAGCGATAGGAGCCACAATCAATGGCAGCATAACGGCAAAGTAGGAATTAATAAGATTGAGATCAATCATCAGCTGATACAACGGCAGCATTAAAATCTCAAATGGTATCATCAGTATGAAAAGAACGAGCACAAACAATACATTTCTTCCTTTAAACTGATACATCGCAAGCGCATAACCTACCATGGACGAAAAGAACAGGGACAAAACAATCAACATCCCACTGATCAAAAGACTGTTGAGGTACCAGCGCCAATACTGCTGCCCGCTTTCTGAGAAAATGGAGAAATAGTTGCTGAATGTTAATTCAGCTGGATCGAATAAAAGAGACAATCCTTCCCTCATCAATCCCGACGCCGGACGCAGCGATGCAACGACCAGAGAGATAATAGGAAACAAGGCGGTTAGCGTAATAACAGCAAATACAAATGTAACGGCAATGGATATCCATTTTTTCTTTTTCGTAGTCATCTTCTGCTTCAATCCTCCTTAAAGGCTCCGACAAATTTAAGCTGGATGATACTGACAATAAAGATGATAATCATCAGTACGACCCCGATCGCGGCACCAAATCCCATATCATTCTGGGATATTCCTTCCTGGTATATGTACCCGACCACAGTCAATCCAATATTACCGGGAGAATTGTTCTGCCAGAAAACGAAACTTTCTTCAAACATCCGGAAACCATTAATGATTGTAATCGTGGATACAAAAATGATGACCGGCTTTAAGGATGGCAGTGTAACGGAGAAAAATTTCTGAAAAGCATTGGCTCCGTCGATATCCGCCGCTTCATAAAGTTCTTCGGATACATTCTGCAGTCCGGCGAGAAAATAAAGAATATTGACGCCGATCCACCGCCATGCAGCAAGCATGACCATCAAAAACATTCCGGAAACAGAACCGTATCTCCATTCCACCGGTGATATCCCAAAAAATCCAATAATCTCGTTAATAACAGCGGTTTCAGACTCTCCGAACATCATCCGGAAAATAACACCGGCCACGATAACGGAAGTTAGTGCAGGTACAAACAAAGAGGCACGGAAGAAGTTTCGGAATTTTAATAATTTACTATTTAAAAAGACAGCTAAAATAACAGGCAGAGCAACGAGTATCAATACAGTGAACACCACGTAGATGCTCGTATTAAGCAAAGCCCGGTAAAACTCCGGGTTAAGCAGCCGTTCATAGTTCCGCAGGCCGATAAACTCTACCTGTCCCGGCAGCACCTGCTGGAAGCTCATAATGATTGCCTGAATCATGGGGTACAAAAACAACAGTAAAAACGACACAATAAAAGGAGTCACAAAAACGTATGGAGCTGCTTTTCGTGAAGTAAGAAACCTGGACAGTCTCGACGATTGTTTCGTTTTTACTTTATTTACTGAAGTGGAAGTTGATGGCTCCAAGTCAGTACCTCCTTTCAACGTTTATGAAATGGAGAGGGAGGCAGAGCACCCTCCCCCTTTTTTCAAAGACAGGTATTTATTACTCGCTCATTCCGCTCCGCACGGATTCTGCGGCCTGTTCGAGTGCCTCCTGCGGCGTACTGCTCTGCTGACGGACAGCACTATTCAGCACATTGGTGTTAATCTCGTTTGTTACATCGGACGTTTCAGATGTAATGTTCAATCCTTCCACTTCGTCGTTCAATTCAAGCAGCATGTCAAAAATATCGTCGTGGAAGTATTCATAATACTTGTTACTTTCACCCATTGCTTCACTATCCCAAACGGAATACATCGGAGGATCAAAACCAAGCTCTGTCCAGAGATCAATGTTACCTTCTTCGGTCAACTTCGCTTCTGCCAGAAACTCTTTAGCCAGTTCAGGGTTTTCTGTCTGGTTTGTTACCACTGTGCCGGTACCACCCATTCCGGAAGTGCGGTTCCCGTCTTCTTCCCATCTTGGGAGCGGACGAATCTGCATTTTTCCTTCAAGGTCTTCCATATAGTCAATAAACCGGCCCATGTACCACATCGGCATCATCACTGAAGCAGCACCGCCGTCATTCATGTAACCGTAGTACTGTTCTTCATGGTGGTCACCGCCTGGAGCAACTTCTGCAATTTCATGTTCATGGACCATGTCACTCATAAACTGAAGGGATTCCACGTTGGTTTCATTATCAAGTATGACTTCTCCATCTTCATTGAAATAGTCGGATTCCTGCTGAGCGATGAGCGGCCAGAACGTAAACTGGTCTGTCGTTTCCACCGTAGTCATCATCGCATCCGTGTTTTCGGTCACCTGTTTGCCTGCTTCAACATAGTCATCCCACGTCTCAATGGAATCAATATCGACGCCTGCTTCATCCATGATTTCCTCATTGTAATACATCACTGTGGCACCTACGTGATATGGCAGACCATAATAATTATCGTCTTTGGAATATAGATCAAGTCTTCCTTCCACCATGTCTTCAAGAACAGGTTCAACCTGGTCGTTCATGGATTCGAACTGAACGTCCCCTTCCAAAAAGCTTCCAAAATGACTAACTTCAATATCGGCAATATCCGGCGCCCCTTCCCCGGACTGCAGCGCAAGTCTTAAGTTGTTGTTCATCTGTTCAAGCGGAAACACTTCGGCCGTCAACTGAATCTGACGGTCGGGGTTATCCTCGTTCCAACGCTCTACGGCCGGCTCATAGACACCGATATGCTGTTCATTGAATGTCCAGAATGTCAGTTCTGTAGCTTCTTCACTGTCCGATCCAATAACGGCCGTGTCTTCAGCTTCGCTTCCACCGGCTCCTTCACTTCCATCACTTCCCCCGCTTCCCCCGCAGGCGGAAAGAAATAGTCCCGGAATCAGCAGCAAACTTAATGATTTTTTCAATATTGTTCCCCTCCCTGATTTTGATTTCATAAGCGCTCCCTGTTCATACAACGAGGGAGCAATGAAATATTTTCATTAACTTGTACGTATAAGCTAGTTACTATTGAACCATATATCATCATTTTTTGCAATCGCTTTCTTTAAATTTTTTTAAAATTCGCCCATGAGTATGAATAATAGCAAAGCAGTACATCATGTTTTTAGGAGATAAAGTTGTACGTTCAAGTGTAGTATAGTAAAATGAAGAAAGTCTTGCAGTGAGGTGTACTATGACTCCTAAATACAAAAACGTAAAACAGTTTATTAAATCAAAGGTCCTCGACGGATCGTACCAGCCCCATCAGAAAATACACTCCGAGTATGAGCTGGTGAACTACTTTGACGTCAGCCGCCATACCATCCGCCAGGCGATCGGCGAACTCGTGAGCGAAGGCTGGTTGTACAGGGAACACGGAGTCGGAACATTCTGCGCCGACCGCTCCCGGTTTCTACAGCAGCCGGCCAGAAAAAGTATCGCCATCATCACGACATACATGTCCGATTATATTTTCCCCCATATTATACGCGGGGCGGAAAGTTATTTAAGTGATGCCTCTTACAATGTTATTTTATTTAATACAAATAACGACCTGGAAAAAGAAAAATCTGCACTTGAGAATATTTTAAGCCAGCGTGTAGAAGGTATTATTGTAGAACCGACCCGCAGTGCCTTTACCAACCCGAACATTAATTATTATTTGAATCTCGAAAACCAACAGATTCCTTTCGTTATGATTAACGCCTTTTATGAAGAACTGGAGCCGTTCCACCTTGTCATGAACGATGAAAAAGGCGGCTATATGCAGACAAGCCACCTGCTCGACCTCGGTCATGAAAAGATTGCCGGAATTTTCAAAAATGACGACATTCAGGGGACGCGCCGGATGAAAGGTTTTCTGAAAGCACACCGGGAAGCAGGAACGCCTGTTGATCCAAACCAGATTATCACATATTCCACAGCGGAAAAGTTCTGGAAGCCAATGGAAAAAATCAAGCAGCTGGTGAAAGAGGAATCACAGCGCCCCACCGCTATTGTCTGCTACAACGATGAGCTTGTTATTCAGGTGCTGGATGTTATTCGAGAGGAAAAACTCTCTGTTCCAAACGACATTTCCATTATCGGCTTTGACGATTCCTCCCTGACCGAAACAACGGAAATCAAATTTGCCTCCATCAAACATCCCAAAACAAAAATGGGAGAAGATGCTGCCGCCTTAATTGTCGACAGAATAGAGGGAACGTCCGAAGACAAGGCAGAATCTATTGTCTATGAACCGGAACTCGTGCTTCGCAACTCCACAGCAGCTCCTTCCACCGGGGCCGGCTCCATTGCGACATAAATCCATAAAAAACGGGGCTTTGGGAAAACGACCCAAAGCCCCGTTTTTTACGGAAAGATATACAGCCGCCGCCCCGGCTCCGCCCGGTCATTAACCGGAACAAGGAATTAGTGTCCAACAGTCAGCAGCGTACGGACACTACAGCACTGAAACCAGATAGTAGTGGACGCCGGTGGAAACCCTCAGCCACAACTTATCCCCGCACGAAGATACTTTTTATGTCTTCTGCTTCGTGAAAGGATACGCCGGGACACCCCGCCCGGACATATGCAGCAGTTTCAGTCCGGTATGGCGGTGTTCCCGTAAATGATGAGCCTGTTCAAGACTTTCCTGCACCAGTTCATGATGAATGCCCAGTTCTTCAGGAAACGCCGGGCCGCCCACTTTTCTGAGAAGTTCTCTTATTTCCCTGGAAGACGGCATATGATCGATCCAGTGTTTGATAGTTTCAGCATGCTCTTCCAGTCTTCTTTTATACACCGGTTCTTCCACCGGCAGCTCTTCCGGGTTGGTAAAATAACCTTTGTACAAATCAGAAATCACAGACGTGGCAACGCCGACTTTGGCACCGTGCAGCTTCTGCTTTCTTCCCTCTTTCAAAAAAATCAGTTCCCAGTAATGAGAGAGATGATGCTCAGCCCCTGAAGCCGGCCGGGAATGATCCAGGGTCATCATGACCAGTCCCGAAAGCAGCAGACTCTCCATTAAAATTCTGAGTCCCTCTTCATCCCGCTGTGCAATACGTTCCGCCTCATTCCTGCATGTTGACCACGCACTCTCCATCGCACGGCTCGCCCACTCATTATAGGTTTCTTCTGCAATGAGCCGGGAAATCTCCCAGTCAAACACAGATGTCGACTTCGCCGCCATGTCACCAAATCCTGCCGCCGCCATTTCCTGCGGGGCCTCACGAAGTACGTTCACATCAGCAAACACCGCCAGGGGAGCTGCCGCCTGAACGGTCTGCTTCACTCCACCGAGGATAAGAGGAGCTCCTTTGGACGTAAATCCATCTACAGAGGCAGCGGTCGGAACCGAAATAAATGGAATCCTCATTTTAGCGCTTACAAACCTGGTGATGTCATGAATGGTCCCGGAACCCACCGCCAGCAGGCAATCTGTGTGTTCTGGAATCTGAACAAACATCTGCATGATGGTTCGTTCGTCCGCTGTCACCTGTCCGTGCTCATTTTCAGGGGCAAGCAAAGCTTTGGGGTGGTGTCCCCCGGCTTGAAGCAGTTCTTCCAGTTTACCTCCGGCAGCCTGTTTTGTATTGGTATCCTCTATCATGACAACATGCCGGAACCCTTCTTCATGTATAAAGCCGGAAACATGCTGCAGACTGTCTGTTTCCACTTCCATATGCCGAACAGGAAGGGGCTGCCCTTCATAACAATGGTCAGAAAGCTCTTTTAATTCTTTTTTCAGCATAGTCTGGATCTCCTTCCCTGGGGTAAACTCAGTCCGATTGGGCCAATGCTGTTTCATATGCTGTTGCATCTTCGTTACTGAATAACACAAAGCGGATCATTTGAATGGACGTCAAATAAGGGGCCTGACCGGTCACTTCGTCCATGGCCGCTGCCGCCGCTTCTGCCACAGGATATCCGAAAGCGCCGGTGGAAATGGAAGGAAAAGCAATGCTCTGAATGTGATGCTCTTCCGCCTTGTGGAGTGCGTTTTGGTAACAGGCACGGAGCAGCTCTTCTTCGGGCCTGTCCCTGCCATATACCGGACCGAGGCAATGAATGACATAATCATTCGGCAGGTTGAATGCTTCCGTTGTTACGGCCTCTCCCGGCTGAATAGGAGCCATTGGCGCTCCTGCTTCCGCCAGTTCAGGACCTGCCGCGCGGTGCAGCGCGCCGGCAACTCCCCCGCCCATCATCAATTCCGCATTCGCTGCATTAACAACCGCCTCCATATCCTTCTGGCGGGCAATGTCTCCCTGCAAACATTCCACCGCAATTCCATTACGTTGTACGTGCATGTTTACTCCTCCTCTTGATCGAGTTTCGCCAGAATATCATGCATCTGCAGTACAGATTCCTGCAGTTTTATCAGATCCTCTTCCCGAAGATGTTCGAGCCTTTTTTCCATCCCCTCCTCCAGTTTCAAGGCGATTCGCTGCAGGCAGCGGGCGCCTTCGCCGGTCAGGCTCATATACTTCACACGCCGGTCAACAGAAGAGGGTGTACGGATCACAAATCCCGATTCCTCCAGTTTCTGTACAAGAGGAGTTAGATTGGATTTCTGGATACGTAATTTTTTTCCGATCTCCGTTGATGTTAAATCGCCGAAATCTTCCAATGTCTTTAATATAAAAAAGTCAGTCACGCTTAATTCGCTGCCCTGATTCGTTTTGGCAGGCGGAAGCAATTTTCTTTTGATCATCGGAAACAAGGTCAGAAGATCTCTTGCTACTTCCTGCTTTTCTTCCTTGTTCATGATAATCCCTTCTTCATTTGAAAATTTGACAAGTAATTCCCTGCAATTGATAATACAGTTATAATAACATAATTACTTTAGCGGCGTAATCCGAAAAAAGGCAGGGGAAGACATGGAATCTATTATTGAAGTCAACCGGCTGAATAAACACTATAAAGATACCCATGCAGTGAACAATGTTTCGTTTGATGTCGGACAAGGGGAAATCTTCGGCTTCCTTGGACCAAACGGAGCCGGAAAGAGCACCACCATCAACATGATCTGCACGATGCTTGCTCCGACAAGCGGAACCATTACAATAAACGGATTTGATGCCACTGTACAACGCAGTAAAGTAAGAGAAAGCATCGGCATTATCTTTCAGGAAAATACGCTCGATGAGAAGCTGACCGCCGGAGAAAATCTGATGCTGCACTGCCGTTTCTACCGTGTACCAAAGAAAAGACGGGAAGAACGGATTCAGGAAGTCCTGCAGATTGTCGATCTGACCGAAAGCCGGAACAAGAAAGTCGAGACCTATTCGGGAGGAATGAAGCGCAGACTTGAAATCGCACGCGGACTGCTTCATTACCCGAAAGTTCTTTTTCTGGATGAACCGACCGTCGGGCTTGATCCACAGACCCGCGCCCATATATGGGAATACATTCTGCGTTTAAAACGAAAAGAAGGGATTACCATGTTCTTGACAACGCATTATCTGGACGAGGCCGAAATCAGTGACCGGATTGCGATCATGGACCACGGGGACATCATTACGATCGACAGCCCGGCCCAGCTGAAAAAACAGGTGGGCGGCGACATCATCGAGCTGGCTGCAAAAGATAATGACCAGGCTGCACTTGAATTGGAGCAGTATATCGAAGAAGGAGAAATCACCCGGCAGGACGGTATCATTCAAATAAAAACCGCCGACAGTGACAGCATCATTTCCGGCATGATGAAAGAGTTGTCTGTGCCCATCACCCATTTAAACATTCGCAAGCCGACATTAAATGATGTCTTTTTATCGTTCACCGGCCGTGACATCGAACATTCCGAAAGCTGAAACGGGGGTACATCATGGAAGGAATATTTGCCATATGGCAGCGCGATGTAATTAAATTTCTGCGGGACCGGGCGCGGCTGTTCGGTTCATTCAGCATGCCGATTTTATTTCTGCTCATCTTCGGAGGAGGGTTGAGTGGAACGATGGAAGGCCTGATCAGCGAAACGGTACCCGAAGGAACAGACTTTCAGTACATTACATTTGTCTTTCCGGGCATTGTAGCGATGACGCTGCTCATGACATCTGTCTTCTCCTCTTTATCTATCATTGAAGACCGGGATTTCGGTTACATGAAAGAAATTCTTGTTTCTCCGGTCTCGAGAGTGAGTATCGCTGTCGGAAAAATGCTGGGTGCCTCCACCGTTGCCTGTATCCAGGGGATTATGATGTTTTTATTAATTCCGTTTCTGGGTATCAGTTATCCAATCGCTTCGATGATTCAGGTCATTCCCTTTATGTTCCTGCTTGCCTGTGCCCTGTCTTCGGTCGGCCTTCTCATCGCAAGCTTTCTGAAATCCACCCAGGGGTTTCAGCTTATTGTCCAGCTTCTCGTCATGCCGATGGTGTTTTTATCCGGCGCTCTGTTCCCGGTTAACAATATGCCCGGATGGATGGATATCGTGGTGAAAATCAACCCGGTCACCTACGGGGTGGACATCATGAAAAAAGTCATGATAGATACCCAGTCCCTGGCTCCGGCTATCCGGGAAGCGATGGGGCTGAACCTCACCTTGTTCGGGCGCAGCATCACGGTTGCCGAAGAAGTGTTGTTCATGCTTGGTTTCACCACGCTCCTCGTTCTGCTTGCAACGCTGAGCTTCCGGCGGACTAATGCGTAATGGTGGTCCTGCCGTTTAAAAGCTGGAAAGACCACTCCATTCCTGAAAGCGGTAGAGCCAGTACTTGAAGGAGGATGAGTCGGCATATCGTTCATAATCGGCTGTATAACGCGCCTCCTCATTGTTCCACAGCCGGTTGAAATAGGCTTCTGTTTCTTCCATGACCTGTGATTCCGGATCCGCACTTATTTTCACATTGGTTTCAAGATTGAAGTTACCGATATTTCGTTTCGTATAATTGGCCGATCCCCCAATCACCACGTCTTCGGTTTCTTTTTCTACATATATCATCTTCGTATGAAACTGCTCTCCATTGGTGCGGTACCACTTCACCTCCACAGCCCCGTCCGAATCCTCTACCAGTTCTGCAGCAGCCGGGCGGTTGGGAATGCCGTTCTTTTCTCTTCCGAACGCGTCTTTATTCGGATCAAGCACGAGCCGGACGTCCACCCCTCTGTCCGCCGCTTTCAATAGAGCGGTGATCACATCGCGGTCTGAAAGATAAAACGCACCTACCGTAATGCGGTCTCCCGCCGCCGTCTCCTTCATCTCTTTCAGTATATGTTTTTCAATCTTGCCTTCCGTGAGCAGCTGAAGCTGATACGGACTTTCCCCGGCGGAAGTATTCTCTATTTCCATGGAAGAAAAAAGAGACGAATCCGCGCCGGCCATTTCTGCAACGGCCTGTTCTGTTTCCAGCATATCCTCAAGAACGGCCCCCTGCATTTCAAAGCCGATGTTGGAGTGATCAGCGCTTGCATCATGCGGATTTGCAGACGTTACCAGGCCGCGGTTTTCCGTGATAACTGTTTTACGGTGGTTGGCTTTGAAGTTCAGCAGTTCCAGGTAGGAACGGAGCGTAACCTCCGGAACATCCGGACTGAAGGCGTTTGGCAGCCAGCCCGTGCCTTCTGTGCCAAACCACTGAAAAAACGTTCGGTACATCCCGGAGTAAGCAGGGTTCGAATCCCTGAGCTGCTTCATGTTTGTATAAAAGACCGGAATATCATTCGCCTGCATATTCGTGAAGATATCTGTATTATAGGAACCATAAAAGGTGTTAATCCGGTCGGTCAATACGACAATATTTATGTCCGGATGGTTCTGTTTCTTTTGTATCAAAACTTCGGCCAGATTCTCTGAAACAGCCGGGAAATCCATCGACTGGTCATACTGGCCGTTAAACAGAAACATATCCATTACAATAAAATCTTCCGCCTCCTGAATGGTGTCAAAAACACGGTCAAAAATCTCCTGTTCCTGCTGCTGTTCTCCATTTTTTTGATATGTAAGGTCATACAGAAATTCAATATCGCCTGCGCGGTGAACGTCTCCTTCCACAGATGTGTGCTCCGGCATCGGTTTATACACGTGGTAGACGGAGATAACCATCACCGTAAGTATTATCATTAACATTCCGGTCACTGCCGGACGGCGGGCAAAGATGGTTAACATACATTTCCCCTTCCTTCTATTCGTGCACTTCCTCTTCATCTTACAGGAGCACCTTATAAATAAACAATGCCGGGAGAAAGTTCATTCCCCCGGCTTTATCACAGCTGCAGTTATTATGTTGTAATGGCGCCCCAGGCAGGAATCGAACCTGCGACCTACAGCTTAGGAGGCTGTTGCTCTTCCCCTGAGCTACTGGGGCTCAATGTCACAAAGCCCATTATAACAGTAGGTGCGGAGGTTGTAAATACTGGTTCCTTTTAGGCTGTTGCTCCATTGCAAACATACTGCAGACATAAAAACAGCACGTTTCGTTTAGAGTACCTTTTTTACGTAAAGATTTATACGGACACTACGGTGCCTGCCTGGAAAGATAGCAGCCGCAAGCCTGCCGGCCTTAAAGCATATATACTGCCAAATTCTTTTCCTGCAACAGCAGCCTTTCCTCCTCTTCCAGTTTGTCGGTGATAAAGGAGTCCACACAGTCCCAGTCAGCAATCCGACTGAAAGACTGCACGTTAAACTTTGTATGATCGGCGAGCACATAGACGTCGTCACCCGCTTCAATCATCTTCTGTTTCACATGGGCCTGAAGTTCGCTTGAGTCACTTAGTCCTTTATCCGCATGAATGCCCTGGCAGGAAAGAAACACTTTATCCACGTGGTACTTATTGATGCACGATTCCGTCAGCGGCCCGACAAAGGAGAGCGAGCGCGGGGTCAGCATGCCGCCGGCTGAAATCACCTGGATGTGCTGCTTTTCACTTAGTTCCATCGATACTTTCATCGAATTGGTAAGCACCGTAAGGGGGATATCCGGCAGTTCTTTGGCCATATACCAGGCGGTGGAGCTGGCATCGAGAATGATACGGTCGTTTTCCTCCACAAACTCCAGCGCTTTCCGGGCAATCCCGTTTTTCTCCTCGACATTGGTGATTTCCCGCTTGGAATACGACGTTTCTGTTTTCTCATTTTTGATGGAAACTGCACCGCCGTGACTCCGTTTCACCCTTTTTTCTTTTTCCAGATGATCCAGGTCACGGCGGATTGTCTCTTCTGTGACGCCAAACTGTTCGCTCAGTTCGGAGACACGTACGCTTCCTTTTTCATCCACGGTCTGAAGAATCCGTTCATACCTCTCTGCCACTAACACTCTTTTCCCTACTTTCCGTCTAAACGGTGAGGTCTTCACCATTATTTACTCCTATCGTATCACAAAATGCTTCATACGCACGATGCCACGACGTTTCGTCTTCAGGAAAATAAAAAGCCATGTCTGTGCTCTTAAACGTAATCATACGGGCTTGAGCAAGGCTTTCCACCTTCTTGCACGCCATGAGTTGTACCATGACGTTGCCAATGGCACTCCCTTCGACCGGACCGGCCCAGACCGGCTTGCCGAGAGCGCTTGAGGTAAATCGGCACAGCATCTCATTTTGAATACCACCGCCGACCATATGAAGGCCGTAGAACGGCGTTCCAGCAAGATACTGCGTCCGTTCAAACACGTACCGGTATTTCAGCGCAAGACTTTCCAGCACACCCCTTGTGATCTCACCGCGGGACTGCGGTACGTATTGGCTGGTATCTTCACAGTACTGCTGGATGGCGCCCGGCATATGAGAGGGATTCAGGAAACGAAAGTCATCCGGATCGATGAAAAAGGCAAAGGAAGGCGCAGCTTCTGCTTCCCCAAGAAGCTTTCCGTAGTCTATTTTTCCATTGTATTCCCAAATGCGTTTGCATTCTTCGAGAATCCACAGTCCCATAATGTTTTTCAACAGACGGAACGTATCATTTACACCGCCTTCGTTGGTGAAATTCCATTCGAACGCTTTTTCATTAATGACAGCGTCTTCTACTTCTGTTCCCATTAGGGACCACGTTCCGCAGCTCACGTAAGCGAAGTTTTCATCCAGTGCCGGAATTCCTGCTACAGCAGAGGCAGTATCGTGCTCCCCTGTTGCTATCACAGGAATGGGCTCCGTATCAAGCTCGTCACACAGCTGTGCACTCAACTCCCCGATGATGGTGCCCGGCTTCACGACGTCCTGAAACAGCTCCGGACTCACCCCGGCGGCCTCCACCAGTTCACGATCCCATTCCATCAATTTCGGATTGAAAAGCTGGGTGGTGGTGGCATTGGTGAATTCCGTTTTCTTTTCACCGGTTAGAAAGTAGCGGAGAAGATCCGGCACCATAAGCAGATCCACCCCTTCCTTCAACACCGGTGACTCTGCACGGCTCATTGCCTCAAGCTGATAAATCGTATTAAAGGGAAGAAATTGAATGCCGGTTTTTTCAAAGATGGCTTCCCGGCTGATTTTGGTTTTCTGAAAATCTTCCATGATCCCATCCGTGTGATGATCCCGGTAGTGATACGGGGCACGGAGCAGCTCCCCGTCCTTTCCGAGCAGTCCAAAGTCAACCGCCCATGTGTCAATGGCGATGGCTTCGACGGGCTCTCCCGACATGTTGGCCTGCAGAATGCCCTGTTTGATTTCATGGAACAGCCGGTAGACATCCCAGTGAAGCCGCTCACCTATCTGCACAGGTGTATTATCAAAACGGTGCACTTCCTTCATGTGCAGGCGGTGATCTTTGACGTCGGCCAGAATCGCACGTCCGCTTCCGGCACCGATATCAAAAGCTAATACACTCACCGGTCTGCACCACCTTTGTCCCGTTTCAAAATCTTCTCAGCATATCCACTGTCGCGGTATGCTTTCATCGGATCCGGTGCAGCTCCCATTTCTTCCCGGACAGCCTTCAGAAGCGGCGTGACATCAAATTCATACGCCTCTCTCACTACTTCTTCCGCCCACAGTACATCCTGTTTTTCCTGGGCTTCCCGAAGTTCTTCAAGATTGACGAGACACGCTTTCGTATAAAGATTCTGCACATTCATGATCGAGCGGATCATTGCCGGTATTTTCGGTTCAATATTGTGGCACTGATCGAGCATGTACGCGATATTTCCGGCTGTTTTCGCCGCTGCTGGATCCTGTTTGTCTTCTTCAGCCGCTACAATCTGCTGCATAATGAGAAAGATCTCATGAGGGTTGTGGGCTGCAACGATCAAGTCATCATCAGCGTATTTACGGCTGTTGAAGTGAAAACCACCAAGCTTCTTCTCATCCAGGAGGTATGCCACAATGTGCTCAATATTGGCTGCCTGCGGGTGATGGCCGGTATCGACAAGTACGTCCGCTTTCGGCCCCAGTTTATTGGCCATGTTGAAGGCCATGCCCCAGTCGGCCAGATCCGTATGATAAAAAGCCGGTTCGAAGAACTTGTACTCAATCAGCATCCGCATGTCATCATCCAGCTCATTGTAGAGCGTCTGCAGCGATTCGTGCATCCAATTCTTACGTTTGCGAAAATCCGCCTGACCCGGATAGTTGGTGCCATCGGCGAACCAGAGACTGATTGCTTTGGAGTCCACTTCCCGGGCAATATCCACGCATTCCAGCAGGTGATCTGTTGCTTTTTTGCGGATGGCGGGGTCGGAGTTGGTGATACTGCCGAATTTGTAATCATCGTCCTGAAACACATTCGGGTTCACTGCCCCGATGGATATGCCGTGGTCCTGTGCATGAGATTTCAACGCTTTATAATCGTCGACTTTATCCCACGGAATATGGATGGCTGCGGCTCCGCTGCTTCCGGTGAATTTGTGAACCTGGGCGGCATCTTCTATCTTTTCGAATGGATCGCGGGGAATTCCTTCCTGTTCAAACACTTTAAAGCGGGTTCCGGAATCACCGAATCCCCACGAAGGCGTTTCCACTTCCAGCCCTTTTATTTTGTTTTTCACCTTTTCAAGGTCAATGCCGCGTGCCTTCTGCTGTTCTTCAAACAAGGCATATTGTTTATCACTCATTATTTTCACAGCCTTTCTCTTAAATATTCAGTGGATAAGCCATCGTACTCATTAATGCCAGTTCCGGCTGGGTCGAATCGAGGCGGCTGTACTGCACCACCACCGGAACGTCACTTTCTACCTCTATTGCATACGGGACACCTTCCGGAATCTTTTGTCCGTCTTTTTCAAGAGAAACGGTGCGGATATGACTGGTTCGTTCCCTGTGCACCTGAACATGGATGTCTTTCAGTGGTTCCCGGTCTTCAAAATAAGCCGATACGTTTACATTGGCTGTCTTTTCCTGAAGATTCAGCACGCAGATTGATTCATGACTAGTCTGTGTGCCGCTGCTTTCAGGGGGGATAAACCCATCGGGAATGATCCAATGGGTTTCTCCTTTTTTCTCTCCTGTCATGCTTTGTCCCTCCTATCGTGCGAAAGCAGCAGGCACACCGCCGTCTACGGTAACCATGGCTCCGGTTGTTTTCAGTGATTTGGAAGAAGCAAAGAACGCAACCGCTTCAGCGATATCTTTTGGATAGATGTTCACCTGCAGTGTGGTACGTTTCCGGTAATGTTCGTCCAGCTCATCCGGATGGATTCCGTAGGCTGCGGCTCGTTCATTTTTCCATTCCGAGGTCCAGATATTGGATCCCTGCAGCACCGCATCCGGAAGTACCGTGTTAACACGGATACTGTGCTGACCGCCTTCTGCTGCAATCGTACGGGCCAAATGGGCTTCAAGCGCTTTGACTGAACTGTAGGCAGAAGCATTTTTACCGGCGTAAACGGAGTTTTTCGATCCGATAAATACCATGCTTCCGCCTGTGCCCTGTTCTTTCATTTTCTTGAACGCTTCCCGTGCGACAAGGAAATAACCGGTTCCGAGTACATTCATATTAAGGTTCCATTCATCAAGCGTCGTCTCTTCCAGCGGACTCGACGTAGCCAGACCGGCGTTATTCACGATAATATCAATACCGCCGTAAGCAAGAATCGATGACTCGTACGCTTTCTGAACCAGTTCTTCACTCGTCACATCCATTTTGACGGCGAGAGCCCGGCCCGCTCCGAATTCCTGATTGAATTCTTCTGCTTTCTCCTGCGCTCCTTCTTCGTTCAAATCCGCCAGCACAACGTGGGCCCCCTGCTCCAGCATCTCTCTTGCCGAAGCGCTGCCGATGCCTCCGGCGCCTCCGGTGATGAAGGCTACATCTCTGGAGAATTCTGCTTCCGGCGGGGCGAGTGAAAGCTTGTAAAGTTCCAGCGGCCAATACTCTATGTTGTACGATTCATTTTCATCAAGAGATACAAAGTTTCCAAGAGCGGTGCTTCCTTTCATCACTTCAATCGCGCGCTGATATAGATCTCCGCTCACATTCGCCATTTTGAGGTTTTTGCCGGTGTTCACCATGCCTATTCCCGGAATAAGAATGAGACGGGGAGCCGGTTCGAACATCTCGTCTCCTTCATTTTTGTTTCTTTCAAAATACTTTTTGTATTCTTCTTTGAAAGAAGCGGCACCCTCTTTGATTTTTTCTTTCAATGTTTCGGTGTCTTCTGTGGACGGATCCCAGTCAACATAAAGCGGCACCCTCTTTGTATGAACGAGGTGGTCCGGGCACGCTGCTCCGACCTGGGACAAGGACCCGGCCTCCCGGCTGTTTACGAATTCAAGAACATTGTCATCATCAGAATACGTCAGAAGCATCTTTTTCTCATCGCTGACCTGTCCGCGGAGATAAGGAAGCACCTCTGCCAGTACAGCTTCCCGTTTCTCTTTGGACAGTGCTTCGTACTTCTGCCCTCCGAAGTTTTCCTGCTGCTTGATTTTGTCATTAAGGTAGGCTTCGGCTTCCTGTATCACTTTGATGGTCTGGTCATAACTTTCTTTCGATGTCTCTCCCCATGTGACGAGACCGTGCTTTTCCATCAGCACAAGTTCGGCGTCCGGGTTGTTTTTCACGCCGTCTGCAATCATTTTGGACAGGGTAAAGCCGGGTCTTACGTACGGCACCCAGACGAATCGGTTACCAAAAATCTCTTCTGCGATGTTTTTCCCATTATCCGCACAGCAGATACTGATAATCGCATCAGGATGCGTATGATCAACATGGGTATACGGCAGAAAAGCGTGCAGAAGAGTTTCAATGGAAGAGCGTGGATGTTTACTGTCCACCATGCAGTGCCCCAGATATTCCACCATCTCTTCATCCGTCATTTCATCCCGTTCCATCAGTGGCCGGATATCATCCATTCTCAGGCTGGTGAAATGCTTTCCTCCCATCGTAGCAAGGTCCGATCCGCTTCCTTTCACCCACATTACTTCCGTGTCGCGGCCGCGGAAGTCTTTTTCCGTCGTCTTTACCGAAGTGTTCCCTCCTCCGAAATTAGCGACAGAGCGGTCTGATCCAAACAGATTGGAGCGGTACACGAGTTCTTCAAGCATTGTTGACATCTTTGCTGCTTCTGCTTCGTTCCATAGATTTTCAGTCATTTTGAACCTCCACTTTTCATTCTTTTCTATCTTGTTTTCATCATAACAAATTTGGTTTTATTTTTGAATATATTTATTTAATTTTTTGGTAACGCATTCATACAAAGAAATTCTATTATCATTCTGTTTTTCAAAAAATAACAAACATCATTGCTCAGCAGTAGAATGTATTGATTTTTGATATGGACAGTGGAACAGCCTTATAGTAGACTTATATGTTCATGAAAACGTTTTTACAGGATAGGAGGGCTAATAATGAAAGCATTGATTACAGGGGCAGGTTCCGGAATCGGCAGGGAAACAGCTCTTTTGCTGGCTGGTGAAAACATCGAAATCGCCGCTCTGGACAAAAATCGGGACAAAGCGGAGGACACGAAAAAAGCCGTCGAAAATAAAAACGGGAGGGCCATGGTACTGGAAGCGGACCTTTCCGTTCCGGAAGAGATGAAGCAGGCCTTTGACACTGTCACATCATCCTTTGAACAACTTGATATTGTTGTTGCAAACGGCGGAATCGCCGGCACCATGGCGCCGATTGAATCCCTGGAAGTCAAGGATTGGGACCGGACGATCGAGACAGACCTGAGAGGGACGTTCCTCACTGTGAAATATGCTGTCCCATTGATGAAAAAACAGGGCGGCAGTATCGTGATTACCAGCTCCGTCAGCGGAAATCGAACCTTTTCCCAGCCCGGTTTTTCTGCCTACAGCACGGCTAAAGCCGGACAGACTGCTTTCATGAAAATGGCGGCAAGGGAGCTTGCACCACATCGTATCAGAGTAAATGCCGTATGCCCGGGCGGGGTTCGTACTGATTTTAAAGACAGTCTGCTCAGATCCGGCGATCTCTCTGCAGCGCCTGCGGGCGGGCCGTTGAATCAACATACCTTCCCTTCTGCAGAACCGGAACAGGTAGCCGAACTCATTCAATTTCTGGCATCAGATGCCTCTTCCCACATCACCGGTTCAGAGATTTACATTGATGGCGGGCAGTCATTGACATAAGGAACAAAATCCAAGCCGCGCTGTCACTGTTCAACGGTTCGTTTTTGAATCAATTCAGAAGGAGTGTAGCCGGTATATTTCTTAAACAGGCTTGAGAAATAAGCCGGGTTCCCGTACCCCACTTTCTCCGCGATTTCGTAAATTAAATAGTGGCCCTCCTGGATCATATTACTCGCTTTCTCCATTCTCACCCTTGTCAGGTAATCTTTGAATGATTCCCCCGCCACTTTCTTAAATATCCGTCCAAGATAGTTCCTCGAGATGAAAAGTTCGTTCGACAAATCGTGGAGCGTGATATTTTCATGAAGACGCTCCTGTACAAAGGCTGTCATCTGCTCGACAAGCTGACGGTGCTTCAGGTTTTCGTCCCATTTCTGATGGTGGCAGATTTTCACCACCATCTCTTCCAGTTCAGCAGCAGTGCCTTCCCAGGACTGCTGTCTGGATAATATGCTGTAAATGTCGAATTGCTCGGGAAACATGTCGCGGATTCGGATGCCGATATCAAACAGGGCATACGCCATCATCGTCCACATTTCGATGCCAAGATGAACCGCAGAGGGCTGATGGAACGGTTCTTCCCGCAGTTTTTCAAACAAACCGTCAATGACAGCGCAGGCTTTTCCCTCATCAGCATAGCGGATGGCTGCAGAGAGCTGTTGGTTCCATTCCATGGAGTCAATGACTACCGGCAGCTGCCCGCGGCGGTCCGTTTTCTCTTTGGATTCTGCAAGCAGCGGAACATCCGCTTGCAGGGGAAGATACTCGATAGCTTCTTTTGTCGAATCATGAATGATCTTCCAGTCTGCGGAGGGGGAACTGAACGTGATAAGAACATCGATCTGCAGGTAAAGGCGCAGACTTTCTTCCACCTCATTTTTCACCGCTTCCCGCCTGTTTTCCTGATCCTGAAAGCCTTTTGGAACATGGACAAACACCGCCGATTGGTGGGTATGACATTCAATAAACTGAAAGTCGGAGAACCACTGCCGCACCGTTTCTTTGATGACATTCCCGGCAGCAAAACGAAACAGATACCAGTCGTTCTGGAAAAGACGGGACTGCTCCAGCTGATTCGTATAAGTGATAAGTAATATAAAGTGATCCTGCTTTTCCCATTGTTTTAAGTGCGGCAGGACAGCATCCGGTGGGTCTTTGACCATACTTGTCCCTGTTACAATCGATTTTATCCACTCTTTTTCGATAAGCGGTTCATATAACTGCACTTTTTTCCGCAGTTCCAGAAACTGAAGCTTCTCCATCGTTCGTTCTTCAAGCTGGGTGACCACATTTTTTAATACTTCTTCGATGGTGGTCCGGGAAGCAGGTTTTGAGAGGTAATCGTCAACATCGAGACGCATCGCTTTTCTTGCGTATTCAAAATCACTGTACCCGCTCAATATCACAACCCGTCCCTGAAAGTTTTCTTTCCGGAGCTCTTCCACCATATCCAGTCCATTTTTCACCGGCATATACACATCGGTTATGACCAGATCCGGTTCCACTTCGCGGATCAGCTCCAGCCCTTGCTGCCCGTTTTTAGCTTCACCGCTCCACTGGCAGTCTAAAGCTTCCCATGGAACAATTCGTTTCATTCCGCGAAGTACACTTTCCTCGTCATCAATGATTACGACCTTCCACATTTTGCGCTTCTCTTCCTTTCCATCTCAAGATAATGTTCATCACTCTGCTCGAAAAACGACGCCTCCTGAATTTTTGGTATAGAGATGACGGCTGCAGTACCGCCCTCTTTTTGTTCCTGCAGAGAAACCACAGCTTTTTCCCCAAAATAAAGACGCAGTCTTTCTTTCACATTCCGGATGCCGTATCCGCCCGCATTAATCGTAGAAGACGGAGCGTCTTCCGAAAGGCCCGGCCCATTATCCAGGATTTCAAACACAATGCTCTCGGGTGTCTGGGATACAACCAGTTTAATAACCCCGTCTTTTGTATCCGGCAGGCCGTGTATGACCGCATTTTCTACAAAAGGCTGGAGCGTCAGCTTAGGAATAAAATACGCTTTTACCGGCGCATCCACTATTACTTCATAAGAAAGAGCATCTTCCATTTTGATTTTCTGAAGTTCGAGGTAATGGTGCACATAGTCTATTTCCTGCTCGACAGAAATAATGCTTTCCCCTTTTGACAGTCCAATCCGCAGCATGCTGCCGAGAAGTTCCATCATCCGGCTCATATCATCATCACCGCGTTCCATCGCTCTCCAGTTCAGCTGATCCAGCGTGTTATAAAGAAAATGAGGATTGATATTAGCCTGCAGAGCCCGGATTTCAGCTTTGCGCTGCCG
Organism: Salibacterium lacus; assembly: GCF_042684865.1. Lineage (NCBI taxonomy): Bacteria > Bacillati > Bacillota > Bacilli > Caryophanales > Bacillaceae > Salibacterium > Salibacterium lacus. The sequence goes on from NZ_JBHUML010000003.1 coordinate 171,593, forward strand.
CTTGTTTTTATCAATTAATGATTGATAAAGCATGTCACTGCGGTACATTAACTGGCGGTATCCCTGAAATAACTGTCCGAATTCATTCCGGTAGTCATCCGGCAGCTCTGCCGGGATGCTTCTCAGTGGATATTGATTCAGGACTTTTGTTAAATACAGGATGGGGTCTGTAAATCGTTTCGTAAGATAAAGGGTCGCAAAGAACGCAGCAATAATGGAAACACCACCGATCAATGCAAGCCATCCTGTGAGTTCCCGGCTTCCTTCCGTCAGTTCTTCCATCGGTGTTACTTCTATGAGCGTCCAATCCGCTGAAGGGACGGCCGCAGACACGACCAGATGATTTCCCTGCCTGGCGGCTGTATCTGTGAGACCGTTCTCTTTCTGGAAACGCATAGCCGTCTCTTCCATGTAATCTCTCGTTTCATCCGGAATCGAAAGAGAGGTTGTGCGGGACAATACCGATGTTTCTCCATCCATGAGCATTAAGCGGGAGCTTTCACTCCGGTTCTGCATCCATTCCTGAATGTATGATATTTTGATATTGAGCACTAATACAGCCTGCAGCTCTCCGCGGGCCGAATAGAGATTTCTGCCGTAGCTGATTACTTCTTCATTTTCAAAATTAAAAGACAGCTGCACCTTTCTTTCTCCCAGCCAGGCCGAGCTCGTGTTCTGCAGTTTCTTCCCCCAGTTGTCTTGCATTGCTGATAAGGGGTGGTAACTGACAGGATGTGCTCCGTTCACCGGAGGCTCCTTCATGTAAATAGAAACAGAATGAAGACCGGGAACACTGTACGTAATATTGGAAAAATCAAGATTCATGGAGGAGCGCAGACGGCGTTTTTCGTACGGAGTGTCTTCCGCCCCGCGAAGCAGATTCTGAAACGCATTCTGGCGGGACATCCCAATGGATGTCTCATGATAGTTGGTAAGTTCGCTGCTCAAGTCCTCCCCGAGCAGTTTCAGTTTTTCTTCCTGGTGCGTCATCGTTGTGGCAATATTTTCTCTTGCCGACAGCTGATAGGTAACATACATGATAATGACAAGCAGAACCGTAACAAACAGGAAAAAGCTTATAAAAAATATATTCTGGATTTTATATTTTTTAAACAGTTCCATGGTGTCAGCTCCGCTTCATCTGTTGTTATTTCAGTTGGAAACCGTCTTCAATCCTGTTTTCGAAAAAATTCTCAAACTCATATACATGACGGCCGCCACCGGCAGACTTACTCCATAAAAAACGAGAACCCCGGGTATCATGATGAACAACATCAGCATCAGGGCAACCGAAAGCAGCACGAGAAACACCGACGGAAGATTGGCAAGACCAATCATCAGCGAATATTGGATGGAAGCACGAATCGATGTTTCAAGATGAGTGCGGACCGGAAAAATCAACAGAAACACGAGTGCAAACAAAGAAGCTGTACCGATGAGAAGCAGGCGCGGCAGCAACGGAACTTCCATCGCCGCCATCGCCCATCCGCTCAAAATAAGCAGGGCACTCCCCCAGAGCAGCAGAAATCCTACAATGTTCGCCTGAACAAACTCGTTTTGAAAGACGGATTTGAACTCCCGGAACACCGAGCGTGTATCCTGATCAGCCAACCCGCCGTTCAAAAAGGCACTGCGCATCACCGTACATGCGGCTGCTGTCGCAGGGGCCCAGCCAAACAACCCCAGCCCTGCCGCTGTAAAGAGAATCCAAAACATATTGATGACCGCAAGACGCGCCAGCCATTCACAAATCGAAAAAGCTCCATTTCCCAGCCGCTCGATCATTTTCTTCCCCCTTTATACTTATTTGATACCAGTCGTCGCAATTCCTTCTACCAGATAACGCTGGAAGAACAAAAACAAAATAAACTGCGGGAGTAAAGACAAAGAAGACATCGCCAGAAGCGGCCCCCACGAAGTACCGGCCTCTGCATCCATAAAGTTTCTCAGCCCGAGTGACACGGTTTGAATTTCGATACTGTTCAAGTAAATCAGAGGAGTGAGAAAGTCATCCCAGGACCACATAAAAGCAAAGATGGCAACCGTAACAAGCGCCGGTTTTAACAGCGGAAGCACAATCCTCCAGAACACTCCGAACCTGGAACAACCGTCAATGATGGCTGCTTCATCGAGCTCACGCGGAATACCGCGTATGAATTGAATAAGCAGAAAGATGAAAAACGGTGTGCCGCCGAGAAAATGCGGAACGATCAACGGATAAAACGTGTTGACCCAGTTCAGCTGTTCAAACAGAAGATACTGCGGCACCAGGATAATCTGGATGGGGAGCAGAACGGTTGAAATCAGACACGCAAATAAAAGCTTCCGGAACCGGAAATTGATACGGGCAAACCCGTAAGCGACAATGCTGCAGGAAAGCAGTGACCCAATCACGACGCTTCCCGTGACAAACAGAGAGTTGCGGAAAAACACATCAAAACCGACTCCTCCAAAACCATCCCACCCCTCCGGATAGTTCATCCAGTCCCAGTCCATCGGGATAAGGGAGGCAGCGTTGGAGAAAACTTCGGTCTCCGGCTTAAAGGACGTACCAAACATCCATAGAATGGGATACAGCATCAAAAAGCTGAAAGCTATAACAAAGATATAATAGATGACATCAGAAAGTGTTGTTCGTCTATTCATCGTTTTTCCTTCCTTTCTTCTTAATCATAATGGACCCAGAGCGTTGAAGATTTGAATATGAGAAGCGTAAAGGCGCCGATTATGACTAATAGAATCCATGCCATCGCAGAGGCGTATCCCATGTTCAGAAATTCAAAAGCCACTTCATACAGATAAACGGCGTAAAAGAGCGTGGAATCCCGGGGCCCGCCGCCTGTTATCAGGAAAGCCTGTGTAAATGTCATAAAGCCGTTGATGGTTTCCATCACGAGGTTGAAAAATATAATCGGCGTCAGCATAGGAATGGTGACTTTAATAAATTTCCGGATGATTCCAGCACCATCCACACTGGCTGCTTCATACAAATCATCGGGAATCTGGCGCAGCCCGGCCAGGAAAATGATCATCGGAGCCCCAAACTGCCAAACAATCAAAATGACCAGGATAGACATCGCCGCGGAGGAATTTCCGAAGAAACTGATCGTATCCAGTCCCCACGCGTCGAGCATCGTATTGACAGCGCCGTCCCGGCCGAACATCTGGCGCCATACGACAGATATGGCGACACTTCCGCCGATAATAGATGGCACGTAATAAATGGTCGTAAATATTCCCGAACCCTTTCTCCCGCTGTTAAACAAAAGCGCCAAAAACAGCGAAAAGGCAAGTTTTAACGGAATCGCAATCACAACAAAGGTGAATGTCGCCTGCAGCGACTGAATAAACCGGGGGTCATTTGTGAACAGATCAATATAATTGGAAAGTCCCGTCCACTGCGGAGCACTTAACATATCATAATCGGTAAAGGACAAAATAAAAGAATAAATCATAGGCCCGATAATTAGTCCAAAAAAACCGATTAACCACGGTGAAATCATCGCATATCCTGTAAGCGACTCCCTCAGATTCCTTCTTTTCCGCTCCTTTTCTACAAATTCCGGCGTAATTTCTTTATCCGTCAATGTTTCATTCGTTTTCATAATCACCTCTCCTATACAATCCTTAACGTCTGCACCTGGATAAAAGAGAAAGGCAGACCCGCCGTTATGAGCCCGCCTTCATATTCAACGCTTTTTATCTCCTTTAAAAATTATCCGCCCGGTGCCGCCGGAATTATTGATTTAAAATCTGCTCCGCTTCCTGCATAAAGCTGTCGACTCCTTCTTCTATCGACATTTCATCGTATTTCACGCTTTCCAGCATCCGGTCAAAGGCAGCCCGGACTTCCGATTCTCCAGGAGGCGGCAGTGGTTCAGGATCCCCGGCTCTTTCTTCCAGCACCTCAAGAAATTCAAATGTCTCCTGAACGGTTGGATCCACCTGGTCTACCAGGCTTTCCCGTACGGAAGCAGCAATCGGAACTCCGCGTTCCGCCCGCAGAATTTCATTGGCTTCCTGGTTGTTCGTAATAAAATCAATGAGCTCGGCGGCAGCTTCCTGCTTCGCTTCACTAACATTGCTGGAGATCATAAAGGACATGCTCGGACGCACCCAGTTTCCTGATTTTTCTCCATCCGCTGCACTCGGCATAACATTCAGGCCAAGGTCTGCTTCAGCAAGTGTCTGAACCCCAACGAGACCGTTGCTTGCCGCACTTGCCATCGCTGCTTCTTCATTGGCGACCATAGACTCGCCGCTTTCATTGACTTCGGCCGTTACGTCATATGGCGTGGCAATGCCTTCATCAATCCAGGTTGTCACGGTCGTAAGAAAATTCTGAAGTACTTCTTCTTCAAAACCTACACCTGTGCCATCCTCATTGTAGAAGTGTTGATCAAACTGGCGGGCATAATGACGGAATGTTTCATAATCCGCCTTCACAAAGTCATAGCCCCAGAAACCTTCTCCCTCTGCTTCCGAGACGCGGGCCATTTCCTCTCCCAGTTCTTCATACGTATACCCTGGTTCCAGGTTTATATCATATTCTTCAAACAAATCCTGATTATAAATGGTGGCCAGGCCGTTGGAACCAGCCGATATCGCATACGTACTTCCATCGACTACAAGCATATCCTGGTACACGTCACTGACATCTTCCATGTTAATGGACCCTTCTTCGATCATCGTGTTCAAATCGAGAGCCAGGTCATTTGAAATATATTCTGTCAATTTTGAGTTATCCATCTGTACGACCGCCGGAAGATTATTTCCTGCTGCCTGTGTCGTTAATCTTTCCCAGTAGCTGTCCCAGCCGGTAAATTCCGCTTCCACCGTAATATCCGGGTGCTCTTCTTCAAACAAATCCAGCATTTCCTGTGTCAGATCATGACGCTCATCATTGCCCCACCAGGAAAATCGAATGGTGGTTTCCCCTTCTCCTGAACTTTCCCCATCAGCTCCTGCATCACTGGTTTCATCCGGACCACCCGGACTGCATCCGGCAGCCATCAAAGTCAAAAGTGAAACAGCGGCCCACTTTTTCCATTTTCTCAACACCAGTCCCCCTCTTTTTTGTTTTGTAAGTGCTTACATTTCCATTATAAGCGCTCTTAAGCATAAAAGGTATATAACAAATGTTAACTATATTTTGAAAAGTAACACATTTTAAATTATTGGGTTTATTTCTTTTTATTTTTGCTCTGCTTCACGCAGCACGAGTACATCCACCGCCTGCACGATCACCTCATTTTCCACCTCGGTGCCTGTCAAAAGATCGACATACGAACGGCCTGATTCCAGTTCGATACGCGTCTCTTCCTGATTATGGTTCACTATAACAAGGTGCCTTCCTTTCCCGGATGTGCGCTCCACGATTTCTACATTCTGAGGAGCAAAAGCCGGTGGCGTTATGCCTTTTTCCCGCATCAAACCTGTTAAAAGATCATCAATAAAAGCCTGCTCCGGTTCCGTACCTACATACACTGCTTTCCCTTTCCCGTACGGATTTGTTGTAACAGCCGGTCTGCCCTGGTACCAGTCCCCGGTGAAATAGGCAGCGGCTTCTGCAGTATCCAGATGTATCACATCACTCCAGGTGGTACAGCGGTAATGGTCTGTGCCTGCTGATAACTGATTGGTGTCTGCCTCGGCCATGGGCACAAATTCCTCTACATGCATCCCTAGAACATGCCGCAGCGGTTCCGGGTAATAACCAAGATGAATGCGGTCATTTTCATCCACAATTCCGCTGAAAAAGCTGACGACAAGGGTGCCTCCTTCCCCCACATAATTCTCCAGATTCTTCTCTTCTCCGTCTTTTAACATATACAGCATCGGCGCCGCGACAAAGTGATAGGAAGACAAATCACTTCCCGGCTGCACAAAATCCACCGCGATATTCTGTTTGTAAAACGTGTGATAATACGTTTTAACCTGCTCCAGATAAGACAGCTTATTGTGGGGTTTTCCTTCCATTTCGACGGCCCACCAATTTTCCCAGTCGAAGATAATGGCTGCCTTCGCCGGTACTACTGCGCCGGTAAGGGAATCCAGTAGTTTAAGCTCCTCGCCTAGCTGCTGTACTTCCCGGTACGTTCTGCTGTTTTCATCACCCGAATGCGGCACCATTGCCCCGTGAAATTTTTCGGCGCCGGCCCGGCTTTGTCTCCATTGGAAAAACATGATACCATCGCTGCCGCGTGCTGTCGCACTGTAACTCCAAAGCCTCATTTCCCCCGGTTTCTTCGGCACATTAATGTCACGCCAGTTCACGTGACTTGTCACCTGCTCCATCACAAGAAACGGCTGCCCGTCTTTCAGGCTCCGCATCAGATCATGCTGCATCGCGTGCGCTTCCGGTGTTCCTTCGCGCGGATCCGGATACGTGTCCCATGTCACAACATCAAGCTCCCGTGCCCAGGAAAAATAGTTCAAAGGCTTAAATTCAAACATAAAATTCGTAAACACCGGAACGCCCGGTGTAATATCCCGGAGAATCTTTTTTTCCAGCAGATAAAGCTCAAACAGGGAATCATTCATGAATCGCTTGTAATCCAGCTGCTGCCCGGGGTTGGGAAACGTCGGTGTATTATTCAGAAACGTCACGTCATCAAAATAATTGTAGCGCTGACTCCAAAAATTGGTGCCCCACTTTTCATTTAATGTATCCACCGTTGTATAACGACGGCGCAGCCACGCCCGAAATGCTTCCAGTGAATCCGGGCTGTAGCATTCAGACACATGGCACCCGTATTCATTGTTGATATGCCACATCTTCAAAGCCGGATGGTCTTTGTACCGCTCCGCCAGTTTGGTGACCAGCTTCTTTACCGCTTTACGGTATACCGGGCTGTTCGGGGAGTAATGCTGCCGGGAACCAAACGAATACCGCACACCGCTGCTGTCGACCGCAAGGGACTCCGGATAGTTCCGTGACAGCCATGCAGGCGGAGAAGCCGTCGCCGTAGCAAGACACACCCCGACGCCGTGTTCATGCAGAATGTCCATTACTTTGTCGAGCCAGGTGAAATCAAACCGTCCTTCCTCTCGTTCCAGAACCGCCCAGCTGAATATCCCGACCGACACGAGATTGACCCCCGCTTTTTTCATTAAAACGGCATCTTCATACCAAACGTTTTCCTCCCACTGCTCTGGATTGTAATCACCGCCGTAAGCCATGGAAGGAAGAATATAAGAAATCGCTTTCATAAAATGATCCACCTTTCCTTAATTAAATTAATATAGTTTAGCACATACTACCATAATTATGTATATTCAGGAATGCTTTAATTTTCCTGTATTTTGTGCTGTCGTCTGTTTTTTTAACAAAAAAGAAGGTGTACCTGCTTGTTATGCCGAAAATGTAATAATATATTTCTATGTTGAAGAGGGGAAATGAATATGAACTGGAAATCAAATGATCGTCTTGTTTTGATAGGAGACAGCATTACCGAAAACGGGAGGCTGCAGGATACAGAAAGTATCGGGCAGGGGTACGTCCGGTTGGTTCACGATTATCTGCTGACCCGGCATCCATCCCTGAAGCTTGATATCTGCAATCAAGGAATCGGCGGCGACCGTGTCTCTGATTTAACAGAGCGCTGGGAAGAAGATGTGCTGGAACTGAAGCCGGACTGGCTGAGCATTTCCATCGGCATTAATGATGTATGGAGACAGCTGGATCGTCCGGAAATCGAACAGGTTTACCCGGAAACTTTCGAAGAAATGTACGAAAACCTGCTCTTGCAGACAAAAAAACATACCAACGCGCAATTGATTCTGATGGAGCCTACCATTATTCATGAAAGCCCTGTTTCAGAAGGAAATAAACTTCTCCAGCCGTACGTGAAAACAGTGCAGCACCTTGCAGAAAAATATGATGCTTTGCTTGTGCCGGCCCACCAGGCATTTCTGGACTATTTGAACGCAGAAACCGGTACGGCTTTAACCACAGACGGCGTTCATATGAATACAAAAGGAGATATGCTGATGGCATCCACCTGGCTGGAGTCTGTATATCAACACAGTAAGGTATAAAAATCCGGTAACAGGCTGACGCCTGTTACCGGATTTTCAACTTCTTTCTATCCTAGAACTCCCAAAGCTCTCGGGAGCCATAGACTGATTTGAGGAATAAATGTAACAAGCAGCAACGCAATGACCAGCGGTATATAGAATATGAGCAAAGGTTTTACTATCCTTTCGATACTTACTCCGCTGACACTGCTTCCTATAAACAAGACCGTTCCAATCGGCGGTGTTGTCACCCCGATAGCAAGCCCCATCGTCATGATCATGCCGAAGTGAACCGGATCCACGCCAAGCTCTGTGGCCACCGGGAATAAGATCGGTGTGAACACAAGCAGTGCCGGAGCTACGTCCATAAAGATTCCCACGAACAATAGCAGCAATGCGATAATCAGCATAATAACGTAGTAATTTTCCGAAAGTCCAAGCAGCGCATTGGTTAACGTTTGTGGAATCTGGGCATATGTCATGACCCAGGACATTGCAGTGGAAGCTCCGACAAGAAGAAGAATCATACCGGAGAATGCGACCGTTTCTTTCATGATCTTCGGTATATCCTTAAACGATATTTCACGATAAATCATACTAAGCACCAAAGCGTACAATACAGCAATCGCGGAGCCCTCTGTTGCGGTGAATACTCCTCCTGCAATACCGCCGATAACGACTACAATCAAAAATAGACTCGGAATGGCCTGCAGGATCACTCTGACCGCTTCGCTCATGGTTGCCCCGCCGCTCACCGGATAATTATTACGTTTGGCGAGAATATAGGCCACAACCATCACAAGCAGTGCCATCAAAATCCCCGGCACATATCCTGCTATAAAGAGTGCCCCAATAGATGTTCCACCGCTGAGCAGAGAGTAGATAATGGGAATACCGCTTGGTGGTATAATCTGTCCGGTTGGAGCAGAGGCAATGTTCACCGCTGCAGAATAGGCAGGATCATATCCTTCTTTTTTCTGCTGCGGTCCCATCACTTTTCCCATCGTCGCAGCAGATGCGATGGCTGAACCGGAAATGGATCCAAACAACACGTTACCTACAACGTTCGTATGGGCCAGGGAGCCGGACATTCTTCCGCCGACCAGTTTTGCCAGATTAATCAGGCGCTGAGCGATACCCCCGTTGTTCATAATACTTCCCGCAAGCATGAAAAAGACAAGTGCCACCAACACGAAACTGTCAATGCCTGATATAATCTGCTGGGATGCGACAAGCAGGGAGGAATCCATCGGCAGTACGATCAGGCCGGCCAAAATAGTAGCTACAGTGATGCTGACCGATATCGGAACCCCTACAAACAGTAGGATAAAGAATACTCCAAATAATACGATAGTTGTCAAAATTGTAACACTCATGTTTGTTCCTCCCCTTTTGCACTGTTTCTAGTCAAGACATTCATTACCTGATAAATGATAATGAATACTCCCGAAATCGGCACGATGCTGTACACGGCCCCCATGGAAAAACCCATGATCGGAGATACTTCACTCCATGTTACGTTGACCAGGATACCTCCTCCAATGACCAGTACAAACAGGGCAAACAGCAGCACCACTGCATCTATAGCGGTACGAATTCCAAGATACGCTCTTCCCTGGAATCTTTCCCTGATAAAATCCAGCGATAAATGCTCATCACTGCCAAACCCATACGCTGCGCCGAGCATGGCTATCCAAATGAGGGAAAAGCCTGCTATTTCTTCTGTTGCCACGCTCGGACTTCCCAGCACAAAACGGGTGAATACCTGCCAAAGCGTCACTAGAGTCAAAACCAAAAGCAGGATACTGGCTGTAATCAGTAGAAAGTTGTCGATAGCTTTTTTAGTTTTCTGCATAGGTACGTTTCCTCCTTCCAGCTTCTATTGGCTGCTTTCTTCTTTTAAACTGTTAAACCTGTCCAAAATCTGTGCAACTCTATCATTCTCACGACGTTCTTCAATCAGCGGCTGTACTTTTTCACGGAATGGTTCCTTATTGATATTCTCATAAAATGTTACATTCATTTCCTGTTTAGCTGTTTCCTTACTTTGGGCCATTAATTCTTCCCAGCGCTTACTGTGACCATCGGACGTCTCATCCGCAGCTTTCTGGATCAACTGCTTTTCCTCGTTCGTGAAACTGTTCCACGTCTGTTCACTCATCGTCAAAAAGTCGGGGATCCGTGTATGCTCGTCATAAGAGAAAGCTTTGGCCACTTCGCCGTGGTTCGCATCAGTCAGTGCAATGTGACTGCTTTCCGCACCGTCAATGACACCCTGCTGCAGAGCGGAGTATACGTTTGAAGCCGCCATCGGAGTCGGGGACGCCCCAAGCAGTTCCATCGTCCGAATCGACGTAGCGTTATTCATAACCCTGATTTTCAGACCTTCCAGATCAGTTGGTTTCTTAATCGGAGTATCTACTGTATAAAAGCTGCGCTTTCCTGCTCTATAATGAGTAATGCCACGCAAACCTTTCGATTCCAGATCAGCATACATCTGCTCTACTGTATCCGAATGCATGACACTCTGAAAATGCTCAGTGTTTTCAAATATATACGGAAGGCTGAATACGGAAAACTGCTCTGAAAAACTTTCCAGCTTACCGGCATTCACTTTCGCCATGTCAAGAACTCCCGTCTTTAAAAGTTCCAGCATTTCTGTTTCTCCTCCGAGAGTCCCCTGGCCGTAGATATTAATCTGAATCTTGCCGTCGGAACGATTTTCAACCTTTTTTTCAAAGTTCTCCAGACTTTCGTATACCGGACTGGCCGATCCGTGAATATGGGCGAGTGTAAGACTGCGTTCCTGAATGCCTGTGTTATCGCTTCCATTTTCACCCGCACCGGATGTCTCTGTACTGGAAGAAGCGCAGGCAGCACCCATCAGCATCAATATCAGCAGGATGCTCAAAAGAAATAGTCTTTTCATGTTGATACCTCCATAAAATAGTTTTATCAAAAGAAAAATTGCAACCCCTTACAAAACAGCAGTTTATATTTGTTTGTTTTTAATTATATTCGTTTGTATTGGTATATTCTTATTACTATCAGAAGTGTTTTATCATTTTCAGAAATATTTCTGTATTTAAGTGGATTCGACCTTTCTATCGCAGTCATTTCAAAAAGAAGAAAAAACAATGGAAGACGAAAAAAGCTCCCTTTCATCTATTATAGAGAAAAGGAGCTTCTTTTTCTTGTTACACGCCTAAACGTGTTCTACATACCGTTCTTTCATCTGCTTCAATGTTTCGTCTCCGGGCTGGTTCCAGATGGCGTCATTTATAATCTCCACTTCAATCGGGCCGTGGTAACCGGCTGCTTCAACGGCTTTGCGCATCCGCCTTAATTCAATCACGCCGTCGCCCATCATGCCCCGTGCCTTAAAGATATCAGGAAGCGGGACAACCCAGTCGGACACGTGGAACCCGAGAATGCTGCCTCGTGCCCGCTCTATTTCCCGGTACAGATCAGGATCCCACCAGACGTGGAAAACGTCCACAACGACACCGACATAATCGGACTGCATTCTTTCACTGATGGTATTCGCCTGGCCGAGGGTGGAAATAACGGAACGGTCCGCGGCATACATCGGATGAAGCGGTTCAATACCGAGCTTTATGCCGTGCTCCCGGGCAAATGGAATTAATTCTGCGATTCCTTCTTCCACCCACTGCCGCGCACTATCGATATCTCTGTTCGGGGCCGGGCCGCAAACGAGCACAAGTACATCAGTACCGAGTTCTGCAGCCTCTTCAATAGCGCGTTTATTGTCTTCAATCCGCTCTCTTCTCTCTTCCGGTGTCGGAGCCGGAAACATACCGCCCCGGCAGATGCTTGATACGTTCAAGCCGGCATCCTGAATAAGCTTCCGGCTCTTGGAAAGACCGATTTCATGAATCTTGTGGCGCCAGACAGAAATCCAGGGCACGTCATGACGGCGGCATCCCTCCACTGCTTCTTCAAGCGACCAGTGTTCGGTTGTAATCTGATTCAGACTGATCCGGTCCAAAGATGGTCCATCACTCATGAGCTGCGCACCTCCTGATTCACACCAGCCTGTTCGAGTACCGGGCGCATCCGTTCGACAGCCATGTCCGGATCTTCAAGAAGACCGGCTTCATCTGCCATCACAAACAAGTCGCTGAGATGAATGATCGAGCGGGACCCTTCCGCGCCTCCGATCATGCGGAAATGGGACTGGTGACCGTTCAGGTAGGCCATGAATACGACACCGGTCTTGTAGGCAAACGTCGGGTGCTGGAAGATATGCCGGGCAAGCGGCACGGTTTTGTCCAGAATGTCATGGTATCGTTCCATATTGCCTTCATCGAGTGCACGCAGGCCCGCTGCCGCAGCTGGTGCAATCGCGTCAAAAATACCAAGCAGCGCATCACTGTAGCCGTTTTCGTCGCCTTTGATCAGTTCCGGATAATTAAAGTCATCGCCGGTATACACTTTCACACCTTCAGGCAGTCTGTTCCTTATATCGATTTCACGCTGCTTATCGAGCAGGGAGATTTTTACGCCGTCTATTTTCGCGGCATTGTCCTGAATGACTTTCACGCATACTTCTGTTGCTTTGTCGAGATCTTCATAGCCCCAGTACCCTTTCAGATTCGGGTCGAACATGTCACCGAGCCAGTGAAGAATAACAGGTTGATTCACGCTGCCAAGGACATTGCCGTAAACCTTCTCATAATCTTCCGGGCCTTTCGCGCACGCGGCAAGGGCGCGGCTCGACATGAGAATGATCTGCCCCCCTTCGCCTTCCACGAATTCGCACTGTTCTTTATAGGCCTTTTCCACCTCATCAAGGGGCAGATCCGGGGAAGGGGTTAGCTGATCCGTGCCGGTGCCGCAGGCGATCCGGCCGCCCACGGAACGGGCTTCCGGAATGGAACGGCGGATCAGTTCTTTCGCGCTTTCCCAGCTCAGACCCATTCCACGCTGAGACGTATCCATCGCTTCTGCAACACCAAAACCGAGAGACCATAGATAATGACGGTATTCCATCGTCGCCTGCCAGTCAATCTGTGCATTTTTAAGCGGATCAGCATCCGCCATGGGGTCACAGACAACATGGGCAGCCGAGAAGGCCGTCCGTTTTTCAAACGGCTTCCCTTTCTCCACTTCAAAGGCCGCTTTCTGCGAAGGGGTATACGTGTATAACTCTCCCCCTGCTTTTGGCAGTATTAATGATTGAACCATAGTATCTTCAACCTCCTACAGTTTGATTTCCGGTACGTCCACCCATTTTCGTTCTTCCCAGGACTGCAGGCCGAGATCGGAAAGCTGGGTTCCTTTCGCGCCTTCGAGAAGATCCCATGGAAACGGCTCATCGGAATGTACGTGTTTCAGGAACTGTTCCCACTGTACTTTGAAGCCGTTATCAAAGAGTTGATTGTCCGGCACTTCCTGCCACTGGTCTTCAAAATCAAAAGGATTTTCGATATCCGGATTCCATACCGGTTTCGGTGTATTCACGCGGTGCTGTGTCTTGCATTCACGCAGTCCTGCGACCGCGCTTCCTTCGGTGCCGTCCACCTGAATGGTTAACAGGTCATCGCGGTTCACGCGTACCGCCCAGGAAGAGTTCGCCTGGACAATGACCCCGTTTTCGAGTTCAAATGTACCGTACGCGGCATCATCGGCTGTTGCTTTATAACGTTCCCCGTTTTCATCAACGCGCTCTTTAATATGCGTCGCGCCGAGGCATGTAAGGGATTTAACATTGCCGAACAGATTATCAATCACGTATCTCCAGTGGGCGAACATGTCGACGATAATGCCGCCGCCTTCTTCTTTTTTGTAGTTCCAGGACGGCCGCTGCCCTTCCTGCCAGTCTCCTTCAAATACCCAGTAACCGAATTCCATGCGCACAGAAAGCATTTCGCCGAAGAATCCGGCATCAATGAGACGCTTGAGTTTCATGAGACCCGGGAGAAACAGTTTGTCCTGCACGACGCCGTTTTTCACCCCGGCTTCTCTTGCAAGACGTGCCAGTTCCACCGATTCTTCCACAGAGGTGGCTGTCGGCTTTTCGCAGTAAATGTGTTTCCCTGCTGCGATAGCCCTTTTGATGCCTTCAGCGCGGCGGACGGTCGTCTGTGAATCAAAATAGATTTGATTATAGGAATCTTCCAGTGCCGCTTCCAGATCCGTTGTCCAGCGGTCGATATTGTGGTCTTCAGCGAGCACCTGCAGTTTTTTCTCATTACGTCCGACAAGAACCGGGTCCGGCATGAGATATTCCCCGTCTCCAAGTGCCACGCCGCCTTGTTCCCGTATTGCCTTAATGGAACGGATCAAATGCTGATTCGTGCCCATCCGGCCTGTTACCCCATTCATGATAATTCCTATCTTTTGTACAGCCATCGAGAATCCCCTCTCTTCTATTCAATGTACCTTTATCTTATAAAAACGCATACAAGATGTCTTATTAGTTAGGGAACCTCCGTCTCAAAATCGGAACAAAAAAAAGACACAAAGAAGAGTTCAGTCTTCTCCGTGTCCGGATTCCAGGTGGGAGGTGCGGTATTGGTTGGGCGGCACTCCGACATATTTTTTAAACACCCGGTAAAACGTCGACACCGATTCAAAACCGACTTCAAAACAGATGGAAGCAATGTCATTGTCGGTTTCAAGCAGCATGTCCTTAACGAGTTCGAGCCTGACTTCCGTCAAGTACTGCATCGGTGTTTTACCGTAATGTTCCTTGAATATGCTGTGCACGTACCGTGTGCTCATTCCCATTTTTTTCGAAAGATCCTCAGAGCCTGTGATTTCATAGTAGTGGGTATTGATATAATTACGGAGCCATTCGACACGCAGCTTATTCGTATCTGCTACCTGATTCGACTGATAGGAGCGCTTCATGACAAACAAAAGCTCGGCCAGAAAAATCTTCATCGCCAGCATCCTCAGGTTGTCTCCGTGGGACTGCTCATACAGCATCTTGCGGAGAAGCTGCCGGAGCTCACTGCTGTCAAACAGGCTCATTTTCAGCACGTTGGACGTTTCAAATACAAGCGGAAGCAGTTCGGTGCGGACTTCCTCACTTAAAAAGAATTCATTGAATTCAAGCACGAGAACAGTCATTTTTGACGAGGAAAGAATCGAATGATTCGTGTACGGCGCGATAAGCACCACGTTGTCCGATTCCAGCGTGTGTTCTTTATGATTCAATGTGCACCGCCCGGTCCCATCCAGTACATAGAGTATCTGATGGGTCGAATGATGGTGGGTCTGTACCAAATCTTTTTCCTTATGTTTGCTTTCATAAAGTTTCACTTCACGTACCTGCTGTTCTCCCGGCTTCTGTGTCATGCCAAGGTTCCCCTTCCCCCATTCAGAGCGTCGTTTTCCTATAGTATACTACAGCTGAAAGCGGTTTGAATACAAAACGAAAAAAGCCGCTCTCCCACGGAACGGGGAAGCAGCGGCATACATATTACCGGTCAAGGACTTTCTTGAGAAGCGGATGGCTTTCATCGAGCTCTGTATAAACGGCGAGTGCCTGTTTTTTCCCTTCTGTCTCGATTTTTTGCTGCAGTTCAACAGCCTCCGGATCCTCTTTAACATCAAACATGAGACACGCGTCAATGACTGCAGCGAGCGCTTCCGGGTTTTCGTCCCGCTCCATCAGTTCAAGTGCCGGACGGATGAGTCTGTCTTTTGGACCGAGCTTGCGGATCGGGCCTCGTCCCACCCGTTCCACGGAGTCTGAAATGTGGGGATTACGGAAACGATCCATGATTTTGGAGCGGTACACTGCCATATCTTCTGAAGAAAATCCATGTTTTTGTTCGAGCAGGGTGCTCGTTTCGTTCAGCACATCTCCCATTTTTGAGGAAACTTCTGAAGAATCAGCTGCTTCCTTAATAGTAGCAAATCCTTCGGCAAAACCGTGATAGGCAAGTGCTGCATGACCGGTGTTTACGGTGAACAGTTTCCGTTCCATGTACGGAGTCAGGTCGTCCACGAAGGTAACAGAAGGAATGTCCGGGCGTCCGCCCTTCAAAGCAGGTGTTTCGACCACCCATTCAAAAAACGGCTCCACGGTAACATCCAGCTTGTTTTCCTCAGGCTGCTGCGGGACGATGCGGTCAACCGCTGCATTTGCAAATCCTGCAAATGAAACAATCTGTTCCTGCTCCTCCTCTGTCATATGGTCAAAAATGTAGGACTTTAATTGATCTGTCGCCCCTGCCATATTTTCACACGCGATGATATTAACCGGAGCGGCTCCGGCCTCGATGCGTTTTTCGAGACCTGCAGCCAGTGCCGGAGCAATGCCCTTCAGTACATTCGGTCCGACAGCGGTTGTGATGAGATCCACTTCTGCTATCCGTTCGAGCAGCGCTTCTTCTTCCTTCGCACTGTGTACCGCGTCAACATTTTCCACCTGGATAATCTGTCTCTCTTCTCCGGCCAGTTCCACCTGATAGGTTCTCTGTTCTTTCAATTTCTGAATCAACTCGTCGTTAATATCGGCAAAACAAACGTCCCAGCCGGCTTCATAAAGCAGCTGTCCGATAAACCCACGGCCGATATTACCGGCGCCGATCTGCAGTGCTTTCATTTAATTCACCTCATTCAGCTGCGCAAGAAGGGATGATTTATCAGGGGCCTGCACCATTTTCGTAATGTTTTCCTCTTCGGAGCAGATAAGCGCGATTTTCTGCAGGATTTCAAGGTGCTCATTTTCTTTTCCGGCGATGCCGATCAAGACTTTAACCGTGCTTCCGCCGAAGTCTACACCTTCCGGGACCTGCACGACGGACAGGCCGGATTCTTTAATATGGGCTTTCGCTTCTTCGGTACCGTGCGGGATGGCCACATAATTTCCCATGTAGGTCGATGTCATTTCTTCGCGCTCCAGCATGGCGTCAATATAAGCTTCTTCCACATAGCCCTGCTCCACCAGGATTCTTCCCGTTTCGCGGATGGCTTCTTCTTTATCCTTCAAGGATGCGTTTATCTTAATGTTTTCTTCCTGGAGAATTGGTTTTGCCATGATGCTCCACTCCTATCATTTTATAATTTTTCTTTCAGCCACTGACGGAACGCTTTACCCAAATGGGCTTTGATTTTGTCCTCGTCCGCGGAAGCAAACAAATCCAGCGTCTCTCTGCCTGCAACCAGTTGTTCACTGACCACACTTAACACGTCATACGTTTCCGTTCTGCTGTCGTCCGGGGCCAGTAGAATCAGCAGATGCATAACATCGGTCTCCGTGTCGTCCATGGCTTTCAGCCGGAGCGGCTTGTGAAGCGGCTGAATGAGAAAACAGGGGGACTGTGCCGCATCGGTTCTGGCGTGAAACAGGGCCAGATTGGTATGAGGAACCGCTGTACCGCCTTTTTGATACCTGTTCCAAAGCGCTTCTGCAGCAGAATGGCTTTCATGGAGCACCCCGTCCTGTTTTATCGCTGTTTCAGCCGTTGTCAGCACCTGAAACAGATCTTCTTCCTCTACCGCCGGCAGCACCCGGAACGTTTCCATCACCTGCACAATCACTGTACTAAAGGCCTCTATCCGGCGCAGTTCACGTGACACATTTTCCGGGTCTATCTGCACAGCTTCAGGTTCTGTCTCCTCCCGTGCGTTTACAGGAGTACCGCTATGTTCGGGAGGCGGAAGTTTCCGGATAAACAGCTTCACTTTTTCAATATCTTTTTTTGTCAGAAACGGATTCACAACGATATAAGGGAGTACGTTGTCACTCAGTTCCATTGTAGAAATGACGATATCATAACCAGCTTCCCGGTGATCTTGAAGATCCATCATAGAAATATTTTTAAGATCCTCAATCTCCGGAATCTCTTTTCGCAGCCTTGTCATCAGCATTTTGGAGGATCCGATACCGCTGGAGCATACGACAAGTGCGTTCACTCTGCTGTCGTTCTGCAGTTTTTCAAGCGCTGAACCAAAATGCAGCGTGAGATACCCCACTTCGGATTCGGGCAGCGTCCGGTCCAGCGATTCATCCACCGCTTCTGTCACAAGAAGAAACAAGTCTTCATAGTCCGTTTTGATCTGGTCAAGCAGCGGATTGTAAATACGCATGTTTTCGCTGATGCGGTACAGCGCGGGATCAAGATGGGCCACGAGCCCCTGATACAAGGAATCATCTTCTTTCAGCGGCTGTCCGGTTGCGCTTTGCATATAGTCCATCAACGCTTTGGCATACACCGCTGCAGACAAATGATCAAGATCTGGAAGGTAATCCTGGTCCTCCCTGATTTTCGCCCCGCGCAGGTGCATCGTTATATAGCCGACCTCCGCTTTTGGAATGGAAAGTTGAAATACTTTTTCGAGCTTTTCAATGAGCAGCACGGCCGTTTCATGTTCTTTCGTATCCTCGAGCGTTTTGAGATAGGAATCATTGATTTCTATCTTTTCGCCCTGCGAAATTCTCTCAATCGCCAGCGTCAAATGAACGACCAGCCCGACATAGGCACTGTCGGCAAAATGGTATGGAAGCTCATCTTTCATATCTGCCAGTATTTTCTCCACGGTCAGCCATTTATCCTGCTCTACCAGCCCAAGAAGTCTCTGCGATATCTCTCCGGACTCCGGGGATCCGTTTTTACTCTTAATATTTTCCCTCATGAGACGAAATAAATCATTCTCACCGAAATTTTCTGCGATCAAGCTGCTCATTGCGGCCCGTTTTGCCGATTCCGATCCGCTTACCGTAACGCCGTAGCCCCGTCTTCTCGTTAACGATAAATCGGTTGTTTCAAACCAGGTCTCCAACTGGTCCAAATCATAACTGATGGTAGCACTTGTTACTTTGAGCTCAGCGGCGAAGGTTTGAAGTTTCAGCGGCTCCACGCTCTCGAGCAGACGGCAGAGAATGAGCGTGCGTCTTTCTTGTGCAGTGTATTCTACGACCGAAGGCTGGAGCAGCGACAGCTCCAGCTCTTGTTTATCTTCGCAGCTTCCTTCGATTCTCACGCCTTTTCCGGCGGATTTTATCAGGTTCAGGTTATAAAGACGGAGGGTTTTACCCAGTCCCTTCAGATCCCGGTGAACGGTTCTGGAACTGACAGCCAGCGCCGCTGCGGCGTCTGCCACCGGAGTGTCTTTGTCCTGATGCAGCAGGTACCGGATGAGTTCCCGTTCCCGGGCAGTCATATAATCGACAGCCAAGGGCATACCCCCTTTTCAACCATCCTATCATTATTCCTGATCTGACTTCCAGCGTTCGACCAGTTCGTCGTATTTAGGGCTGCCGAGGAAGTTATCAACAGAAACATGTTCGGCATCAGGGCGTTTTTGTTTGGCCCGGTCGGTCAGGTCTTTGTGTGTAATGATAACATCGGCGTCATCCGGAATCTGGTTGATCGCTGAGTTGGTCACTTCCATGTCGAGGCCTGCTTTTTTCACTTTATCTTTCATAACAGAAGCACCCATGGCGCTTGACCCCATGCCGGCATCGCAGGCGAAGATCACTTTGTTGATATCTTTTCCGGAAAGCTCTTCTGGTTCGCTGCTTTCCTGATTTTCGGCTCCTTCTTCTTTCAAGCCGGACGTAACACTGCTTTCTTTCCCTTTCATTTCTTCCATTTTTGACGCCGCGGTTCCGAGGTCTTCTTCGTCGGAACGTCCTGCCTTCAAAATGATGGAAGAAATGATGAAGGAAACCGCAGCAGCAACGAGAACACCAAGTACCATGAACACATACTTATTCGGCGGTGTCATAGCAAAGTAAGCAATAATACTTCCCGGCGACGCTGCTGCACGAAGTCCGACATCAAACAGAACAAACGTGAAAACACCACTCATGCCGCCTGCAATCACAGCGAGAAGAAGCTGCGGTTTCATGAGGATATACGGGAAATAAATTTCGTGAATACCTCCCACAAACTGAATCAATGCTGCACCCGGTGCTGAACTTCTCGAAGCTCCCCGGCCAAACACCGTGTAGGCAAGCAGCACACCAAGACCTGGTCCCGGGTTACTTTCCAGCATAAACAGTACCGACGTACCCGTTTCGTTTGATTCCTGCAGTCCAAGCGGTGTGAGTATACCGTGGTTAATAGCATTATTTAAGAACAGTACTTTCGCCGGTTCAATCAGAATACTGGCAAGCGGGAGCAGTCCGGCGTTCATAATGGCTTCCACGCCTGCAGCAAGAACACTGCTGAACCCTGCCATAACAGGACCCACAGCATAAAGGCCAAGAACAGCGAGAGCACCTCCGAAGATACCGGCGGAAAAGTTGTTGACGAGCATTTCAAAACCCTGTCGGATTTTCCCGTCCACCGCATCATCAAATTTCTTCATGATCCAGCCGGACAGCGGTCCCATGATCATGGCACCGAGAAACATCGGGTCTTCGGCTCCGACAATGACACCCATCGTTGCGATGGCACCGACGACACCGCCCCGGGTATCGTGCACCATTTTACCACCGGTGTACGCAATCAACAGCGGAAGCAGGTAATTGATCATCGGACCAACGAGCGAAGCCAAGTTTTCATTTGGGAAGAAACCATCTGATATAAACAGCGCTGTGATAATCCCCCATGCGATAAAAGCGCCAATATTCGGCATAATCATACTGCTCAGGTAACTGCCGAACTTCTGCACCTTCGCCCGGATCGTCCCCCCGGACTTTTGATTTTCTTCTGCACTCACAT
Source organism: Salibacterium lacus (assembly GCF_042684865.1). Lineage (NCBI taxonomy): Bacteria > Bacillati > Bacillota > Bacilli > Caryophanales > Bacillaceae > Salibacterium > Salibacterium lacus. Next base: position 192,262 of record NZ_JBHUML010000003.1, read on the forward strand.
AAACCCCTCCTTATAATAAATCATGACAATATCTAAGATGAATAGCGTATAGTCTCATCATATAGGCTTAATGGCAGTGGTATCAATAAAATGAAAGATGGAATAAGGCAACATGTATATTGACATCATTTAAAAAGCGGAGGCGCTTCACGGCACCTCCGCTTTTGTGATTATATCCCGGATAGGATATCGATGACGGCCTCTTTCGTTCCGGCTTGCTTGAGTTCGCTGCGAAATGTTTCGTCCATCATTTTTTTCGACAGCTGCTGTAGTATTTTCAGGTGTTCATCCCCGGCGCTTTCTTCAGGAACGGCAATCAAAAAGACAACTTCAGCCGGCTGACCGTCCATGCTTGCCCATTCAATGCCGGCAGGAGACTTCCCAACCGCTATAGCAGCTTCATCGACTCCGCTTGATTTGGCATGAGGAATGGCAAAACCGAATCCAATACCGGTGCTTCCTTCATTCTCCCGTGCGTGCACGTCACGCAGAAACTGTTGTTTATCACTCAGCACCTTTTCCGGCAGTAATCCCGCCATTTCCTCAAGCGCTCCTTCTTTACCCGTGTTCTCAAGCGATGTATCTACGGATTCTTTGTGTAATAGTGCTTCGATGTCCATCTCAGGATCCCTCCACAGTTGGTTTTTTCAGGATATTCGCAAGAACAGCTGTTACAATCGTACCGACGATAATGGCAAGGAAGAACATGAGAACATTGTCTATTGCACCAAACACCGCGACAATCGGTCCGCCGTGCGGCACGTGGTCGGCAACGCCTCCCATCATGGCAATGGCACCGGCGGTCATTCCTCCAGCCATAATACTCGGGATGACACGGAATGGATCGGCTGCAGCAAGCGGGATGGCCCCTTCTGTTATACCGACAAGTCCCATCGCTACAGCGGCCTTGCCGGCTTCCTGTTCATCATTTTTGAATTTCCTTTTAAACATAAGAGAAGCCAGACCCATGCCGAGAGGAGGCGTACAGATTGCTGCAGCAATAGCTCCCATCACTTCAGGCTGCCCCTGGGTGATAAGGGCGGCACCAAACAGGAAAGCCACCTTATTGAAAGGTCCTCCCATATCAAAACTGATCATAGCACCCAGTATGATACCAAGTAATATCCGGCTTCCGCCTTCCATTCCTTCCAGCCCGTTTGTCAGTGCTTCCATCAAACCGGCAATCGGTGCTCCCAGAACATAAATGAAAATCAGACCAACGGCAAGCGATGCCAGAATGGGGATAATGAGGATCGGCATAATCGGTTGAATGATTTCCGGTACTTTTACTTCTTTAATCCATTTCGCAATGTAACCGGCAAGAAATCCGGCAAGAATGCCTCCGATAAAGCCGGCACCTGCTTCACTCCCGTAAAAACTTCCGTCGTTTGCGATAAACCCGCCGATCATACCAGGTGCAAGACCCGGGCGGTCCGCAATACTCATCGCGATAAACCCTGCCAGAATCGGTACCATGAGACTGAAAGCTGTACTTCCCATTTGATTAATGGAACTCCAGAAAGATCCTTCCGGAATCGCAAGACCGTCCGCAGATGGTTCTCCTCCCAAACTGAGTGAAATCGCAATTAACAGACCGCCCACTACAACAAACGGAATCATATAGGAGACCCCGTTCATCAAGTGCCTGTACACCGGATTCTGCTTTTTCTTCTTCTTTGATTTCTCTTCATCTATTTTTTCTTTTGCCTTTTCTTTTCCTGACTGCTGACCGTATACTTCCACATCTCCGGTTTCAAATCTGGCAAGCAGTTCTCCGGCATTGTTAATAGCTTCCGACGAATCCGTTTCAAGCACCGGTTTTCCCTGAAAACGTGATTTTTCAACAGATTTGTCCGCTGCAATCACAACTCCGTCCGCCTGTTCAATATCTTCTTCTGTCAGCTCATTTTCAACCCCTATTGACCCTTGGGTTTCGACTTTAATTTCCATGCCTTTTTCTTTTGCCGCTTTATTCAGGCCTTCTGCCGCCATATACGTATGGGCAATACCATTAGGGCATGATGTAATGCCGACTAGTTTCATCACGAACTCTCCTCTCTCTGTCTCAGTGTGGTAGTAAATTCCTCATACGTTGCCGCTTTTTTCAAAGCAGCGGTCAAATCTTCATTTCCGGAGATATGAAAAAGTTCTTTAAAAAGCGTTTCCGCCTCACCCGGTGAATGGTAATCAACAGCAATAAAAAATAAGATCGAAACAGCCTGCCCACCCCACTCAACAGGCTCTTTTAACAGCGCTGCAGCTATGACCGAATGAATAATATCTTCCCTGTGTCCGTGCGGAATGGCTATCTGGGAAGAGATAGCTGTACTTCCAAGGGTTTCCCGTTCAAGTGCATGCTCTTTCAGGCCACGGCGTGCATATCCCTGTTCAACCAAGGCATCTGCGAGTTGTTCAATCGCATCGTTTCTGGAAACGGCCTCCATACCGGAGAAAAACAGCGAAGCACTGCTGTATTTAACAAGAGAAGGGATCGTCTCTTCCTTTGTATTCATCCAACGGACCAGTGCTTTTTGATCTTCTCTGGAAAAAACCGGAGAAACCTGAAATACGCGCTCGTCGTCAATCGCTACAGTAGAAAGAATCAAGTCCGGCTGCAGCCTCTCTTTTTTTCTTTTCCACTCATGAACAGCCGACACCTCTGTATTCCGTGTTCCAGGGAATAGATTATTGAATTTTTCTTTTATCAGATAGGCGGTCCCCATACCGCTTTCACAGACGATGAGCACTTTCCGGATCGGTTCGTTCATCTGGCGGTGTCTTTCAATAGCCGATTGAAGATGAATCGCAAGAAACCCTACTTCATCTTCCGGAACATCTTTCATCAGCGGATCCTCTACATTCTGCACCCAGTAATTCACCCAATCAAATGACGATTCATACTCTTCTTTTATTTCCTGAAGAATCGGATTTTCCACACGCAGACCATACCGAAGACGGTGTAGTGTCGTTTGAAAATGAAGAACCAATGCACTTTTAAAATCATCGTCACGGGCCATATCCTTTGAAAAGTCAGTTGCTACCGCTTCTATAAATGTCTCCATCATTGCTGTTGCTTTATTGTCAAAAAGATTCCAGCGGTCCATATCATCTGTTTCTGGTGTACTCATTCTCTCGCGCTTGCTGCCAAGCAGATGCAGAGCAAAATATTCTGCCTCCTGTGAGGGAATCCGAATCTGCAGAAGGCCGGCAAGGCGGCGGACAAAGTCACAGGCCGTTTGATACTCAGGATGCCGGTGCAGTGAATCGTCCGCTTTTCGTTCATCTTCTTCAATAACGTTCCCCAACCTCAGGCGTTGTATAAATATTAACGTATGATACAGTAGATTATTACGAGCCCGGTCTGTCAGGGGGAATTGAAGCTGCTGTTCCATTTGTTTAAATTCCTGGAAAACCAGCTGAAAATCATAATCCGAGTGGTCGCTTTTCTTCTCTTCTATAGAGACGTCTTTCATCATCTGCCTTAGTTGCCACTCCTCCCCCAGGAGACGGAAGCCCTTTTGTTTCCTGCGTTCCAGCTCCAGACCATAACGCTTAAGCCATGTTTCCAATTCACCCAATAGCTGAACTGCTTTGGAGCGGCTTACAAAATAACGATCCATCACATCCTGCATATGAATGTAAGACGCCTTGGAAGCGAATTCGAAAAGAAGGTCTCTTAACGTTTTATCAAGCGTATCCGGATGCGGACGCAATGCCATTTTTATAATCTGAGCTGTTTTGATGGATGTCTGCAGTTGAATCCCTTCACTTGGTTTTCTGGTGATTTCTGCATCAAGTTCCAAATCATCGATAAACTCCGCGATCCGGTCCACATCATTACGGACCGTGCGGGATGTAACCTGAAAATCCCTTCCGAGCATCTGGGACGCATGAAACCCTTCATGATGAAGCAGATAAAGCAATAACCGGACCTGCCGTGCATTCAGCTGTTCCACCTTTTCACCTCCCTCCTTTTTTGAAATCCCTTACACTTTTATTGTATAGCAAATACCGGCACAGAACGTTTTCATCTTGTTCCACAATTTGCGGAAAACGCTTGAAAGCGCCGATGTGTGTGGTGGTTCATCAAAGAAACAGAACCATATGTTCTTCATCCCAGTAGCTTCCCTGCCATTTAAGAGCCCTGGATTCGGTACCAAACGCCTGAAATCCAACCGACTCGTAAAAAGATTTCGCCTGCTTATTCGAAGAAACAACCGCCAGTTGAAGCTGTTCCACGTCCCAAAGGCGTGCCTGCTCCAGGAGAGCGTTCATCAGTTTGGAACCCGCTCCTCTCCCGCGAAAAGACGTGGTAATGTACATCCCCTCCAGATCTGCTTTATGCTCCATTTTCTGCAGTGTGTTTTTTAAAAGCATAGCTGTGCCGACCAAAGTGTCGTCTTCAAACACGCCAATCGTCACCGCGTGTCTCCACAACAAGCGTTCCTGCACGATGCCCATAAAATCGCCATCTGCTGCTTCTTCTTCGTGTGTCACCGCAAAAGCCTCCGGGGAAGCAAGCAGTGCTTCTTCCCGAAGCGCAGCGCAGGCACCTGCATCTTCTACGGTCATTCTTCTTGTTTGCAGCATGTTCATCGCTCCCTTCCATTATTGTTCTCTATCCTTTTTCCTAAAAACAGGAGGACAACTATGTTCATTACCGCGTAAGTGCTATGATAGAGGTTGGAATAATATCAAAGGCAGGCGGTTACATATGAAACGTTCTTTTTTGATTCCTGCATTTGCCTTACTGACCGGCGTCCTGCTGACTGTTTCCCTTCTTTTATCCTTTGCTTTTGATAACGATAGGTTTTATTCCGGCATGGGAGAGGAAGCAGCCATCGCGCCACAGGATGAAGGCATTGCTTTCACTTATTATGTCCAAGGTACCACCAAATTGTACCGAACTTCCATCGATGGCAAAGAAGCAGAACGCGTCACCAGTAAAGATGGCATCAAAGAAACGGCTCCGGCTTTCTCACCGGATGGTTCTGAACTGCTGTTTCTTGGCGCATCAACATCAGACATCCAATCGTTATATACGGTGAAAAACGGGGACACCGAGCGCGTGCAGCCATCAGGAGAAAAGATGCACTTCGAAGACGCCGTGTATTCTCCAGACGGGCAGTCGATATATGCCATTGGGATGCCGGCAGACGAATGGATGGCCACGAGTGCTGAATCGACCGCCGGGTTCGATATTTTTGAAATAGAAAGACAGTCCGGCGACGTATCCCAGGTAACAGAACAGGACTACTATTTAATGAACAACTTGTCCGTTGCTCCTTCCGGTGATTATCTCATGTTCACAGTAAGCAGTGGAAGCGAAGAAAGCGTCGAAACCACGGTACTCACGGAAGGGACAGAAATTCCCGCCCCTTACCGGCAGCTGCCAAGCGGAATGTACGGAGCTTCGCTTTCACCGGACGGAGAACGTATTGCTTACACCGCCGTAACAAATACAAGCAGCAACGGGAACTTTCAATATGACCTTTTTCTTCTGGATCAAAACGATGGGCAGACACAGCGAATGACGTCGTCTGCGGCGAACGTGGAGTCGATGGTATTCTATCACGAAGCGGACAGAATATTGTACATGGAGGATAGGAACTGGCCAAATGGAGCCGCAGACTATCACCTCCGCTCCATGGATACATCAAGCGGCAATGCCACGACCCTTGAGCCGGAAGTAACAGGAATACAAAAGCATGTTCTTCTGGGGGCGGCTGCCGGCTTTTTCATGAATAATACGGTCACTGCCGCATTGTATCTGATGTTTGGAGTTTCGATCGTCTTTTTGCTGCGCCGCAGAAGAAAAGCCGTCTACATCCCTGTTGTAATCAGCGCAGCAGGAAGTGCTGCGGGATATATACTGAACTTCCAGGACCCATGGACATTTCAGCTCATCAACTTGGCAGTAGGACCGGCTGCCACGGCTCTGATCATCTTTGCCGTCGTGTTCTGGATCACCGGAATTTTATCACGTAAGATACCTTAATCGAGAAAAACAAGGACAAAACAGCTTATTCGAAAAGACGGAGTGTGGGGGCAGAACCCTGCTCCGTCTTTTCTTATGAAATGACTTGTCGCTACCCGTTGTCTCTTTTGGTGTGTTGGCAGGTATTTATGCATGGTTGACGGGTAAATCACTGTGTTCGGCAGGTAAAAGACCAACATTGGCAGGTAAATGGCGGTATTGCGCGGGTAAGCAGGAACGTTTGGCGTCTATGTATTCCCGCCCCTTCGAGCAGCCGGGGATGGGCTGATGACCGAACATGCCATAAACTGCATGTTCTTATCAACAAAAATATCCGAACCATGACACATGCCCCGTACCGCATTCTGTATCATCGTTCGGATCGTGATCTAACCTCTATCCGGCTAGTCCGGCCCCTTTATCCTTCCTGCCCTTTGGTCTGCTGGAGCTGCAGCGCAGCTTCCACCTGCGTAAGATGGTCCAGCATCGCCGTTCTGGCAGCGGCGGCGTCGCCGTTTTCCATGGCTTTTAAAATTCTCTCGTGTTCCTCATAAAGCCGCTGCAGACTTTTCTTTTCCGAGAACAGCCAGATGCGGCGGCTTTCAAACATTGTCCTGCGGAGGGTGTCTGAGAGCTGGTGCATCATGTCTATCATCAATTGGTTATTGGACGCTTCGGCCACCGCCATATGAAAGGCAACGTCCGCCGCTTCACCGACATTGTCTTCCACAGAGGCGCCGCCCATTTCAACAAGCGCCTGTCTCACCTGTTCCAGCTGTGCTGTTGAATGTTTCTCCGCGGCCAGTTCCGCCGCGCCCACTTCCATGATTTTTCGAACTTCAAACAATTCCAGCATTTCTTTATTGGAGATGATCCGCTCCGGCTTCATTGGATCCAGGACACCCGAGAAATCGTAATTATTCACAAACGTGCCTTCGCCCTGCTTAATCGTCACAATGCCGACCGCTCTCAACGCACTCAACGCTTCCCGGACCGCAGAGCGGCTGACCTGAAACTGTTCAGAAAGGGTGACGACAGAATCGAGTTTATCCCCGGGCTGGAGGTCGCCGTTTTTGATCATATCTTCAATTTGTTCACGGACGATTTCCGCGATTTTTTTGGTTTCAATCTGTTTATACGTCATCCAGCGTGGACTCCTTCGTGTAAAGCTGGGCTCATTATAACATAGAACCGCAGCGCGGGACGTTTTGTTTTTTTCCGCCCATCCGCGTATCCCCAATCCTTTGATGGGGAATCAGCATACCCTGCATGAATATAAAAAAGGAGCTTTCCTTTATGGAAAACTCCCGTATCTATTTACTGTACGTTGGTATTTGGAAAGCGTCTTTCAGCTTCTTTCTGAAGTTCGCCTGCATCTACGATAACGCTGGCTACAGCTTTAAGGAATTTCTTCATTGTTCATCCCCGCTTTCTTCGTTTATGCTTTTTTCATTATCCATCACACCAGCTGAAAGCTCAAAAGCGGGTGTTTAGCATGAAAACGAAAACATCAAAAATGAAAGCGTTCGTCATCCCTATTTTCCTCTTATATTCTTAAGATTTCTTTGAGTTTCTATGATATGTGATTTTAAAGTTTTTTCAGAGGAGGTGCTCTTTTGCATAGCTGCGTTCATGGACATTCTCCACAGGAAAGTGTCTGCAACATCATCCACGTTCCATGTTAGACAAAAAAGAGCTGCATCTTTTTTGATACAGCCCTTCTATTTGTTATATATCTTCTGCCAGCTCTTTTTCAAATTCTTCGTCTTTGATATAGGCTTTGGGTTTCATGATTGCTTCTTTATCAAACTCATCCAATGGCAATCCCCGTTTGACCCGGATCGGTGTATCCGGGTTGGCCAGTGCCTGGCGGGCGATACTGATAAAATCAGCGATGTTATTTTCAATCAGCGATGACGCTGTCTCCGGATCAGACAGGCTGCCGCATGCGATAACAGGCACGCCGCTGAATTTCTGTGCTGCTTCGGTCATCGTCATCGTATTTTTTCCGAATCCCGGCGCCGTTGCATCCATATCTGAAATATGAATGTAGTCGACTTCGGAGGCACCGAGTGCGGTAAAGATGATTCGTGCATCTTCTTCACCGCCGGGCCAGCGGAAATGCGGGTTGGTTGCTTTCAGCTGGGAGATGCGGATGCCAAGCATCATATTCGAACCGACTTCCGCCCGCACATCATGAATCGTTTCAACGAGCATGCGGAGCCGGTTTTCGACGGAACCACCGTATTCATCGTCACGGACATTGATGGTTTCCGACAAAAACTGATCCAGAAGGTAGCCATTGGCGCCGTGCAGTTCGATGCCGTCAAATCCTGCTTCCCGGGCCAGACGTGCCGACTGGACAAAACCACGTTTCACCTCGTCTATGCCCTCTTTGGAAAGGGGTTCCGCCGTCTGGAACTCCCCTTCCCCGCCGTACACCGGCACTTTTCCGCCGGGCGGCTGGAAGGCCGAGGGAGCGACCGATGTGTCTTTATAGTAATTGCCCTGTGACTGGGCCCCGGCGTGCATCAATTGGGCAATAACTTTTGCGCCGCGATGCTGCATGTCAGAGACAATCGGCTTCCAGGCTTCCTTATGCTTTTCGGTGGCGAGACCGCCTTGGTACTCATAACCCTGGCTGTAAGCCGTATCAGGATAGACGCCTTCTGTGATAACCGCTGCGAACCCGCCTACGGCGAACTGTTCATAATACTGCCGCACCCTCTCATTGGGCGTGCCGTCTTCATCCGAACTAACCCTCGTCATCGGCGCTGTGATATAACGGTTTTTCAGAATGTGATTACTGATATGCTCCTGCTCAAAAAGCGTGTTCTCATAGTCTGCCACATCGATCACCTGTCTTTCTGTTGGGTACACACCAGCTCAGGCGTGCGTTACGTGAGCTGTGATATTTCCGCGGATCCGCTCGTCTCTCATGCGCCGCAGCGCATCCGGTACATCTTCAAGATTGATTTCCTCTTCCAGCATCGGTTGAAGGGCCGAAGAAGCTGCGAGCTCTCCTACCTCTTCTGCCATTCGGCCGAGGTCGGCAATCTGCTCGTAATCCTCCGAGCGGTACACAAACCCAATCGCAATTTCATGGATGCTCGGAGCGAGTGTCTTCGGGGTATAGCGCTCCATATCCGGAAGGTCGGCGACACATATAAGATCAGCATTGAAAGCGAGGTAATCAAATGCTTCCTCTGCCGTTTTCCGGCCGACCATATCCATCACAATATCGACTCCGCGGCCATTGGTGTACTCGTGTACTTTTTCCACAATATTTTCGGTATGATAATCAATCGTTTCATGCGCACCCAAATTCTTCACGTACTCGTTGTTCTCCGGCGAACACGTGGTTATAATACGCATCCCGGCACGTGCAGCAAGCTGGATGGCAAATCCTCCTACCGCTCCGGACCCGGCCTGAATCAGAATGGTTCCGCCTTGGTTCATCCGCACTTTCCGGTGAAGGGCCTGATAGGCGGTGAGCGCAGGAGTCGGCAGAGTGGCCGCTTCGGCGAAACTCCATCCGGAGGGAAGAGGAGCCAGGACGCTTCGGGAAGCCGTTACATATTCAGCGAACCCTCCCTGGTGGGCAAGGCTGGCGTGAAAATGAACCTTATCCCCGGGCTGCCAATCCGTGACACTGCTTCCTGTCTTATCTACTTCCCCGGCCACATCCAGTCCGGAAATATGCGGGTACTTCCATTCCGGGAGGCCTCCGCCTTCCACTAATTTATAATCAACCGGGTTCAGACCGACGGCGTGAACCTTGACCCGAACTTCCTGCGGACCGGGTTCCGGGGTTTCCATATCCATAAGTTCCATATTATCAACCGAGCCAGGCTCATTAATAGCTAGTGCTTTCATATTTATACCCTCCCTTAGTTGTCATTGTGCTATACCTCACAGGAGAGTATTTCAAACAAACCGCGTTGTTATCCCTGAACCGGCACAACGGCATCATGAAGCTGCTTTTCCAACATCTCCCGGTACTGAGCCGCCTGTTCTCCGCTCCACTCCAGTTCTTCGGCCATGTACGACTGGACTGCCTCTTTCCAGTCATGCACCCAATGAATATCGAAAAAGAGAGCTCCGGTGCGTCGTGTGAAAAAGTCCATCAGGGTTTCGGTCATTTCCTGTTCCAGCGCGTAGTTCACCTGGGCATACACAAACGGTGTCATGCCGTGCGGTCCTTTTTTGCCGGCGTCTTTCACATCAGCAAACAGTTGGTCAACATTGGAACCATAGGTCCGCGCCAAATATGCCGCTTCTTCTGCTGACAGCCCGAGAGCTTCCCCTTCGTTCGTTTTTTCCTTCAAAAAACCTGGGAAACCTTTGCCGCCGCCGACGTCACCGCCCGAAAGCTTCCAGTATTTTGTCTGGCAGGATTGGAAAGCGACACCGTATTCTTCTTTAAAACGGCTGGCCACTTTATCCACCACGTGCTGTGCCATTTTCCGGTAGCCGGTAAGCTTTCCGCCGGCGATCGAAAAGATTCCCGAATCATGTTCCCAGATTTCGTCTTTGCGGGAAATCTCGGAGGGATCTTTTCCTTCTTCGGCAATCAGCGGACGAAGACCGGCCCAGCTGGACTCCACATCATCTTTGGTGATGGTTACTTTCGGAAACATGTCTTGAATCGCGTCCAGCAGATAATCGCGGTCGCTTTCTGTCATTTTCGGATTGGCAATATCTCCTTCATAGACAGTGTCTGTTGTTCCGACATACGTCTTGCCTTCGCGCGGAATCGCAAACACCATGCGGCCGTCCGGCGTATCGAAGTAAACCGCCTGGGTCAATGGAAACACGGTGTCATCAAAAACGAGATGGATTCCTTTGGTGAGGCGCAGGTGTTTCTGCTTTTTCGCATTATCTTTTTCACGGAGCTGGTCGACCCACGGCCCTGCCGCGTTCACGATTTTGCGGGCATGGATGGTGTACGTTTCCCCGCTCAGCTGGTCTTCCACAGTGACACCGGCGGCTCTTTCTCCGTCATAAACGAAATCGAGCACTTTTGTGTAATTGATCATGGAAGCGTCATTAGCTGCCGCTTCTTTGGCTGTTTCAATCGTAAGCCTGGCGTCATCGGTTTTGTATTCCACGTAGTAGCCGCTTCCCCGGAGTCCGTCCTGTTTAAGAAGCGGAGCCCGGCGCAGCGTTTCTTCGCGGCTGAACATTTTCCGGCGTTCGCTCTTCTTCACGCCTGCGAGAAAGTCATAAACGCGGAGGCCGAGCGACGTGGAGAATGGACCGAAGTTACCGCCCTGGTGGAATGGAAGCATCATCCATTCCGGCGTCGTCACGTGCGGCGCATTTTGATACACAATTTCACGTTCTTTACCGACCTCAGCCACCATTTTCACTTCAAACTGTTTTAAGTAACGAAGTCCGCCGTGCACGAGTTTCGTCGAACGGCTGGACGTGCCTGCCGCAAAATCCTGCATCTCCACCAGACCCGTATTCATTCCTCTTGTCGCTGCATCGAGCGCAATGCCGGAGCCTGTAATCCCTCCTCCGATAACCAATACATCAAATTCTGTATTGCTCATATGTTCCTTTTGGCTGTTGCGTTGTTTACTTGAAAAAGCACCCATTATTTTGTCCTCCTTTTATATTCTTTGACTGGTAAAGAATAGAATTCCGCCGATTATAGATGAATAAACGCTGATTCTGTTCTTTTTTCCGCAGGGATTCTTTCCCCAATCACCGATTACATTGGAACGGCGGCACAAGAAAAGCGCAAGGCGCCTGCAGCTGGATTTTTAAAACGCAATTTTTAATACTCTTTTAACTATAAAAAAACCGGAAAATCCCTTTTCTCGTTATTTGAAAAAAGGGTTTTCCGGTTTCTCATGAGCTCCAACCATCTATTAACTTGTGCCGTTATTTAAAAGCCTGTGCTGCTTTTACTGCTTTCTGCCATCCATTATAAAGGTTTTCGCGCTGGCTGTCATCCATTTCGGGTTCGGTTCTTTCATCGACTTTCCAGTTTTTCGCTATGTCGTCGCGGCTGTTCCAGTAACCGACTGCAAGCCCGGCAAGGTAGGCAGCACCAAGCGCAGTCGTTTCATTCACTTCCGGACGTTCCACCGGAATATCCAGAATGTCACTCAAGAACTGCATAAGAAAGTCATTTTTCACCGCACCGCCGTCAACCCGCAAGGTGCTTACTTCGATTCCAGCGTCTTCTTCCATCGCATTCAGCACGTCTTTTGTCTGATAGCCGAGGGATTCCAGTGTGGCACGGACAAAGTGTTCTTTCTCTGTGCCGCGGGTCAAGCCAAACACAGCACCGCGGACATCGGAATCCCAGTACGGTGTGCCCAGCCCGACAAATGCCGGCACAACATACGCCCCTTCCGTGGAGTCCACTCTCTGGGCAAGCCCTTCGGATTCGGAAGCATCATTGAGCATGTTGAGCCCGTCACGGAGCCACTGAATCGCAGAACCGGCGACGAAAATACTTCCCTCAAGCGCATATTCGACTTTGCCGTCCAGGCCCCAGGCCAGGGTGGTAAGAAGTCCGTTGTCCGACTGAATCGCTTCTTCTCCGGTATTCATGAGCATAAAGCAGCCGGTGCCGTACGTATTTTTGGCCATACCTTTTTCAAAACAGGCTTGTCCGAATAATGCGGCATGCTGATCTCCGGCTGCGCCGGCAATCGGAACACTCTGGCCGAAAAAGTGATGATCGACGGTATTGGCGTAAACTTCCGATGAAGGGTGAACTTCAGGAAGCATGGACTTTGGAACGCCGAGAATATCAAGCAATTCATCGTCCCACTGAAGTTCGTGAATATTGTACATCAACGTTCTGGAGGCGTTGGAATAATCGGTAACGTGCGCCTGACCGCCGGAAAGCTTCCAGATCAGCCATGTGTCAATGGTGCCAAACAGCAGGTCACCGTTCTCCGCTCTTTCGCGGGCGCCTTCCACATTATCCAGAATCCACTTCACTTTCGTACCGGAAAAATACGGATCAAGAAGCAGTCCGGTTTTATTCCGGAACGTTTCGTTCAGATTCTGATCGCGGAGTTCGCGGCAGATATGTTCGGTCTGGCGGGACTGCCATACGACCGCGTTATAGATCGGCTTTCCTGTATGCTTGTCCCAGATAACGGTTGTTTCACGCTGATTGGTGATACCGATGCCTGCAATCTGCTTCGGATCGATATCGGCTTCTGTGAGAGCGGTAGCAATGACTGCCAGAATACCTCCCCATATTTCTGATGCATCATGTTCGACCCATCCGGGATGAGGAAAATACTGTGTGAATTCTTTCTGCGCCGTTTTTACAATTTCTCCTGATTCATTGAAGAAAATCGCTCTTGAACTTGTTGTCCCCTGGTCCAAAGCCAACATATACTTTTCCATCGAAAAACACCTCTTTTTAGTGATAGTTTCATTGTAAAATAGATACTATGTGTCTTGCGACCGTTCTGTTTTATTATGCCTGATGATTTTGACCTGCCTCCATCGTCTGTTTGGTTTCCTGGACATCGTTCATGAACGCATGGACGAGTACTGCGGCTACGATAACAGTGAATATCCAGAACACCGGCGTTACATTCCCAACGAAAAAGGCTTGGTGAAACACACCGCCGTAGACCCCTCCAATGATCGGTCCGGCAATGGGAATCCACGCGTAAGCCCAGTCGGAAGGACCTTTGCCCGGAATAGGCAGAAACGCGTGCGCAATTCTCGGCCCAAGATCCCGTGCCGGGTTAATAGCATAACCTGTAGGGCCGCCGAGCGAAATGCCGATAGCTGCGATCAACAGCCCGGTAATAAGGGGATTCAACCCTTCTGTGAACTCATTTGCGCCGATGAACTGCAGCCCGAGCACAAGAATAAATGTGCCGATAATCTCACTGACGAGGTTGGCCGGGTAATTTCGTATCGCGGGGTCTGTCGCGAACACCCCTAGTTTTGCTCCCTTGTCTTCGGTTTTGCTCCAGTGAGCGAGATAATGAAAATACACAACGCAGGCACCAAGGACCGCGCCGACCATCTGTCCTGCGATATAAACCGGAACGTCCGCCCACGGAAACGTGCCGGCCGCCGCAAAACCAATGGTTACGGCCGGGTTGATGTGAGCGCCGGTGAAACTCCCGACAGCGTACACACCCATGGCAACGCCCAGTCCCCAGCCGATCGATACAACGATCCAGTCTGCGCCTTCCGACTTGGAACCACGCAATGTGACGCCGGCTACTACGCCGCACCCTAAAATAACGAGAATCATAGTCCCAAGCAGTTCTCCAAGAAAGGGAGACATATCTATACCCTCCTGTTGTAGTAAATGTCGGTTAAAGGTAGTGAATACAAGACACCTTTACAGGCATCGAACAAAAAAATTCACACCCGCCTTTTAGATATAATACATACGTCTCCCCGCATCTAAAAGCTGGTGTGAATCTCACTGTCTCCATCACATTATTAACCTGGCATTACCTTACAACTAACTGAAAACGTTGTCAAATTATGTGTATTTTATTATGAATGTAAAATGTTCATACATATGATTCCAGCCCTGTTTTTAAAATATCTACGGCCGTGACTGCGGACCGGCTTCCATGAGAAGATCCGCCAGATGAACGGCTTCCATGGCATCTCCTTGCTTTTCGCGCTCCACTCCCAATTTCATCTGCAGCAGACATCCCGGGTTCGTGGTGACGATGCATTCCGGCGCCGTTTCGTTCACGTCTTTCATTTTTACATCGAGAATATCCATTGCATCTTCATAGTTTACGATATTATAAATCCCTGCCGAACCGCAGCAAAAGTCCGGATTGTTCATTTCCTTGAGCGTCAGACCGGGAATGCTTTCCATCAACTGACGTGGAGGGGTTGTCACGCGCTGCACATTGGTCATGTGACAGGACGGCTGGTACGTAATGGTCTTGGACACTTCTTTTGAAAATTCCAGTCCATCGAGCTCAACGAGCACTTCCGAAATATCCTTTACTTTCGCTGTAAAGGCAAGTGCCCGGTCATGCCACTCTGTCCCTTCTTCAAACATATGATCATATTCGATCAATCTTGCGCCGCAGCCGCCGGCATTGTTGACGATATAATCCACGTCCTCTTCTTCGAACGCCTGAATATTAGCGGCTGCCTGCTCTTTTGCCATGTCGATTTTGCCGGCGTGAGCATGAAGCGCCCCGCAGCACGTTTGATTCTCCGGCAGAATAACTTCAGCGCCCGAAAGACGAAGCAGTTCCACCGTGTTCTGGTTTGTACGGAAAAATACGCTGTCCATCACACAGCCAGTGAAAAAAGCCACCTTGGCCACTGATACACCGTCCGGCTTCACCCGCCGGCTCCGTGCTTTTCTTTCTTTCGGAGAAGGCTGGGCCGGAACGAGCTGCTCAAATTCCCCGAGATGAAGCGGCGCCATCGACGTTAAACGAAGCGTGCGGGCAGCTTTTTGCATACCGGATGCCTGATAGAGCCATGTCGCATGACCGAGACGATTCATCCAGGACGCCGAAGGAAAAAATGAACCGAACAGAAAATCCTCCGTTTTCCGCTGCGCTTTTGTTTTGGTTTCATGCTTTTCGAGCGTTTCTTTCGCTGCCTCAAGAAGATCCCCGTACTGCACATCCGTCGGGCAGACAGTCGTACAAGCCATACAGCCGAGACACTTTTCAATCGGTTCTTTCAAATCATCAAGGGAAGCCTTGCCTTCTGCCACCATTTTTATCAGATTAATACGGCCGCGCGGCGAATGGGTTTCCTTTTCCATTGTTTCATAGGTCGGACAGGCGGGCAGGCAGTAGCCGCACTGTACACAGTCAAAGGTCTTGTCGTAAGCGAGTGCGTCTTTCAGGGACGTTCCATTACTCATTACGCAGCACCAACCTTGTCTGTCCCTGTTCAGGGAAAATTTTGCCCGGATTGAGGATGTTATTCGGATCCCAGGCTTCTTTAATCCGCTTCATCATATCCACACCGACCGGTCCCAGTTCCTGTTCCATAAAGGCGGATTTCATCGTCCCGATACCATGCTCCCCCGAGAGCGTTCCGCCAAGATCGATTGCCGCTTCAAAAATTTCGGCCACCGCGTGTTCCACACGCTCCATTTCTTCTGAGTCACGCTTATCACACATGACGTCGGGATGAAGGTTGCCGTCCCCGGCATGGCCGAACACTACCAGATCAACATGGTATTTTTCCTTAATGGTCTGGAGCCGCCCCATCATCGGTCCGATCTGGCTGCGCGGGACGGTGGCATCCTCTGCCACTTTTGTCGGCTTAATCGTTGCGATCGCCGGCGAGACAAGCTTCCGCGCCTGCCATATTTCTGCGGCTTCTGCTGCGGTTTCCGGAATCCTTGTGTCGGTTGCACCAAGATCCTGCATAATGCGCTCCACCTGTTCTGTCTCGATCGATATCGCTTCCGGATGACCGTCGAGTTCGATAATCAGAATCGCCGCCGCTTCCACCGGCAGCCCAATTGGATTATAATTTTCCACGGCCTTAATGCATTCCTGATCGACAAATTCCATTTTAGAAGGGAGGATGCCGGACGTAAGCGTTTTCGAAACAGCTTGTCCTGCCAGTTCCACATCATCAAATACTGCCATCAGCGTCTGAACTTCCGGGGGTTTGGGCACCAGTTTTACGACCGCTTCTGTAATGACACCGAGTGTTCCTTCCGAGCCGATGATCAGCTTCGTCAAATCAAACCCGGTGACATTCTTGATCGTCCGGCCGCCGGTTTTCATAACCTCTCCCTCCGGTGTCACCACCTCAAGGCCGATCACATAATCCTTCGTCACGCCGTATTTTAAGCCGCGCGGGCCGCCGGAGTTCTCGGCAAGATTCCCTCCGATCGTGCACACATGCGCACTGCTCGGGTCCGGCGGATACATCAGACCGTGCGGTTCCACCGTTTTGTTTATGTCCGCCGTCAATACACTCGGTGATACGACAGCAATCAAGTCATCCGCAAAGACATCTGTTTTTTCCGGCCACTGCGCCATGTCGAGCACGATGCCGCCTTTCACCGGGAGGGGCCCGCCGCTCAGACTCGTGGACTGGCCCCGCGGCGTCACCGCTACCCCGTGCCGGTTCGCTGTTTTCATCACATGCACGGTTTCTTCTGTCGATTTCACCTGCACGACCGCTTCCGGCAGGTATTCGCCGAAAGACGCGTCAAAGCTGTAGCTGAACCGGTCCGCCGTCTCTGTCATTATCTGTTTTTCGGGAAGCCGCTTCCGCAGCTCCTCCACCCATTCCTGCATCACGGGACCCTTCTTTCTGCTTTTTTCTTTTATTATAAACCTTTCCGCCCGGGCTGAAAATGCAGCGGAAGAAGCACCTGCTTCAAAAATGGTTGCGAAATGGGGGTGTTTCTCTTTACAATAGACTATTGTAAGAAACCCGTATAAGCCTATACGCGTGTGTATCTTGCAAATATGACACAGATAGGTGATGAAAATGGAAAACAATTATCAGGTACTGCTTTACTACAAGTACGTGTATATCGACGATCCGGAGACGTTCTCCATCGAGCATCTGGACTACTGCAAAGAACTCGGTCTGCGCGGACGGATTCTCGTGGCACATGAAGGGCTGAACGGCACCGTGTCCGGCACGGTGGAACAGACCCATCAATATATGGAAGACCTGCGGAAAGATCCGCGTTTTTCCGACATCGAATGTAAAATTGATCAGGCGGACGGCCATGCTTTTAAAAAGATGCACGTGCGCCACCGCGACGAAATTGTCTCCTTCCGACTCGAAGATGACATTGATCCAAATGAACTCACCGGCAACTATTTGAGCCCGAAAGAGTTCTACGAAAAAATGCAGCAGGAGAACACGATCATCATTGATGCCCGCAACGACTACGAATATGATCTCGGCCATTTCCGCGGGGCCATCCGCCCGGACATCAACGCCTTCCGGGAACTGCCGGAATGGATTGAAGAGCACAAAGAAGAGCTCGAAGGCAAAGAAATCCTTACGTACTGCACCGGCGGCATCCGCTGCGAGAAATTCTCGGGCTGGTTGAAAAACAAAGGTTTT
This sequence comes from Salibacterium lacus, assembly GCF_042684865.1. Lineage (NCBI taxonomy): Bacteria > Bacillati > Bacillota > Bacilli > Caryophanales > Bacillaceae > Salibacterium > Salibacterium lacus. The sequence continues at coordinate 210,284 of NZ_JBHUML010000003.1, forward strand.
GAGAACGTGAACCAGCTTCACGGCGGCATCGTGTCGTACGGCAAAGACGAAGAAGTGCAGGGCAAACTCTGGGACGGCCAGTGCTACGTCTTCGATGAACGGATCAGCGTGCCGATCAACCAGGAAGAGCATGTCGTTGTCGGCCGCGACCACTTTGACGGTGAACCGTGCGAGCGCTACGTCAACTGCGCCGCTCCGGAGTGTAACGACCAAATCCTCTGCTCCGAGGAAAACGAGTATAAGTATTTGCGCAGCTGCTCGCCTGAGTGCCGCGTCGATCCGGAGAACCGCTACATCGTCGAACATTCCATGAATCAGGAGGAGTGGGAAGAGCGGTTGAACGAAATTGGGGAAAGTCTGAAACAGAGAGTATAATGTACTGCCGCAAAAACTGCCCCCTGGCGGGCAGTTTTTTTGTGCGGTCGGTTGGGATACAGTCGGAATGTCCCTGTTTACGTGCGGAACACCTTGTTTTACATGCCAAATGGAGGCCGTTACCGGCGGACCGGTTTATTACGGGCGGAATACCGGTATTTACATGCCGAATCAGAGGAAATACGAGCGGAATCAAGGGGTATACATGCCGATGCGTTGACAGATATCCGCCGGTACGATTATAGTGAAAGTAGATTTGTAACCAATCTTGTTACAGGAGCGGGATGCATCATGATTAACAGCCGTCTCAGTGTTGCCATTCATATCTTATCCCTGCTGGCGTCTCACCCGCGTGACCGGCTGACGTCCGAGTACATCGCAGGCAGCGTGCAGACCAACCCCGTTGTCATCCGGCGCCTGACCGGCATGCTCCGCAAAGCGGGCATTGTCACGTCATCTCCCGGAACAGCAGGAGCTGTACTCACTAAAGCGCCGGAAGAGATTACGCTGCTCGATGTGTACGACGCCGTCTTTGCCGGGGAAGACCTGTTTTCCATTCATGACAAACCGAATCCGGACTGCCGGGTCGGCCGCAACATACAGGACACACTCGATACACATTTTGAACGCGCGGAGCAGGCAATGAAAAACGAACTCGCCCGGCAGACACTCGCAGATACCATGGAGCACCTTTTTACCTGAAAGGTGTCTATCCATGCCGATCCTGTAACTTAATTAGTTACAAAATCATTTCATACAGGAGGAATTCCCATGAACATCGGTATTATCGGCGCAACAGGAAAATCCGGAGATCTTATTTTAAAAGAAGCACAGCAGCGCGGCCACGACGTAACGGCGATTATACGCAACCGTTCCAAGTTTGAGCACGATGTTCCTGTTATCGAAAAAGACATCTTCAACCTGACACAGGAAGATCTATCCGGCTTTGACGTTGTCGTTAACGCATTCGGCACCACACCTGATCAGGGACAGCCTCATATCGACGCAGCTGATGTCCTCACCAAAGCGCTTCAGGGCACAAATACGCGCCTGTTCGTTGTCGGCGGAGCAGCGAGCCTTTATGTAGACGAAGACAAGACCACGCAGGTCATCGATACACCGGACTTTCCGGATGCGATCAAACCAATGGCCGGCGGCATGGCTGAAGCCCTCTCCCGACTTCAAAACGCACAGAATCTGAACTGGACATTCCTCAGCCCGGCCGTGGAATTTGACGCAGAAGGCGCGCGTACCGGCACGTATCAAGTCGGCAAAGACCATATGATCACAAACTCCGAAGGTAACAGCTACATCAGCTACGCCGACTACGCCATCGCAGTTCTCGATGAACTCGAAAACAAAGAACACGAGAATGAGCGTTATACCGTTATTGGGGAAAAACAATAAACAAACAGAACAGAAAAACCCGGATCGATCGGCTAAAGACTAGACCGCATCGTCCGGGTTTTTTCACCTATTATGATGTGTTTTCTTTTTCCCCGCCGGTATCCACTATGCTTTCGGTATCTTGATCAAGCGGCGTCAGGGTCCAGCCGGTGTAGGCGTAAAACAGGGTAATAAACGGCGTAACGAGGCTGGTGAAGGTAAAGAAGACATACCCCATGCCGACATCCAGCGTCGTCATCACAATCGCTCCAATCACCCCCCACGGAATCAACGGATGCAGCACCGAACCGGCGTCTTCCAGCGTCCGCGACAGATTTTTCGGATGAAGTCCCGCACTGCGGTAAGAATCCTCCAGCATCTGGCCCGGGAGAATGATGGATAAATACTGCTCCCCGATCACCGCGTTCACGCCGAAACAAGACACAACGGTCGAACTGATAACGTTGCCTTTTTTACGGAGAACTTGTTTCAAGCTGTCAATCAGCGCGTGGGCGATGCCGATACCGCGGAACAATCCCCCGAACCCAAGCGCCACGATGATCAGAGATATTCCGGATAACATACTCTGAAGACCGCCGAGAGAGAGCAGGCTGTCTATCGATTCCATTCCGGTATCAGCGGTGTAGCCTTCATGAGCGGCCGTCATAATGTCACCAAGTCCTGCCCCCGGGGCGGTGTAAAACGTCGTCAGCACTGCGGCAACAAGGCCGATCGCAAGCGAAGGCACAGGTTTGACGCGGCGTGCGGCCAGGCCGATAATGAGAAGCGGGGACAACAGCGTCACCGGCGTAATCATAAATTCAGACTGCATCGTGCGGGCCATTTCATCCACCTGGGACGTATCGGCGCCTCCCCGGTTGTTCGTAAAACCAATGAAAACGAAAATAATTAATCCAATGAGAAAAGCCGGTATCGACGTCCAAAGCATATGGCGGATATGCGCAAACACATCCACCTTGGCCGTAGCCGCCGCCAGATTCGTCGTATCCGACAGCGGAGACAATTTGTCACCGAATATGGCGCCGGACACAATCGCACCCGCTGTCATCTCAGGTGAGATCCCCATACCGTAGGCAACGCCCATCAGCGATACACCAATCGTCCCCATCGCGCTCAAGGAACTCCCGGTCATCGTGGCCACCACCGCTGTAATAATAACGGCTGTCACCAGAAAGAAATCCGGCGAAAGCACCTGGAGCCCGTAGAACGTTATCGTCGGCACGGTGCCGTTCAGAGCCCATACCCCGATCAATATACCAATCAGACTTAAAATCAGAATAGCCGGTATCCCGTAGGAAATACCTTTTACCATGGACTGCTCCATGTCCTTCCAGCTGTACCGAAGCATCAGCCCGTATACCGCTGTAATAATCGTCGCCAGCACAATCGGAATGTGCGGCAGGACCCCGTAGTGCAGAATACTGACACCAAGCACGGTGGTAATCAGAAGCAGCATAATGAGAGATCCGGTTAACGTTGCCTGTTTTGTTTTCATGTCGTCGTTCCCCGTCTTTCTAAAAAATAATGATGGTCCAGCTCCGAACTGAAATGCTTTAAAGCAGTAAAGATAAGCGCGCAGAACAGCCGCGATTTTTTCTCCTAACCTATGATACGATAAACAAAGGAATCAGAACAATGAGAGGGAGACATTTCATCCGCAGCATCGTACAAAGGGGAATGATCATGGATACTACTGTACTGGCCGCTTTTTTAGGTACCTCGGTTCTACTCACTCTAAGCCCCGGTCCCGACATTTTATTTGTCACCGCACAAAGCATAGCACAGAACGCGAAGACCGGTGTAGTGACGGCGTGCGGCCTCTGCACCGGCCTGCTTGTACATATTACAGCAGCGGCCGCAGGGATTTCCGCTGTCATCTATCAGTCCGCATTCGCGTTTTCGATCGTGAAATATGCCGGCGCCCTGTACCTGTTTTACCTCGCCTGGAAAGCATTCCGCAGCCGGCAACAGCCCGGCCTCGACATGCCGGAGCACAGCGGCGCCTCCTACCGCAGTCTGTATAGAAAAGGGATTATCATGAATCTGCTGAATCCAAAAGTGGCACTCTTTTTTCTCGCGCTTCTGCCGCAGTTCATCCACACCGGCGCCGGTCCCGCTTCGCTGCAGGTCTCTGTTCTGGGAGGAATTTTTATCGCGCAGGCCTTTCTCGTGTTCGGCACGGTCAGTCTGCTCGCCCATCAGGCCGGACGGCTGCTCACGAATCACCCCGGCGCCGCGCGGAAAATGAACCTTGTGCAGGGACTGCTGTTCACCATCATCGGGGTGCAGCTGGTGCTCGGGGAAAAATAAAAACAGCCTTTGGTGCCTGGCACCAAAGGCTGTTTTTATCACACGGGTATTAATCCGCCTGCATGCCACCGTATTCAGCACTTTGCGACGTGATTTTTAATCCAACTCATAAACCACGCTGACCCGCTGGGTGATATCGACCTGGCCGGGTTCGATAGAGGTACTGTTATCGGCAGCACTCTGCGATTCTTCGCGGGCATAGTTTCCGGCAGGGAGGTCGACCTGGGCGCCGTTTTCGGAAATCTGGAGGACGGCTCCGCTTGATTTTCCGGCACCGGCGGCCATGGCTTCGGCTTTAGCAGATGTGTTTTCGACAGCCTGCCGGAGGGCCTGTTGTTCATACTCGGTTTGATCCTGCAGAGTGAAACGGGTCTGCTGAATCTGGTTGGCGCCGGCAGCGGCAGCGTCGTCCAGCAGCTGGCCAACCTGGTCGATCTTACTGAATTCCACCGATAGAATATGGCGGGCGCGGAATTGTTCTTCACCGCCTTCTGCTGCGTGGTCGGTGTTCACGCCGAAATAGGAGGTTTCGATATTTTCTTCCGGAATGTCATATTGATTGATGGCTTCACGGATGGCGCTCATCCGTTCACTGACCTGCTGCTGTGCGGTGCTGGCGGATGTATCAGTTACTTCGGCGCCGAGCCGAAGCTGTGCCGTATCCGGTTCTACACTGACACTGGACTCTCCCTGCACGACAATAGTCCCGGTCTGCATGCTGCTTTCCGATGATGCGGCTTCTGCTGTTTCGACGGGTGCTGTACTGAAAGCGGCGGCGTACAGAAACCCTCCTGCGGTGAGAGCTGCAACGGCTCCTGCCGCCTTCTTCATTCGTGTTTTCAACATGATATAATTCCTCCTCCTGATTTTTTGTGCGTTGAGGTCTTATCTTGCTGTTTTTTCACTGTCTACCCTTTATGTCGGGAAGATGTGCAGGAGGTTACAATGTATTCACATTTTTTCAACAACTCTTTTTCATCAGTGTAATAGCACCACTAACTGCCGCGGTAAACCTGGTATCCCCACGGCGATACCAGCAGCGGTACGTGGTAATGTTCCTGCGGGTCGGCGATGCCGAACCGGACCGCCACTTTTCCAAGAAACGGGGGATCGGCAGTGGCTGCCTGCTTTTTTTCAAAGTACGTTCCTATATCAAAAAGCAGTTCATATTCTCCGGCTTCCATCTGTCCGGATTCAAGAAGCGGGCCGCTTACTCTGCCATCTTCGTTTGTCCTCGTTTCCGTCACTTTTTCAAACCGGCCGTCCTCTATCCGGTAGAGTTCCAGGTAGACCCCGGAAGCCGGACGGCCATGCGATACATCCAATATATGGGTTGTTAGTCCACTCATGCAGCTGCCTCCTTTTTTTACAAATCATCGCGTGTCACAGAAAAATGCTGAAAACCAAAAGGCAGACGCGGTTCGGTGTACACTTTTCCTTCACTTCCGTCTATATCTTCCAGGACCGTGTCCCACGTGCGGTTCTGCGATTCAAATGTTACTTCTGTGAGCTGGGGGAAGCGTTGGAGCACCCGCAGTCCAATGCTGTAGATCAGACTCTGAATCGACGGGGACGCCACCTCTTCAAACACAGCGCCCGCGATATCCCGTACCTGCTCGGGCGCAGCGTACCTTGATGGATCTTCGGCGTGCGCATCGTCCTCGTCTTCATACGTCCAGCCTATGTTTAAATACACAAACAATGGGCGGTTGCTGTCCTCCGGAAGGGTCGTGTACTCGTCACGGATGAAACCGGTGAAGGAGTTGTCTTTCACTTTGACGAGCTGCAGGTCCCGTACTTCACTGTACTGCCTGGTGACGACTGCTTCCGCCCCGTTTCGTTCCATTTGAATAAAGGTCTGCAGCTTCTCGTTTCTCGACCGGTTGAACACCAGACCACCGGATGCCCCGTTCGACACCGCCGCTTCAAACGGCAGCTCTTCGGCCGTCATCTGAACCCATTCAATATGCGGGTATTTCTTCAGAAAAGCCTCCGACGCGTACTGAACAAAACCTTCTGCCGTTTTTCCAGCGAACGATCCTAAATGCCGCTGGATAAAATTCTTCATGGAATCTGTCGCGACAACCGCGCTGTTATCTCCTTCCGTGAAAGACGACAGAAACGCCTCTCCGCCAAGTTCCACCGTGACATTCAGACCAAAAACAGTATGATCCTTTTTCGTAAACGAAGATTCCGGAATGCCGCTAAGACCGGTCAACGGCTCCATAAATGTGCGATAGGCAAAAACATTCCCTTTTCCATAAGACATGGTTCGACGCATACTATCGCTCCTAACTGGTGTCATCTTATCCTGCAGACGGAGCCAGGCAATCCGGTACACCTGCTGCAGTGCTGTTTGAAATTCCTGTTCATATCCGTTTGACATCCGCTCCTGCAGCGACTGATAGACGTCACGCTTCGTCTGTCCCTTCACCGCAAGAATAAAAGGGAAACCGAACGTTTCGCGGTATTGTTCATTCCATCTGAGAAACGTTTCGAATTCCTCTTCGGATAACCGGTCCAATCCGGCTCCTTTTTGTTCTTCCGAGGAAGTGAAACTCATTTTGTCTTTAGCCCCGAGCTGTGGATGTTTCCGGAGCAGACCAAGCTGCGCTTCCCGGCCGGACGCCTCCACCGCACCTCTCATCGTTTCAAAAAGCGCTTCAAAGGAAGAAAACGGCCGTTCGTTTTCCGCTTTGTCCGCCACCCAGGGCGAATGTTCAAACAGGCCGCCGAACGTTTCGATAAATACTTCCCGGGTCATACCATTGATTTTGTCCACCCCTGTCATTATCCTCACCACCAATATGTTATTTTTCTTCACATGAGTTTGTGTCTTATGCCATATCCTAACGAAAAGTCCAATCTGCAGCATTAGCTATCATGACTAAAAGAAGAAAGAAGCATTGGTTATTCCGCCTGTCATGTTAACTGAAGAGATGTCTGTATCCGCAGGGCGAGCCGCAGCCGCAGAGTGGTCTCAGGATCTTTCAGGTCCTGTCCGAGTATCTGCTCAACCTTTTCCAGCCGGTAGATAACAGTATTGCGGTGCACATACAGCCTTTTTGCCGTTTCTGATATCTGACAGTGCGTCTCAAGATACACCGATAAAGTATGCAGCAGGCTTTGGTCACCCCTGGAGACATCCAACAGAGCCTGCAGTGTGTACGCACAGAATTTCTCCAGATCATCCGACGGAATAATGCGCAGCAATTCCGCAATGTCTTTTGTATGATAAGTCTGGATAAACGAGCGGCTGCCTGATAAATGACCGGATTCCAGGGCATTCACCGCTTCGTTATACGCCTCTTTCACCTCGAGAAACTGACGGCTGATATTGCTCATGCCAAACGAAATCGAGCGCTCGAACTGAGTATAGATGCTGATCTGCAGTTCTTCCAGCAGCTCCTCGACCACATCATGAATATCCCCAGGCATATTCTCAATCTCGATGAGCAGCAGGCACATGTTACCTTTCATAAAGAAATGAGCCGGTAACATGAACACGTCCAGTTCTTCCTCCAGATACTCATAAACACGGTCCGCTTCTATTTGATGCTGGGCGAAACTAAGGCGGACCTCATCTTCATCAAGCCGCCCGGCCGCAGCGATATATTTCTGATTTTTGCTGAGATTGAATTCTTTGGCCCGGTTAATGATTTCTTCATTGGAGGAAAACGCATCTTCCACAAAGTTGATGAAAAAGTCATTTTTCGCACGGCGGGCGTACTGTTTTAACGCATTTTCCTTCATCAGCTCGAAGGCAATGACATTAGTCGCCTGCTCCACCGTCAATATGGCACCGCTGCCGGCATCCGGAATATCACCGAGAACGACGAACGTCCCGCACCTGACCTGGTGAGTATAAATGGGAAAAACAGTAACCGTCCGCGTTTTTCCGCTCTCCTGCAACAGGGTGAAGCTGGAATGAGATGCTTGCGGAAGAAAAAAAGAATATCCTCTTCGCTGCAACCTTTCCATATCATCAGCAATGTCCATACGGGACTTTGAGGATGCTATAGGTTTGGAATGCTGATCCAGCAGCAGACAAGGATGACCAATCATAGAGGCGGCCTGCTGCAGCAGGGGCTTCAACCCCTTTCCGCTCATAATGTGATGGGTGAACGCGCGGTGCGCTTCCATGGCATGTTTCAGCTCATTCGTCCGCATATTCAGAATCGAGCTGAGCGTCTGATTTATAATCGTACCAAGACGGACGTCGCGCGGCAGTTCGATCAGCGGCAGAGTGAGCCGGTCCGCCAGAGCAAGCGCTTCGTACGGAATGCTGTCCAAAAACCTCCCTGTTTTGATGCCCAGGCCGGAACACCCCTGTTCTGCCATCCGTTCCATCAGCTCAAGAAGGAGCGACGTATCATCCTTAAAATGATAGGCCGTGGTCACAAGTAGATCGTCTTTTCGAAGAAAATCTACAATATCCGGCGCGTCCATCATATTAACGTGCTGCACCTCCCGTTTCTTCCCGTTTTCTCCAGCTGCCAGTTCCGCCTTCTCAAATACCGGGAGCTCTAAAATATCTTCCAGGTGCATGCCAAAGCCCTCCTTTTCGTTAGTCACCTTTCACAATAAATTGCGGAAAAAATGACACATCTGCTAATGCTTTAGGTGTATATTAGCAGTAAAATAACCAACACAAAGCTTTTATGTTAGAAATACTGACATAAAACAAAAGGAGGTTCATCATGAGTACGGATTTACAGGTGTCCGAATTGCCGGAGAGTGAAACCCTCAGACTGATTGAATGGCTGGCATCCTTTGGAGAAACGAAAGAAGGCGGTGCAACACGCCTCCTCTACTCTGACAGCTGGCTTGAGGCGCAGCGCGGGATTTTTGAAACGTTTCGGGACAGAGGATTAACCCCTTTTTTCGATGATGCCGGAAATCTCTACGGCAGAGTGGAAGGAACACAGCAGACATCTTCGGCTGTCGTCACCGGCTCCCATATCGATACAGTTGTCAACGGCGGGAAATATGACGGCACGTATGGCATTGTCGCGTCCTATCTTGCAGTGACCCGGCTGATGGAAGCGTACGGACCGCCGAAAAAAACGATCGATGTTGTTTCTCTGTGTGAGGAAGAAGGCAGCCGTTTTCCCATCACGTTCTGGGGATCCGGTCATATTACGGGGCAGTATGCGGGCGAAGATCCGAAAGATTACATAGACAAAGAGGGAGTGTCTCTGGAAACAGCCATGCATAAGGCTGGTTTCGGAAAAAACCAGTATCCGGCTCCGCATCGTTCTGATATCGAGTGCTTTGTGGAAATGCATATCGAACAAGGACATGTTCTGGAGAAAAATGGCTGCTCCGTCGGCGTTGTCGAGGGAATCGTCGGACAGCGCCGCTATCACATTCATGTCAAAGGAGAAAGCAATCATGCCGGAACAACCCCGATGACGTTCCGCAAAGATGCTATGGCAGCCGCATCGGAAATGATTCACTGGATTCACCAGGAAGCCTTTACCGATGATCATCTTGTCGCCACTGTTGGACAAATCGAAGCACGGCCGAATACGGCAAACGTCATCGCAGGTGATGTTGTGTTTTCTCTCGACATCCGTCACCACCGACAGGATGTACTGGATGCCTTCTGTTCTTCCGTATTCACCCAGCTGGAAGAAACAGCTGAACAAAACGGCGTTTCCATGCAGGCATCGAAATGGCTGGATGTCTCTCCGGTTTCCATGGATCCCGGCCTGACGCGCAGAGCTCTTGAGCAATGCAGCATGCATAGCATACCGACCCACCCTATGTTCAGCGGCGCAGGGCATGACGCCCAGGTATTTGGAAACCATTTTCCCACCTCCCTGCTCTTTGTGCCGAGCCAAAATGGTATCAGCCATTCCCCTCAGGAATTCACCTGCCGGGAAGATCTTGAAAAAGGTGTACGTATGATGACAGAATTTCTTTATACCATTGCCTGGTAAAAGGAGAGATAATCGATATGACGCAGCCATTTGTTCCAGCGAAACGAACCATTATGACCCCGGGACCCGTCGAAGCGGAGCCGCGTGTGCTGAGAGCCATGAGCACACCGATACTCGGACAGTTCGATCCTCTTTTCACTTCCATGATGAATGACGTCATGGCAGACCTGCGCCGGGTATTTCAGACGTCCAATCACTGGGCCTTTCCCATTGACGGCACGTCCCGGTCCGGACTGGAAGCTGTATTATGCAGCATCATTCATCCGGGGGATAAAGTGCTTGTCCCTGTGTTCGGCCGGTTCGGACAGCTTCTTACAGAGATTGCCGAACGTTACGGCGCCGAGGTATTCACGATGGAGTGCGAGTGGGGGACGGTGTTCGAACCGGCCGAGGTGATCGATGAGATCGAGAGGATACAGCCGCACATCGTGGCCGCTGTCCACGGGGAAACGTCAACCGGTTGTCTCCAGCCGCTCCAGGAAATCGGCCGGTGCTGCCGGGAGATGGGCAGTCTTTTTGTCGTCGATGCCGTAGCGTCACTGGGCGGTACAGACGTAAAAGTCGATGAATGGTATGTAGACGCCGCTATCGCCGGTACACAGAAGTGTCTCTCCGTTCCATCCGGAATGGCGCCTATCACTTACAATGAGCGGGTGGAACAGGTGGTAAACGCCCGCAAAAAAGTCGAACAAGGGATTGCAACAGCCGAAGACGAGTTGGAAAAAAGAAAACAGCCGCCGATCGCTTCCAATTATTTTGACCTGAGCCAGCTCCAGGATTACTGGAGTCCGCGCCGGCTGAATCACCATACCGAAGCGACTACCATGCTGTACGGCCTGCAGGAGGGTCTGCGTATTGTTCTCGAAGAAGGACTCGAAGAGCGCTTCAGGCGCCACCGGTTTCATGAGCAGGCATTAAAAGTGGGGCTTCAGGCTATGGGATTATCGTTGTATGCCGATCACGACGCCAAACTTCCGATGGTCACCTGCGTGACCATCCCCGATAACGTAGACGCAGACGCCATCCGGCATCTAATGCTGGAACAGTTCGGGGTGGAAATCGCAGCATCTTTCGGTCCACTGAAAGGAAAAATCTGGCGTATAGGCACGATGGGATACAGCTGCCGGCGCGAAAATGTTCTTTTCACGTTGTCTGCCCTTGAAGCGGCTCTTCTGTCCCATCATGTACCGATTTACGCAGGACACGCGGTGCAAAAAGCGCTGGAAGTGTATCAAAGAAACACAGAAGGGGTGCAGGAGTCATGAAGGAGCATCTTGGAACCTATCCTTACGCGTCAAAACGCACCACCACCGCGGCTTCCAAAGGAATGGTCACCACCTCGCAGCCGCTTGCTTCACAAGCTGGACTCGATATGCTCAAAAAAGGAGGTAACGCGGTCGATGCCGCTATTGCGACAGCCGCCTGCCTGACTGTGGTGGAACCCTGTTCCAACGGAATCGGCGGCGATGCCTTTGCGCTCGTCTGGATCAACGATACACTGCACGGATTAAACGCAAGCGGTCCGGCTCCGAACCATCTTTCCGTGGAAGAAGTGAAACAGCAGGGGTACGGCGAAATGCCGGAACGCGGATTTCTACCCGTGACCGTACCGGGTGCTCCCGGCGCATGGGCCGCTTTGTCCGAACGATTCGGCCGTCTATCTCTTGAAACCGTGCTCGAACCGGCAGTCACGTACGCACGGGACGGGTTCCCGCTTTCTCCTGTAACCGCACGAAACTGGCAGAACACGATGGAATCCCTGAAACAGGAGCTGAGCGGTCCTGCCTTTGATGCCTTCTTTGAAACATTCGCTCCCGGCGGTACCGTCCCGGCAGCAGGCGATATATGGAAATCCGAAGCCTTCGCTAAGACGCTTGAGGACATCGGCGCGTCCAAAGGCGCCTCTTTTTACGAAGGAGACCTTGCCGACCGCATCGATGCCTTTTCCAGGGAACACGGCGGTTTTATCCGAAAAGGGGATTTGAGCCGGTACACCCCGGAATGGGTTACCCCTGTCTCCATTTCGTACAAAGGATACGACATCTGGGAGACGCCCCCGAACGGGCAGGGGACGATTGCTTTAATGGCCATGAACATATTAAAATCCGACTTTTTTCCGGAAAAAGAACAGACAGACACCTACCACAAACAGATTGAAGCGATGAAACTGGCTTTTGCGGACGGGGAACAATATATTACCGATCCAAAAGATATGACGGTCCAGCCGGAGGAGCTGCTTTCACAGAAATACGGCGCCATGCGGCGGGAATCCATCGGAGATAAAGCCGCCGTACCGAGCGCCGGCACGCCGCAGCACAGCGGAACCGTTTACCTCGCTGCCGCCGACGGCGAAGGAAATATGGTATCGTTTATTCAAAGCAATTATTACAACTTCGGCTCCGGTCTGCTCGTCCCGGGCACCGGCATTCTCCTTCAGAACCGGGGACGCTGTTTCTCTCTGGACAGCGGGCATGCCAATGTACTCCGGCCGAATAAAAAAACATACCACACCATCATTCCGGGTTTTATCACGCAGGGACATCAGCCGGTCGGCCCGTTTGGTGTGATGGGATTTTATATGCAGCCGCAGGGGCATCTGCAGGTGGGAATGAATATGATTGATTTTCACCTGAATCCCCAGGCGGCCCTCGACGCACCGCGCTGGCAGTGGATGGGCGGGAAAACCGTCCGGCTGGAGAGATCCGTGCCCCCGCATATCGCACAAGCGCTGAAGCAGGCGGGGCATGACGTGGAACTGTCGGTGGATTCCAATGAAATGGGACGCGGACAGGTGATCTGGCGGGACCCGGACACCGGCGTTCTTTACGGCGGAACGGAACCGCGTACCGACGGATCGGCTGCTGTGTGGTAATCTACTAGGAGGAGGAAATAAGATGAATACATGGGATACAGTAATTCGAAACGGAGAGGTCGTCCTGGGCGGCCGCGTGGAACAACTCGATATCGGCATCCGGGACGGCATCATCACCACCCTCGGCAGACGCCTCGATGACACGGCGGAGTGGGAATATGATGCGGCGGGTTTCCACGTGTTTCCGGGATTGATAGATGTGCACGTCCATTTCAACGAGCCCGGCCGCACCGACTGGGAAGGGTTTCAGTCAGGGTCGCAAATGCTTGCCGCCGGTGGATGCACAACCTATTTTGATATGCCGTTAAATGGAGTACCTTCCACCGTCACACGGGAAGCCATGTTGCAGAAAAAAGAACATGCCGGCCATCATTCCATCCTTGATGCCGGGTTGTGGGGTGGACTGATGCCGGGTCATGTCCAGGATATAAAGGATATGGCCGATGGCGTCATTGGATTTAAAGCTTTTATGGCTCCATCCGGTAACCCTGAGTTTGAAAAATCGGACGATCAGACGCTCTTGGATGGCATGAAAGAAATTGCCGACTGCGGGAAAGTCCTTGCGCTCCATGCTGAAAGTGCCCCGATTATAGAGCACATGAAGAGCCGGCAGACCGGGACAGATGCCGATTCATATGCACGTTCGCGCCCGGCAGAAGCAGAATCCGAAGCAGTCCGCCGGGCTCTTTCCTTTGCCCGTATTACCGGATGCGCTCTTCATTTTGTCCATATCAGCAACGCTGAAACCATCCATATCATCGATCAGGCAAAAAAAGAAGGGATGGATGTGACGGTGGAAACGTGCGCACATTACCTGCTGTTCAACCATGATACACTCCTCACCTGGGGAGCTTCCGCCAAATGCGCGCCGCCGCTCCGCGGAGAACAGGAAAGGCAGGCACTCGTGCAGTGTCTTTTGGACAACAAAATCGATATGGTCACCTCTGACCACTCCCCCTGCCCTCCAGAGTTGAAAGACACCGACGATATGTTTCAGGCGTGGGGCGGGATTAACGGAGGGCAGTTCACCCTGTCCGCCCTGATCGAGACGGCCCTCGGCCACGATGTACCGCTCTCCCGCGTGGCAAAGTGGGGAGCGCAGGCACCGGCCCGCCGTTTTCAGATGGAAGACACAAGAGGCGCTGTCCAAGAAGGGCTGCATGCGGACCTGAGCATCGTGGACCTCAGAAGAGAGACCCGTATCACAAAGCAGGATCTTTACACAAAACACCGGGAGAGCCTCTATGAAGGACACACTTTTCCCTGCCGGATCGTCCGCACCTTCCAGCGTGGACGTACGGTTTATGATCAGGCACAGGGAGCGGTAGAACAACCATAGGTAGACAGGAAAGGATGACGCCGACTTGGACTGGACACTTCAAAAGCAATTATTTCTGGGTTTTTTCCGGGCGGGAATTTTCGGGTACGGCGGCGGTCCCGCTTCCATTCCGCTCGTTCACAAAGAAGTCGTGCAGGGATACGGCTGGATGAGTGATGAAGAATTTTACGATATTCTTGCGATCGGTAATACGCTTCCCGGCCCCATTATGACAAAAATGGCGGGATACATCGGCTACCGTATCGGTGGCGTAACCGGGCTTTTCAGCGCACTGACCGCCTCTGTTTTCCCAACGGTGGTGCTGATGATCGTTTTGATTGGAGCTCTTCTGTCATTTCAATCGTCTCCGATCGTTCAAGGGATGACAAGCGCCATTGCTCCTGTTGTCGGGGTCATGATGCTCACCCTGACCTACAATACGCTGAAAAGTACCAAAGGCCGGACGGGATGGTTATTTGTCACCGTCTTTACACTGCTTAGCATTGTTGTTCTCGAACTTCTGAACATTCACCCGGCGTTCTGGATCGCCCTGCTTCTGATTATCGGCGTGATGTACTGGAGAAAACCAGCATCACCTGAAGAATAATGCGCCTGTTGGAGGTTTTTTCATCATGATTTTCTGGGAATTGTTTATGGCTTTCTTTATACCGGGGATTGTAGGATACGGCGGCGGCCCGGCTTCCATCCCCCTGATCAAACATGAAGTCGTCGAACGCTACAGTATGGTGACGACAGAACAGTTCGGCGAAATGCTCGCGCTCGGCAACACACTGCCGGGTCCCATCGCAACAAAAATGGCGGGATATATCGGTTATGAAGCAGCCGGCATCCCCGGGGCCGCAGTAGCATTATTTGCAACCATCGCGCCGTCCCTCCTGGCGATGATCTTTCTGCTCAGCCTGTTGTATACATTCAAAGACTCCCCGCGCGTCAAAAAAATGACGCTTTATATCCGTCCGGCTGTTGCGGTGCTCCTCGGCGCTCTTGCCGTGCAGTTTTTTCAAAGCGGGATGACCGATGCCGGGATCACCCACACTATCATTTTAGGCGCCGGCAGTCTGTTTTTGTTTGAACGGACCAGACTTCACCCGGCGTTTGTCATATTGGCTGCCCTGCTTTACGGTGTTATTTTTCTTTCCTGACAGCTTTGTTGATAGATCGGGGCGGCATGAAAGGATGCATCCCATAACCATCCAAACGATGAACCGGCGTGCTTGGTGCAGCCGGTTCTTTCTGTTTCACCCGCCGGATCCGGGGATTTGCGTACCATATGTAGAACCATACCAGCCGAATGAAAGACGTTACATGCCAAGTAAGCCGGATTACAAGCCAACGCAGGCAAAAACCGCCCGTATGCTGTGTTTCCGCGGCCGGCAATCTGCCTTTACCACCCGCTGGGGCTGCGGTGTTTCTGCTGCAGCCAGGTCACCCAGTCGCCGCTTGCGATGTGCTCCCCAAGCCCGGCCGGCTGGTTCCAGTAATACGTGTAAGCTTCGATGTCCCGACCCTTTTCGTCCGTGACAGTCACGATGTCACGCACGTACATACTGCCGGCTGTATCACCTTCATCGTATCCTTCAAGTCTGTCCAGCTCCTGCAGTACATCATCGTACTTGTCGTTTTGTATGTACATGATGTCACCTTGAATAATCGTGTTTCCTTCTTTTACAAGACAGGGAAAGCGTCCATGAACGGCTGCGTACAGCCGGCCTGTCATCACCGCACTTCGTTCTTCTTCCGTCCGTTCTTTCAAGATTAGTTCATAGTTGTGAAGACCTGTGCGCAGCGTCCCGTAAACAAATACCGGGAGGTTCATACATACCATGCTCCTTTCCTTCTATCATAATACACAAATCGGGCACCCGTCGTATAGGACGGATGCCCGTTTGCATAATGAGAATAAATCGAGAGTTTCCGTGTTTCAGAGATTCTTAGACTTCCTGCTCTTCCGGTACGTGCAGTCCTACGCCTTCTGCAACCCGGCGGCCGTAATCCGGATCTGCTTTGTAGAAATGCTTGATCTGACGAAGCTTGATTTCATCTTTTTTCACAGCACCCAGATCGCCGACGATGGCATCAATCAGACGCTGTTTCTCGTCTTCTTCCATCATGCGGTAAAGGTCACCGGCCTGGGTATAATGGTCTTCACTGTCATAGTTGACACTGTCTGCCTGACCCTCTACCTCAAACGGATCGATTCTGCCGCGGTCGGTTTCAGTCGGGCCATCGAAACTGTTCGGCTCGTAGTTGAGCGATCCGCCGCCGTTGCCGTCCGTTCTCATAAAGCCGTCACGCTGATAGTTGCTCGTGCCGCTCACCGGACGGTTGACCGGAATCTGCTCGTGGTTGGCTCCGACGCGGTAACGGTGGGCATCCGAGTAAGCAAACAGGCGGCCCTGCAGCATTTTGTCCGGAGAAGCTTCGATGCCGGGTACGAAGTGACCCGGGGAGAACGCAGCCTGCTCTACTTCTGCGAAATAGTTTTCAGGATTTTTGTTCAGCACCATGCGGCCGACTTCGATGCGTGGATATTCATCTTTCGGCACGGTCTTGGTGACGTCAAAGATATCCCACTTGTGGTGTTTATAGTCTTCATACGGAATGACCTGAACGTACAGCTTCCAGGACGGGAAGTCACCGTCTTCAATCGCATTGAAGAGATCTTCTGTATGATAGTCCGGGTTTTCACCGGCAATCTTATCAAATGTCGCCTGATCCAGGGATTTCACGCCCTGTTCACTAACGAAGTGATATTTTATCCAGAATGCTTCGCCTTCTGCGTTCACCCATTTAAAGGTGTGGCTGCCGTAGCCGTTCATGTGACGATACGTTGCCGGTAGTCCGCGGTCGCCGTGCAGATAAGTAACCTGATGGAGTGATTCAGGGGAATGAGACCAGAAGTCCCATACCATGTTCGGATCCTTCAGGTGTGTTCTCGGATCGCGCTTTTGCGTGTGGATGAAGTCCGGGAACTTGATAGCATCACGGATAAAGAAGATCGGTGTATTATTGCCGACAAGATCATAGTTTCCTTCCTCTGTGTAGAACTTCACGGCGAAACCGCGCGGGTCACGTACCGTGTCTGCCGAACCTGCTTCCCCTGCAACCGTGGAGAAACGGATGAACATCGGTGTGGTTTTACCGACTTCACTCAGGAAGTCCGCTTTGGTATATTTGGAGATTTCGTCGTTGGTTACTTCAAAGTAGCCGTGTGCGCCGGCACCTTTTGCGTGAACAACCCGTTCCGGAATACGTTCACGGTTAAAGTGGGCCAGTTTTTCCAGCAGATGAACGTCCTGAATGACAGTCGGTCCTCTGGACCCCGCTGTAATGGAATGCTGGTTGTCTCCGACCGGTGCACCTGAGCCTGTGGTAAGATTTCTACGGTTATCTTCACTCATCCATGATCACCTCATTGAATTATTATATACATCTATAATAACACTTATTAATGAAAAATCAATACTAAATTATAATAATTTTAATTAGTTCGCTTTCGAACCTATCCGTTTATTCATATTTTCTCTCGTGCACTAAACAAAGAGAACACAGATTATAGTGCGGCCCGTCATCAAAAATACACAAAAAGAGATGATAACCGGATGGGGTTGAGAAAAAAGCGGACATTGTCATCAATTACGAATCGTCATTGATAATGAGGAAGATACATATTTTCTTCTCTGGAAGATACAGAAAAAGCTGCTCCCCCGCAGGGGAACAGCTTTTTTATTCGTTGACTGCGTCTTTTAACCCTTTTCCGGGTTTAAAAGCAGGAACTTTACTTGCTGGTATTTTCATGGTTTCGCCGGTCTGCGGATTGCGTCCTTCCCGTTCAGCTCTTTCGCGGATTTCAAAATTACCAAAGCCGATTAATTGGACTTTATCTCCGGTTTTCAGCGAACTTTCAATGGTTTCCAGTGCAGCATTCACCGCGGCTTCGCTGTCTTTTTTGCTTAATTCTGCTCTCTCTGCTACGTCATTAATAAGGTCTGTTTTATTCATTATGGTACCTCCTTGTTTTTCTGCTGCTATTATTCTTTCAAGACGCGACGGAAATATACCTGCTGCTGTGCATAATTTTTTTATTTATCTTTTATTCATTTCTCCCGGAACCGCTCCCTGACGGTCGCCGCAGTCCAGTTTATTCATCTGTTTCATGTCGTTTTGGCTTAATTCAAAATCAAACACGTGAAAGTTTTCCTCGATACGGGAAGGGGTCACGGATTTTGGAATAACGATAGAATCATTCTGAAGATGCCAGCGGATGACAATCTGAGCCGGTGTTTTTTCATGCGCCTGGGCAAGTTCCTGCACCACCTCATCCTCAAGCACCGCTTTGCCGTGCATCAAAGGGCTCCATGCCTCCAGATAAATGCCGCGGTTATGACAGAATTTCTTCATTTTTGTCTGGGCAAAGTAAGGATGGCATTCCACCTGATTCACAGCCGGCTTTATGCCACATTCATTCAACAGGCGCTGGAGATGTTCTTCTTCAAAGTTGCAGACGCCGATGGCTTTAATACGCCCATCGTTGTAAAGTTTCTCCATCGCTTTAAACGTATCTACGTAATCATCATAAGCAGGCGTCGGCCAGTGGATCAAATACAAGTCCAGATAATCGAGGCCCAGGTTTTCCAGGCTTCTTTCAAATGCTTCGAGCGTCCTCTTATATCCTTGGTCCCCGTTCCATACTTTCGTTGTGACAAACAGTTCATCCCGCGGGATGCTGCTTTCCTGCAGCGCCCGGCCGACACCTTGTTCGTTATTGTAAAAAGCAGCCGTATCAATGGAGCGGTATCCGGTTTCGAGTGCTTTTTTCACAGCAGATTCGGTTTCCTCTTGTGGAACCTTCCACACACCAAAACCAAGCTGAGGCATCGTCACACCATTATTCAACGTTACGTTATACATTGTTTCTCCACCCTTCACGTAGTATAGCATACCACTAACCTGTGGTGCTGTAATCTGTTCATCATTCTTCCGCAGTCAGGACTCGGTACCCTCCTTTCTTTTTATATGTTTTTCTTCCATGATCCGGATGGTCCGTAACGTGCTCCACATGATAACATATGCCGGCACACTTCCGGTAAAGAAGAATAAAAGCGCCGGAAACCAGGCTGTAAGAAATACAATGACGACACAAGCTGCCACAGACATGATGACACCCGCGGGTGATCCGGCGCCAATGAAAAATGCCTGTTTAAAGTATTCCGGAATCCGCACCTGGTAGTGCGCCAGTGCTGGAAACAAAAACAGTACGGTTATCACATAAAGGAAGAACAAGCTCCCGGATACGACTAATAGAATAAAGGATACTATCCCCTCGATAGAAGAAAAAAACTGAAAGTCGACATAAAAAATATAAGCCGGAACGAGAGCTGTGTAACCGATTGCATTGGCTCGTAAAAATTCGCCCCGTACAGCGTTCCAAAATGTCGGTAATACAGGGATTTCCACATCTTCTGTCAGCCATTTCCGCACCACCGCAAACATGGCAGCAGTAGCGGGAAAGAGTCCTGCCGCAATCAGCCCTGCCAGACTGAACAGGATCCACAGAACATTGACATAAGCAAGTCTGGTGATCCAGTTCAGCGTGGTATGAAATATGTTTCCTGCCTTATTTCTGTTCATCTTCCTTTCTCCTTCCTGCTGTTTACTCATCATTGCTGTCAGTTGGATGAAAGGTTTTCACTCAGCCATTCCACCGCGCGGACTCCTCTCACCTCGTGAGCGCCGTCAAACGGATCCCACTCCAACTGTCCGGCTGCCTGCCGGGTTTCATAAATATCACGGAGCATTCCTACTGCCTGTTCTGCGCCCTTGAATGGGAAGACAGGATCCATCCGCCCGGATTCAATAAACAGCGGGCGCGGTGCCATGAGGCCGATAAAGGCGGGAAGTTCTGCATAATGCAGCAGACCAGGCACGTAATTATCCAAACAATGTTCCATCGGCCACAAGCTTTCCTGATACGTGTTTACAAACCCGGAAAGCACTGCCGCCTGGATTCGTTCATCCAGAGCGGCAGTATACGCCGCAATCAACCCCCCTCCGGAAAAACCCATGATCCCGGGGCGGATTTCATGGACATCTGAAAAGGCAGCCACATCATCAAGAAGAAGTCTTGCTTCCTGCACGCGGAGACCAGCCAGTGTTTTCCCCACGGAAAGCAGCTGCGCCGCCATTTTGTAACAGGATTTGGGACGGGAGTGGAATTTGTCTTCTTCCAGCCTGCGGTCCCCAAAGCCGATGATTTCAGGCGCAAATACTTTAAATCCCCGCGAAGCAAGCAAAGATGCAAAATGACGGTGAATTCCGCTGTTCTCGTCTGCCTCTTCCCCATTTTCTTTCAGCCCTGCAATCTCCCGGCTTCCATATCCGTGACCATGGAGTGCCAGAACAACCGGATGCCGGCTTGCTCCGTTTTTAGGCGTAAGAACGTATACAGGGCCCTGCCGATCATCAGTATAATGAAACAAAAATCGTTCCCGCCGGTACTGCGGCAGCTCTTTCGTTTCTATGATCTCAGGAGGACGGTCCGACTTCTTTTCCTGGAAACCGCCCAGTATCGAAGATAAGGCGGCTTTGTTTACAGACTGCTCCGCCCGGCATTGTTCTGCTTCTTGATAAAGCTTACGAAAGTATTGGTCTGTTTTATAATCCATCAGCATTCCTCTCCATGCTGTATTCCTTCGACACTCTCCTCTTTTGTTCCTGCTATCCCCCTTACATTCTCCTGTATAAAGAGTTTTTCCGGGGGAATCAGTTCTTGGCAGCCAGGTACCTGCGTATTGCGTTGACAGCCAGAAGTATAACGCCGATGCTTAACGTCAGAACCCCTGACATGCTGTAAATAAATTGGTTCGTTGGATGCCCTGCTAAAGTACTTACACTGTCCATGACGAGCGGAGACATGAACTGTCCAAGGTACATGAAGCTCTGCACAATGGCCATCGCTGTCATCACCTGGGCACCGGCAGTCACACCGGCAACCCCGTTATAAATAGAAGGAATCAGCGTGCCGGCACCAAGCCCCATTAGAAACACACCAAAGGCAATCGGCAGCACACTGGACGTAAAAGCTATAAGGGAAAACCCTGTCCCCATGAGGCTGATCTGCACCGGCACCGTGTAGGACTGCAGCATGTGCTTCACTTTTGCCAGCAGCAGACCGCCGGCCAGTCCGCCGAGCATCATCACAGCAATGATAACACCGGAGAGCGAGGCACCGGCGATATTATTTTCCTGCAGATAGATCGCCATATTCGTCGGAATCGAATAGAACAACACAAACACAGCAAACATCGCGGCTGCCAGACCGATAATACGTTTATCAAGCCTCCCGCCGCTTCCTTCTCTTTCATATGCTGCTGGAGCGCGCCGTGGTAGAAACAGCAGTACCAGCACGAAGACAAGCACAGCAAGAGCATAAACCAAAAAGGTAAAGCGCCAGCTGACGGCTGCCAGCAATCCGGCTGCCACCATGGAAATCATACCGCCAAGCTGATTGGAAGCACTCACTTTGCCCATCATCGACGTTCGTTCGTTTCCTTCATAATAATCCGAAACAATGCTGGTCGAAATAGGCATAATAAGTCCCACAGAGATGCCGAGAATCGCTCGTGTCGCAAGCAGCATCCATATGTTTTCCGCCAGTCCGCCGCCGATACCACCTATGATGTATAACAGCAGTCCAGGGATAAGAATCGCTTTTTTGGAATATCGTTTCGTGAGCCAGCTCGATACGAACGTAAATGGAATAATAAAGACAGCATGCATCGTATTCACTAATTTTACAAGCGTTCCGCCTGCCTCCGGAAAAGCACCTGTTATTTCTCCGAGGGCAGGGGAAATAGCGGCCCCGGCCATTACGGTAATCAATGAGATAGATAAAATAGCGAGCTTTTGAGCCATATATTTCCTTCTTTCCAGAATGTTTTAACATACATGGTTACCATATTAAAAAGAAACCCCGAGACTCAAATCATCTGTTCGAACGGCCGCTGCACTTTTTCATCAAAAAAAGCCCCTTTGCAGCTCATATAACGCTGAAAGAGACTTTGTTGTTTTTACTGATGCTGCAGTTCTTCCACACGGACTCCCGGATTCCACTGAAGATGGGAATAATCCTGAAACTGCTGCCAGTCGCCTCCCCATTCAAATCCAATGCGTTTGGCAATGTCTCCGGCTTCCTGCCAGTCCGGTGTGCCATTATTGTTTCCATCATATTCTGTATTCCAGGTCACTTCCCCGTTTTGCTTTCTCAATGCGAAATCAACAGCCAGTCCGTAATTATGATAAGACTCGCCCCCTTCAGCATTGGTGACAATACTGCCTTCTTCACTGCGGCCCTGGGCATAAAGGTCGTTCTGCTGCTCTTTTGAACGGTACCCCTGGGTAATCACAACATCGATGCCCTGTTCAGACGTCTGTTCCACAAATTCCTGCTTCATTTCCTCGACTTCAGGGTGCAGGCTGGAACGGGCTGCCATCTCTTCCATCCGGTCTTGTCTATCCTGCTGCCAGGCTGCAAATAGAATGATAGAAAGGATGCCTAATAATGTAAGGTCCCAACCAGAATATAGTGTCATCATCCGTTCCTTTCTACTGGTGTTACCGGCAAAGATACGGGATGACAGCAGAAGTGTCAATCCAGAACCCTTCCTATTTATTTGGAGAAACTGGAAGGATGAAATAAAACAGACTTCCTTCTCCCTCTTTGCTGTCCACTCCCACTTCTCCCCCGTGGGAGCGCACAATTTCTGCGGAGATGGCAAGACCGAGGCCTACCCCTTCTTCCGTTTTTACTACATTGGCGCCGCCTTTGAAAAAGCGCCGGAATACATTTGGAAGTTCTTCCTCATCAATTCCCGGACCATTATCCCGGACGGCTGTGATAATCGAATGCCCGTCTTCGTTCTCCTCTTCCTGCAGCACCAGCGAAACGGCCCCGCCGGCAGGTGTAAACTTTTTTGCATTCATCAGCAGATTGGAAAGGACCTGCTCCATACGAATGGGATCAATGAATACCATCCAGCTCCGGCCGGAAGAAAGAGAGTCCTCCATAGTAAACGAAATTCCCTTTTGTTCTATTTCTTCTTTATAGATAAAAAATATGGTTTCTACGTAGTCTCTCATATTTCTTTCTTCGAACGTATACGTGATTCCTCCGGATTCCAGCTTAGCGAGTTCTCTCAAATCATCTGTGATCTTCTGAAGAAACAGGGTTTTATTATAAACAAGCTGCAGATACGCCGGGTCTCCCCGGTCTATGACACCGTCCAGCATCCCTTTAATGTAACCTTGGATAGAGGTCATCGGCGTACCCATCTCGTGAGAAATATTAGACATTAACTCCTGCCTGGCACGGTACATGCGTTCCAGCCTGTGGTTGGCATTCTCCAGTTCCTGATTTGTTTCCGACAGTTTCCGCGTACGGCGTTCCACCTTGTCCTCGAGGGTTTGATTTGCCTTTTCCAGCCTGTCGGAAAGTTGACGGGAGTGGGTAAGAGCACGCGTGAAACGGCTTGCCATAATGAAGGACTGGGCAAAAAGGTAAAAAAACACCCCGATTGAAACGGTTTCTCCTGTATTGATAACGTGATTGTAATGCAGAACATCATTCACAACGAAAGCAAGCAGAACGAGCATGGCGCCGGCGTGAGCACGAGATCCCCGCCGTCCACGGCGAAGCGCAGTCCATAACACAATATTAATGTAGACAAGTACCAGAACAGCCGCACTCTGAAGAAACATCATGCCTTCTGTGAAAATCCGTGCCGGTGTAACAAGAATGATGAGAGCCATCAACGAAAACAGAGTCAAAAATGAATTCCGTATCCATCTATTCATATCGCGGCTGTACTGTGTATAGATAAATAAAACAGCACACATAATGCCAAGACAGGGAGCCCAGTATTCGAACTTCACTGTCCATTCCCAGGGAATGCCGGAGAAAAAGCGAAGAAACAGCACTTCCCCAAGCAGCAGCGTCCGCGCCGCCACAGCCAGACAAAGTCCGCCGAAGAAGAGAGGAGCGGTATCGCTCGGACGGAGTACAAAAATACCAAGATGATACAACCCCATGACAAGCAGACTGACTACAAGAAACACCTCCCGGGAGGTGTTTTGGTCCCTCATGCTTTGAATATCTTCGGCCCGACCGATATAAAAGGAGTCCCACCACCCCGATTTACGCTGATGAAATTCGGAGACATGAAGAACAAGATCAATCGTATCCGACTGCGGTTTAAAATAGGCGGTCTGCGGATGGTGTTCCGGCTGCATGCTGGTGCGGTTCACACCAACTTTCCCGTTCTCCGCTGTAAGCTGTTGATCCACCCACAATGTATAGGCTGTCGCAATTTCAGGTATATAGATACCGGACGTATCGTTTTGCATGCTTTCAGGAATCTCAATCTCAAGATGATACGTTCCGTACCCTTTATCCGGCAGGGCGCCTCTTCCGGTCTCCATATCCGACCAGCCTGAAGGAGTCTGGACATACCAAGGTTCCAGCCCCTCACCGGATAAAGCGGCAGGAGAAACAAATTCGCGCCAGTAAAACTCCCACTCTCCATCCAGCGCATATACAGCATCTTCCTGCTCCCCGCCCGGAATGGTTAATTCTCCATTTGAAGCTTTTTGGTCGTCTATATGAATGACATTTCCGCACCCCGCGAGCCCTGCCGCCAATGCCAGGAACAACGCGTAGATTATCGTTTTCATTCCGTAACCGCCCCATTCACACAAGAAACAGAAACATTTCTCAGCTTTACTATATTAAATGATATCATACAAAAGGGCTAAACAACTTCGATATTGTATATTTTCATTACAAAACTTTCTTTCTTCTTCCCTTATTGCACAACTTTAGACACAGGTCCTTACTTCCCCTGATAGGAATTGTTGATTTTCAAAAGGTATTTAACATTTACCGCATTACCTTTTTCAGCCATCTATTGTAAGATATAGTTGCATTTTAATTGTAAGCGCTTACTAAAGGGAGGGGACAGATTAATAATGAAAAAGTCTGCCATCATGTTATCTGCTGCTGTGGTTTGTTCGTTGATGGTGCCGCAGGTTCCAGCTGCTGCTTTTACAGATCAAAGTGCAGAACAGGCACCGGTACAATTGGAAAATCTGGACCGTGGACTGAAAGCCGTAGATGTTACGGAAGGTGTTTTTTTAAGTTGGCGTTTTCTGGCGGGAGAAGTGACCGGATATTCCGATGAAGGGTTAACCGGCACGAATTTTCACATTTACCGGAATGGAGAAAAGATAGCAGAAACAGAGGACAGCACCAACTATTTAGATGAAAACGGAGAAGTGGAAGATGACTATTTTGTTAAGGCTGTAATGGATGGAAAGGAACAATCGAAAAGCAAAAAAGTAACTCCCTGGGAAGAAAACTACTATGAACTGCCGCTGCAAAAGCCTGATGGTGGTGTCACGCCGGCCGGCGAAACATATACGTATGATGCCAATGACATGAGTGTCGGCGACGTTAACGGTGACGGGCAGTATGAATATGTTGTGAAATGGGACCCGGATAACTCCAAGGACGTCTCCCAGAATGGATATACCGGAAACACGTATATTGACACGTACACCTATGATGGAGAACTGCTTTACCGGATTGACTTGGGCAGAAACATCCGCTCAGGCGCTCACTACACCCAGTTTCTCGTCAGTGATTTTGACAACAGCGGTAAGGCGGAATTGATGTTCAAAACCGCTCCCGGGACAAAGATTATAAAGTATGATGAAGACAGAAATAAAGCTTCAGAGGAATACATTACCATGCCGGAAAAAGATAAGAAAGCCGGTTACAGCCATTCCGACGATTACCGGATGAGCAGTGAAGATTACTATAATCACATCGTTGAAATGTTTATGGGGTGGCATGAGCACGAAGAAGTTGTAAATGGCAGGTGGCCGGAAACGTTAGAAGAAAGTTTCGGCATCGAACAACGATATCAGTATCCATTATCCAGAGAAGATGCTGAAAGCCTTGCCGATTACTTCATGGATGAATACGCGCCGTCCCGCAGTGAGCGGAACAATTTACGTGATCTTGAAGGGTTCATTCTGGAAGGACCGGAATACCTCACCGTATTCAATGGAGAAACCGGTGAAGAACTGGAAACGATCGATTATAAACCTGCCCGCCATGATGATGGATTAATGTGGGGCGATTACGCCATGAGCCGAATTGAACCTGGCAACAGGGTGGACCGATTCCTGGCAGGTACAGCCTACCTCGACGGCAGGAAGCCGTACGCCGTGTTTGCCCGCGGCTATTACACGAGAACCTCCCTCGTTTCCTACAGCTGGGATGGTGAAGAATTAAAAGAACATTGGAATGTAGACAGCGGCTGGACTCCGATGGACAATCCGTTTCATGCCAGCCCGCATGGAACTCCTGGAACCAATGAAGAGTTCAGCTCTCTCACCACACAGGGGAATCATTCCTTCAGTACAGCAGACGTAGATGAAGATGGAAAACATGAGATCATTTACGGTTCTGCAACCATTGATCACGACGGCTCTCTCCTCTACAGCTCTTTTGATACGCTTCCCGAAGAGAGCGCGGACCCTGGAGCAGAAGCCCGTTTAGGACATGGGGATGCGATGCATGTGGCCGATATCGATCCTGACCGTGAGGGGCTTGAAATCTTCACGGTACATGAACCAGGTGCAAATGCCCCCTACGGTTATGCCCTGCGGGATGCAGAAAACGGAGATGTTATTTACGGAAACTATACCGGGGAAGATACAGGACGCGGCATGATCGGTGATGTCGATCCTGAGCACGCGGGACTCGAAACATGGGCGGAAGGCTTATGGACCGCGGATGGAACGCGTATCAGTGAAGAGATGCCCGGAACGAACATGAATATTAAATGGTCCGCCGACATGACCACTCAGATCATAAACGGCGCCATCGATGAAACACCTGTCATTAACGACTGGAAAGAAGGCACCGTTCTTACCGCCGATGGTACCAGAACCAACAATTACACCAAAGGCAATCCCGGACTTGTCGCTGATGTGTTTGGAGACTGGCGCGAAGAAATGCTCGTTCGCACCACAGACAGTTCAGCCATCCGGATGTATATGAACACAGAAGTGACAGACCACAAACTTTATACGCTGATGCATGACCCACAATACCGAACCGGGATTTCCTGGCAGAATTCAGGATATAACCAACCGGCTTATCCAAGTTTTTATTTAGGCTCGGATATGAACTGGGGAGAGGTTCCGGTGCCTGTACTTCAATCGAACAATCCTCTTTGGCAGCTGCAGAACACGTTTGAAATGTACTCCGAAAACGGGGAAATCAACAAATCCATGGAGCGGAAATTAGGCAATACACTGCGCCAGGCAAAACATCATGAAGAGAAACAAAACAAAAAACAGGCCCGGCATTTCATGTATAAGTTCACCTCCCATCTGATGATGCCAAGTGATGAAAGCCGCATCAGCCAAGAGGCTGCAGATGAGTTGAAACAACAAGCCATGCAGGTTCTCCGCTCGTGGTAGTCAAAAAAGAGTTTGGGACAAAAGCACATGATGCGGCAGATAACACGAATGTTCCGGGTCACTAATCAAAAGGTGTATAGCAGCGGAGCCAAAATGCTTTGACTCCTGCTCAGAACAGCACGAGTCACGGGGACCCCGCAGGATGCGGTTTTCTTCCGAGGGCCCGCAGGATGCGGGTCAGGTCGGCGCCCGCCAGGAGGTGCCGATCTTAGCCGAT
This sequence comes from Salibacterium lacus, assembly GCF_042684865.1. Lineage (NCBI taxonomy): Bacteria > Bacillati > Bacillota > Bacilli > Caryophanales > Bacillaceae > Salibacterium > Salibacterium lacus. The sequence goes on from NZ_JBHUML010000003.1 coordinate 238,297, forward strand.
CTTCCTCCTTTTGAGCCATGCCCGCGGCATAGAAGACACGATGAGCCCCAGCGAATCGATGCCGCCCTTGTGCTCTGGAGTAAAAGCAAAGCATTTTGGCGTAGCGGCTTGTCTCAGCAACGAAAAATACCGAACGATTTTTTGAAATCGTTCGGTACTTTTCTATCTTATAGAAGTTTTGTCTCAGACTCTTTTTTCGTTGTATAACCTAGCTGGATGCTGCCTGATGTTCTTCTTCTTGATAATTGGCGGCTTTTTCGTGTTTTCTCGACCGGAGCCAAAAAGAAAGCACGAGTGCAATGAAGGCAAGAATAGTACTTCCCATAAAGGCCCATTGATAGCCGTTCAGCTGTGCCAATCTCATCATCTGGGAACCTGCTTCGGCTTCTGTGCCGGCACTGGAGCGTGCGGTGCCGATACCCATCATCGTAACGAGCATGGCGGTTCCAATGGAAGCTGAGATCTGCTGCATTGTATTCATCATCGCTGAACCGTGCGAATACCATTTTTGTGGCAGTTGGTTCAACGCAGAGGTTACAACCGGCATCATGGCAAACGAAAGACCGAACATGCGGATGGCATAGATGGTTGCCAGGTACGCAAACGATGTATCCAGCGTAATATTGGTAAAGAGAAATGTCGTTATGGTCACAATAGATAAACCAGTGATCGCAAGCCACTTCGCTCCAAACATATCAAAAAGATGACCGGTAATAGGCGACATGATGCCAATGACAATGGCCCCCGGAAGAAGCATTAAACCGGACTCCAGCGGAGAGAAGTTGAGAACGTTCTGCATATACAGCGGCAGCAGGGTTTCAGCCCCTATCATGGAAATCAGCGCAGCCATGGTAATGACAATGGATATCGAAAAGATAGGGAACTGGAACAGCCGGAACTCCAGCATCGGAACGTTCATGCGAAGCTGACGGCGGATAAAGAAAAACAGAATGACAAGGCCTGCCAGAATACTGAGTACGACCGTTGTCCCGCCTTCTCCTCCTTCAGCGATTTTACTGAAACCATACAGAATTCCTCCGAAACCAAAGGAAGATAGAATAATAGAAAGAACATCAATCTTCGGCTTCGTCAGTTCCGTCACGTTCTGCACACAGAAGTACGCCAGCGTAATCGTGACAGCAACGATAGGGAGTACCGTATAGAACATCGCTCTCCATTCAAAGTGTTCCAGCAAAAAGCCTGAGAGCGTGGGACCAATGGCCGGAGCAAACGAAATCACAACACCGGCAAGACCCATTGCAAGTCCCCGCCGCTCCAGCGGCACAACCGCGAGCAGGACCGTCATCATAAGCGGAAGCATAATACCGGAACCTGCTGCCTGCACGACCCGTGCCAGCACAAGCACAGAAAAAGTCGGAGCAACAGCTGCAATCAATGTGCCCAGACCAAATAGTCCAATAGCCGTTAAAAACAGTCCTCTTGTTGTAAAGCGTTCAATCAGGAACGCCGATATCGGAATCATTATACCATTTGTCAACAGGAAGACTGTTGTCAACCACTGTACGGTGCTTTCCTGCAGGGAAAACACATCCATGATGGTCGGAAGCGCCGTGGCGAGCAGCGTTTCGTTGATAATACCCATAAATGCCCCGGCCATCAGGGACACAATCATCAGCCACTTTTTCAGCGGCGGTAAATTCCAGGAATCATTCATTAATGAACTCATGATTCGATACATCTCCTTTCCATTCTTTCCAGATATGAATAATATCTTCTATTCTTCTTGATACATAGGATCTCTGCTGCAGCGCCTCCAGCAGCGCTTCAATCAAAAACACACGCGGATGATCGTGCTCCAGCTCTTCGAGGATCAGCTCCATCGTCTGCTTATCCTGCCGCACGTTCTCCTCGGCATAGCGGCTGGTCACTTCCGCGAGCAGAAGCTGCATCTGCCTTTTCATACCGTCTCTTCCTGAGAAATTCTCCAGCGTCTCTTCTATCCCGGCCGGAAGTACAGGTTCGAGCTGTGGCAGCTGCCGTACTAAAGCATGCACAGTTTCAAATATAAACGAGGCCACCTTCCATAGCGGAACCGGCTGGCTGTACCACATCAGCAGCATGACGTATTCTTTCAACACACCTTCCATCACAGCCGTTACATCCTGGAGAAATGGAGTGATCTTGCTGCCGAACGCATCTTCGAGAGACTGCTGGTGCCAGCTTCGCAGCACGGTTTGAAACTCTTTAATTTTCTTGTTGACCTCACTGTTTTCTGTCGGCATGAACTCGGTGAATAGAATTCGAAAAAAAGACCGGTATTCCACCGATTTCTCAAGCTCCAGACGTATTTTTGATATAAGCTGTTCGTGAGCGGGGAGATCCTTGCCGGAACTGTATAATTCCGCTTCACGGAGCAAGGTGTTCTGGTGACTTTCCAGTAAGGTGAGCATCATCCCTTCTTTGGAAGCAAAGTGCCTGTAAAATGCACCCTTGGATATCCCGCAGGCTTCTGTGATCTGCTGAATCGAGGTGAAATAATATCCCTTTTCGGAAAACAGCTCGATCGCCGTGTCCATAATTTCCTGCTGTCTTTCACTCACCAACCTCCCCTCCTTTCTGACCAACCAGTCACAAAAAGTAATTATTGAGTCACAACGTACATCTTAGACCCTTTTTTTGCTCTAGTCAACGAATGCGCACAACATTAATTTTTTCTTAACAAAGCCTGTATACCCGACCTTTTGTCTGTCCGGAATAATGGTTTGCGGCGCTTTGAAGCATGCGTTTCACCCTATCAGAAGATGAAAGATGAAGAAAGTTTCCTGCTTCCTTATTTGTAATAAAGGGAGAAATGAGGAGAGTGTAATCCCGGAGAGGCTGTTGATGCTGGCTCGGGATGTGGAGCGGCAGGGAAAGCAGATCCATTGTCTCTTCTCAAAAAAAGAGCTGCCCGGGTGGACAGCTGCTCCATTCGTATTATCCCTGCTGAGCGGTTGGACGTACCAGAATTTCGTTAATCGCCACTTCTTCGGGCTGTTCCATTGCATACCGGATAGTGCTTGCGATGTCTTTTGGCTGAATCGGGGTCATATTGCTGTTTTCCAACCCTTTCAGCACGTCATCATCGGTAATGGTTTCAGGAAGTTCAGTCGCTACGGCCCCCGGCGAGATGATGGTTGTACGGATGTTGCTCTCTGCCAGAGCCTCTTCCTGACGGAGTCCTTCTGTAATGGTACGCACCGCATGTTTGGTTCCGCTGTACACACTCATTCCAGGTCCGACAGTATGACCGGCAACGGAAGAAATGTTGATGATATGTCCTGCTTTCTGTTCGCGCATCGTCGGAAGGACGGCTGCAACACCGTAGAGAACGCCTTTAATGTTAACGTCCACCATTTTGTCCCACTCATCAACTTTCAGCTTGTCCATAAAGGAGAGCGGCATCAGTCCGGCGTTATTGACGAGAACATCAATCCGTCCGTACTGGTCCAATGCCTTCTGCGCCAGTTCCTGAAGCTGCTCACGCGACGTAACGTCCGTCACGTTGTAGACAGCGTTTCCACCGTTTTTGTTGATTTCGTCTGTTAACTCCTGGAGACGTTCTTCCCGGCGGGCAGCCAGGACAAGTTTTGCCCCATTGTCGGCCAGTTCTTTGGCAGTACCCTCTCCAATTCCACTGGAAGCACCGGTCATAACGACAACTTTATCTTTTAGGTCAGCCAAAACATTTCCTCCTTTTTATGTGTTTCTCTCTTATTATAATAAAAAGCATTGTCCACCCAAAAAGAAACGCTTTATCCATTATTAGAGGACGAATAGTAAACCTCTTCATACGGCTGGATCATGACAAAACCTTCTCCTTTAAATTCCATCTGTACGGATTCACCGCTCCCGCGGCCGAAAAACGTTTTGACGTTGATATCAGTGCGGAATTCTGGTTCAAGATGTCCCGACCATGCTACTGTCGCATTGGGATCGGTAATAATCGGCTCTTCCGGTCTTACAAGCAGAGTCAGCGGTTCATAGTGAGATGTGATAGCTACGGGGCCCGTCCCCTCCAGCGACACATTGAAAATGCCGCCTGCCATCATACCGGCTACTTTTTTCATCAAGTTAATATCCCAATCCAGGTTCTTGTCAAAAGCAAGTAAATCGTTACCGTTAACGGTCAGGGATTCATTCTGCAGGTTAATAATGGTCACCTTTTTGCCCTGTTCGGCAAGATACAATCTTCCCGTCCCGCTGGCGTTCATCAGAGATGTATCTTCTCCGGAAAAGGCCTGTTTAAAAAACTTACCCAGCCCGTGCTCCATTATGCCTTCCCGTTCGAATTTTATATCCCCGGTATAAGACACCATCGATCCTGTCTTTGCCCATACATCACCGTTCAAGTTCACTTCAAGAATTCTCGGTGTTTCCAGTTCGAAAAATTCCCTCTCCGCATCATCTTGTTTCGTCTGCTGGATTAACTCCTGGATGGAATAGCTGCTCATCTTCCCAAACCCCTTTCAGCATATGTTCTCTCCCTGTATACGTAAAATTCCGAAATCCCGTTTCACCCCATTTATTTCCCTCCGGGGATGTTATAATAAACCTTAAAGCTTAGGAAAGGAGAGACAGCTATGGCGGCGGGCGAGCATAAACAGGAAGCACCAAGTCAGGTACGATGCATGATCATCACCGTCTCGGACACAAGGAAAGCAGCACAGGATAAGAGCGGAAAGTTTATACAGGAACGACTGGAAGCAAAAGGACATCTTGTATCTGACTACAGAATTATCAAAGACGATTACAACCGCATCCAATCTCTTCTTCACAAAGCCGGGTCCGATGTGACTGTTGATGCTGTTCTTCTGAACGGAGGAACAGGAATGGCAAAACGGGATACCACCTGTGAAGCCGTTCATACCCTCCTGGATAAAGAAATGCCGGGATTTGGAGAATTGTTCCGGTATTTAAGTTTTGCTGAAGATATCGGAACAGCAGCTATATTAAGCCGGGCTGTGGCAGGGGTTTACAAGGACACCGCCGTTTTCTCCATGCCGGGGTCCTCCGGCGCTGTCAAGCTGGCGCTGAACCGGCTGATCCTGCCGGAACTCGGACATGTTATCCGGGAAATCCAGAAAGACCTCTAAGTCGGCTGACCGGATACGGACTTACTTGACGCATCAGTGTCCGTATCCGAAAGCATGACAGACAGTTTCCGCTGCACCGCACTCTCTTCTGTCTAAAATCAGGACATAGTAGACATATTAAAAAGGGAGGTGTCTCTTTTCCGACACTCTCCCCTGTCATCATCGATGAATCTTACGCTTTTGGCCAGGCCCGTCTTTCCGCATACTCCATGCACATTTTGCAGACCGGGACTTTTTTTCCGCTCGAAGGAGCAATATACTGACGCGGCTTATATCCGCGGATTTTCTTTTTGCAGATTCCGCACGTTTTTCCAAACAACATCGTATCTTCTCCTTTTTTTGTCTTCTCTCCATCATAATACATATATCCGGCATTTTTAACTATTCCGCTTCTCTCCCCGTCCCTGCCGCTATTTCTGCCAGCTATCTGCCGACCTCGTCTCCAGCTTGCCCGGTGTTTCATTTTGCAAATTATCATCGTACAAACATTGAACGACGAAACCCCTTACATTAGAAGTGGAATCGGTATATTATTAGAATACAGCCAGCGAAAAGTTTCAAATTGCAATATTGAATGCTGCAAAAAGGAGGGACGGTGATGGTTCTCGATAAACGAAGGATATCCCTGCTTCATTATCTTTATCAACAAAACGGCAGTATAGGGATGGAACAGCTCAAAAAACAGCTCGGAGTCTCCCAGCGGACGATTTATTATGACATGGATCAAATCAACGGATGGCTCGAACAGGAGCAGCTGGACCCGATTCAAAAACCTTACGGCAAAGGTTTTTTTCTGACAAAAGAAACCGTCGAGGCTCTCCCTGAAAAATTGACGCTGCAGGATGAATGGGATTACCGCTTTTCACCCGAAGAACGCATCAATCTGACGACGTTGACGTTATTGACGCAGCATAAGCCGTCCTCCGTCCAGGAATTAAAGGATAATGTCCAGGTCAGCCGGGGCACCATCTTCCGCGACCTTCAGCGGATAAACAAGGACATGGAAGCAAGAGGCCTGGCTCTTATTTATGAAGATACGGGTTATCTCGTCCGGGGACTGGAAAAACAGAAAAGACAGGTAATCAGTGATACGATAACCTATCTTCTCACAGACAACAACAACGAGCATATGAAGCAGAAATTAAACAGCATGCTTCACCCTGCCGCACCTGCTGCGCAGACAAACCTCTTTTCGATGATTCAGGATGAAATTGCGGCGTTGGAAGATGTGCTGCACGTATCCTTCACTGAGGACATGTCCCAGCTTCTCGTGCTGCAGATCATGATCGCCGTCCAGAGAAAATCCCATGATCTTTCCCTGGCTGTTGATGAAGCAGAAAAAAAGATTCTCGAAAGTACTCGTGCGTTTGAAGCTGCCAGGCAGTTAAATGACCGCCTCCGCGGGAAAGGTTTCCACCCGCTTCCCGAGCAGGAAGTCTATCTATTGACCATTCAAATCCTTGGTTCGAGGGTCCATTACGATCCGAGAACCGGTTCAAATATGAAGGCAATGGAACAGCTCCGCATGGTGATCAAAAAAATCGTGGATGATTTCCAGGTGACAGCCTGTATCATTTTCGAAGAAAGAAAGCAGCTTGAAGATAATTTGTTTGTACATTTGAAACCAACGTATTACCGGTTGAAATACGACCTTTCATTAAACAACCAATACTATCAGGATATTCAGACGCATTATCCGGACATCTATGATTTAACGAAACGTTCCCTGTCCCATTTGGAATCTTTTATTGGAAAAATCATACCCAAAGAGGAAATTGCCTATATTGCCATGCACTTCGGCGGCTGGCTGCGCCGGGAAAATCAGACCAGCGTCAAAAAATACCGCGGAGTGGTTGTGTGCGAAAACGGTATCGCGGCTTCCGGAATGGTAAGAGCACAGGTGGAATCCCTTCTTCCGGAAATTATGATCACAGATACGCTATCTATTAAAGACTACAATAATCAGCCGGTGGAAGCCGATATTATTTTTTCGACTTCGTTTATTAAACAAAAACAGACACCAATCATCTATCTGCCTACCATTTTGAATGATACGGACAGAGAATCGGTTGTCTACAGATCGCGCAGGCTGCTGAAGCCGGACGCTTCGGGATTCCACAATATTGAAGGTCTGATGAACATCATCGATCACCATGCTGCAATCTATGATAAAGAAACACTTCAGGAGAAACTTGAGACCTTTTTATCAAGTCAACATGCGTTCAAGAAGGAGACGTACAAACCTATGCTGGATGAATTATTAACCAAAGAGACAATTCAGTTTGAGCAGGAGGTGACAGACTGGGAACAAGCTGTGCGTACTGCTGCGGCCCCGCTTTTACAGCTGGAGCATATCCAGCAGAACTACGTAGAAGCCATGGTTGACAATATCCGGGCAAACGGCCCGTATGTTGTTATTGCCCCTCATATCGCACTGCCTCACGCCAGACCTGAAGAGGGGGTGGATAAACTTGGCATGAGCCTGCTTCACTTAAAAAAACCGGTTTTCTTTTCCGATCAGGATAAACACAAAGCAAGCCTTGTGATTGTACTCGCAGCTGTCGACAATGAAACCCATTTACAGGCTCTGGCCCAGCTGACGGAAATGCTGTCGAACCCCGGTAATACTGAACAGCTCCTGCAGGCAGAAAAAACAGAAGATATTCTGAAGCTCGTCACCCATTATTCATTACAAGGAGGAGAATAATATGAAAAAGATTTTAGTTGTATGCGGAAATGGACTGGGAAGCTCGATGATGGTGGAGATGAATGTGAACAGTATACTAAAAGACATGAATGTAGAAGCAGACGTCTCCCACACCGATTTAACAACAGCCAAAACGGAGCGCGCCGACCTTTTCATCGGCTCGGAGGATATTCTCGGCACCATTGATGACGGAAGCCGCAACATTGCGCTCTTGAACAACCTGCTTGATAAAGAAGAATTACGCCGGGTGCTCGAAGAAAGATTATAAGTGGCGCCATAAAGGAAAAAGGGGGATTATAAATGGTTGATTTATTAATGAATGACATTCTGGGAACACCCGAGATTCTGGTCGGTTTGTTCGCTCTTATTGGTCTTCTTATTCAAAGGAAAATGTTTTCGGATGTCATTTCCGGAACGCTGAAAACAGTTCTTGGTTTTGTCATTTTAGGGGCCGGCGCCTCGGTCATTCAAGGTTCACTGGGTCAGTTCAGCAGCATGTTCAATCATGCGTTCAACGTAGACGGCGTGATTCCGAATAATGAAGCGATTGTCGCTGTCGCACAGGATACTTTCGGTACGGAAACAGCGATGATTATGCTTTTCGGTATGATTACCAATATTATTTTAGCACGTGTAACGCCTTTTAAATTTATCTTTTTGACCGGGCATCATATTATGTTTATGGCTTGTTTAATTGCCGTTATCCTGACAACAGCAGGCATGTCCAGCATACCTATGATTATTCTGGGCGCTGTCATTCTCGGATCGCTGATGGTATTGTTCCCGGCTCTACTGCAGCCTTACACAAGAGAAATCACGAAATCGGATGATTTCGCTGTCGGCCATTTCGGATCTGCGGGCTATTTTGTGGCCGGCTTCATCGGTAAGAGAATTGGGAACAAGTCCAAATCCACCGAAGAAATCAATGTTCCAAAATCACTCGGCTTCCTGCGGGACACCTCAGTCGCCGTTTCACTAACGATGGTTATTTTGTTCCTTGTTGTCGGCGGGTTTGCCGGAAGTTCATTTATTGAAAGTGAATTGAGCGGCGGACAGAACTTTCTCGTGTTTTCCTTTATGCAGGGTCTGACATTTGCCGCCGGTGTCTACATTATTCTTGCCGGTGTACGTATGATTCTCGGGGAAATCGTCCCTGCCTTCAAAGGGATTGCTGATAAAGTGGTGCCTAATGCCAAACCGGCTCTGGATGCTCCGACAGTATTCCCATTTGCCAATAATGCCGTCATTCTTGGCTTTATGGTAAGTTTTCTGGCTGGTTTGATCAGCATGTTTCTGCTGCCGGTTTTCAGTCTCGCCGTAATTGTACCCGGATTGGTTCCGCACTTCTTCACCGGGGCGGCCGCCGGAGTGTTTGGAAATGCCACAGGCGGACGAGTCGGAGCCATTGTCGGTGCAGCAGCCAACGGTGTCATGATCAGCTTTCTGCCGGCTCTTTTACTTCCCGTTCTTGGGACACTTGGATTTGAAAGTACGACGTTCGGGGATGCCGATTTCGGAGTTGTCGGTCTGATTCTTGGAAATATAAGCAATATTGTGTCATCAAATCTTTTATTCGCTGTTATTGTCTTACTGCTTCTTGCCCTCTGCTTTGCGGTCGGCTGGAGATCTTACAGGAAGCACGAAACCGACGCATCGTAAATACAGGTACAAAGCGCTTCCGATTATCATTCAAGATAACCGGGAGCGTTTTTTATAAAATGATTCATGCCGGGTTTCTGCAGCGGTGTTCACTAAAAGCCGGATACGAAGAAATAGTGTCCGCAGGACGGGGGTTCATGGATACTATGACGCTGAATCCGGGAGATAGTGGGTGCCGGCGTAGATTCGGAACCACTAATCACTTGTGTGACTACCCTAGTGTCCACAAGAACGGAATTTGCAACCACTACATCAGCGTAGTCTGTATTTAGTGTCCACCGACGGTACGGTGCCGGTTGACGCCCCGCCCAAGACGTTCGGGGACAGCCGGGAAACATATCCTTTCTGCGCCAAATCTTCTATCCGTTAATCACCTCCGCCGCTCGCCGGACAGCCCGCACAATTCCCGTGTATCCCGTGCACCGGCAGAGATTGCCGGATAATCCTTCCGCTATCTCGTCATCGGTAGGATAAGGATGATTCTTCAACAGAGCCTCAACAGCCATAATCATACCGGGGGTGCAGTAGCCGCACTGAAAACCTCCCTCCTCCAGAAAAGCCTGCTGCACGGGGGTTAACTGTTCTTCGCCTGTCATTCCTTCTATCGTCGTAATCTTTTTTCCTTCTGTCTGATACGCCATAACCAGGCAGGAAGGGACCAGTTCATCATCCATCCATACAGCACAAGCGCCGCAGCGTCCGATGCCGCATGATTGTTTTGTACCAGTAAGCTCCAGTGTATCACGGAGCATATCGACCAGCCGGGCGGATGGATCAGTCGTTACCTGGACCAGACGGCCGTTAACCGTAACAGAAAGAATCGTATGCTCTTTATTGTGCCGGGCGCTTACGTTTACATCCATGGGTGCAGCCCCCTCTTTGTAATATGGTCCAGCACACGCTCCGGATGGATGGGCAGACGGTCAACCCATAAACCGACGGCGTCGTGCACAGCTTTCGCTATTGCCGGCGCAACAGCAACCGTACCGATTTCTCCAACTCCTCTCGGTCCGTACTCATCGCTTTCATGTAACGTCTCTACCGGATAAACCCCCAAGTCGAAAGGAACATCGGATATTCCCGGGATCATATACGTGTCCAGATTTTCATTCACGTACCGGCCTTCTTTCATTTCTGCCTCTTCCATCAGGGCATAGCCGGCTGCCATCACGCCCCCGCCTTCAATCTGTCCTTTATAGCCGATTTCGTTCACGACCGGTCCGGCGGATACAGCCTGATTTAATCCTTGAAGAGATACCTGTCCGGTCCTGATGTCCACTTCCACCTCCGCCCGTACCGCGGCAAACGTGTATAGATAATGACTGCCATCCACATCATCCGGTGTGACTGGAAAATCAAAGAACGTCGTCGTTTCCAGCTCTTCTTCGAGGTGACCGGCCAGTTCTTCATACGATAGGACCATGATGGTTCCGGAAAAAATGCCCCCTTCTCCTAAAACAAGGTTCTGCTGCTGTGCCCCCGTGACCTTCGAGGCCTTTTCCAAAACACTTTGTCGAAAGTCTCCCTGCATACGCTGCACGGCCTGCCATACCATACTCGTTCCGCGCGAAGCTGTGGTTGAGCCGGTGGGAGGCACTTTCGTCGTGTCTCCGATCCGTATTCTTATATCCTCCTCTCCACAGCCAAGCGTTTCACATACAACCGTTTCAATGACCCCGAGAATCCCCTGCCCGAATTCCTCAAAGCCGAAAGAGATTTCTATTTTTCCGTCCTTTGTAAACAAGAAACGGCCTCCGGATGGATCAAGACGCCCGGATCCAAGTCCGCCTCCATGCATGGTGACAGCGATTCCCGCCCCGGTCATTTTCCAGGGTTTGGGAGCAGAAGCAGTTAGGGGATTTTCTTCAAGTGTCTTCAAAACATCAACCGCTCCGTCTGTCGGAGCAATCGTCTGACCGAGAGGACCCGGGTCGTGTGTGCTGCGCAGGTTGCTGTGCCGCAATGCAGCAGGAGATAGATGCAGCTTTTCAGCAAGCCGGTCCATCTGCCCTTCAAGAGCGAATGTAATCTGATTTCCGCCGAAACCCCGGAATTCACCGGCAACGCCGTTATTGGTAAATACCGACAACCCCTGAATATCAACAGCCGGTATCCGGTAAGGACCACAAGCGTGTTCGACTGCAAAATCAAGAATGGCCGGTCCAAGAGTGGCGTAGGCTCCTGTATCAGCAGTGATTTCCACCTCATGGGCCATCAGCTTCCCCTGATTATCCGCCCCTGTCTTCATCCTGATTTTCATCGGATGCCGTTTAATACTGGATTGAACCGACTCTGCCCTCGTTTGGTGAATGTGGACGGGGCACCCGCTTTTCATAGCAAGCAGGGCCGCATACGGCTGAACATTCAGCTCGTCTTTCCCGCCGAACGAACCACCCATCGGACTGGACACAATCCGGATACGTTCTTCCTCCAACCCGAGAATACGGGAGAGCTGAAAACGGTCCTTAAAGCCGTGCTGCGTGCCCATATAGACCGAAATTCCACCGTCCTCTTCCGGAACAACGACGCCTCCCTCGGTTTCCATATAGGTATGCATCTGCCGGGAAACATCGTACGTCTCTTCCACAACAGCGCTGCACTGATCAAACCCGCTGTCGAGGCACCCTTGCCTGAATTGTTTACGGTGAAGAATATTGCCCTCCGGATGGAGAAGGGGCGCGTCTTCCTCCAGACTTTTGGATGGGGCATCCATGATCGGGAGAGGATCATAAGTAACTTCAATGGATGCAATAGCTGCCTCCGCCTCTTCGATAGTATCTGCGGCTACCGCAGCTACGGCGTCCCCTGTATACCGGACGGTGCCCCCGCACAGTACCGGCTGGTCCGGCATCACAATACCAAAACCATTGAATGCCGGCACATCCTTATGCGTGATAACTGCCTTTACCCCCGGAAGGGATTCCGCCTTTTCTGTATAAATTCCGGTGATGCGGGCATGCGGGTATTCACTTCGTTTTATTTTGCCATACAGCATGCCATCCACGTGCAGATCCGTTAAATATTTCAGACGGCCTGTGATTTTTGGTTCACCATCAGGGCGCGTCCGCCTGCCTGGTTTCATTCCAGGTGTCTTGGTGTCAGGCATCTTCCACCCTCCCTTTTACCAGGCTCTGTTCCATGTTTTCGTAGAGATAAGATAGAATCATGTACGCCGCGGCTTTTTGTTTATAACTTCCTGAACAATAGGGATCCCCGGAAGGATGAAAGGACGCGGCCAACGTCTCATGCAGGTTCCGCAGCTTGTTCGTGGACAACATTTCTCCCCGCAGGGTGTCCTCGGCCTCTGTCAAACGCTGCGGCAGAACATTTCCTCCCCCCGCTGCCAGCCGTACGCCTGCCACCTTCTCTTCCTCATCCAACATGAGACGGCCCGCTGCATTAATCACAGACAACGAGAAAGCTTCCCGGCGGCCGGTTTTTTTAAAGAAAGAAATCATGCGTTCTCCATCTGTTGGAAAGGGAATCTTTATGCCGCTCAGCAGGTCCGGGGTGTTTTCTCCTTTGTTTACAAACGAAAGAAGCGGGAGCGATTGAAGTCCACTGTTGTCAAAAAAGGAAACAGAGGCGTCGAGTACGAGCAGCGCAGGAAGCGTATCTCCTTTTCCATACATAATATTGCCGCCGATCGTGCCCCGGTTTCTCACCGCCGGAGCGGCAGCAGACATCAATGCCTCTACCAAGCAGGGTGCATGCTGCTGCAGCAGCGGACTCCGGCGGCATGCTTCAAGCGTCGTCAGCGGACCGATTTCAAGATAGTCTCCGCGGATGGTTATCCCTTTTAAACCCTCAATCGTTTCAAGGCTGATTAACACTGGAGGGTACGGGTGTCCCTGTCCGCGCTGCATCTGTATGACCGTGCCTCCGGCGATGTAGGAAGCATCCACCCCGTTTTCCTGCTTTTTTTCCCATGCTTCTTCAAGCGTCCGCGGAAAACGGATGAGCGGTGTGTCTACGTGGGAAACGGAACCGGCATATCGTTCAGCAGCCATTCATATTCCTCCTTTGTGTCCACGTCATAAAAAGCTTTTTCTTCCTGAAACGAAACGGTAATCCCTGCGCAGGAAGGAAGAGACCGGAGAAGCTGACGAGCTCCTTTATCCCCTCGGATCTGCTTCAATGAGGGAAAAAGTCTCTGTGAGAAAATGACCGGCGGACGTATTTTCCCGTCAAAGGATGAAGCGGTAAAAGCCGGCTGGCTTCGGATATGCTGATGGATCAATTCATCGATCCACGTTGAAGGGAGAAAAGGCTGATCACCGAGCAGTATCATTACCGCTTCTGCGTTTCTATCTTCTGCTGCCTGCACCCCGCTTCGAAGCGAATACGACTGTCCCCGTTCTGCAAACCGGCTTCGAACTAATTCCCATTTTTTCTTATCTGCCGGATGTTCAGAGATGAGCCATTCCAGCGGATCGAATGTCTGGGCGACGACAAGGGTCTGCTGCAGGGAAGAACGGGCAGCTGCCCTGAGGCTCATACTCCCGACCGTGGAAGTTCCCAGAGGAAGAGCCAGTTTGTTCCGGCCCATGCGTCTGCTGTTTCCGGCAGCGAGAAGAATGCCGGTGACGTGCTCTTCTTTCATACCGTCATCACTTCCGATCCGGAGGGAAGGGACTTAAAACGCTCAATCAACTCCGCCGTTATACTGACTGCAATCTCATGAGGTCCTTCCGCTGCAATCGAGAGCCCGACAGGAGTTCTTACGTCCTCGGGAACACTATCCTCTTCCAGCAGCAAAGACGTCCGTCTGCGGGAACCAAGCACTCCAAGGTAGGAAAGCTGTTTCTTTCGAAGATACGGGAGAAGCTCCTTATCCCGTTTGAAGTCATGAGTCATGACAACGGCAAAGTCTCCTCTTTTTATATCAAGTTCCTTTTTCATATCCTCCGGAAAACCGGTGAAGAGGTCATAAGCATCCGGAAATCGTATCCTGGTGCATTTGGCAGGACGCCAGTCAGCCACGGTTACATCAAAACCGGAGAAGGCAGCCAGATGAACAAGCGGGCACGCGTCGTCTCCCGCACCGAATACAAACAACCGCGGCCTGGGAGAAAAAAGATGGACATATAACGCTTCCTCCCCCTCTGCACCTTCCCGGTTCTGCATCCCGCTCCGTGCAGAATTGATCCATGAAGGGGCCGGCCCGTTCCATCCGCCGAATACAGAGCCTCTGCACTCAAAAAGCGTCGCGGCGCAACCGGCATCCGCCGGGAGCTGTTTCACCATGAGAACGGCATTACCGGCTTTCAGATGTTCTTTCATTGTCATCAAATCGTGGTACAATCTGCTTTTCACTGGTTCAAGCAATACCTGGATCACTCCGTCACATCCTGTTCCCTGCCCCCAGGAAAGGTCATCAAACCCTCTCATGTCGTACGTGATAACGCTTGAACCACCTGTCCACACTTCTTCAAGACGGGCATGGATATCTTCTTCGAAGCACCCTCCGCTGAGAAGTCCGGTCTGCCCCCCGTCCTCCTGCACGAGCATCGTTGTTCCTTCTTTCCGGTATGCAGAGCCTTCCACATGGACGATGGTTGCAAGTACAGAGCGAACCGTTTGTTTCTCCAACACTTCCAGTACCGCATGTATATCTTCCATACCTCATTCCTCCTGCATTAAATGAGCGGTCCGGTGAACCAAACGCGAAACGGCTTCATCGGCATCCTGCAGCACACGGCGCTTATCCATCGTTTTCATGATACGATTTTCCATGACCAACCGCCCGTCAATGATTGTCGTATCAACATCCGCCGCCGAAGCCGAGTAAACGATTCTGGAAATCGGGTCTACCGTCTGAGAAGGGTAACTATGAAACTGCTGCAGATCCAAAAGAATCATGTCGGCCTTTTTTCCTTCTTCCAGACTGCCTGTTTCATGCTGGAGCCCGAGTGCTTCTGCTCCTTGAATGGTTGCCATTTTCAACACCTCAAGAGCCGGAACAGCCGAAGGTCCGTGAAAAGGTTTGGGCAGCAGCGCGGCAAGCTTCATTTCCTGAAACATATCCATCGTATTGTTGCACGGCGCTCCATCCGCTCCCAGACTGATAGCAGCCCCAATGTCATGTAAGCCATGGACATCAGCCACCCCGGAAGCCAGTTTAAGATTGGACCCCGGACAGTGCGTCATTTTCACCCCTTTTTCCCGGATAATATGTTTTTCCCAGTCGTTCAGCCAGATGCAGTGCGCAAGAACAAGCCGCTCGCTGGCAAGACCGATATGGTCGAGGTATTCCACGTTTCGCATTCCGTGCCGCTGCTCTACGATATTGACTTCCCCCTGGTTTTCAGAGGCGTGGGTATGCACCAGTACATCATAGTCTTTGGATAAATCCCGGACGTTTTTTAATAACGTTTCCGTGCAGGAGACAACAAACCGCGGACAGAATGCATACTGTATCCGGTTATTGTCATACCCGTGCCACGTTTCAAGCAGACGAATGCTCTCTGCAATGGAAACGTCGGTTTTTTCCAGAAGATCCGGAGGAAGTTCATCCCCGATGTCCATCATAACTTTTCCGGACAGTGCACGGATTCCGGTTTCAGCCATCGCCTCAAACGCAGCATCCGTGTGGTGGACGGTTTCCATGTCCATAATGGTCGTCGTGCCGCCCTGTATCAGTTCTCCAATTCCAAGCTTTGCTGAATGGTAGAGGGAATCGTGATCATGAGCCGCTTCAAGCGGCCATATTCTCTGCTTCAGCCAATCCATCAGTTCCATATCGTCGGCCTGGCCGCGGAAGAGCGTCTGGCACAAGTGGGTATGCGTCTGAATAAATCCGGGGAGTACTGTTTTTCCTTCGGCCTCAATGATTTTAGTGTCCGGTTCCACTTCACCCAGTAAATGCTTCCCTATTTTTACGATACGGTCGTTTTTGATCCAGATATCTCCGTACCGGATCTCCATTTTTTCGTTCATCGTGACCATTTCGGCCTGTCGTATCAGTATGGCTGTCATTCTTTTTCTCTCCTTTTCCGGTTAAAAAAACGGAGAAAGGTTTATAGCCTTTCATGACTACCCCCTCTCTCCGGTTCCTTCCAGCCTCTTCGGACCGGTATCAAACGAGCGTTTTTCTGCTCCACCGAACATCAATGGCGGAAAAACTGTACCGTTATCTTTTGTTACGTCTTATCATATAAAACTTTTCTGAAACCTGTCATGGATGTTGTCAGATTATTTCCGCTTCTTTTTTCCAAATGAACAATTCATTACTCTGATAAATACTCCGTTGTAAATACCTCTTTGGCATCGACCTGTTCATCCAGAAGGTCAAGCTCATACAGCTGATCGATAAGTTCCTGCCAGCGCTCCGGGGTCATATGACCCACTCCATTCTCTTCTGCTGCACCGCCGTAGACGAAATCATGCTGCTGTTCACTTTCGAATTTCAACTCTTCGGGCGCAATGTTCTCATTTGCTTCGTGGATGACTTCATTAACTTCTTCGTAGTTCTCTTCATAATGATTCCAGCCGGGACGGTAGGCATTCATGAATTTTTCCACTTTTGCTTCATTGTTCTCCAGATAGTCCTTCGTTACAAACAGTACAACGTTGTAAGGGTCATATCCGGCTTCAGAAATAAGAGTGGTTTCCACGTCCACTCCTTCCCTCTGCATAAAGTAAGGTTCTGAGGTGACAAACGACTGGCTGACAGATTGTGGTTCACTCATAAACTGCGTATACTCCCCGGTATACGTTAATTGTTCCACACCGCTTAAGTCATATTGGCTCTTTAGGTACTCCCAGTAAGGAATACCCGCTTCTACAAATACCTTCCGTCCGTTGAGGTCTTCAAAACCGTCCATCCCAGCTTCCTCATGATACATAAATGCCTGGGGGCTGTTCTGGAGGGAAGCCGCCAGCGCAACGAGTTCCATTCCTTGATTCCTTGCCATAAGAAGCTGGTCGGCGTGAGCAAGGCCGAATTCAGCATCCCCGGCAGCTACCATCTGGAGCGTCGATACTTCCGGGCCTCCCGGCTGAATCTCCACGTTAAGACCATTATCTTCGAAGTACCCTTCAGACTGGGCGGCAAAAAAGCCTCCCATCTGACTTTTTGGGAACCAGTTCAATACTAGTGTGGCATCTTCTGTCTCTTCCGTTCCTTCTGATTCCGCTCCTGCCGTACCGCTTTCTCCGGATTCTCCCCCGCCGCACGCTGCAAGCCCCAGGATTGCAGCAAACGCTGCCGGCAGCCACTTCACATTAGACCATGTTTGCATTTTTCCCATATATATCCCTCTTTTCTTTCGTGAAATGATTATTTTTTCATAGCCGATTCATGCCACGACCCCAGAATTTTGTTCGAAAGCAGGCTGATCATGAGATAAAACGTGATCCCAAGCATGGCTCCGGCAATAGCACACGCAAAGATAAAGGCGGTGTTCACCTGAATGGCAGAAACAGTGATCGCATAGCCAAGTCCGCCTTCACCGCCGCCTACTCCCGCTACATATTCCCCGACAATCGCTCCGACAATGGATAAGGTGCAGGAGACTTTAAGTCCTGCCATAATAAACGGCATCGCCGAAGGCAGCCGGAGTTTCCACATTTTCTGCCACTTGGAGGCATTATACAGGGAAAATAAATCGTCTTTTTCCTTATCCACCGAATTCAGTCCCATCAAAGTATTAGAAATAACAGGAAAGAAACCAATCAAAAATGACACAACAACGATAGAGTTAAATCCGGCACCGAACCATATGACAATGATCGGAGCAACGGCTACGACAGGCAGTGTCTGCAAAATGATAGCGTATGGATAGATACTTCGTTCAATAATTTTGGAACTTGCCAGTGTAATCGATACTACAATGCCAATCACTGCGCTTAGTAAAAATCCGATGACAGACTCAAGTACGGTAATCTGTACCGCTTCCCACAGCAGGGCTCCGTCACTGACCGCAGCTGAAACGACATCCGTCGGCTTGGGGAAAATGTAATGCGGCATCCCGAGCAGTGCCGGCACAACCTGCCACAGAGCAACAAATAAAATAAACGCAACAAGCGGCCCAAGCACATAATGCTTGAACGTATCCATCGCCGGCTTCGTTCTCTTTTCTTTTTCTGCTTTCGCTAACAAATCTTTTCCGGCTGCTTCAGCAGGTGTCATGCTCATGATGCACCCTCCCTTTCATCCAGACTGTTCTCCAGCTGATCCGAGGCCTTTTTGACGTAAGCGGAAAACAACTCGTCCGTTCTCGTGATGGAATGCCGCGGGCGCGGAAGATCCACATTTATCACGGAGGACAGACGTCCGGGTCCGGCGGACATAACGGCGATGGTGGTGGATAAGTAAACCGCCTCAAAGACATTGTGGGTGACAAACAGAATCGTCGTTTTTTCTTTTTCCCAAATTTCCAACAATTCGAGCTGCAGACGCTGCCGGGTCATTTCATCGAGTGCCGCGAACGGTTCATCCATTAACAGCAGCTTCGGCTTTGCCGCCAGGGCTCTCGCGATGGAGACCCTCATTTTCATTCCTCCGGAGAGTTCTCTTGGATACACCTTCATGTACTTTTTCAAGCCGACCATATCCAGAACCCGGGCTGCTTCTTCTCTTGCTTCTTTTTTGGGTACACCCCGGAGTTCCAGGGGAAGAATGACATTGTCCAGCACTTTCCGCCACGGAAGAAGATTCGGCTCCTGGAACACAAAAGCAATATCATTCGTGTTTTGGATTGTTTCTTCAGGGGATCGGTCAAATACTTTCACCCCGCCCATGCTTGGTTCTTCCAGACCTGCTGCCATCCGCAGGGCAGTAGACTTCCCGCACCCTGACGGCCCCAGGAATGTAATGAATTCTCCCTCTTCAATAGTTAAGTCCAAACGATCCAGCGCTGCCGTTCCGTTTTGAAACACTTTACTCAATTGGCTGAAAGTGACGGACTCTCCGGCTTTCGTTTCCATCATCATTCTCCTTCCTCCAACCACCTTTTTAAGCCCGGTATCGGCTTGGTGCTTCTTAAATGGATAATTATATCTTACGGCCTCCTCCTTAGAACGTCATTGTATACAATGTCTAAACAGATTGGGTTTTTTTATGAAATACATCCAGAAAAAAAGAGACAGATGTTTATGTATCACTTTTCATAACGATCTGCGGCTTCGTTGTAGAATCGCTCTATGACAGAGGATTCAGCATTTTTCTTCCCTGCTGCTTCCTTTTTATGACGGTCCTGTCTATCCCTTGTCTCTCACGTGAGAATAGTTCACATAGAAAATTCATAAAAAAACCAGCACCCCTTTATGGAGTGCCGGCGGCAGCCGTCATTATTTTTCTTTTAATGCTTCTCTCGGAAAATCCGGGACGAGACCTTCGTCAGCGGCCCGTTCCAGAAAGGCACGGACTGCGGCCCATCCGTCTTCTCCAAGATCTCTTGTAAAAGAGTTCACGTATAAATCGATATGCTGCTGCGCCACCTCGGGCGCCATCTCCTGAGAGTGTTCCATAACATATTCGCTGGAGTCTTCGGGACGCGCCCAGGCGTGATCGACCGATTCGCGGATCCAATTCTCTACCTTTTCGTGATCGACAGAACGCCGGGCAATGATGGCACCAAGCGGGATCGGCAGACCGGTGTCGGCTTCCCACCATTCTCCGAGATCCTGCAGCATATGCAGGCCGTAGGTGTGGTAGGTAAAACGGGCTTCATGAATAACGAGACCTGCATCCACTTCTCCACGCTGAACAGCCGGCATAATATCATCAAACGGCATAATCCGGATGCTGCCGACCACTTCGTTCAGGTTCTGCGCCGTCCAGAGCCGGAACAGCAGATACGCCGTCGAACGGTCACTCGGAACAGCCACCGTCTTCCCTTCCAGAAACCGCGGTTCTTTCTTCTCTTCGTTCGTCAAAACGAGCGGACCGCATCCTCTCCCAAGCGCACCGCCGCAGGAAAGAAGGCGGTAATGATTGAGCACCCAGGGAAGAGCGGCAAAGGATATTTTCATTACTTCCGGTCCTTCCTGATTTGCCGCCCAGTAATTCGTCTGATCGATGTCGGCATAGGTTACATCCACCGGCGGTGCGTCCGGGATGCGGCCGTGAACCAGCGCATGGAATGTAAAGGTATCATTGGGACATGAGGAAAAAGCGATATTCATATTAAAAAACCTCCCGTAAAATCGGACTGATCTGTTCGAGTGCCGCCAGTGCTACCGGGATGTCCCAGTTTTCACGATCCCGCGGACCGACAGCATTGGATACGGCACGTACTTCAAAAGCGGGAATATGTTTTCTCCGTGCCGCGGCCGCCGCGCCGTATCCTTCCATGGCTTCCGCCCGCGCACCGGGAAAACGGGCGCGGAGGGTCTGCGCCGTGGCGTGGGTGCCGGTGGCTGTCATTGTCGTTAAAACAGGGCCGGCGCACGCGTGCAAACCGGTATGTTCTGCTTTGCTGCGCAGTTGTTCCACTTTCTCCGCATCACAAGTGTAGCGGGACGCACCAAGGTTGAGGTGTTCCAGCGAAAGGAAGCCGTCCGGGGCTTCCGCGCCCGCCTCCGCTGCAATCATTTCACTCGCGACAATAATGGATCCGGTACCTTCCGAGTGATGGAAGGCACCGGCAATCCCGGCGTTGATGACAGCCTTGTAGTTATCAGCTGCCAGAGCGTAGGCGGTACTCACCGCTGATTCCGCCATCCCGGCTCCCCCCGCTTTCACTACAAACCGCGGGTCGTTCTCTAATCCTTTATGTATAACTTCCGCTTCTTTGTCCACCGCCGTGACAATTAGAATCTTTCCTTCTTCCATGATGTGAACTCCTTTGCTGCTGATGGGCTGTTCTTTTATCCTATCACGGAATCCTTCTTTCTGTCCTGCCGCAGCAAAAAGCGGGCAACGTTACGTTTGCATTGTTTCCTTTGGGACAAACGTAACCATGGCAGGTTCATCGTGACGTTTCCAACGGAACAACCTATCCCAAACGTAACTATGAACGATTCATAACGACGTTCAGCCTGCCCGCCACTTAAAAAGTGCCTTATGACACACCCCGCCAGGCCTGAAGCACACGTTTCAACGACAAAAAACTACACACATACGAAAACATCCGAACACCAGCCTTCCCGGCCGTCGTTCGGATATATTGATACCATCTATTTCTTTCCCTGTTGCGTCTACGACAGGCTGCTCGCCGGGATGGAAATCGTGCGTCCCTGCTTCGTCCAGGTTGCCCCTTTCTCACTCGGCAGCTGCCAGTCTTCGTAGCACTGCTTCAGCAGTTCATCCAGCCCTTCCACATAATGCAGCCTGGTATCTGGATCGTACTTCGTTATTTCTTCCGGGAAACATTGTGCTTCCGGTACCGATTCATGCAGGGCGTTGATGGCATGAAGGTGGCTGAGCGCGGCTTCCGGACCGCATAGTGTTTCGGTCCGCTGCTCCTGCACCGCTTCCATGCAGTGATACAGTTTGAAACTCCGTTCGTTTTCCGGATTGCCATACGTCACCACCGTACCATCCGTGAACTCCGCCTTAAGCTCCTGCTCATGATGAACATACGTCAACACGGCGTGTTCGAATTCATAGCGGATGACCGGACCAATCTCTTCTGTAACGGCGTGAGATGCGAGAAAATGTACCGGGACGCCGTCTTCGGTTTCGCCTTTTAATGCACACGTATCAAACGTTTCAATATCGTTGGCACGGTACAGTTCCGCTGTAAGTTCCTTCAAAGGCGCACTGCGTTCAGCACGCGATCCGAGAATGTAGAACATGTTATGAAGAAAGTGGGACGTGGCATTGTTGACGACACTGTCAAAAATCGGTGTCCGATCGGCGGCGTATTTTTTCCCGGCCCAGGAAGCCCGTTCATAGTACGCTTCCGTGCGCGGCCAGAGGGCGAGCGTTTTCATGCGCCGGGCTTCGCCGAATCTTCCAGATAGAACGTCCTGTTTCACCTGTTGGATAATCCGGCTGAAGGACCAGTCAAATCCGACCGCCACGAACGCATTCTTCTCCTGTTTCAAACGGATGATCTTTTCCGCGTCCTCCAGAGAAGGAGTCATCGGCTTTTCACACAACACATGGCTTCCATTCTCCAGAGCGCATATCGTCTGCGCGGTATGAAAGTGGATCGGTGTGGAAATAACAGCCATATCCGCCTCATATTTCTCGTAGAAGGCTTCCATCGATGAAAATACCGGAACGTCCGCCTCTTTTAACTGTTCATAATAGTCGCTGTTCTCCGGGGCAATGTCCACAACTCCCTGAATCCGGTTGAACATGGACTCTTCCCATAATACTTTCAGGTAATTGTTGCCGTAACCGCCAATGCCGACGAGTACGATCGAAACCGATTGTTCCATAAGCTCCTCCTCTTATTTATTCCATCCGGACCGCCTTTTCCTGAGCGGTCAGGCAGAGTTCCGCCGCCTTAAACGCATGAGCCTGCGTCATCGCGCGTTCGGTATGTTCAAGACAGTCGAGAATTAGATCGTGGTAGTAAGGGAAACCGACTTTCCCTGCGAGGGAATAATGCTTTTCCCCCTGCTGATTCACTAAAAACAGATGCTCTCCATTTTCATCGTTGGTTATATCGATATTCTTCCGTAATTCGATGAAACCCTCTGTGCCTAGAATGATGGTACGGCCGTCCCCCCAGGAACGAAGGCCGTCCGGCGTCAGCCAGTCGACACGGAAATAGTTCCCCGCTCCGTTATCGCCCGTCAAGGTTGCATCCCCGAAGTCTTCCATTTCCGGGTGATCTTTATTGATGTAATTGGCCGTCCTGCTCGCCTGTACCTCGGCATCACGGGCTCCCGTGAACGTCAGAAACTGTTCAATCTGATGGCTTCCGATGTCGCACAAAATCCCGCCGTACTGTTCTTTTTTGAAGAACCATTCCGGACGGGCGGGAGCGTTCAGCCGGTGCGGTCCGGTACCGATAACCTGAACGACGCGGCCAATCGCTCCTTTGTTGATAATCTGTCCGGCAAAGACAGCGCTTTCCACGGAAACACGCTCACTGTAATTCACTGCCCATTTCAGTCCTGTTTCCTCCGTTTTCGCTTTGGCCCGCTTGAGCTGGTCCATCGTTGTAAACGGAGCTTTAGCGGTGAAAAAGTGTTTGCCGGCGTCCTGCACTTCCAGGCCCAGATCTCCGCGTTCGGAGGTGATGGGTGCTGCAGCCACGAGTTGTATCTCCCCGTCCTCAAGAATTTCTGCTTTGGACGATGCTGCCTGTGCCTGTGGAAACTTTTCCTGAAACGCTTTCACTTTATCTGCGTCTGAATCATACACCCATTTCACTTCTGCACCGGCCTGTTCAAGTTTCGCGCACATATTGTTGATGTGTCCGTGTTCAAGACCGATTGCCGCGATCTTGAACTCTCCCGGTCCGACGACCGCTTCAGGTTTTGGTTCTGGTTCGAAATGAAGGGTGTTCGAATGGTTCATCATACCCAATCTCTCCTTCTTTCCCTCGCGAAGGTTATATAGTTCTATGTTATACTTTTTCACGCCCCATGTCTTATTAAAGAGTCATCTGTTTCTCAATTTCGGAAGCTGCTTTTCAACCTTCCTTTTTATATTCAGAAGGGGTATGCCCGGTATGCTTTTTAAACACCTGGCTGAAATAACGGGGATTGTTGCCGAATCCGACTTTTTCTGCGACTTCAAACATTTTCACTTCTTCCGTTTGATCCATAAGGCCTTTCGCTCTTTCCATCCGCTCTTTCATCAAATACGTGGAGAACTTCTCCCCTGTCTCTTTTTTAAACAGCTTCCCAAGATAGTCCGAGTTCATGTAAAACACATCAGAAGCAATGCCGGAAATGGAGAGAGCCTCGTCATCCAAGTGCTCTTTTGCGTAATTCATCACTTCTTTAACGAGTTGATTCTGGGTATTTTTTTGATTCGTGTAATTCTTTTCTGCAATGCCGACCGCCGTTTCCTTCATGAAGACCTCCATCTCTGGGAGCGTTGTAAAAGTATGAAACATAGTCACATGGTCAAATAACTGTTCCATCGAGGCACTGTCGGTCTGGCGTATCAACGACATATATAACTCCAGACAGTGGGAACGTACGACCTGCACATCAAATCTGGCTTTTTTCAGCGCCTGGAAACAATAATCCAGATATTCCGACGCTTCTTCCTCATTGCCGCTCCTTACAGCCACAAGAAGGGACTCGTGATCCATCGTCAATCCTTTAAACTCGTGGTTGTCATCTTTTATATCCTCTGAGGTCACGATACCCCCTCTGCCAAGATAAAACCGGTGGGACAGCCCTTCGAGAATTTCCTGATAAAGCAGATGCAGATCGGTGATGCTTCCTGTGCTCGTTACAGACGTCGTAAACGAGGATTGCTGCAGGTCTTTCCAGTCTTCTTTTACGTTCTTGATGTGATCAATAAGAGTCTGCACCCCGCTGTCTTCAACGAGCAGTACAATGCGTTCGGAGATGATGGTTGCAAGCAGAATGTCCTGGCACGCGGTTATTTCGTTCTTCAGCATTTCTTTCAGCATAAACAGCGACTCATACTCTACGCTGTCATCCAGGACAAAACCGATAAGGCGGAACGATTTCCACTGTTTTTCAAAGCCGAATAATTCCTGGTAGTATCTCCATTCTTTAATATCAAATTTTTTGTTGATGATAAATTCACGGAGAAATTGTTCTTTAGCCTTTGGAATGATGTTGTTCAGGTGTTCTCTCATATTTTCTATAAACGCTTCTTTTTCTCCGGCCTGATCGAGTTCCTGTACAATGTCCCCCACCGCTTCCTCGATTTTCTCCTCATTGCTCGGCTTCAGCAGATAGTGTTTCACCCCGCATTTCATCGCTGTTTTCGCAAATTCGAATTCATCATAACCGGAAAGCACAATGAACCGCACGGCGGGAAACGTATCGTACACTTTTTCAATGAGCTCAATGCCGTTTAAACCGGGCATTTTAATATCGGTCAAAACAATATCCGGAGGTTTTTTCTGAATCAAATCATACGCCATCTGTCCGTTGTATGCTTTCACCGGTGCATGGGTTCCGCATTTTTCCCAGTTCACCATGGACGCGATACCTTCAAGAATAAACGTTTCATCGTCAACAACCATTACGTCATACATCCTGCTCCCCCCTCATATAAGGCAGTGTAATCGTAACAACCGTTCCTCCTTCCTCTGCGTTCGAAATGCTCACACCACCGTCTTCCCCAAACATGAGATGAATCCTTTCGTTGATATTATATAAACCGATCCCGGAGCCTTTCGGTTTCACAACCCCTTCATGAATCTGCCGGATCTTCTGTTCATTAATACCGGGTCCGCTGTCACGGACAATGACTGCGAGTGCCTCCTCCTGCCGGACGATTCTCACCACAACAGCACATGGATCCATCATTTCTTCCAGTGCGTGCTGAATAGCATTTTCTACGATCGGCTGAATGGTAAGCTTCGGGATGTTTAAATCTCCGGTTTCCGGTTCCTGCTCCAGGGAAAACTGAAGCCGCTCCCCGTAACGGAACTTCTGGATGGTGATGTAATTCTCCACAATCTCGAGTTCTTCATTCACCTGAATCAGGGGCTTCTTTTTGCTGATAATGTTACGCATCATATTACCCAGCGCTTCCGCCATTCTTGAAATTTGTGTCTCCTGCCTCATTTTTGCCATCCAATGGATGGAATCGAGTGTATTGTACAGAAAATGCGGATTAATCTGGGACTGCAGGGCTTTATATTCTGTTTCTTTAATGACCAGTTGTTTTGTATAGTTCTCCTTGATCAGATCATTAATTTTATTCAGCATGATATGAAAATTGCGCTGCAGATCCCCAATCTCGTCCCGGAGATAAGCAGGCTCTTCGTTCTCCACCTGATCAAAGTCGCCCTGCTGGACTTTTTTCATCCGCCTGGTAAGCTCTTCGATCGGTTTCGAAATAGCTTTGGCCGACTGCCGGCTGATAAAAACCGCAATGACGGCTACCAACACCATATAACCGGCCATTAATTGATAAATTAAGCTTTTCTGACTGTCTACATCTTCAAATGGGAGTGTATTATAGTATGTTAGATCATAATAACGGGATGGTTCGTGTGTAACAAAAAATTCCTCCTCCCCCACATCAGTAACAGCATAATTCTCCGTACCGGATACATCCAAAAACGTATCAACCGCGTCTGCCTCAAACGTATCGGAATGAAGAATATCGTTCTCATTTGCTATGACAAAACTTTTATCCGACGTAATATTAAGAGTCCGGTTAATCATCGCCTCCAGATCAATCGTGGTAATCATATACCCAAGATGGTCGAGAGACAGATTTTCCTTTTTACGTATCTCCCGGGCGGAAACGAGAACCTCTTCTTCAGGAAACCCTTTCCACACATGGCCTCCACCCGCTTCTTCAATCCGGTCCGTCAACTCCTCCATATTCAAATCAATATCCGGAGAAAATCCGGCATTAATGACATTGCCGCTGCCATCCACCGCGATCATGGAGGAGATATAGGATTCCTGGTTTACATATAAATTCAGCCGGTTCAAAAGCTCCATTCGTATCCTGTAGGAATTGTAGTCATTGCTGCCTGCGTTCAGTTGTTCCATATAGAGTTGAATCGTTGGATTCGTGACAATCTGAAAGGAATAATCCTCCATGTTTTTCAGTTCATTATCCAGGACATTGGAAGCCAGATGAAGATTACCCGCCGCTTCTTCATAAATCTTATTCTCATAAATCTCCGATAATAAATAAAAAATGAAAAGTCCGAGTACCCCGAATACAGCCATTAATAAAAACGTGAGCGAAAACAGTTTGTTCCGGATCTTGGTAAACTGATTAAAAATAGCGGTGGGGTGAAAAAATCGCAGCCATGTTTTCAGTCGATAAAACCTGCGCCCGCCGCCAGTATTGATCGGCATCAGCCTCTCCCCTCTGCTCTACATGCCACTGGACATTTTTTCTTTACTGCCACTGCTTTTGCGGACGTAAACGAGACAGATGACCGTAATCAAACCTGCCATTTCTCCAATGGAAGCAGCTACCGCCCCGCTAATTCCGTTCCAAGCAGGGAAAGCGTTTACAAGAAAGGCGAGAACGATACAGACTATGATGATATTCACTGTCTGGCTGACCATCATTCTCTGTGTCCGCCGTTCAAGCATAATAAATCCGTTGAAAAAATCAACCCACGGAAAAACAAGCACCTTCACAATGAAGAACTGCAGCACAATCAATGTCGGTCCCGCCAGGCCGGGGTCTGCTCCCATTAAAACATTCATAAACCATCCCCCTGCCGGTGTAAGCGTCACAACAAGCAGCAACAATGCCGGAATCACGCTCAGAAATATCATGAACGTCCATACTTTGGAATGATCCCTTTGGTAGAATTGTAGCACAATTTGGTGGGTATACATAAAGAAACTCAGCATGAACTGGGAAATCGTAAATGCGAGTGCAAAGGAAGCGATACTAAGTTCCATATCTCTCGTCTGGGCAAGAAAAATATAAACGAGCGGCTGCAGCATCGTCTGGAACAAAAAATAAACGACCATCGGAAGATAAAACGGCATGATTTCTTTTTTGTACAATGCTTCCCCGCTTTCGGGAGTATGTTTTAATATGGCATGCCCTTTCCAGACACTGATGACACATTCAACAAACATGCCTGTCAAAAAGATGACGGCACCGGCCATGCTCGTAATATTTCCGGCGGCCACAAACCACCAGGCAATGAGAAACATGGCGCCAACCCTTACAATGACCCCGGCAGTAAGCCATTTCGTCTCGAGGTGCCGGATGATGACACCTTGGTAAATACCGCGTATCCCTGAAAAAATAATAACAAACGTAATCACAAAAAACGTCAACGAAATCGTGCGCACCATATCGTCGTCCGCATTAAAAAGGTGGATAAACATCCACCTTCCAAGCGGCGTGAAACTGATGATCATACTAAATGCCATCATAACGGCTGTCACGTAAATAAACACGATAAACAGCGGTTGGAATGTTTTTTTATCCCGGACAAGAGCAGAACTTGTCTGTCTGAATACAATCATCGGTTTTTCCACAATGCCGAACATGGAAAAGGCGACTGCATAGCAGGCTACAATGAAAGCTGCATTATCCGCTCTGCTCAGTGTACCGTTAATAATAATATGCGTTAGAGAGGTTAAGCTGGAGGATAGACCGAGTGGAATAAAAAAAGCGGCAAGCGCCTTATACGTCAGGCTGGAACATACCTTTTTCACTTCGCATCCCTTCTTCTACAGTTCTGCCTGCTGCAAACGGGGATCCCCGTCGTCTGCTTTATTTTTATGTCTGCTCACTAACTTTCCAGCTGAAGCCGCCAGAAACTGTTGAAAAACAATCGCCAGGACAACAGGCAGGGCAGCCGCCGGCGGAAAGTAGGTAACCGCAATGGCGGCTCCGACACCGGTATTGCGCATCCCCGCATTATACATCAAACTGACGGCGGTGGGACGGCTCCATCCAAACAGCCTCGCTGACAAAAATCCAAGTCCGTACGCTGCACAGGCAAGGAGGAATACAACGAGAAACAAAAAAATCAAACGCATGGAAATCGTTTGAAAATAGGGGGCGGTAACGGCACTGTTTATCAAAATGACAAATAACACCCCTATTTTGGAAAAAGGAGCGGCGGCTGTTCCAACCTGATGCGCCCGCTTTTCGTTCAAACGGTTAAACAAAACGGCAGCCATGGAAGGAACAACAACCATCCAGAGCAGTCCAAGCATAATACCCGGAACATCCATTGCTACTTCCGTTCCAACAAGAATACCCAATATGGAAGGAACGAGAAGCGGAGAAATTAATGTATTAATAATAACGACAGCCACTGTCAATCCGGTATTTCCACCGTAAATATCGCTCCACATAATAGTAATGACACCCGTTGGTATAGAAAACGCCAACACAAGCCCTGTGATCAGAAGGATATCACCTGTAAAAAACAAAAGGCCCGCACCGTACGCAGCAACGGGCATCACCATCTGCAGCAGAATC
This sequence comes from Salibacterium lacus, assembly GCF_042684865.1. Classification (NCBI taxonomy): domain Bacteria; kingdom Bacillati; phylum Bacillota; class Bacilli; order Caryophanales; family Bacillaceae; genus Salibacterium; species Salibacterium lacus. The sequence goes on from NZ_JBHUML010000003.1 coordinate 267,752, forward strand.
ATTGCGGTGATGATAGGCAGGGGGCGAAGGAAAGCCTCTTTCATCTGCTGAAGATGAAGTTTCAGGCAGCTCGAAAAACTGATAAAAGCAAAGATCCATTTCACCCAGTCCGAGAGCACCTGCGCACCGGACAACACAGTGATGCCCAGCAGCAATACGAGAGGAATCATAAACGGCAGCGCTTTCTCGAGGTATCTATTCACTTGTTGATACACAGCATCCCTTCTTCCTGCAGCATCGGACGTACGTATCACAGCACCATCAGGCCGGTACGTGTTCGTAAGAGTGACCAGCCGCTTCTTCCACCTGCATTTTTTTCAGGGACTGATAGACAAGCCACATGTTGATTTGGGCAAGCAGACTGACCCCGCAGATTGGAATAAAGCCTGGAAACGAAATGAAAAAATAGTAAGCAGCGAGTAACGAAATAATAATTAACAGCACATTGGCCGTATTGAGGAAACTGAGCGCAATAGAATATTTAATATACTGAAAGAGCTTCATTCTGTAATGGACGTATGTTGGAAAAATATATACAAGCATAAAGATAAAGACAATCCCTGTGACGATCATGAATACATTCAGAGCCGTGAACAAGGCGCCTTCAAAGCTCCGGAAGAAATTCAGGTTAAAATACCACAGAAGCCCGAATCCGATTAATGACAGCCCAAGACCATTGGCCTTGAAAAATTCTGTTTTGTAACTTTTCCAGAACGTGCGGAAGACTTTCACTTCTTCTTCGCCAAGACAGGTCCGGCGAGCCACTGAAAATAAGGCTGCCGTGCTCGGAGCGATACCGAAAATAACGCCGCCGAGCAGTGTACAGGCTGCCCACATCACATTCAGGTAGAAAAAATAACAGACCCAGCGGCAGAAAGAAATGATGAACATGAACAACAAACCATCTCTTTTCACGTCAATCTCCCCTTCCTTTCATTCCTTCAGTTGCAGCCAGTAGATCTTCCACCCGCACCGGTTGGTTCTCATGTGCTGATTTCCAGACCGCTTCCCCGGCTGCCACAGCAAGCGCGCCGTCCCAGCTCCCCGAAAGAATAGTATACGGACGCTTGGGATTCTCCCCGAGAAAGATGTCTTCCTGAAGAACCGGATCGCCGCCGCCGTGGCCGCCTTCCCGTTCAACAACATGAATCGTTTCCTTTGAGCCAAAGAGTGGAAAATAATCAATGGTCTGCTCCGGCACAGGGAAAGGAACACGCGACGGAGCATGATATTCCATCGTTTCCAGGCGGCCTTCTGTGCCATTAATCGCAAGACGGTAACCTTCATAAGGCAGAGAAAAATTCACCGAGTAATTCAGCAGCGATCCCTGACTGTATTTCACAACGGCTGTGTACGTATCCTCAATCGTTATATCAGAGTCAAACACGCACTTATCCGGTCTGTATCCCGTGTACCCCTGGCGTCTTTTCATGTCTGAATGGATATGATCATCCTGCACGGACGCCGTGTTACTTCTTGTGTTCCACCGCATGTAATAAGGACAATCAAGCTTTACATCGCAGGTCGAACAGTGTCTGCCGTCTTCTTTCCTTGGGTTATGCACACTGTCGCTGCCGTAATAATTCAGAGCGCCGTACGCAAAAACCTCTTCGGGCTGTTGATCAATCCACCAGTTCACAAGGTCAAAATGATGTGAACTTTTGTGGATGGACAATCCTCCGGAATGTTCGCGGTAACGGTTCCAGCGTTGAAAATAGGAAGAACCATGATAGGTGTCAATGTACCAGTTCAGATCCACCGACGTCACACGGCCGATTTTTCCTTCGTCGATCAGTTCTTTTATTTTCATATGGTACGGGTTATAGCGGTAATTGAATGTCACGTGGACATAACCGCTGCTGTTTTCTTCTGCTTCTATGATGCGCCGGCATTCTTTTGCTGTGACCGCCATGGGTTTTTCGGATATGACCTCCAGGTTGTGCTCAAGCCCGCGGACGATAAAATCCACATGCGTATCATCCCGGCTGGTTACAATGACCGCATCCGGTTGGACGTCTTCCACCATGCGGTCAAATTCATCCGCACCGAATGCAGGCACTTCAATTGTTTCCGGATATTGTTCCCTGCACACTTCAAATCTCACCGCATCCACATCGAGCATTCCCACCAGTTGACAGGAATCAGAGAACGTCTTAAGCATCGGTTTGATAAACATCCCGAGTGCCCGGTTGCTCATGCCGCAGACTACATATCGTTTCACATCACACACCTCATTCTGCTGTTTAAAGTAAACGACTATCCCTTTTATTGTAAGCGTTCTCAACTAAAAGTCAATAAAGGGTCACCCTTTCAGTCCGCTTGTACTGATTCCGTCTACGATATAGCGCTGGAAGAAAAAGAAGATAATGAAAATCGGCAGCAGACTCAAGGTCGTCATCGCAAATAGTGCGCCCCAGTTGGTCACCGCCTGCGGATCGGAAAATAGTTTCAGCGCAAGCGATACTGGATATTTTTCCGGTGTCTGCAGATAGATAAGCGGTGCCATAAAGTCGTCCCAACGCCAGTAGAAGGAGAAGATCGTTGATGTCATCATCGCCGGAACAATCAATGGAACAATGATTCGAATAAAGATGGAAATCGTGTTACAACCGTCAATTCGGGCTGCCTGATCAAGTTCCGGAGGTATCGTCCGGATAAACTGGATCATGAGAAAGATAAAGAACGGGTACCCGAAAAAGGTCGGCAGAATCAGTGGAAGATACGTATCGATCAAATTAAACCAGTTAAACATGATATACTGCGGAATCATTACCATTTCAAAAGGAAGCATCATTGTCATAAGCATGAGGGCAAACCATACTTTACGCCCCGTAAAATTGATTCTTGCAAATCCATAAGCAGCCACCGCCGAGAAAATAATACTCCCTATAGTCGAAACACCTACGATAATAAACGTATTTTTATAGAAGGTGGTAAAAGAAATGCCCGCAAAACCTTTCCATCCCTCTACATAGTTCGAGAATTCCCAGGACTCCGGAATAAGACTGTGGGCATTCACAAACACGTTCGAACTTTCTTTCAGGGAACTGGCCAGCATCCAAATGAGAGGATAAAGCATAACCAGTGTAAAGAGTCCCAGCAGTGTGTGTTGTGTGATTTTTTTCAGTCGATTCTTTGTTTTATACGTCATGCATTACACCCCCTGATATTACCCATCATAATGAACCCAGTAGTCGGAACTTTTGAAAATAATCGCTGTAAAAATACCAATGATCAAGAGCATCACCCAGGCAAGCGCCGAAGCATAGCCCATATCAAAGAATTGGAACGCCTGACGGTACATGTACAGGACATATAGCAGGGTGCTGTTAACCGGTCCGCCTTCGGTAATGATAAAGGCCGGTGTGAACGCCATAAACCCGTGGATAACCTGCATAATCACGTTAAACAGAATGACAGGCGTCAGCATGGGGAGCGTAATTCTGAAAAACTTCTGCAGCGGAGTGCCCCCGTCCACTTCTGCCGCTTCATAATAAATGCCGGGAATATTACGAAGACCTGCCAGGAAGATAATCATCGATGAACCGAACTGCCATCCGTAAAGAATAACAAGTGTCCAAATCGCTGTATTCGGATCACCGAGCCAGGAATGGCCCGAAAGGCCGATGCTCTCCAGCATAGAGTTGATCGCACCGTCGTTTCCGAATAACTGTCTCCACATAATGGATACTCCGATGCTTCCGCCGACGATGGACGGCAGGTACAGGAGGGTCCGGTAAATACCGACCATTTCCACTACCCTGTTTAAAACGAGGGCAATCAATAATGCGAAGATAAGCCTGAACGGCACAGCCGTTCCGGCGTAAAAGAATGTTACCCGCATCGATTCCCAGAACACCGGATCATTTGTAAACATTTCTTTATAGTTAGCAAGGCCCGCCCACTGCGGGCTGCCAACGAGGTTGAAATCCGTAAAAGATAAATACAGCGAATACATCATAGGAAACAGCATAAATGCTATTGTTCCGAAAATAAACGGACTAAGAAACAGATACCCCATCTTATTGTCTACATCTTTGACCGGCTTTTTTTGCTTTTTCGATGAGGAGTTCCGTTTCGGGGTGTTGGGAAACTTGGTTTCTTCTGTATGTGTCTGCTGCATCTATGCCACTCCTTTCATCAGTAAATGAAAAGGGGTCCTGAACTTGTTTGGAGCACAGGACCCCTGCTTTTTCCCTATTGTTCTGACAATATAGACTCTGCTTCCTGTCTGAAATGTTCGGCGCCTTCCTGAGGCGTCATTTCCCCGTACATCACCATTTCATCGGTGTCTTTCAAAGCCTGCAGCACTTCCGATGCGGAAGCCGGGAAGTTGGTGTCCGGTGCCGAACTGTTTTCCGCTACAACATCAAGGTAGTCGAAAATTTTGGTCTGGGCTTCGGTTAATCCGCTTTCTCTCAGCGCGTCCCGCACATCCGGTTTAATCGGTACGCCGCGGTCGCCTCCGATTACTTCAAACACTTCAACTGTGTTGGTATAGAAGTTAATGAAGTCTGCTGCCTGTTCTTTGTGTTCCGAGTTTTCCCCGATGGACCACAGCATGGACGGTTTCTGGAACATGCCCTGATCATTGTTTTCTCCCGGAAGCATTGCGATTTCCAGTGGCGTATCTGTTGTATTCTGGAGCGTCTGGAACTGGTTCGACCAGTTCTTGATATGAATGGAGGTTTCACCTCTTGTAATCAGCTCATCTTCAAGACCCTGAATCTGATCGACTACACTGTAGTCCGGACTGACTTCATTATCAATCTGCTGCTTCATCATCGAGAAATAATCAGCCAGGAGCTGGTCATCTTCATATCCAAGTGCCGTACCATCTTCGTTAAACATGGCTTTGCCGTTTTCCCTCAGATAGTATTCAAAGAAGTTATCAGGTTCTGTGTAACTCACACCGTACTGCCCGGTTGCTTCTGAGATGCCGGAAGTGATATCCATATACTCCTGCCACGTCCAGTCATTGGATGGCTTTTCAACATCTGTTCCCTCAAATGCTTCCGGATTGTAGGCAACCATCATGGCGTTGGTGCCGGTCGGAATTCCAACCTGGGTGCCGTCAACCTGACCACTCTCAACGACCGTATCATCCACCCCTTCCAAATCGATTGTTCCGTCTTCAATAAACGGCCCGAGGTCTGCGAGGAGTCCTTCGCCGGCATACTGGTTTACGTACTCGCCGAAGTTCTGCTGCATGATGTCCGGCAGATTACCTCCTGATGCCTGAGCGGCCATTCGTTCAAAATAACCATCAAAACCGGAAAATTCCGTATTAATCGTGACGTTCGGGTTTTCTTCTTCATACATTGTGATAATTTCTTCTGTCATGTCGTGACGGGCCTGCGATCCCCACCAGGACATTCGGAGTTCTATCTCTCCGTCGGAACTGCCTTCCTCCGAACCGCCGCCTTCTGAGCTTCCATCAGAACTGCCGGAGTCACTTCCGGCTTCCTGGCCCCCGCCGGTACCGCTTCCAGCACAGGCAGCAATAAATACAATCATAAGAGCAGCACACATCAGCAACCATACTTTTTTCAAATGCTTCACTCTCCCCTTAAATAAATTTGAAAGCGCTTTCTGTTTATATGTCTATGATATTGTATCCGCTTACATTTCGTAATAAAAAATTCAGACATTTATGTTCAAAAATCAGACACAACTTCTCAGGAGCTTTTTTGATTTCAAAGGCATTGGGAAAAGAAAAAGCCGTTGAACCGCTGCTGCCGCCGGCTTTTACTTCTTAGGTGTGAATGATGAGGAGGGAGGGAGGGATGGAGCGGGTATGGACACTATATTGCCGGGGACGGCGTATAGTGTCTACGGAGATGACTTCGATGGACACTATAACTCCCGATCAGACGATTAGTGGTTCCTATACCCATGAACAGCCATTACAGCACAGAATGTAAGCCGCAATGTCCCTCAAGACGCCGTTTCGAGGAAACTAATTCTTCTTTTTCATTTGATAGTGGATACTGACAAAGCAAAAACACCCGGTTGTCATCAATGGACAGCCGGGTGCGTTTTTTATTTTGGGAAAAATGCTGTTTCTCCTTATTGCGCAACGGTTTTGAGCAGCTGATACAGGTTGGATTTGGCTTCAAAACCGATGCCCGGCACGTCCGGCAGCGTTACTCTGCCGTTTTCGACCGGGTGGTTATCCGCAAAGCCGCCGAACGGCTCAAATACACCCGGATACGATTCGTTTCCACCGAGCCCGAGACCGGCTGCGATGTTTAAAGACATCTGGTGGCCGCCGTGCGGAATGCAATTCCGGGGAGACCAGCCGTGTTCTTCGAGCATAGCAAGAATCCGGCGGTATTCCACAAGTCCGTAGCTCAGCGCACAGTCAAACTGAAGGTAGTCTTTTTCCGGGCGCATCCCGCCGTAACGGATCAGGTTTCTCGCATCCTGCATCGAAAACAGATTTTCTCCGGTTGCCATCGGGGGCGCGTAGTGTCTGCCGAGTTCTTTCTGGAGTTCGAAATCAAGTGGATCCCCCGCTTCTTCATACCAGAATAGATTATACGGTTCAAGGGCGCGGGCATATTCGACCGCTGTATCCAGGTTAAATCTGCCGTTTGCGTCCACCGCAAGAGACTGCCCGTCCGGTACCACCTCGAGAACCGCTTCAATCCTGCGCAGGTCTTCTTCAAGCGAAGCCCCGCCGATTTTCATTTTCACAACCGAGTAGCCGGTCTCCATATACTGCTTCATTTCATCCTGAAGCGCATCGTATCCTTTTCCGGGCTTATAGTATCCCCCGGCGGCATAAACAAACACGCTGTCATCCGCCTGTCCCCCGCGGTACCGATCCGCAAGCAGCTGGTAAAGCGGCTTTTCCTCTATTTTAGCCACCGCGTCCCAAACCGCCATATCGATCGTGCCGACAGCCACCGAGCGTTCCCCGTGGCCGCCCGGCTTTTCCCCTGTCATAAGGATATCCCAGATTTTATAAGGATCCAGGTTCTCCCCTGACTCATCCACTACCTCATCCGAGGCTGCTTCAAGAAGCCGGGGGATAAACCGCTCGTGAAGCAGACCGCTCGGAGCGTATCTCCCGTTAGAGTTAAATCCGTAGCCCACCACACGCTTTCCATCCCGCACGACATCGGTCACGACTGCCACCACGGAAGCAGTCATTTTGCTGAAATCAATAAAGGCGTTGCTGATGTCAGACTTGATCGGAACGGCTTGTTCTTTTACATCGATGATTTTCAATATATTCAGCTCCTTTTCCCGAAGGATGTTCTCTATGTTTTCAACATAACATGGAGCAGTATCATCTGCTGGAAATAATATTTAAATGATAACATATTCACCCGGTTATCCTATCATTTCACGCGGCTGTAAAAAATATGACCGGATCGGAAGCCCATTCCCGATCCGGCCTTCTGCTTTTATTTTTTCACCCTGACCACAGTGCTTCCTTCCCATTGTTCTCCGGAAGCCAGTTCACCGCTGACTGTGACTTCTATTTCCTTTCCTTCTTCCAGGACATCCGCCAGATCCTGACGGTTGAACTGTACTTTATAGCTGTTGCTGCTTCCCGGCTGCTTCACCGGTTCCGCTTCCTCATTAAGCCGGATCGAGTCAAACTGTATTTCTTCAGCATCATGATCTTCCGGCAGTTCAATATGAACGGTGGCCACGCCGCCGCCTTTCACATTCAGGACAGGCGGAGTAAACCGGAGGTCAGCTTCCACGGTTTCCGTGTCTCCGTTTTCCCCAGGCGCCATGAACTCCAGAAAATCTCCCCGGATGATATTTCCTTCTTCATCACGCTCGTATGGAAGCTCCGGTTCAAGACTTGCAAAGTTGTCATCCGACAGTTCCGTTCCGGAAGCATTGTCCGATACTTCTCCGTCAAACAGATAGTTAGTGTCCGATTCAAGATAGTCCGGATAGTTGTCTGCCGCTTCATAATCCTTCTGATAGGATACAAAGTGATCAAGCTCAAATTCTTCTTCAATATCATCATACGTTGAGAAATCAAGGTTGCCGCCTGCGTTATTAAACGAAACATTGTCCTCGGCAATAATCGCAGGGTTGCTGTTGCTCGTAAACCCGGCCGCGCCATTATTGAAGGCGATGCTGTCCCGTATCACATGAGGAACGTTTACTCCTTCGCCGCCGAGCTTAAAGCCGTTTTTATCCCCGGTTCCTTCGGTGCCATCCGTTAAAAAGCCGTTGTTATAGGCGATACTGTCTTCTATCGTTACGGGGCCGATCGCTCCCGTCCCGACTTTTGTATACAGATCCCATCCGTCATCGATATTGTTATGGGCGATCGTACCGCGGAACACATTGCCTTCCCCGGACGTCAGCTTTGCCGCAAATCCGTCCGCGTTGTTTTCCGACGGATCCCGGTTATCAAATGACGTGCTGTTCAGAACCAGGTTATGGGACGGCCATTCGGATTTATCGTCTTCTTCCGGATCCGTCCGGCTGATCTGCATCCCTGTATCACCGTGCTCATAAAACCGGCTGTTCTCTACAATGTTATGGTCACCGCCGATGACAAACCCTTTCGTGTTGCCGGCGGAGCGGGCAAAGTCAAGGCCTTCCACGTGCCAGTAATTACCACTCAGCTCCACCCCTTTGGACTGCTTGTCAAAATCAATGACCGGATCTGCACCGGGAGCTGCTTTCAGCATCTTCCGGGCATCTTCCGTGCCGTCATGAAATTGTTCAATCATCAGCATGTCATCCCGTACATACTCGCCATCTGTAACAAGAATCGTCTGTCCGGGGCTGACGAAATCAACGGCTGTATCGAGATCCACCGGATCCGCTTCTGTTCCTTCCCCGGAAGTATCCGCGTCCGGAGCCGTATAAATGTCTCCTTCAAACGTCCGGTTGGTAACGGAAAAATTCGTTACGATCTCGTCATAGGACGTCAGCATCTGCGTATCATCCGGCAGAAACACAGAGGTGAAATTCGTATCCGCATTTTCCGGAAGCGATGTTTCAATCACCTTCATTTCCCCGGCTGCCATTTCTTCCTGCTCTGCGATCGTTTCCAGTCCCTGCTTCAATGTGACAGTACCGTTCACGTTGGACTGAAGTCTGACATTATACTGCTCTGTTTCCGATGTCTCCTCCAGTGATACAACTTCCATCTCCGGTTCCACCGGTTCAGCAGGAGGTTCCACTTTCGGAGGATCCGTTGCTGCTGCACTGATATTCATATCCATATTTTCGACCACAATATCCGCTTTCCGGGCGGTGTAAAAACCGACATACACTTTATCATCCTGGACATTCAGAATATCCGGCTCATAAAGGATTTCTTCTTCGCCGTTATTCAGTGTTCCGGTATAGCCGCTGTTCGTCTTGGACAATGTCAGGTGATAGTCTTCTTCCGGATGCGTATTGGATGGTCCCGGCTTTTCATTTTCCAGCATGATTTTCTGAATGCCTTCACTGCCGGCTCCGTCTGAAGACTCCACGCCGGTCCGTACAAACAGCTGTGTACCGTTTTCCTCCATCGTGCCGCCGCTGAATCCGCCGACTGCGGCTATATTGGATGCAAACACGCTCGTGTTTCCATCTTCTCCGATGGCATCACGGGCCATGATACCAAACGATTCCTGACCGTCATGCGGATCTTTGGCATAATCGTTCACCTGAATATCAGCCGATAATTCAAAGTTGTCTTCTTCTTCATCAATCACTGTGTAGTAATAGGAAATGCCGTCATGATCGCCGGTGATCTTTCCTCCACTCGGACCCTCGGCTGTCAAAGCCACGGAAGAACCGTCTTCCATCACTTCCACATCGTTTGAATCGTCACCTGCGGACTGCCCGAAGTTGATGGAATGCCATTCCGGAACCGATGCTTCGCGTACCGTTACTTCATAAGAAATGGATTCCATATCTTCCGGTGCGATCGTGATTTCATAGGTTCCGGGCGTGGAACTGTCAAAATCAGATTCTTCCACGGTGTAAGATCCTTCATCCAGGACCTCTTCATCACCGTTGTCATACAACCTTGATACTTCCAGTCCTTCTGCTGAAAAAGAGTCCCCGGTTTCAAAAGTTGTCTCTGGATAAGACGTAATACCAAGTCCTGTTACCTCTTTTTCCTTCACATCCACATCAAAGGAGGCCGTTTCTCCTTTATGGGTGACCGTCACCTGCCGTTCCCCCGGTGTGGCGGTATCCAGGTCTGAGGCTTCCAGGTCATCCCGCGTTAACCGGACATTGCTGCCGTCATCGTACTCGGCATAAACCGTCATGCCGTCCAGATCCAGTTCTTCCCCGAGAAAGTACGTTGTTTTTTCAGGAGGCTGCCGGATATCCAGACCGGTCAGCGCGGCATCCGATACGTTGATATCAAAAGAGGTGGACACGTTCGACTGGTCTGCCGCTTCCACGGTGACTGATTTTGTGCCGGCATCTTCGAACGTATAATCTTCCCCGGCCTGTTCCCCATCGATCAGCAGGTTGTAATCTTCCGGCGCCAGTTCCTCCGACTGATAGCCGTCGTTATACTCCCCGGTTACGGTTAACCCTTCCGGATCAAAGGTATCTCCAAGGTAATAGGAGGTCTCTGCCGGATGATACTTGATCTCCATTCCTGTGAGAGATAGTTCATCAATGGTAAGATCAATTGCTTTCGTCACACCGTTATAACTTACAGCAATGGTATTTGTTCCGGCTTCGCTGCTGTCAAAACCGGACACGATATAATCTCCCGCTGACAGTTCTTCTGTTGTACCATCAGCCAGAACGGCAGTTACCTGCAGCCCTTCTGTGTTCAGTTCTCCACCAATTAAATAGTTCTTCTGCATACTGCGGGCATCCAGTTCCAGTTCCGATACGTCGCTGTCATTCACGTCCAGTTGAAAATCACTGAAGTTGACCACTGCTTCCCGCGCTGCATAAAAGCCGGCGGTCATCTCTCCGGAAAACATATCTTCTTCTGTCAGCGTCTGCGTATCGCCGTTGGATTCGAGCAGGTACGTATCTCCCGATTTCTGAATTCGGAGGTCGAACGTTTCTTCCGGTGCAGGGGACTTATTATCAAAGGAGGCTGCATCTTCATAATCATTGTCTCCTTTTTTATAGAACCCCTGCATCTCCCCACCGAGTCCCCCGGCTGCCACATAGTTTGCGGTTTGCGTACTCGTATCACCATTTTCACCGGCTTCATCGCGGAGAATCACACCGAAGGAAACCTGGCCGTCACCGCTGTTATAGCTTTCCACCTCAGCGGTTGCCTGCATTTCAAAGTTTGCTTCAGAGGGGAGCTGCCTGAAATAATACGACAATCCTTCCGACCCGCTTTCTATCTTCCCTCCTTCTGCCGTAATCGTGACCGACCCATCGTCTTCTATCACCGGATCGGGATTGGAAGTCTCCCCGGTATTTGAACCGAACGCGCTGAACATCCATTCACTAGTGTCCGTTTCATCCGCGAGGACAGATAACGGCGAAAACGCAAGCAGCAGTGACATCGATAATGCCGTTCCTTTTTTCACACCCTTCATGTTCACCTCTCCTTTTTCTGGTAAGTAAAAGTAAAACATGTCCCTCCTTTCGGAAACGTTAATAAAAAATTGTAAGCGTATTCATAAAAAGTGTCAATTTTGTGACGGTTATTGCTGCTTCATTTCTAATTCTTAATTAGAACTTTAGAACCATCTGACTGTATTGGATATGAAAAGGCATGTTTAGATATCAGATATAATATTTTAATTATTCTACTTATTTCAATAAGATAGTACCATTTTGTGAAAACACTGCAATACATACTGACGTACATAAACAAAGAGTCAAAAAAAGCATGGAAAACGGAAAAATCCGCTCTTCCATGCTTATGTCGGTATTAATTTTCATCTACGAGAAGCGGAACCTGCCGGAAGCCTTCATCGGTGTGCTGAATGAGACCGATATCGGAGAGGCGGAGGTCCGGAATCACCACGAGGGCAAGCAGCGACAGGGTCATGAAGGCGTAATTCATCGTGCACCCTGCGGACTCCAGAGCTCTGCTGATGGCGCGTGATTGCTCGGCCACGTGCTCAAACGGCTGTGGTGACATGAGGCCGGCCACCGGAAGGGGAAGCGCCGTTGTATCATTTTCGGTAACCACCACGACACCGCCCTGCATGTCTATAACTTTATTGGCGGCTTCAGCCATAAGCGTTTCATCATTCCCGATAACGAGCAGATTGTGCGAATCATGCGCTGTGGTGGAGGCAAGAGCAGCTGGTTTCGTAAACCCGACGTTGGAAACAAGCGCTGTTGCCTGCGTCCCTTGCAGCCCGTGCCGTTCGATCACCGATATCCAGCACACATCTTTGTTCTCCGGCAGGCGGAGCTTCCCGCCGCGAACCGGTACCTCGATATGTTCTTCTTTCGTGTCGACATGGTTTTCCCGCACCTGAATCGCTCTGGCGGTATAGGTACCGTCCGGTCTTCCCGCCGGCGCCTGCACATGAAACTCCTCCGCTTTCACATCGGGGTGCAGATGAACGGATTGCAGGGCTTCTTCAGGCATATCGCTGCTTTCCCAATCGATGAGCATGTCCCCGTTTTCCGCTGCCTCCACACCGGCGGCAATCGTTGTGCGGACATTCACATCACGAAGCGGTCCGTCGAGAATGAGAATATCGGCGAATCTGCCTGGCGTGACAGAACCAATGTCCTGGGAGAGACCGAACCGTTCGGCTGTATTCAAGGTTGCCATCTGAAAAGCAGTGACAGGCGGCACGCCCTGTTCAATGGCATGCCGGACAACAAAGTCCATATGCCCTTCATCGACGAGGGATTCCGGGCTGCGGTCGTCCGTGACAAGCATGAGCCGGCGCGTGTCGATGTCCTGCTCTGTGTAGGCTGTGATCGTCGGCACGACGTCATGCCAGGCCGATCCGCGCCGGAGTTTGGCATACATACCGAGCCGTACACGGTCGATAACTTCTTCAGCACTCGTCACTTCGTGATCGCCGGAAATGCCGCTTGCAGCATATGCCGACATCCGCCAGTCACCGCTCGGCCACGTATAATGGCCGTCTGCCACCCTGCCGGCTTTCAGTGTTTCCTTAATCTCGCCGAGCATTTTCTCATCACCGAAAACAACGCCCGGGAAGTTCATTACTTCACCGAGAGCAGCCATGTCCGGTCCCCACGTGAACGCTTCGGCCACATCACCCGGGCCCAGTTCCGCTCCACTCGTTTCGAATTCACTGCTCGTCGAAGGAACACACGAAGCGGCCTGCATGTAACCGGCCATCGGGGTCTGACGAAGCTCGTCAAGCATCAGACGCAGCCCTTTCATGCCAAGTACGTTTGCGATCTCATGCGCATCAAAAAATCCGCCTGTTGTTCCTTTCGGGAGTACGGCGCGGGCGAACTGCCGCGGCGTAATCTGGCTGCTTTCAATATGGCAGTGGCCGTCAATGAGGCCGGGAGTCACGTAACGGCCGCCGGCATTCACGACTTTCGTGTCCGGGCCTTTAGTGTGCGACGCATTGTATCCAACATAGGCTATACGCTCTCCCTGGACAGCGATGGCAATCCCCGGCTGTATTTCGCCGGACATGACATTGACGAGTCTCGCGTTTTCAATCACGAGTGTCGCTGCTTTATCACCGCGTGCGGTCTTTCCCAGCGTTTCCATATCTTCTGCAAGCGTTCTTCTTGAATCGGCAAATGTCATTGTATTCATCATTTCAGCTCCTTTGTCTTAATCATATTATACGAATGAAAAGCGGAGCTGAAAATAAATCTGTCAGCCTTTTTTCCAACCCTTATGATTCGGCGCGGTACAAACGGATTTTCCAGGCTGCTGATTCGTTTTCAAACACTTTCTCCAGCTCCAGGTTATTGTCTTCGGCATTTTCAATTTCAACTGCAGAGAGAACATATTCACCGCCCATTTCCTTGAACGCCTCCGTACCGAAATCCAGATTCTCTATCGTATACTGGTTATTTTTGGTAAACAGATAATTCTTGCCCAGTTCATCGGAGAAGGCGTAGACGCGGCCGCCCCAGGTATTGTAATAATTCTCAAGGGTGTCGTTTTTCGCCAGTTCTCCCTCGATAATGTTTTCAAATTGATGTTTGTACTCAAGAGGATACATCGTCACATAAAAATCAAGTGTATAGAACCCATTGTACTGCGCCACAGCCGGATGCATTCCGATACTAACCACGCGGTAGTCTGAGGGGTCCTCTCCGATATAATCCTGAATATCGGAAAAAAGATCCTCCGCGTAAAATTCCTCGTAGGACGGATAATCAATGCTCCGGTATTTGAATTCATGGTGTCTGCTTGTTTCCCCGGCAACCTGGCCGATCAAAAGCAGCACAACGAGCACCATGCCGAACTTAATTCTGCGCTGGATCATCATCAGCGAGAGGGCGAAGACGATATACCAAGCCACCACATTCAGAAGGTGGAACCGTCCGAAGTTGAATTCATTAATCAAATCCACAGCGTCTTTCAGCACACGCATGCCTTCCCAGTTCCAAATCGAAATCCAGAACGAAAAGACAACGATCATTAGCAGCAAGGCGGGAATCGCTTTTTCTCCGGGCGTTAACGGGTCCGGCTGCCGCTTTCGTTTCAGCCGCCGGACAGCAATTATGCCAGCCGTGAATAAAAGCGCAAACACCGCGGTGAAAAAGGCAAACGGGTAATGGTACACATAGGAATGGGAATGAGCGTGAAGCAGGTTATTGCCGAAAAAGTTCATCACCGTATCCCAGTCCCGGTACCCCCTGTCAAATTCCACCCGGTGCGGAGTGAATCCCTGACCAAGCAATTCGGCATACACGAGCCGGTACTGCTTGATTAAGTACAAGGCTGTCATCAAAACAATCCCCATAAAAAATGTCCAGTTCGGTTTTTTATACCGGATCGCATCGACGAGCCAGAAAACCCCCATAATGGCCAGGAAAAAGATAAAGGAGACAATGAAACTGGAGTAAAACGGAACAAGGATGAGAATGAGCCAGTTTGTCCAGTGGTTTTTCCGCTTCCGGATATTCAAAAACGCATACAGTACAAGCGGAACTCCCGCAAAACTTAATCCCCCGAACGGCCAGAACGCTGTAAGAGAAAACGCAAGCGCCGTTCCCACGCTGATAAAGGAACCGGCCTTCGTCTGCGGCAGGACATGCTTTTTCAAAAGAAGGAGCATGCCGAAAAAGGCGGTAAAACGCATAAGAAATAAATTCACGGCGTAGGCCGGGAACGGGTCAAACAACGTAAAAAGCAGGGCAAACATGCTCAGCTCAGCACTTAATGCTTCCCGCGGCAGTCCGTTCATGATAGCTGGAATTTCTTTGTCATTTGGTGCAAACAGCACATTGTTCTCCACTAACGTCTTATACCATATTAAATTGGAATCCAGGTTGTCATGAATCCGAAGATGAGCACCTTCCCCCAGAATCACGAGCGGGGAAAGATATGCCAGGATCAGGCCCACACTGATCAGGATCCATGTCCTTTCTCTCATCACTTGTAAAAACTCCTAACCTGTTCTGTGATTTCTTCTATCTGCTCCTGCTGCAGACCGTAAAACATGGGCAGGCGCAGCAGTCGTTCGCTTTCTCTCGTCGTCCAGCGGTCCGTGCCGTGAAAACGGCTGAAACGCCGGCCGGCAGCAGATGAATGCAGCGGTACATAATGAAAAGCCGTGGCAATACCGGCTTCTTTCAACCACTCCACCAAGGCTGTCCGCTCCTCGATACCCGCTGTTTTGATAAAAAACATGTGGGCATTATGTTCACATGCCGCCGGAACCTTGGGCAGTTCGAGCAGGCCGTCTTCCTCCAGCGGACGAAGCTCTTTGGCATACATCTCCCAAGAGGCAAGACGGTCGTTATTAATAGCTTCGGCATGCTGGAACTGAGCATATAAATATGCCGCATTCAACTCTGCCGGAAGATAGGAGGAACCGGCGTCCACCCACGAGTACTTATCCACCTGCCCGCGGAGAAACTTAGAGCGGTTTGTTCCTTTTTCCCGGATAATTTCAGCCTGCTCCTGTTTATCGGATCTATTCAACAGCAGTGCCCCACCTTCTCCGCTCGTGTAATTTTTTGTATCGTGAAAGCTGAAGCACCCGTAATCACCGATCGTTCCGAGTGCCCTGCCTTTATATGTACTCATTACGCCCTGCGCAGCATCTTCTATCACATACATGTTATACCGCCGGGCAATATCCATTATCGTGTCCATCTCGCAGGCAGTTCCAGCGTAATGCACCGGTACAATAGCTTTTGTTCTTTCTGTCACGGCCGCTTCGATTTTTGTCTCATCGATATTCATGGTATCCGGCCGGATATCGACAAAAACAATCTGCGCGCCCCTCAGCACAAACGCATTGGCTGTGGAGACGAACGTATAGGAGGGCATAATGACTTCATCCCCCGGTTCGATTTCCACGAGCATCGCCGCCATTTCCAGCGCATGCGTGCAGGAGGGCGTTAAATAGGCTTTTGTCGTCTTAAATGTCTCCTCCAGCCATGTCTGGCAGGCCTTGGTGAACGGACCGTCCCCGGACAGTTTCCCGTTTGCGAGCGCCTCTTGTATATAATACGTTTCCTCTCCAGTGACTGGAGGCGTATTAAACGGAATCATAATCGGTCGTCCTTTCTGTTACGCGGATTGGCTCATTACGACAATACCGGATACGACAAGCAGCATTCCGATCACTTTGAATGACGTAACCGGCTCGTTGAACAAAAAAATCGACAGAATGAACACAAGCATAAACGACAGGCTCATGAACGGATACGCATAGCTGATATCAAACTTGGTCATTGCCGCCATCCAGCACATCGCTGCCAAAAAGGCAGAAAGAAAACCCGACAGCACAAGCGGGTCCAACAACAGTTTGAGTAAAAATATAATTTTGTCCCATACCTCATCCGGGAGACTGCCGTATTTACCGATACGCCACTTCAGCATGAGCTGGCCGTATACTGTAAATATAACGGTGCCGAAAATATACAAATACCCCATGCCTTAAAATCCTTTCCACCGTTATTCGTTCAATTTATGATAGACATCAACCGCGTCTTTAAATTTAAAACCAAGCGATGCAGTCAGGTTTACCATCGCCAGGTTGGCCGCTGAGATGGAGGTTTTCACTTCTTCATATCCCTCATCGAATAAATTCTGGACGGCTTTGCTCCAAAAGTACTTCGACAGCCCACGGCCCTGATATTTCGGCCAAAAGGCCTGAAGCAGGACCTGATTGCCGGAATACGCGAAAAACCCGGCCAGTTCACCGTCATAGGCGAGGCCCCACACGCCGCCTTCATCATATAACTGACCGAGCCAGTTATCGTAGCGCTGGTCGGCACCGCTTCGATCCAGCATGAAATCGCGGTGGAACCTCCCGTGTTCATAAGCACCCCGTGAGACAGCAATAATATCTTCACGGGGAACCTCTTTCATTAATGTTAATTTATCGTCTTGATACGTGGTGAACTGCTTTTTGGTGCACGTAGGGATAAGCAGTGTATCCGTGTAATAAAAGCCGTGGGCATGCAGCAGGTGCTTGGAATCCAGCGGATCCACCTTAATGGTGAAATGACCCTTCAATGCCTCGCTTTTTTGAAGAGCTTCTTCCGAGTGTTCCAGCAGTTCATACGTTTCCATGCCCAGTGCCCGTTTGTCCCAGGGCGTTTCCCTCAGTATATTATTTGTCACAGCCGCGTCCTCCTATTTCTGTCTGGATGCCGGTATCGGCACCGTTTTTTCTACATTTTTCTCATTAAATCCAACCGATTCCTGAACGATATACAGGGGTCGGTTTTTGACCTCATTGAACACTTTCCCCATGTAAAGCCCGAGAACACCAAGGTTCGCAAACAGCAGGCCTCCTACAAAATAAATTGAGACCATAATACTGGTCCAGCCGGGCACCGGTTCAAACATAAAGAAATATTGGTACATCAAATATAAACCGTAAAGAAGTGCGCCAGTGGAAAGTAAAAACCCGAACTTGATCGACAGCCGCAGCGGTTTGTTGGACTGCGACACGATGCCGTCAATGGCAAGATTCATCAGTTTGGATAAATTGTAGGACGATGTCCCGGAAATCCGCTGCTGGTGTTCCACATCAACAGTCGCTGTCTCAAATCCCATCCACTGGATAAAGAGTGGAAAGTTCCGATTCTGTTCGCGGAGATGCCGGTAATTTTCAATCACTTTCCGGGAGGAGATGCTGTAATTGGCAATCGCCGGGTCGGATGTGTTCTCCGTAAAGTAATCATATACTTTATAAAACAGCTTGGATTCCCATTTTTTCAACTTCGTATCCTCCCGTTCATGTCTACGGGCGAAGACGACATCATATCCTTCAACAGCTTTATCATACAGTTTTCGGATTTCTTCCGGCTGGTCCTGAAGGTCGCAGTCCATCACAACCACCCAGTCTCCGAGGGCTTCATCCAGGCCTGCAGTGATCGCGGTGTGCTGCCCGAAATTCTTGGCAAACTTAATGCCTTTCACCCGTTTGTCTCTGGATGCGAGCTGCTGAATGACACTCCATGACTGATCCGGACTGCAGTCTTCCACCATAATAATCTCATACTGCCACGTGATGGCATCGAGTGTTTCAGTCAGCCGGTTATACAGCTGCATGATGCAGTCTCCGCAGCCGTACACCGGTGTCACAACGGAAAGATGAGGATTATTCGTATTCATCGATATACCACTCCACCGTTTTTAATAGTCCGGATTCAAAATCTTCCTCCGGCTTCCAGCCCAGTTCTTTCTTTATTTTCTCCGCATCTACGGCGTACCTGCGGTCATGGCCGGGCCGGTCCTCTACATACGTGATCAATTCCGTGTAGCTTTCCAGTCCCTGTCCTTCAAGCTTTTCAGCTTTGCGCTCATCAAGCATGGCGCATATTTTTTCGGCAATGTAGAGATTGGTTCGCTCATTATCTCCGCCGATATTATAGCTTTCACCCGCGCCTCCGTTCCAATACGCAAGCTCCACTCCGCGGCAGTGATCGGTGACATAGAGCCAGTCCCGGATATTCTGCCCGTCGCCGTAAATCGGCACCGTTTCCAGGCTCATTGCCTTGCGGATAATGGTCGGAATCAGTTTTTCGTCATGCTGGTTCGGCCCGAAATTGTTCGAACAGTTGGTGATGATGGTATTCAGGCCGTACGTACGGTAATAACTCTGCACAATCATATCCGACCCCGCCTTGCTTGCACTGTAAGGACTGCTCGGCGCATACGGAGATGTTTCAGAGAACATTCCCTCTGCTCCAAGTGTTCCGTATACTTCATCGGTGGAAATGTGATGAAAGCGGGCATCTTCATAGCCGGGATAACACTGGTTCGGGCCCTGCATCCAATAATTTTTGGCCGTATCAATCAAAGTGAACGTGCCATGCACATTGGTCCGGATGAAAGCATCGGGATCTTCAATGGAACGGTCAACATGGGACTCCGCCGCAAAATGGATGACTCCCCGTACATCGTGTTGTTCAAACAGCTTCTCCAGCATCTTCCGGTCCGTGATATCGCCTTCCACAAAGCGATGGTTCGGGAGCCGGTTCAACTGCTCGACACTTTCGGGATCAGCGGCATACGTCAGATTATCCACGTTTAGAATCGTAATACCGGGGTTTCTGCGGGCAAGAGAAGACACAAAATGCTGTCCGATAAACCCGGCTCCCCCGGTAACCATAATCGTTTGTTCGTGTGTCATTATTTCATCAATTCCGTTCTATGGGGATCTTCCTGCTCTGTCATGCCCGAAGATACCGGTGTTCTTTCGACCGTGCGCAGCAGGTATTTTTTATATTCACTGTTTTTCATATCATAAATTCTCTTCAATAAAGAATCGCGGTCCAGGTAATTCATGTAGAACGCAATTTCCTCCAGACATGCTACTTTGAAGCCCTGTCTTTTTTCAACCGTTTGAATGAATTGGGATGCATCAAACAGCGATTCCGGCGTCCCTGTATCCAGCCAGGCAAAGCCGCGGCCGAGAAGTTCCACATTCAGCTTTCCTGCGTCAAGATATGCCTTATTGATATCCGTGATCTCAAGCTCTCCCCGGTCGGAAGGGCGCGCCTCTTTGGCAAGATCAAGTACATCATTGTCATAAAAGTAAAGACCGGTTACAGCAAATTCAGATTTCGGCTGCTTCGGCTTTTCTTCCAGGGACTTCACCCGCTGGTTTTCATCGAACTCAACGACGCCGAATCGTTCCGGCTCACTCACCCGGTACCCGAACACTGTCGCACCTTCCGTGCGGCCTGCTGCCTTTTGCAGCAGCGGGGTGAATCCCTGTCCGTAAAAGATGTTATCCCCGAGCATCAAGGCAACGCGGTCGTTACCGACAAACGATTCCCCGATGGTAAACGCCTGCGCGAGACCATCCGGCGACGTCTGTACCTCGTAAGACAGCGAAATACCGAACTGGCTGCCGTCCCCAAGCAGTTCTTTATAGCGGGGTGTGTCTTGGGGTGTGGAAATGATAAGAATCTCCCGGATGCCCGAAAGCATCAGTACCGATAACGGGTAGTAAATCATCGGTTTATCATACACCGGCAGCAGCTGCTTGGACATACTTTTTGTCATTGGATAAAGTCTTGATCCGCTTCCACCTGCCAGAATAATTCCTTTCATGGGGTGTGACCCTCCTTGATACAGATTCATATAGGTTGTTAACCTTCTATTACCTTTCTTTCATCTTGGGAAACATACGCGCCTGTCGGCATTCTCCCTTACGTTCAGTCTTCGCAGGGAAGCGCTCTTTCATCATAAAAATGAGGAGAAGGTTGTTATGACACGGGATCCAGCGTACCGATCCGTTTATTTTTCTTCTTTAAGCATGGGAAATTAATGTGTCAGCTGTGCGTCGTCCCATCTTTTTTTACATTTTTTTAAATTCATCCACACGATGAAGGAAGGCATGAAAAAGAGAGTCCCCGGAACAGCGGACCCTCTTTTGAAAAACAGGTGGTATATGTACTACGTGTTATCTTGATTTTCATCTGTACAGAAGGGCCGGGGACACCCTCTCTGCATCACCCGGCCTTCTGAAACAACATTAGACTATGTCGAGCGGCTGTTTACGGTCAGGAGCTGGAAAGGCCTGCTCCAATGTCCCGCATTCTTCGTCCGTCAGACGGATGGATGCGGCTTCGGCGTTGTCATACAGATGCTGGGACTGCATGGCTTTTGGAATGGCGAGAATATCGCCGGCCTGTATCACCCAGGCAAGCATAATCTGCGTCGCAGACGCGTCGCGTCCAGCTGCTATCTCCTGAAGATCGGGATGCTCAAGCATTCTCCGGCGCAGTAAACCTCCCTGCGCCAGCGGACAGTATGCCATTACCGGGAAGCGTTTGTCCCGCATCCATGGCAGAAGATCGTATTCAATCCCTCTTGAGCCGAGATGATACAGCACCTGATTCGTCTGACAATACGTGGCGTTGTCTGTTTCCCACAGTTCTTCCATGTCATCAGTGTCGAGATTGGATACACCCCAGCGCCGTATTTTTCCATCACGTTTCAACTTCTCCATGCCTTCCACGGTTTCCTCCAGGGAAAAGCCTCCGCGCCAGTGCAGAAGATAAAGATCCATATATTCCGTTCCCATCCGCTTCAAGCTCTCTTCACAAGCCTGTACCAAACTGGAACCCCCTGCGTTGCCCGGCAGTGCTTTGGAGACAAGGAACGCTTCATCCCGGCGTCCTTGAACTGCTTCTCCTGCAATATACTCCGCGCCGCCGTTTCCGTACATTTCAGCCGTATCAATGACTGTCATACCAAGATCGAGCCCGGTCTGCAGAGCACGGACTTCATCTTTTTTCTGACCCGGCTTTTCTCCCATATGCCATGTTCCCTGCCCGACCACAGGGAGCTGTGTTTCATCCGGGAGAGTCAGTGTCCGTGTCTGCACTGCCTGTCGTATATCCGCTGCATCGTTTCTCATATTCATCCGCCTTTCTAAGCTTTAAAAGGAAAGGAAAACAGGACTGCCTTTTGGTTTAAGACAGCCCTGTTTTTTCATTTATCCCATTTGTGTTCCGCTTTGACCAAGTGTTAAATCCGTCGTCTGCTGGCTGCCGTCCCGGTAGAATGTTACTTCTATGGTTTGATCAATAGAAGCTTGATTGTAAAGGAAGCTCCGAAGATCCTGGCCATTGGTTATCTTGTTTCCATTAATCGACGTAATCACGTCATACTGCTGCAATCCTGCCTGTTCGGCAGCAGAACCCTGCTGTACGCTGTTCACGAAGACACCTTCCTGTACATCCTCCGGCAGGTTCAACGTCTCCTGCCAGTGATAACTTGGAATCTGGGACAGAGAACCAATGGTTACACCAAGTTGAGGGCGTTCCACTTTCCCGTTCTCTTCCAGGTCCTCAAGAATCGGAACAACTGTATTGGAAGGGATGGCAAAACCTATGCCTTCCACCTGGGTCTGTGCAATTTTCATGGAGTTGATACCTATAACCTGACCTTCAATGTTAATCAAAGCGCCGCCGCTGTTCCCTGGATTGATGGCGGCATCGGTCTGCAGCACATCAGAAGTCCAGTCGGACTGGCCGTCTCCGTTCGTATCCACAGGTATGCTGCGGTCGACCGAACTGATAATTCCTTTTGTCACTGTTCCATTGAGGTTTCCAAGCGGGTTACCAATCGCAATCGCAGGTTCGCCTACAGAAAGGGTGCTGGAATCGCCAAATTCCGCAACCGTGTCCACATTTTCCGAACTGATGCGAAGTACCGCAAGATCAGTTAAGGAATCGGACCCGACGACCTCGGCTTCCACCCTGTTCTCATCGGTCAGCCCTACTTCAATCTGATTAGCACCTTCAATAACATGATTATTGGTTACAACAAAAGCCGAATCGCCTTCGGTTTTGTAAATCACACCCGAACCGGCTCCCTGCGTCTCTGAACTTCCTTCCTGCAGCAGACCGCCCTGCTGATTCCGGAAAATACCGACGACTGCGTCAGATACTTCCCCTACCGCGTCGGTCACTCCGCTGGAGACGTCTACACTCTGGACGGACATATCCGTTGTTTCCGGTGCGGAAGAATTTGATATTTCTTCTTGTGAACCGTTGCTGCCGCCGGCCGCATTGCTCGACGACGTGTTATCTCCATAGATAAAAGGTATCACAGCGGCTACAATGAGCGCCCCGATGACGGCACCGATAAAACCGGTGAGACCAGCTTTTCTGCGGTCTTTTTTATAACGCCTGTTTTCATCTGCTGCTGGTTGATGTCTATCTTCTGTCTGCAGTTCCTGATGGTTCGGCTCCTGACTTGTCTGGTCATGATGTTCCTGTGCCTGATTTTCAGGATCAGAATGATTCCGATTTTCATAGCGATCCATGGTTATTCCCTCCCAGTTAGGTAATAGTATGTGAAAAGTATCAGTTATGATGATTTTCTATTTCATACTATATAGGACTTATGTGTCAGCCATATGTTTATGAGAGAAAATTTTTGTCGCTTTTCCGCTCGGTATTTTTATTCCACGATAATTATCGTTTCAAACCGATTCAACGCAGGACCCGTCGAATGATAATCCATTCCAGCAAGCGGGAAGGAATAAGAGGTTTCACGTAGTGATACAAAAAAGCGGAGTTTCCCATTGGATAACGAAGCCTGGGTTTATTCGCTTTCAGGATCTTCTGCAGAACGGATGCCGCTGCTTCGGGATCTGAACTGCCGGAAGCGGCCTCGGATGCTTCGTTTTCAAGATTGGCCGTGAGTGTTTCATATGCTTTATCTGCTTTTGCTCTGCCGCTCAGCGCTTTCTCCCAGATACCGGTTCTGTAGCTTCCCGGTTCAACCAGAGAAACGTAAACTTGAAACGGCTGCATTTCATACCGCAACGACTCGCTGAAGCCTTCGAGCGCAAACTTGCCTGCTGCATAAGCACCCATGCCCGGCAGACCGATGCGGCCGCTGACACTGCTTATGTTAATGATCTGTCCCGCGCGCTGTTTCCGGAAGAGCGGCAGGAGTGCTTTCGTCAGCCGGATAACGCCGAATACGTTTACGTCAAACTGCCGCTGCCACTGCTCTTCCGACAATCCTTCCACCACTCCGCCCTGGCAGTACCCGGCATTGTTGATCAGCACGTCCACAGGCCGGGAACTTTTTTCAAGAAACGTCTGAAGCCGTTCGATGTCACCGGGCTGCGTCACATCCAGCTGCCATACATGAAGGTGTTCCTGTTTTTCGATCTGTTCTGCCTCCTGAACCAGAAACTCCCCCTTTGCCGTATCCCTGACCCCGGCAATGACGTCATATCCCTGCTCGAGCAATGTCCGTACGAATACACGGCCAAAGCCTCCATTGCTTCCTGTTACCACCGCATAGGACCCCATCGTTGTCTCCTTTCTGTGACCCTGCTTACTGCTCGGAATTCTTAATATACTGCTTGACGAAACGGATAAACCAATAGAGAAACACCCACGGAGCAATGATTACGGTAATCCAGAGCAATACTGCTGGAAAAGCAGGGCCAACCGTTTCCGCCCGGAACGACATCGTAATCACAAAAAGGATGACGGCAAAAAAGGTACCGTAGAGCATATATTTCACGATAAACCTCCCCTATGCACTATTTTCTTCTTTTTACCATCTTTAGGATATAAACGAAAACCCCCAGAGCGATTCCAATGAATACGACAAAAAGCATATAGTCAGAACCCGGCTGCGACGGGGAAGCGGAGTCTTCCGGCGTAAACAAGTTTAGAAGCGGCATGATAACCCAGAAAATCAAGGCATAGACAGCAGGCAGAAGGAACAAAAGCTTCTTCATTCTACTATACCGCCGTTTTGGAACGGATAATCCGCCGGGTCGTCGATATAATTCTCGATGGAACGGAACGTCACATTGGTGCCGCCGCTTGTTACATGGAACCCGTCCCGGGTAATGACCGTTCCCTCGAAAGAACCTCCATTAAATGTGACCTCCCCGTTTGGCGCATATAAAAATCCACTGAACGAGAGACCACCGCTGCTTATCGTAATATCCCCTTTACTTACAATAACAGCATTGGAGTAGGTATCGACGTAACGACCAAGATTGTCGTCATAATAGCTTTCTATCCTGATATCCCCGCCATACAGTTTCATGTTTTCAGGCTGCACATTCTGATTATACCCATGGTTGGCGTACCACTGATCACGCTGCGGTTCGGGAACTGCTGCATCCGGTATATCCACCTCCGGTACTGATGTCAGTTTTTTCATTCGGTCTAATATTTCATTCGGATAGTGCTTCGGCGCCTCCAGGTCACCAGTATAAAAAACCGAAGAATTTTCGTTAAAGGAAGGTTTATAACCCAGCTCCACATCACCGTTCACATACACATTGCCATGAATACGGGCGTCTTTCAGCCGGAAGTCACCATTTACATAAACATCTCCGTAAATATTTCTTGATCCTCCCCAAAGTTCAAGGTCACCGTTCACATGAATCTGACCGGGCTCACTTGCAGAGCCAAGACCGGCACTTCCACCGTCGAGTTTGACAGAATCATCGATATAGATATTAGAAACACCGGTAAAGGCGCCTCCATTCAAGTCACTTGTTTCAAGCGGGTCGCGGATAAAAACGGAGCTGCCATCTCCATAAACATTATTACCTCGAAAGGTGAACGAAGATCCGAAAATGAACAGTTCGTTCAGCATTCCGTTAAAATCCCCGCCTCCCTGCTCCGGAGGATCGAGGGTGACGACGGCTCCTTCGTCGGCCTGTGCGGCTTCGATTACGGTATCGATTGTGAAGGTCTGGTTGTTATTGTCGGCGAGGGTGAACTGCACATCGAGCGGTTCTTCCGGATTCATACCTGCACATTCCGGTACACCGGATATGGACGTGTTATCATTATGTATAGAAAGCTCTTCAGTACGAAAGCGCCCATCCGAAAACATATCCTCCGTACAGAGGGAATACGCTTCTCCCTGGTGCCTCTGCCGGAGTTCTGTAACAATAATGTTTGCTTCCTGGCGCAGATTCACATGGGACTGGGTGCGTTCATTGAAATTGATACTGCTCACAAGAACCGTTGTCACCAGGCCAATCACTACAGATGATAAAAGAAGCGTGAGCAGCACTTCAATTAACGTCATCCCGGATGTCTGCCGATAATAGGTATGAAACACGTTTATCCCCGCCGTCCTTGAAATAATAAATGAAAAGGTGACACGATGAAAAAAACCGCCGCTCGTTGCCGTCAGCAGGGATTCACCCTGGTGGAACTGCTGGCTTCCTTGACTATTTTAAGTATTGTCATCATTACTTTCTTAAGCTTTTTTTCGCAGTATACCATGTTTTCCGCCCGCACCGAAGATAAGTTGACTGCCGTTAACGCCGCGGAAGAAGTGTTGTATGAGGTTAAAAACGAACAGAATCAGCCCGATGTGATCCATGTGAATAACAAAACGTATTACCCGGAAGTCCATCTGTGTCAAGCAGACACGGCCGAGCTTGGCAGAGTACACGTCGAAGTGTTTCTTGAGCAGAATATCTCCTCTGCTGAGCCTGTTTCCGAGCTGTACAGTTATGTAGATACAGATAAATACGGCAGTCTGGAGGATGCACCATCATGCCAAAACTGAATGAATCAGGGTACACGATGATCCTCGTCCTTCTTACCGTCACGATCATTGGAATAATGGTACCACCTATCATGTCCAGTATAATGAACAGTTCGTCGCAGTACAACGAAAGTGAAGAAAATATCCAGCGCGGGAAACTGATGGATATGGGAACGATTCGTATCGAAAAAAAGGTGGAGCTGGCCGTGGAGGAAGCAGAAGCAATAGTGGAAGAGCAAACAAGAGAAGGAGAAACAGAAAACCCGGAAGACCGGTTTTTCCGTCTTCTTCAAAACAGGCTGTCTGCATCTGAGGAAACGATAGTACTCAAAGAGGGACAACAGCAGTTCATCCTATCTCACAACGATCCTTCCCGGGAGGGCGGAGACATCACTGTTTCTTATGAAGTGACGCCGTCACTGAACGGTGGAACGGACGAAGTAGAAAGACTGCAGGACACGGTGACAGTAAATGTCTCGCTGGCGGAGGGATGAATCAGGTTTCACCCTCTTCAATATACTGCTTCACATCGGGCGCCCGCCATGCATTGAACTGATCTATCATACGGGAGGCATCGGGTTCCACGATGGCCATCGATCGGTATTTTTCATCCAGAAACTGCTGATTGGTCATGTGATTAAAAAACGCGGCCAGCGGATCATAATATTGGTCAATATTTAATAATCCGAGCGGTTTCTGGTGAAGGCCGAGCTGTCCCCAGGTGAAGATTTCCACGAACTCTTCAAGCGTACCCGGTCCTCCCGGGAGCGCAATGAAACCATCCGCCAGTTCTGCCATTTTGGCTTTTCTTTCATGCATGGAGTCTACGACAATCAAATCATTCAAGCCTTGGTGGGCGATTTCTTTCTCATCCAGCATAGTTGGGATAACACCGGTCACCCGGCCCCCCTCCGCAAGGGCCGCATCCGCCGTCACTCCCATCAGACCAACCGACGCCCCGCCGTAGACGAGCTCAATCCCGCGCCTTGCAAGCTCCTGTCCCAGTGCGGCGGCGCCTTCTTCATATACCGGGGAGACCCCTTTTCTGGAGCCGCAGAATACAGCAATCCGTTCCATATCTGAACACTCCTTTTTCTGCTTGTCCATCATTTTATTCTATTTAACTGTATCAAAAGATATGTTCCATCACCACTCCTTCCTGTTGAAAAAGCTCTGTCATCTGGAACCGGGCTGCAGTTGTTCTGTGCCGCAGCGGTTCTGTGGACACTAAATCACCGGGCAGCACCCGCAGTGTCCACAGACGGATGTACGACAGCTGCAAGAACCTCGCTGGCATATTGGGACTGTTCTGCAGACAGATCCTTTCCGCTCCTGTCCCATCGCTGACACCCCCTTCATAAAAAAAGAGTCTGAGACAAAACTTCTATAAGATAGAAAAATACCGAACGATTTCAAAAAATCGTTCGGTATTTTTCGTTGCTGAGACAAGCCGCTACGCCAAAATGCTTTGCTTTTACTCCAGAGCACAAGGGCGGC